>CALUIS010000013.1 GCA_944320765.1 uncultured Paraprevotella sp.
GCAAGGCGGGAGAGTAGGTAGCCGCCCCTTTTAGAGAGTGTCCCCCTTCCCGCAGGCGCGGGGAGGGGGACTTTTTTTGTGCCGTGTCCACGATTGTCCTCCTGCAAGGCGGCGCAGTTTGTTGATTATGCGGATGGGATTGTGAGGAAGCCGTCTTGGAGTATGAGGGTCTCCTCTTCGAGCATCTGATGCAGTATTTGTGATACTCTCTCCTGGTCGATACCGTTGAACCGGATGTCGGATACCGGACATTCTTTCTTTTCCTTGACGATGGACAAGATGAGGGTTACGATGGAATCATTCTCTTCCGGCGAGTGTTTCCCGGACGTTTTTTCCTTGCAAATGTCGCACATGCCGCAATCTTGTGCGTCCGGTTCCCCGAAATAGTGCAAAAGGACCTTGCTCCGGCAGAAGTCTGTTTCTTCCGCATAATGCAGCATGGCTTGGATGCGTTGTTTCAGGTTTTCTTTCCGGTCTTCATAAACCTCGGGCGGGAATGCCAGACGTTCTTTTTCCACCCTTCTGCAGCGGAAGGTGACATAAGGGGTCTTTTTCCGTGGAATGTAATGAAGGATGCGTGTACGGTTGAGTGCCAGCAGATGATGGTATATTTGTTCTGGCGTGAGTTTTGACAGGCTGGCTATGCGACGCTCGTCAATAAAGACATAATCACTGAAGACCCCGCCATAGGTCCGCAGAATCCATTGGATCAGGAGTTCTTGCTCTTGTTCCAATTCATGGATCCGGTAGAGTTCATCCCTTCGGAGGAGGAAATGGATGCGGGACGCGTTTTCTTGTTCTTCCGTATATTCGATGTATCCGGCCTGTGCCAGCAGGCGCAAGGCACTGTCTGTCTGTACGGGGAAGTGTTTGAAGTTGCGGCAGAACTCGTCCAAGTCAAACTCTTTGGTCACGTTCAGCCCGTCTCCCATGGCCATTTGGTAGTAGTAGCAAAGGTGTTCGTAAATTTGACGTACGTCCTCTAATGCCGGGTAGGTGTCCGGAATCCGTCTCATGAGTTTGGTGCGGTCATTCCGTTGGTGGAGCAGGACGGCGTATGCCTGTTGCCCGTCGCGTCCGGCCCGTCCGGCTTCCTGGAAATAGGCTTCGATGGAGTCCGGCAGGTCCAAATGTACGACCAGCCTCACATCCGGCTTGTCGATGCCCATGCCGAACGCGTTGGTGGCTGTCATGACTCTGGTTTGGCCTTTCTGCCACGAGCGTTGCCGTTCGTCTTTCTCCGCATGGTTCAGTCCTGCGTGGTAGAAGGTGGTGGTGAATCCGGCTGCCGCCAGTTGCCGGGCTGTTTCCCGTGCGTTGCGCCGGCTTCGCGTGTAGACGATGGCGGAACCTTGCACGCTGTTCAGGATGTGTACGAGTTCTCCGAACTTGTCTTCCGTATGGCGTACAATATACGCCAGGTTTTTCCGTGCGAAACTCATCCGGAACACATTGTCTTCCCGGAATCCGAGCTGGCGCTGTATGTCCTTGACGACTTCCGGGGTCGCGGTGGCGGTCAGTGCCAGGACCGGCACTTCCGGCGGGAGGATGCTGCGGAATTCGGCGATACGGGTGTAGGACGGGCGGAAGTCATACCCCCATTGCGAAATGCAATGTGCTTCGTCCACAGTGAGGAGGTTCACGTGCATGTGGCGCACTTTGGTCTGGAAGATTTCCGTGGCCAACCGTTCCGGGGAGACATAGAGGAACTTGTAGTTTCCGAAGATGCAGTTCTCCAATGTCACGATGATTTCCTCCCGTGAGAGGCCAGTATGGATGGCCGCTGCCTTGATGCCCCGTTTGCGGAGGTTGTCCACCTGGTCTTTCATCAGGGCGATAAGCGGCGTGACCACGATGCAGATGCCTTCCCGGCCCAGGGCAGGCACTTGGAACGTGACGGACTTCCCGCCTCCCGTGGGCATAAGTCCCAGCGTGTCGCGTCCGTTTCCGACGCTTTCGATGATGTCGCGCTGGATGCCCCGGAAAGAGCCGTAGCCCCAGTACTTTTTCAGTATGGACAAATAGGTGTCTTCTTCCATCTTCCCCGTGTCATTCTTGTTCCGTGGGGCGGATGTCCTCGATTTGCAGCTGCACCTCTCCCCGTTTGTGGGTGTTCTCTTCGATGGTGTAGCAGATGTCGAACGATCCTTTGGTCTTGATATAGCGGGCTTGTGAGCTTTGTCCGAAGGCGATGCCGTTCATGACGTTGTTGCTCTTGTTGTCCACCAGTTCCAGTTTGATATGTTCCTGTTCCCGTCCCACCACCTTGCTGGTGCCATAGTCGTAGACGTGCAGCGTGCAGAACAGCGGCTTGGGGTTGTCGGGTCCGAACGGGTTGAACTTCTTCAGGTCGTGGAAGAACTTGTGTGTGATGTCCTTGAAGTCTATCTGCGCGTCGATGTGCAGGATGGGCAAAGTCTGTTCGGGCAGGATATGTTTCTCCACGTATTCCTCGAAACGGCGGTGGAACTCCGGGACGTTCTCGATTTTCATGGAGAGCCCGGCCGCGTAGGTGTGTCCGCCGAAGTTCTCCAGCAGGTCGCGGCAGCTCTCGATGGCTTTGTAGACGTCGAATCCCGAGACGGAGCGTGCGGAGCCTGTGGCCAGGTTGTCCGTCCTTGTCAGCACTACCGACGGGCGGTAATAGATTTCCGTCAGCCGTGAGGCCACGATGCCGATGACCCCTTTGTGCCATTCTTCATTGTAGATGACGATGGAGCGTTGCTCGTTTTGCCGGTCCAGTTTCTCCACGATGTGGTTGGCCTCTTCCGTCATGGACTTGTCCAGGTCCTTGCGCATGTCGTTGTAGTGGTTGATGCGTTCGGCCATTTCGTGGGCGGTGTGGTAGTCCTTCTCCACCAGCAAGGCCACGGCCTCTTTCCCGTTCTGTATGCGTCCGGAGGCGTTGATGCGCGGCCCTATCTTGAAGATGATGTCGCTGATGGTCAGCTCCCGTTCTCTCAGGCCGCAGATGTCGATGATCGTCTTCAGCCCGATGCTGGGGTTGGCGTTCAGCTGTTTCAGGCCGTGATAGGCCAGGATGCGGTTTTCTCCCATGATGGGGACGATGTCCGAGGCGATGCTCACGGCACAGAGGTCCAGCAGGGGGATGAGGTGGCAGAAGTCGATGCCGTTGCTTTGGGCGAAGGCCTGCATGAGCTTGAAGCCTACCCCGCATCCTGACAAGTGGGGATAGGGATAGGTGGAGTCGAGGCGTTTGGCGTTGAGGACGGCCACAGCCGGCGGCAGCACCTCGTCGGGCACGTGGTGGTCGCAGATGATGAAGTCGATGCCTTTGTCGCGGGCGTATGCGATTTCATCGACGGCCTTGATGCCGCAGTCCAAAACAATGACGAGCCTGACCCCTGTCTCATAGGCGTAGTCTATGCCTTTGACCGACACTCCGTACCCTTCCTCGTAGCGGTCGGGGATGTAGTAGTCGATGTTGGAATAGTACTGCTGCAGGAACTTGTAGACCAAGGCCACGGCCGTGCATCCGTCCACGTCGTAGTCTCCATATACCAGAATCCGTTCTTTTCGTCCCAGCGCCTTGTTCAGACGCTCCACAGCCTTGTCCATGTCTTCAAACAGGAACGGGTCGTGCAGTTCCGTAAGCGAGGGGCGGAAGAACCTTTTGGCTTCCGCAACTGAAGTGATGCCGCGCTCAATCAGGAGCTGTCCCAGGATGGGGCTGATGTTCAGCTCCTTGGCCAACTTCTTAGCTGCTTCTGACTTTTCCGGTGTTGGAGGTTCTGATTTCCATTTGTAGTTCATTTATATATTGTTTTCTTTTTATTCCAGCCTCGTGGCGTACGTCCGCGTACACGCGTCCGCACTTATTCATGTAAAGTTAGGAAAAAAATACAAGAAAACCGCAGTTCCCTAATCTTTTTTGGGAAACTGCGGCCGCTTTTTAATCTCTTTATGACAAAGGGGCTTTCTTGCCGCTGTCTTTTCAGTCGATTCCTAATTTCTTCCGGATGTCTTTCGGAAGGGCGTCCTTGTGTACCACGATGTTCATGGTCTTGTAGGCCACGAAGGCTTTTGAGGCGTACCAGATGCCTTTGTATTTGCCTGCCGCGCCCCATGAGTTCTTCACCATGTAATATTCCTTGCCGTTCTGGTCCTTGGCGATGCCGTAGATTTGCATCCCGTGGTCGTCTGTCGTTTCCCAGTTGTCGTAGGCCGTCTGTCGCATCTCCTGGGTGACTTCCACTTCCGGCAACGGTTTGGAAGTCAGTTTCTTGACGATTTCCGCGCGCTTGGCGTTGTTGTTCAGCCCGAGCCAGCGTGCGGCATCCGAGCCTACCAGGTCCTCGGCCTGTTTCACGTCCGGCATGACGGCGATGCCGTCGCGGGTGAATCCGGTCTCGCTCACGTCCGATCCCCATGCGATGGTGTAGCCGTTCATGATGGCGTTGTCGAACACTTCCATCAGCTCGTCGATCGGAAGGTTGTACGACAGCGCCCAACGCCAGTTGTCCTGCACCTCGATGACGAACGGCTTGTAGAACGGATGGTGGGTGTAGGAGGTCAGCGACACGTAGTCGTCCATGTTCAGGCCCAGCGACTGCATGTAGCTTTGCGGGGTGTATTCCTTGCCTTGGTAGGTGAACTTCTCGGGGCATTTGCCCAGGTAGGCGTCGTAGATGCCGCAGAAGGCTTGTTTCCACACCGGGGACAGCTTCTTGAGGTTGCTGGTGGCGAGGGCTTTGACAAAGGCCGTGGCCACGAGGTCCACTTCGTTGTGGTTGGGTAGCGTGTCGCCGTAGAGCGTGCCGGGTTCCGGCATGGCTTCTTGCGGCACGATGCCATAGTTCTGCATGCAGTAGATGACATCGTAGAAGCTCCCGCCTTGTGCGAACGACACGTCGCCATGGGTGCGTACGGTCTGTGCGGCGCGGTCTTCCATGGTCTTGTGCACCACGAACATCTCGCAGAGGTCATGCTCGCCCTTGCCCTGGCGGAGCAGTTCGGATTCAAAGAAAGAGAGTGTGCTGAAGCACCAGCAGGTGCCGCTTTGGTTCTGGTCCTTGATGGACGTGATGGGGTTTTCCTTCACCGTGGTGAAGACGAATCCGCTGTCTTTTTTTGCTTCGTTTTCTTTGGCCGTCGCCCCCAATGACAGGCAGGCCAAGGCCATCAGTAAGATTTGTTTTTTCATTCTTCTTGAAAGTTGGTAAAAATATGAATGGTTCGTTAGTGTTCCCTTTGCGCCATGAACGTTTCCACGTCGTCGAGGTGGTAGGGGATGCGTTCGCGGCCCAGCATCCGGCAGCCGTCGGCCGTGACGAGGATGTCGTCCTCGATGCGGATGCCGCCGAAGTCCTTGTAGGTCTCGAGCAGGTCGTAGTTGATGAAGTCCTTGTGCAGCCCCCGGCTTTTCCAGTCGTCTATCAGCGCGGGGATGAAGTAGATGCCCGGTTCGTCGGTCATCACCCAGCCTTCCTGCAGGCGGCGTCCGCAGCGCAGGCAGTTGGTGCCGAACTGGCCGGAGGGCCGCACTTCGTCGTCGAAGCCCACATATTGCTGCCCGAGGCCTTCCATGTCGTGCACGTCCATGCCCATCATGTGTCCCAGCCCGTGGGGGAAGAACATGGCGTGCGCCCCGTTGCGTACCGCCTCTTCCGTGTCTCCCTTCATCAGCCCCACTTCCTTCAGGCGGTCGGTCATGAGGCGTGCCACGCTGAAATGCACGTCCCACCATTTCACGCCGGGCCGCGCGATGTCCAGCACATGGTCGTGGCAGGCTTCCACGATGCTGTAGATTTCACGCTGGCGCGGGGTGAACTTCCCGTCGATGGGCGTGGTGCGGGTATTGTCGGAGCAGTAGTTCCCGTTGGTCTCGGCCCCCGCGTCGCAGAGCATCAGCCTTCCGCCCTCCAAGGGGCGGGGAGAGGGGTAGCCGTGCATGATTTCGCCGTGCATGGAGAGGATGGTGGGGAAGCTGGGCATACAGCCTCTGGCCGACGCGATGCCGCTGATGATGCCCGCGATGTATTGCTCGCTCACGCCGGGGCGGCACAGGCGCATGGCCGTGGTGTGCATCTCGTATCCGATGGCGCAGGCTTTCTCTATCTCCTCTATCTCGCCGGCGGACTTGACCGCGCGCTGGTCGATGACCGCGCGGATGAGTTCCAGCGACGCCTCCTCGCGCTGGCGGGCGGGATGGATGCCGGTCAGGTCCATGAGCCGGATCATCTGGTCGTGGCGGTAAGGCGGCAGGAAGTGTACCTTGCGGCCTTGGAAACGGGCGCGGTCCACCAGCTCGGCCAGCCGTGACATGGGCGCCCCTCCGTCCGCCCCGCATTGCTCGGCCATGTCGGCCACGCTGTCCACGGCGCCGAACCACACGATGTCGTCCATGTCGATGTCGTCGCCGATGAGGTATTCCCGGCCGTTGTCGATGTCAATCACTCCCACGAGTCCTTCGCGCTGCTGGCCGAAGAAGTAGAGGAAACTGCTGTCCTGGCGGAACTTGTAGGCGTTGGCCGGATAGTTGGCCGGAGCGTCGTTGTTGCCGAAGAGCAGCACCAGCCCGCTCCCGACCTGCCGTCTCAGCCGGTCGCGCCGGGCGACGTATGTCTCTTTGTCGAATAGCATGATGAGGTTACGTTTGGATGAAACTTTTAATAAAGTATGCAAAAATAGGGATTTAAATTGGGATTTTGATTAACTTTACTCATTAATTTGAATTAATTATGGAGATTGGCAGACAGACCGGACTGGTTTTGGAGGGTGGAGGTATGCGCGGCGTCTTCACTTGCGGCGTGCTGGACTGGTTGCTGGACCACCGCATCGACTTCCCTTACACCGTGGGGGTGTCGGCCGGCGCATGTAACGGATTGTCCTACATGAGCCGTCAGCGCGGGCGGGCGAAGTACAGCAACATCGACATGCTGGAGAAGTATAAGTACATCGGGCTGAGGTATCTGTGGACTCAGCACAGCATCCTGGACCAGAAGCTGCTGTACCAGGATTTCCCGGAGCGGCTCGTGCCGTATGATTTCGAGGCTTACAAGGCGAATCCGGGGGTGTTCGAGATGGTGACCACGAACTGCCTCACCGGGCAGCCCAACTATTTGTCGGAGAAGTCGGACTACAAGCGGCTGCTGCGCATCGCCAAGGCTTCCAGCAGCCTGCCGTACGTCTGTCCGGTGGTGCTGGTGGACCGTATGCCGATGCTGGACGGGGGGATTGTGGACTCCATTCCGGTGGAGCGTGCCATGTCGCTCGGGTACACGGGCAACGTGGTGGTGCTGACCCGCAACCGGGGGTACCGAAAGACCGCGCGGGACATCCGCATCCCTTGGTTCGTCTACCGCCGCTTCCCGCGCCTGCGGGTGGCCTTGAGCCACCGTTGCGAATGTTATAACCGCCAGCTGGAAGAGGTGGAGCGGCTGGAGGACGAGGGGAAGATTCTCGTGGTCCGTCCGCAAGGGAAGCTCGAGGTGGACCGCCTGGAGGAGAACGTGGACAAGCTGAGGGCGCTGTACGAGGAAGGCTATGCCTGCGCCGGGAAAGTGCTGGGAGGCCTGACTTTTAATTTTGGACAAGGATGATGGAAGGACAAGAGTTGCCGGACGGGCGGGAGAAGAACCCGCACGTCTACAAACAGACGTACGGCGAGGAAGAGGTGGACGAGCTGCTCGCCTGGTTTGAGGACCGGAAGGACCGCCTGCCGCAAACGCTCCGGCTGAACGAGTCCACCGTGAGTGAGGATTTGCCGCGCACGGTGGCGGCCTTGCTGGCCGTGCTGAAGAAGCACAAGGGAAAGCTTTCCGTGACGTTTTACGGCTACATCTCCCATCTGGAGCTGGTCCGTCTGCGCCTGCGGGAGCAGGGCTGGGAGTGAATGCTTATGGCGGGGGAGGAAAGGCAGGAGCGTGTCTTGACAAAGTGTCAGATTGTCAAGGGCGGCGTCCCGTGGATGCCTTGTTCGCGCGGGCTGGCGGGGACGGGCGGAAATATGTGATTCTCGCGGGCTTGTGCCGAATCGTCCTGACGCGGGTTTGCCTTTTCCGGTTGCTTCCTGGCATCCGGGAACCCGTTCCGGGCGCACGGAATCCTTTCCCGTGTCAGCCGTATGGTGCCATGGGCGGCAATCTGTCATTTTGATTTTGTCAGCCTCCGCGTTCCATTTGGAGCGGAAAAGCCGTCCGAAGCCCCCTTTTTTACGGTTTTCAGCACTCCGGAAAATCGCTTTGCGGCAAGAAATTTCCGTCTTTGCTGAGAGAATTTTCTTTCTTTGCTGAAAGAAATTCTGTTTTTGTCGCACAAGAACCGGTGCCTTTCCGGAGAAATGTAATATATGAGCATTTCTCCGCCCTTCCGGGGCTTTGTTTTTTAACAATTCTTCTCTGGATGGCTTTATGAAAGGAGGCCGGAACAATCCGGTTTAGCGGGTTTTGCTTTCATTTTGTCCGTGGATTGCCGATATTGCTTGACAAACCGTCATTCCGGGGCGCAGGAGGACAGGGGAAAAAAAGACAGCCCCGCTCAGGGGGCTGTCCGATAGGTTGTCGTCATTTGATTTGGGATTTATTCTTCCTTGTCGAGGAGGATCTTCATCATCTCGCAGGCTGCCTTGGCCACGGAAGTGCCCGGGCCGAAGATGGCGGCCACGCCGGTGCGGTAGAGGAAGTCGTAGTCCTGGGCGGGGATGACGCCGCCGGCGATGACCATGATGTCCTCGCGGCCCAGGCGCTTCAGCTCGTCGATGACTTGCGGGACGAGCGTCTTGTGCCCGGCGGCCAGCGAACTTACGCCGAGGATGTTCACGTCGTTCTCCACGGCTTCGCGCGCGGCTTCGGCCGGTGTCTGGAACAGCGGTCCCATGTCGACGTCGAAACCGCAGTCGGCATAACCCGTGGCACACACTTTCGCCCCTCGGTCGTGCCCGTCCTGTCCCATCTTGGCAATCATGATGCGCGGGCGGCGGCCCTCCTGCTTGGCGAACTCTTCCGTCAACTCGCACGCCCGTGCGAAGTCGGCGTCTTTTTGGCTTTCAGATGAATACACTTGTGAAATGGTTCTGATGACAGCTTTATACCGGCCCACGACAGCTTCGCAGGCATCCGAAATCTCTCCCAACGTGGCGCGTACGCCGGCAGCCTTCACGGCCAGGTCGAGCAGGTTGTGCCCGCTCTTCTTCCCGTCGTGCCATTCGCGGACGCACTCGGTGATGTCGGCCAGCGCTTTCTTCACGGCTTCGTTGTCGCGGGTGGCGCGGAGCTGCTTCAGGTGTTCCACCTGCTCGTTGCGCACGGCCGTGTTGTCCACCTCGAGGATGTCGATGGGGTCCTCGTGCGGCAGGCGGTACTTGTTCACGCCCACGATGGTCTGTGCGCCCGAGTCGATGCGGGCCTGCGTGCGTGCGGCCGCTTCCTCGATGCGCATCTTGGGCAGCCCGGTCTCGATGGCCTTGGCCATGCCGCCGAGCTTCTCGATTTCCTGGATGTGTTCCCAAGCCTTGTGCGCCAGCTCGTTGGTGAGCGTCTCCACGTAGTAGGAGCCGGCCCACGGGTCGATGTGCTTGCACACCTGCGTCTCGTTCTGGATGTAAATCTGCGTGTTGCGCGCGATGCGGGCGGAGAAGTCCGTCGGCAGGGCGATGGCCTCGTCCAGCGAGTTGGTGTGGAGCGACTGGGTGTGTCCCAGCACGGCGGCCATGGCCTCGATGCACGTGCGGCCCACGTTGTTGAACGGGTCCTGCTCGGTGAGCGACCAGCCGGAAGTCTGCGAGTGGGTGCGGAGCGCCATGGACTTCGGGTTCTTCGCGCCGAAGCTCTTCACAATCTTGGCCCACAGCATGCGTGCGGCCCTCATCTTGGCGATTTCCATGAAATGGTTCATGCCGATGGCCCAGAAGAAGGAGAGGCGCGGGGCGAAGGCGTCGATGTCGATGCCGGCGTTCACGCCCGCACGGATGTAGTCGATACCGTCGGCCAGCGTGTAGGCCAGCTCGATGTCCGCCGTGGCCCCGGCTTCCTGCATGTGGTAGCCCGAGATGGAGATGGAGTTGAACTTCGGCATCTTCTGCGAGGTGTACTCGAAGATGTCGGCGATGATCTTCATGGAGAAGGCGGGCGGGTAGATGTACGTGTTACGCACCATGAACTCCTTGAGGATGTCGTTCTGGATTGTTCCGGCCATTTCTTCCAACTGTGCGCCTTGTTCCAGCCCGGCGTTGATATAGAAGGCCAGCACGGGCAGCACGGCGCCGTTCATGGTCATGGACACCGACATCTTGCTCAAGGGGATGCCCTCGAAGAGCACCTTCATGTTCTCCAGCGAGCAGATGGAGACGCCGGCCTTGCCCACGTCGCCCACCACGCGCTCGTTGTCCGGGTCGTAGCCCCGGTGCGTGGGCAGGTCGAAGGCCACGGAGAGGCCCTTTTGCCCGCTCGCCAGGTTGCGGCGGTAGAAGGCGTTGCTCTCCTCTGCGGTGGAGAACCCGGCGTATTGGCGGATGGTCCACGGGCGGAAGGGGTACATCATGCTGTACGGGCCACGCAGGAACGGCGGGATGCCGGCGGCGAAGTCCAGGTGTTCCATGCCCTCCAGGTCTTCCTTGGTGTACACGGGTTGGATGTCAATCTGTTCCGGCGTCTTCCAGTTGGCGGTGATGCCGTTCTCCTTTTGCCAGTCCCGGCCGTTCTCGTGGGCGAAACCGGCGAATATGTCTATGTCTTTGAAATTCTGTCTCATTTGATTCCCAATTTAGCGTTAAACTCTTTCAGTGTCTGGAGTTGGTCGACACGGACATGGATGAAGTTCTCTATGCCGGCGGCTTTCAGGTCGTCCATGCAGGCCGGCGCGCCGGCCACCACGAACATGGCGCGTCCGTCCAAAGCCTTGAAGGCCGGGATGGCATATTCGGCGTATTCGTCGTCGCTGGAGCAGAGTACCACGATGTCGGCACCGGCCTTCACGGCGGCTTCCACGCCTTCTTCCACGGTGGGGAATCCCAGGTTGTCTATCACTTTGTATCCCGCGCAGGCCAGGAAGTTGCAGCTGAACTGGGCGCGTGCCTGGCGCATGGCCAGGTTGCCGATGGTCAGCATGAAGGCCACGGGCTGCTTGGCGGCCTGTTCGGTCTGCAGGCGGAGTGCCTCGAAACCGGAGGCCAGTCGGCTGGTTTCCAGATGGGCGAACGGCTTCTCGCAGCCTTCGCCGTGGCCGTGGCAGCATCCGCAAGCCTCGAGCGGGCGTTTGCCTTCGCTCTTCTCGTTGAAGTTGGGGAATTGGTTCGTGCCCAGCAGGAACTCCTTGCGCTTGGCGGCGTCGGCATGGCGGGCGGCATCCGTGTCGTTGATGGCTTTCTGCACCGTGCCGGCCTTGGCTGCTGCCAGGAATCCGCCTTCGTCCTCCACGGCGAGGAAGAGTTTCCAAGCCTGTTCGGCCAGCGAGCGGGTGAGCTTCTCCACGAAGTAGGAGCCTCCGGCCACGTCCACGATCTTGTCGAAGTGGCTCTCTTCCTGTAGCAGGAGCTGCTGGTTGCGGGCGATGCGTTCGGCGAAGTCGTTCGGCGTCTCGTAAGGCGCGTCGAACGGCGTCACCACGATGGAGTCCACGTTGGCCAATGCGGCACTCATCGCTTCCGTCTGGCTGCGGAGCATGTTCACGTAGCTGTCGAAGACGGTCATGTTATAAGTGGTAGTGGTGGCGTTCACCTGCATCTTGCAGGCGCAGTTGCAGGACTTGTCCGCCCCCGTGTTCTCGCAGTCCTCACGCGGGCATACCGGGCCGTACTGCTTGACGATGTTGGCCCAGAGCATTCGTGCGGCGCGGAACTTGGCGATTTCCATGAAGTAGACGCCGCCGATGCCGAAGTTGAACTTGATTTTCTTGGCGGCCAGTGCGGCGGGGATGCCTGCCTCCACCATCTGTGCGAGGTATTCGTTGCCCCATGCCAATGCGTAGCCCAGTTCCTGATAGGTGTAGGCGCCGGCGTCGCAGAGCGTGTCGGCGTTCACGCATACGCAGCGGAACTTGGGGAACGGGGCCAGCGTCTGCACCAGTCCGGCCAGCTGTCCCAGGAGCGGGGTGGTGTCCTTGCCTTTGGTGAGCATCTTCTGCACAGGGTCGAAGTTGACGCTGCCGGCCAGTGATTTCGGGTCGTAGCCTTTGCCGTTGAAGTAGTCCGCCAGCAGCCGGGCCAGCTCCACGGTATGGCCCTGGCACGTCTGGAAGTTCAGTTCCACCGCGTCGGCCTTGATGCCTTCGAGCAGGGTGGCGATGAATTCAGCACTTAGTTCCTTGCGGGGAATCTTGAAGCCCAGGGAGGTGACACCCTTGTCCAACAGGTCGAGCGCCTTGGCGTTGGCCTCGCGGGCGTCGGCCGCGTCGATGTTCTGGCGCACGTACCAGCGGTTATTGTCTTTCTTGTTGCCTCTCACGTAGGGGAACTGTCCGGGCAGGGCGTCGGTCTGCGCCATGCCCTCAAGGTCTTCCTTGCGGTAGAACGGTTCCATGTTGAACCCCTCGTGGGTTCTCCACACCATTTTTTTCTGATAATCCGCCCCTTTCAGGTCCGCCTGGATTTTGTCCATCCATTCCTGGCGGGTAGGCGCGGCAAAGTCAGAGAAAAGTTTTTCTTTACTATCTGCCATGGTTTTACGGTTAAAAAGATTTCTATCAATCGAACAAAAGTAGCAAAACTTTCGTAGAGGGGCAAAAAAATAAGGGGGAAAAACCCCGTTGTTGCCTTTTTTTGCGTACTTTTGCGGACGGAATGAAAAAACTGCGAAATTCACTATCCATTAATTAATATAAAGAACGCGATGAATTGGTTTGAGCAATTGCTGTTTGACACGAATTCCATTGCCCATATCGTCTTGTTGTACACGGCGGTGATTTCACTGGGAATCTATCTGGGGAAAATCAAGTTCTTCGGTATTTCCTTGGGCGTGACATTCGTGTTGTTTGCCGGCATCCTGGCCGGGCATTTCGGCTTCACCGGGCCGGTGTCCACCTTGAATTTCCTGCAGGATTTCGGCTTGATTCTGTTTGTGTACTGCATCGGCCTGCAGGTGGGGCCGGGCTTTTTCGAGTCCTTCAAGAAAGGCGGGGTGACGCTGAACCTGCTGGCCACGGGAATCGTGGTGCTGAACATCGCGGTGATGCTGGTGCTTTATTACTGCCTGTTCGACACGAGCGACCCGAACAACCTGCCGATGATGGTGGGCGTGCTTTGCGGGGCGGTGACGAACACCCCGGGTCTCGGTGCGGCCACCGAAGCCCTCACGCAGGTGTTCACGAACGGGCAGCCGTTGCCGCAGATCGCGTCCGGTTATGCTTGTGCCTATCCACTCGGGGTGGTGGGCATCATCGGGGCCACGATAGCCATCCGCTACATCTGCCGCGTCAAGCTGCAGGAGGAAGAGGAGGCCATACTGAAGCAGCAGGCCGAGAACCCGCACGCCAAGCCTCACCGGATGACGCTGAAGGTGGAGAATGCCGCGCTGAACGGCAAGACCTTGCTGCAGGTGCGCGACTTCCTGGGGCGGAATTACGTTTGTTCCCGTGCCTTGCATGAGGGGCATGTGAGCATCCCGACGCGTGACACGAAGTTTTATCTGGGCGACCATCTGTTCATCACTTGCGCCGAGGATGACGCGGAGGCCATCAAGGCGTTCATCGGCCCGGAAGACTATGTGGACTGGGAAGAGCAGGACGTGCCGATGGTGTCGAGAAGCATCGTGGTGACGCAGCCCAAGATGAACGGCAAGACTTTCGGACAGCTGCACTTCAGTTCGGTGTACGGAGTGAATGTGACGCGCATCTCCCGTTCGGGCATGAACTTGTTCGCCGACCGCAACCTCCGGATGCAGGTGGGCGACAAGATCGTCGTGGTGGGACCGGAAGACGCGGTGGACCGCGTGGCTGCCTTGATGGGCAACTCCGTGAAGCGTCTGGACCATCCCAACTTGATTGCCATCTTCGTCGGTATCCTGGTGGGTATCATCTTCGGGAGCATTCCGTTCGCTTTCCCGGGAGTGCCGACCCCCGTGAAGCTGGGCCTGGCGGGCGGACCGTTGATTATCGCCATCCTTATCGGACGTTTCGGTTATAAGTTCCATATCGTGACATACGTATCTACGGGGGCCAACTTCATGTTGCGCGAGTTCGGCCTGGCTTTGTTCCTGGCCAGCGTGGGCATCAAGGCGGGCGAGCATTTCGTGGAGACGGTGGTGGCCGGGGACGGGTTGACTTATGTATGGACGGGATTCCTGATTACGGTGATTCCGCTTCTGGTCATCGGTATTATCGCCCGGTTGAAATACAAGTTGAATTACTTCACCATCATGGGCCTGATTGCGGGCAGCACGACCGACCCCCCGGCCTTGGCCTTTGCCAACCAGTCGTCCAACAGCGACGCGCCGGCGGTGGGTTATTCCACGGTCTACCCGCTGACGATGTTCCTGCGCATCCTGACGGCACAGCTGATCGTGCTACTGCTTTGTTCTGCGTAGGGGAAGAGACACGGGACAGGATAATTGCCATACGGACGGGGACATGCCTTCAGGGAATGTCCCCGTCTGCGGTTTGGCCGCAGCGTATGTGTAACAGTTCCTTTTTTGATGTTTTGTTTGCATTTTTCCTTGGAAGGGCTTATCTTTGTCCCTGAGAGAGTTTTCGCGAATATTCACCTTAAATTTGCAGCTTATGAAGACGGAACGACTCTTGGGACTTTTCCTTTTTCTATGGGGGGCATTTTGTGCGGACG
The DNA here is from genome assembly GCA_944320765.1 of uncultured Paraprevotella sp. Taxonomy (GTDB): domain Bacteria; phylum Bacteroidota; class Bacteroidia; order Bacteroidales; family Bacteroidaceae; genus Paraprevotella. Next base: position 14,732 of record CALUIS010000013.1, read on the forward strand.
TGCGGGCGGAAGGCACGCACGGGTATTTCACCACGACCCAAGCCGGTGAACTGGCCGGACTGATTGCCGCTTCGGCTTCCGACCGCTTGGACAGCCTGACGGTTTCCGGCCCGCTGGGAGGGGCGGATTTGGCGGTCATCGTGTCGGAGGAGGGCAAGCTGGCGGACCTGACGTATGTGGACCTGACGGGCGTGGAGTTGGTGGACGACGGGGAAGCCTACCGCGTGGTGTCGCCGGAAGCCATCGGCATGTACACCTGTTATTATTACTATTCCGAGGACATCCGTTCGGAGAGCCATGCCCTGCAGCAGTGGACACGCGTCTATACGGACGATTTGTCGTATCTGTTTTTTGATATGGACCTACTGACGGAGGTGCGTTTGCCCGCCGGGCTTCCTGCCATAGGTACGGGCACTTTCCGGAGTTGCAACTCGCTCCGGGCCGTCGGCTGGTCCGGAGCGTTGCAGAGTATCGGGGCGCAGGCCTTTGTCGGTTGTTCCAACCTGGCGTTGAGGTCGCGTACGTTGCAGGTAGGTGAAATCGGGAGCCGTGCGTTCTCCGGTTGCACTTCCTTGGCCGACACGCTTTGGCTGGAAGGTACGTCTATGGTGGCCGCCGAGGCGTTCTCCAATTGTGACGGGCTGGCCTGCGTTGTGGCCGACAAGGCGCTGGAGCGCGTGGGATACCGGGCTTTCATTAATTGCTTCGCATTGGATTCTTTGCTGTTGCCCGAAGGGTTGGCCCAGGTTGGGGAGGAGGCTTTCGCCGGTGTGCCTTGGTACGACCGCCGGCCTGTGGAAGACGGTGTGCGCTACGTGGGCGGTGTGGCCTATGAGCTGATGCCCGATGCCTTGTCCGGCGGCACGGTGACGCTCCGCGAGGGGACATTGGGGGTGGCCGACAAATTCTTTGCCGGTTCCGCCCTGACGCATGTCAGTCTGCCTTCTTCTTTGCTGCACATCGGCGGGCATGCATTCGAGAGTTGCTTTGATCTCACGTCGGTGGATTTGCCGGACGGACTGGAAAGTATCGGGGAATGGTGCTTTTTTAATTGTCCGCGTTTGTCGGAAATCAGCCTTCCCGCATCGTTGGCGGAGATTGGGACGTATGCGTTCAATGGTTGTACGGGTTTGTCGCGTGTGGCCTATGATGCCCCTCGTGCCGGAGGAGAGTATCTGTTTAGCGGTTGCAGCGGACTGACGGAGGTGACGCTCGGGCAGCCTGTCCGTGTCTTGCCCGCCGGGATTTTTAGTGGGTGTTCCGCCCTTCAGGCGGTGAAGGGTGGGGAAAACCTGGAAGAGATTGGGACGGATGCGTTCTATGGGACAGGCTTGTCCTCGTTTGTCTTTCCTTCCACGTTGCGTTTGCTGGGAAGTTCTGCGTTCGCCCGCACCGGTCTGACGGAAGTCGTCCTGCCGGAGTCTTTGGATAGTATCGGCGGTCATGTGTTTAGCGATTGCAAACTGGAACGTCTGTCTGTGAATGGAAGCCCGGCGCGGATGGATGCGGGGGCGTTTTACGGATGCGAGGTTCAGCGGCTGGAGTGGAATGTGCCGGAGACGGAAGTGTCTTTCAGTTGGGGTATTGACTGCAAAGAGGCGGTCATCGGCAGCAACGTCCGTACATTGCCCGGCAATTTCTTGGGGAACTCCGATGTGGCATCCGTCACGTTTGAGGCGCCTTCTTCGTTGTCCCTTTTGCCCGCCAAGGCTTTCTACGAATGCCGTTCGCTGGTGTCCGTCACTTTGCCTGCCGTGTTGGAGGAAATCCGCGCGTCTGCCTTCCAGGACTGTACGGGCTTGCAAGAGATGGAATTCCCGGAAGGCATGACCGCCATTGGCGAGAAAGCCTTCTACCGCTGCACGGGACTGAAGCGTCTCGGCTTCCCCACCACCTTGGCTTCTATCGGCACGGAAGCCTTCAGCGAGTGTACGGGGCTGGAAGAGATTGACTGTCCCATCGTGCAACCTATACCTATTAATATTACGGAATTCTGGAACGTGCCTTCCACTTGTGTGCTGAACGTTCCCGAAGGAAGCCGGTTGGAATACGCGGATGCCACGCGTTGGAACGGATTTGATATCAAGGAAGTCTTTGTGTCAGTTCCGTCCGTAGAGTTGTACGGGGAACTCCGTTCGGTGGTCCGTCCGGAGCCGGGCGGCATGACGCTTACTCCGGTTGAGGGGCAGCGCGTGGCGGTCTACACGGTGGACGGACGTTGCATGCATGTGGGGACTGACGGCGCACAGTTGTCTCTTCCGTCGGGCATCTATATCGTCCGGATTGGAGAACGTTCGTGGCGCGTGTTGGTGGAATGATTCTGTTTTTTTCTAACTTTGCAACTGTAAACAACAAAAGCAACCATTATGGATGGAATGATGCAAGACAAATATATCCGCTTTGACTGGGCCATCAAGCGTCTGTTGCGCCAAAAGGCCAATTTCGGCGTGTTGGAAGGCTTCCTGACAGTCTTCTTGAATGAACCCATCACCATTGTGGAAATTCTGGAGAGCGAGGGGAATCAGGCTTCGGAAGATGACAAGTTCAACCGGGTGGACATCAAAGCCCGCAACAGCAAGGGGGAAATCATCCTTATAGAAGTACAGAACACCCGTGAGCTGTACTATCTGGAACGCATCCTCTACGGTGTGGCCAAGGCCATCACGGAGCATATCAGTCTGGGCGAATCCTACCGCGAGGTGAAGAAGGTCTATTCCATCAGTATCTTGTATTTTGATTTGGGGGTAGGCAGCGACTACGTCTACCATGGGCAGAACAATTTCGTGGGAGTACACACGCACGACTTGCTGAAAATCCATACGAAAGAACAGCAGGCCATTGTGTCCCGTCTTCCTTCCGAGATTTTTCCGGAGTACATTCTGATTCGGGTCAATGAGTTTGATAAAGTGGCAGTCACACCGTTGGAAGAGTGGGTGCGTTACTTGAAGTATGGAGTCATCTCTCCTGAAACGACTGCACCTGGTTTGGGGGAAGCGCGGGAGAAACTGAAATATTACTCGATGACAGACCAAGAACGCCGGGCGTACGACGAGCATTTGAATGCCGTCATGATTCAAAACGATGTGTTGAATACGGCGAAAATGGAGGGTCGTGCTGAGGGTCGTGCAGAAGGTCGTGCAGAAGGTCGTGCAGAAGGCCAGCAGGAGGAACGTGTGAAGAACGCCAGCAATCTGAAGAATTTGGGCGTGTCTCTTGAGGTGATTGCCCAAGCCACAGGGCTGAGCTTGGAGGAGGTGGAACAACTTTGATGTGATTTCCAAGTCTCCGGAGGAACGGTATGTGTTTGACAAAAATCCCCGCAGGTTTGAAGCCTGCGGGGATTTTATAATTACAAGACAGGGCGCGGTTTATTCGCTCCAGTCCATCTTAGTCATGCGCACGTAGCTCTGGTAACGCTTCTTGGCCATTTCCTCGCAAGCGTTGAAGAGGTCGGCGGCTTCGGCCGGGTATTGCTTCATGACAGAAGCAAAGCGGACCTCACCTTTCAGGTAGTCTTGGAAACCATCCCAGTTCGGCTCCTTCGAGTCGAGTGAGAACGGGTTCTTGCCCTCGGCTTCCAAGGCCGGGTTGAAGCGCCACAAGTGCCAGTAACCGCACTTCACGGCTGCTTCTTCCTCTGCCTGAGACTTGCCCATGCCCTTCTTCAGACCGTGGTTGATACACGGAGCGTAAGCGATGATGATGGACGGGCCGGGATAAGCTTCGGCTTCGCGGATAGCCTTCAGGCACTGTGCGTGGTCGGCACCCATGGCAATCTGTGCCACATAAACGTAGCCGTAAGTGGTGGCAATCATACCCAGGTCTTTCTTGCGCACACGCTTGCCGGAAGCGGCGAACTTGGCGATGGCGCCGAGCGGGGTTGCCTTGGAAGACTGGCCGCCCGTGTTGGAGTATACCTCCGTGTCGAGTACGAGGATGTTCACGTCTTCGCCCGATGCGATGACATGGTCCAGACCTCCGTAGCCGATGTCGTAGGAAGCGCCGTCGCCACCGATGATCCACTGGCTGCGTTTTACCAGATAGTGGGACAGTTCGGACAGCTTCGCGCAGTTCGGGCAACCAGCAGCCTTTCCGGCCTCGATGAGCGGGAGCAGCTTGCCGGCGGCAGCCTTGCTGGCATCGGCATCGTTCATGCCGTCAATCCATTCCTGAGCAGCAGCCTTGAAGTCGGCCGGCGTGCCTTCGGCAGCGATGGCTTCTTCTAAAATCGCTTTGATGCGGGCGCGCATCTTCTTGTTGGCCAAGGCCATACCCATGCCGTATTCGCAGAAGTCCTCGAACAGGGAGTTCGCCCAAGCAGGACCTTGTCCCTTCTCGTTCGTCGTGTACGGCGTGGAAGGAATGGAACCGGAGTAGATAGAAGAACAACCCGTGGCGTTGGACACGATTTCGCGGTCGCCGAAGAGCTGGGAAATCAGCTTCACATACGGAGTCTCGCCGCAGCCCGAGCAAGCGCCCGAGAATTCGAAGAGCGGAGTGGCGAACTGTGAGTTCTTCGGATTGCTCTTGATGTCCACCAAGTCCTGCTTGCTTTTCACGTTCTTCACGCAGTAATCCCAGTTGGCAGCTTCGTCGAGTTCCTGCTCCAGCGGCACCATCGTGAGGGCCTTGCCCAGTTTCGGGTTGCCCGGGCAGACATCGGCACAGTTGCCGCAGCCCAAGCAGTCCATGACGCTCACCTGGATGCGGAAGTTCATGCCCTTCATGGCGGCAGGAGCCTTCATCTCAATGCTTGCCGCGTTGAGGCCTTTGACTTCTTCAGCGTCGAGAACGAACGGACGGATGGCGGCGTGAGGACAAACGTAGGCGCACTTGTTGCACTGGATACAGTTCTCAGGCGTCCAAGTCGGAACGAAAGTGGCCACACCGCGCTTCTCGTATGCGGCAGTGCCTTGCGGCCAAGTGCCGTCTTCGATACCCTTGAAGGCGGAAACCTTCAGCAGGTCGCCGTCCTGTGCGTTGATGGGGCGCACCACTTCGTTGATGAATGCGGGGTCGTCGTTGGCTTGTGCGGGTTCGGCTTCGAGCGTAGCCCATGCCGGGTCGACGGCCAGCTCCTTGTATTCGCCACCGCGGTCAACGGCTGCATAGTTCTTGTCCACCACATCTTGGCCCTTCTTGCCATAGGACTTCACGATGAACTTCTTCATCTGTTCTACGGCCAAATCCACGGGGATGACGCCGGTGATGCGGAAGAAAGCAGATTGGAGAATGGTGTTGGTGCGGTTGCCCAGCCCGATTTCCTGTGCGATCTTCGTGGCGTTGATGTAGTAAACCTTGATGTTGTTCTTGGCAAAGTAAGCCTTCACGCGGTTCGGCAAGTTGTTGGCCAGCTCTTCGCCTTCCCAAATCGTATTCAGCAAGAAGGTGCCGTTCTTCTTCAAGCCGCGGGTCACGTCGTACATGTGCAGGTAAGCCTGTACGTGGCAAGCCACGAAGTTCGGCGTGTTCACCAAATAAGTGGAACGGATGGGAGAGTCGCCGAAGCGCAGGTGCGAGCAAGTGAAACCGCCGGACTTCTTGGAGTCGTAAGAGAAGTAGGCCTGGCAGTGCTTGTTCGTGTTGTCGCCGATGATTTTCACGGAGTTCTTGTTGGCCCCCACCGTACCGTCGGCCCCCAAGCCGTAGAACTTGGCTTCGAACATGCCTTCGCCGCCCACGGCGATTTCCTCTCCTTGCGGGAGCGAAGTGAAGGTCACGTCGTCGATGATGCCCACGGTGAACTGGTTCTTCGGTTCCGGAAGGGCGAGGTTCTCATACACGGCCAGAATCTGTGCCGGAGTGGTGTCGTTCGAGCCGAGACCGTAGCGTCCGCCTACGATGACGGGGGCGTCGGCCTTGCCGTAGAAGCATTCCTTCACGTCCAGGTACAGCGGTTCGCCGTTGGCGCCCGGTTCTTTCGTGCGGTCCAGGACGGCAATCTTCTTGGCGCTGGCCGGAACTGCAGCCAAGAAGTGCTTGGCCGAGAACGGACGGTAGAGGTGTACGGCCACCAAGCCCACCTTTTCGCCCTTGGCGGCCAGGTAGTCGATGGTCTCGCGGATAGCTTCGGTCACGGAACCCATGGCGATGATGACGCGGTCGGCATCCTCAGCTCCATAGTAAGAGAACAGGCCGTACTTGCGTCCCGTAATCTCGGAAATCTTGTTCATGTAGTCTTCCACGATGGCGGGTACTGCATCATAGTACGGGTTGCAGGACTCGCGGTGGGTGAAGAACGTGTCAGGGTTCTCGGCCATGCCTCGTGCCACGGGATGTTCGGGCGAGAGGGCGCGGTGGCGGAATTCGGACAAAGCTTCCTGGTCCACGAGCGGGGCGAGGTCGTCGTTCTCCAGCATTTCAATCTTCTGAATCTCGTGTGAGGTGCGGAAACCGTCGAAGAAGTTCAGGAACGGCACGCGGCTCTTGATGGTGGACAAATGGGCCACGCCGGCCAAATCCATCACTTCCTGCACCGAACCTTCGCACAACATGGCGAAGCCGGTCTGACGGCAGGACATGACATCCTGATGGTCGCCGAAGATGCACAAGGAGTGTGAAGCCAGCGTGCGTGCGGAAACATGGAACACGCACGGGAGCAGTTCGCCTGCGATCTTGTACATGTTCGGAATCATCAGCAGCAAGCCTTGGGATGCCGTATAGGTGGTGGTCAGCGCACCGGCCTGCAGAGAACCGTGTACGGCACCGGCAGCACCGCCTTCCGACTGCATTTCCTGTACCAGCACCGTCTCGCCGAAGATGTTCTTGCGGCCCTGTGCGGCCCATTCGTCCACGTACTCAGCCATCGTGGACGACGGAGTGATGGGGTAGATGGCTGCAACCTCGGAGAACATATACGAGATATGCGCTGCGGCCTGGTTGCCATCACAAGTGATAAACTTCTTTTCTTTTGCCATAATAGTAATTAATATTACGAGATTAAACTACAATTTCTTTATATCTCTCTTAGTATAAGAAGCCGAATAGCCAGACGGGAATCTCGTTTCCTCGTCCGATTTCTATCCCGTCACGGGCGTAGAAGATGTCCGGCATGTGTTTACGTCCTTCGTTCGGGCTGATTTTGAACCTCAGCTCTTCATCCACCAGGAACGAGATGTCCTTGTCTCCCTTGTCCACTTTATGGTCTTTCCATGCCGTGTTCTGGAAGAAGGTTTCCAGGATGTCTTTCCGGTCCAGCCTGCACGGGTAGATGACATACATCAGGTTGCTGTTGTGCATCATGATTTTGGCCGGTTTCTTGGGGAATGTCTCGCCTTTCTTGTAGATCATGTTGATGAGCCGTGCGTCCGCCAGATACTTGATGTAGTTCATGACCGTGGCGCGGGACGTATGGATGTCTTCCGCCAGTTGGCTGACGTTGGGGGTCACCGGGCTGTCCACCGCGAGCAAATATAGCAATTTTTTGATTTTCGTCAAATATTTCAGCTCGATTTGTTTGATGAGGAGGATGTCCACTTCGAGCATCATGTTCATCGTCTTGAGCAGATTCTCCGAAAAGTTTCGCTTTTCGAGGAAAAAGGGATAGAAACCGTGGTGCAGGTAGTCTTGGAAATACTTCAGCGGGCTGGCTTTGGGCAGGATTTCCCGTACGATTTGCTCGTGGCGGTGCAAAATGTCATCGAGCGTGTAAGGGTGGAGGTTGTTGCCCGTCTGCAGGTTGAGGAACTCACGGAAGGAGAACCCCCGCAGGTTGTAGGACTTGACGATGCCGTTCAGTTCCGGGTTTTCTGTCTTCAGCCGCATGACGGAAGAGCCGGTGAATACGATTTTCAGTCCCGGAAGCGTGTCGTAGCACTTGCGCAGGTCGGAACTCCAGTCCGGTTGCTTGAACACCTGGTCGATGAGCAGTACTTTTCCGCCGGCGTGGTAGAACTCCGTGGCGAACTCGGCGATGCCTTTGCCTTGGAAATAGAAGTTGTTCAGGTTGATGTACAGGCAGTCGCGGTTTTCCGTGCGGAAATGTTCTTTGGCGTATTGCAGGAGGAAAGTGGTCTTTCCCACGCCCCGGGTGCCTTTGATTCCTATCAGACGGTCGTTCCAGTCAATCTCGTCCATGAGGGCGCGACGGACCGGAGCGTTGGTATGCTCCACGAGATAGGCGTGTGTTCTGAAGAAAGACTCCATTTCCGATGCTTGATACGATTTGCAAAGATAGTGTAAAACCTAATAAATGCAAAGTAGAGTTGGCAAAATATTTCCTTTTTCCTAAATTTGTGGCATGGAGTGGCATATTTTCAATCCGGAGAACGATTTGGCGTTGGCTTGTTTCAGTCCGTATTTCATTCCGCCGCGTTCGGCCCGGCAGATGGCTGATGATTTGTCGGCCTTGCCGGCTTGGTGGGCGTGTGCGGGGGATACGGTTTGTGTGGGTCGTCCGGATGGAGTTCGGCAATGGGCTGAGGCAAATGACGTAGGGTTGCCTCCGTTGGAATGGACGGATGGGGAGTGTCTTCCGGTAGAGGCGGAAGTGTCTCCGTGGGGCTGGAGCCCTTTACTGGTGCGCCGGTTGGTTTTGGCCGGAGTAAATCCGGCAATCTTGCCGGACGAGGAGATGTTGCGCCGTTTCCGTGAGGAGGGCAGCCGTCACCGTGCGGTGGATTTGTTGGCTTGGTTGCGTGGCACTGGTTCTACTGTCGGTCGACGGTGGGGAGACTGGTTATGCGGTGAGTCTTTCTATTGTACGGATGAGGCCGGAATTGCCCGTCTGTTGTCGTATTATCCCCGGACGATACTGAAGGCTCCTTGGTCGGGTAGTGGAAAAGGGTTACGGTTGGGGCAGGGTTGCTATCAGCCGCCGCTTTCCGGATGGTGCCGTCGGGTGCTGCGTGAGCAAGGAGGTGTGGTGGTGGAACCTCTATATAATAAGGTGTATGATTTTGCCATGGAGTTCCATTCCGATGGACAAGGAGGGGTTACCTACGAAGGGCTTTCCCGATTCTTCACGACCGTACGTGGCACGTATGCTGGAAACCGGGTTGTATCGGAAGAGGAGCATATCCGTTGGTTGACTTCCTTTGTCCCTTATGCTTTATGGGAGACGTTGAGGGATGACCTGACGCTTTATTTTTCCCACGTGTTGGACGGTGGTTACCGTGGCCCTTTCGGGGTGGACATGATGTTGTGTCGGAGGGAAGGACATGAAACCTTGTTCCTTCATCCTTGTGTGGAGGTGAATCTCCGACGTACGATGGGACATGTGGCCGCCAGTCTGGCGCGTTTCCTTGCTCCGGGAATAGAAGCTCGTTTCGGCATTGATTATTGTGCGGAGGAGGGGAACTTGTTGGCCGACCAGGAACGGAAGATGCGGGAGAGGCCTTGGCGGATGACGGAAGGCAAGCTGTCAGCCGGCTATCTGCCGCTGACGCCTGTTATTCCTTCTTCGTGTTACCGTGCGGCTTTGTGGGTGGTACCGTCATCTCCGGCTAAGGCTCTACCTTCTCCGGTAGGGTGATACGTTTTACCGTATCCATCCAATATTGGCGCACATCTGTCCAATGGTAGAATGGAGCCACATTAGTTTTGACCGGCAAAGTGGCCGGGCGTTCGTTCAGGAGTGGGAGTACCAGAATATCCTTGTTTTCGGTCTTGCGGTAGAAAATCAGTTGGACATTACCGCACATGGGGATGAGGCGGTAGGTACGGTAAGTATCAGCAATACGTTGCCAGTCCGTGGTGGCCGTCTGGAGACGGTTCATTCCCATCAGGGTGGCCAACGGCGCCAGATTGGTATCGTGCCCATATCGGAGGGTGACATTGTTCCGACCCGAGGCGATGACCGTGTCGGCTGTGGTGACGAAGTTTTCCAGCAGGTTGCGTTCCAAGGTGTACATACAACCGTCGCTCAGCGGTGAGGCGCCTTTTTCGTAATACCATTCGAAGTTGTTGCGTTGCCACAAGTTATAACGTTCCTCGTCGGTGAAGAGAAAACTCAGATCCGGTTGGCCGTAGCTGCTTTGGCTGATGCCATGCAGCTCGAACAGGTCTGCCATCAGTCCGGCAGGGTCGCTGATATGGTCGGTCACGTAAGCCGAATCGTTGAACAACTGGTTCATCAGTCTTTCCGGATGGATGTATATGCTGTCTGCCGCATGGTAGACCGAATCGATGTTCTCCAGATGCATGGCCTCGAACAGCGGGTTCTTGTATTTGATGTAGTAAGCATCGTGTTCGCTGGTTTCTGTCGTGATGTTCAACTGGGGATTCAGTCCTTTCAGTTCCACACAAGCGGCTGCCATGGAGAGGAATGCGCGGGTCTTATAGGTTGAGCGGGCGTCCACATGCGTGCCATTGGTGAACACTTCCGGATAATGGCTCACCATGCGGCGTACCAGTCCGCGGTGTTGTTCTGCTCCTTTGGGGGTCAGTTCTCCGTATCGGCCTTCTGCCTCTTGTCGCAGTCCGGCCACCACTTTCAGGGCGCGTTTGCCATCGGGTGTAAGCACGTCCGCTTCATCGGCCTCCAACAGGATGTTCAAAGACTTGTCATATTTCTTTTGTTTGGTCAGGTAGCGTGAGCCGTGTCGTGCGAAGGCGGAGATATAAAAAGGCTGATAACCTTTGGGGGCTTGGACGGGAGTGTATTCCGGTGCCTCGTATGCGTAGTACTTCCCGGCGGCCAAGGCCGGATGGGCTTGGATTTCCTCCCTTGCACTTTGTGCGGTGGTGGTCAAGGCCATTACGGCACAAGAAAGGAATGTGATAATTCTTCTCATGATGAAATACGTGTTACGTTTGACGGAGCAAAGTTAGAATTTTGTGGCTGATGGTGATGCGTTCCGGCTGATGATAATGCATCGGTTTTGAATAATGTAACGGATTTGTAGTAAAGTCGAAACGTTGTTACGGCAGATTGCAGCCCAAAGTACGGAGGTATCCGTTTGAGACCGGTTCATCTTTTCTGATAGGCGATTCGTGGGCTTTCCCGAGTGTAGATAATGCCGCACTTCTGGAAACCGTTGTCTTCCAATAATTTTTGCATGATGAGATTGTCGGCGTGAGTGTCTGCTCTCAGATTGTTGTGCCGGGCAAAGCACCAGGCGATGCACTGTCGGGCCACACCTTTCACTCTTCCGTTGGAGGCCAGCCGATGGATGACCCCGTAGCGGGTCTGGTCCAACCAAGCTCCTTCAATATGGGTGTAGGTGGGATCTTCACCGACAGAGAAACAGAAAGTGCCCGCCACTTCGCCGTCCGGTCCTTCACAGACGAAACAATGTCCTTGGCTGATTTCATGTAAAATCAGCTCTGCCGAGGGGTAGCCGTCTTCCCATTGATGGGGATTCCCCTGTTCCCGCATGAAAGCTTTGGCATGGGCGAAGATGCTCATCAGCACGTCCAAGTCTTCCGGGCGGGCTGCTCTGATACGAAGTTCATTCATGGCGGTCATCCCCTCCTTTCTCCCGTCCCACGGGCTGGTCGAAGCGTGCGCCGCAGTCCCGGCACACGTATTCCCAGTGCGCCGTGCCCGGAGGGGCCATGGCCAGCAGGCTGAGTGCGGCGGCGGCATAAGCTCTCAGGCGGTGTCCTTTTTTGAGGGTGAATCTGATGTTTGGGGAATGGCAGCAGGGACAGTATTTCAGCTGTTCCGGTATCATCTGGTTCCGTTCGAGGAGGGCCATGGCCCGTTCGTAGTCGTCCTCATAGACGAGGATGTCCACGCCCGTGATGGTCGGAGTAAGTCCGCGCAGGACGTTGGACGCGTTCTCGTTGTGCAGCACGGAGGCGATGCCTTCGTTCTCCAATGCCCCTTGTATGACGTGGGCCTTGAAGGGGTCTTCGCAGGTGATGAGTCTGACGGTTCTCATAAGCGGGTCGGTTTTATCGGATAAAGAAGCCAATGGGGACGGAACGCCCCTTCTTCCCCAGCGTCCGCACCTGGTAGATGCCTCGTGGCAGGGAGGCGATGTCGAGCCGGCGGCTGTAGGGGGCCGTGCGGACGATGCGCCCGAACAGGTCCACGACGGCCACATAGGGCGCGTCGTCTTGTGCGGGAAGGGGGAGCGTGGCGGAGTCGTGCGGCAGGAAGCCTTGCGGTGTTTCCGAGTTCCTGAAGATGCCGGTGGCCAGCTGCGCGGGTGCGCTTTCCCGTCCGTAGCGGTCCATGGCCGTGACCGCGAAGCACACGTTGTGCAAGGCGCAGAACACGCCGTTTATGGGCAGGCTGCAGGAGTCCAGGCTGGCGGCTATCAGGTTCCGTCCCGAAGAGATGTCCACAGGACAGGTCTGTGAGGCATAGACGTTGTACCGCATTCCGGCGTCGTGCGGCACGGAGTCCCACCGGAGCGTGTAGCGCGATGCCTCGTGGCATTCCCGCAGGTTTCCGGGCGCGGCGGGGGGCTGTCCGTCCGGGTGGGGGCATTCGGCGGGAAGGGCCGGCCCGGGGTAGTACACGTCCTTCAGGAAGTCGGCGAGTCCTTTGTGGTTGTCGTCCAGATAGGCGTAGCGGAAGTAAGCCTGCCCGCCCAGCCCCAGGGTGCGGATGAAGGACAGCTCGCGAGTGATGTCTTCCAGCGGCCAGTCCTTCTCTTTCGGGCTGAGGAAGTAGATGCCCAGTCCCGGCACCACGGGCCGTCCGTTGTCGTTCTCCTTCCAGTCGATGGCGAAGGGGTAGAAATGGTTGTCGCGGAAGTACATCATGGGGAACAGCATGTCCTGTATGCCTTCGCGCAGCCAGCCTTGCGCGTCCTGGTGGACGGCGGAGTAGGCGTTCCACCCGTAAGAAGAGTAGCGGCTGAGGTCGCCGGATTTTCCGATGGGGGACGAGCTGACCTTGACCCAGGGCTTGACCGCCTTGACCGCTTGGTACACCTCCCGCACGCAGCGGGTCATGTTGTCCCGCCTCCATCCGGCCTTGTCGCGTTTCTGCCCGTATTTCCGGTACGAGGCGCGGTCGTTGAACTTCGCGGCGTTCTCCGGATAGCGGATATAGTCGAGGTGGATGCCGTCCACGTCGTAGTTCTGTGCGATTTCGCGGCAGAGGGATGCCAGGTAGGCGGCTGTCCCCGGCTGTCCCGGGTCCAGGTACCAGCTGTCGCCGTGGCGGACGCAAAGCTCCGGATGGGTCTTCAGCACGGACCGCGGCCCCATGTGCCGGGCGGCTGCGGTCTTGAAACAGGGGATGGCCACCATCCACGCGTGCAGTTCCATTCCCCTCCGGTGGCATTCGTCGATGGCGAAGGCCAGCGGGTCATAGCCCGGCGCGCGTCCCGGGACGCCCGTCAGGCAACCGTCCCATGGTTCGATGGCCGAGGGGTAGATGACGCTGCCGCGCACGCGGGTCTGCAGCAGGACGGTGTTGATGCGCAGTTCCTGCAGGCGGTCCAGGATGTGGCGCAGCTCTTCCTTTTGTGCCTCGATGCCGGCGGGGGAGGCCGCTTTGGCCTTGGGCCAGTCCAGGCTGCTGTAGGTCGTGAGCCACACGGCCCGTGTCTCCCGTTTGGGAGGTTCGGTCAGGCCGGCTGTTTGGGCGGACGCATGGGTCAGGCTGTTTGCTACACCTATTATAATATATAGGGCGAAGGCGGACCATAGCCTTTTCATAGGGCATATTCTGTTTGGTTGTCTTGCAAAGTTAAGCTTTTCGGGCTATAAAATGAAAGTTTCGGGGATAAATGCGGCGGTTTACGATACAATTTATTATTTTTGCGTGATTTTAATAATCCGTTTGATATGATTACATTTTGCGTTGCGTTGTTGCTGCTGGTGCTGGGGTACGTGGTGTATGGCGCGGTGGTCGAGAGGATTTTCGGTGCCGACCCTTCCCGCAAGACCCCTTGCTACACGATGGCCGACGGAGTGGACTACACTCCGATGCCGACTTGGAAGGTCTTTCTCATCCAGTTCCTGAACATCGCCGGGACGGGACCCATCTTCGGTGCCATCCTGGGCATCCTTTACGGGCCGTCGGCTTACTTGTGGATCGTGCTGGGCTGCATCTTCGGCGGTGCGGTGCACGACTACCTTTCGGGCATGATTTCCCTGCGGAAGAACGGGGCGAGCCTGCCCGAGCTGGTGGGGGACGAGCTGGGACGCGGCATCCGTCTGGTGATGCGCGTCTTCTCGCTGGTGCTGATGGTGTTGGTGGGCACGGTGTTCGTCACCACACCGGCCGGCCTGCTGGCCTCCCTCACGGAGGGCTGGGGCGTGTGGGGCAGCCAGATGTTCTGGAGCGTCGTGATTTTCGTGTACTACATCCTGGCCACGCTGTTGCCCATCGACGCGCTCATCGGGCGCATCTATCCCATCTTCGGTTTCGCCCTGCTGTTCATGGCGGTGGGCGTGATGTGGGGCATTTTCACCCAGGACGGCTGGATGCCGGAAATCACGTCTGCTTTCGAGAACCACCATCCCAACAAGGAACTGTCCGTCTTCCCCATGTTGTTCATCACCATTGCCTGCGGGGCCATCAGCGGTTTCCATGCCACGCAGAGCCCGATGATGGCGCGTTGCATGAAGAACGAGAGGCTGGGCCGGAGGGTCTTCTACGGGGCGATGATTACGGAGGGCGTGGTGGCCTTGATTTGGGCGGCCGCGGCCATCAAGTTCGCCGGGAGCTACGAGGCGTTGGCCAGGCTGATGGCGCCGGACGGCAATTCCAACCCCGCCATCGTGGTGAACGCCATCTGCCAGAACTGGATGGGCGCGTTCGGGGCGGTGCTGGCCATCCTCGGCGTGGTGGCGGCCCCGGTCACCTCGGGCGACACGGCTTTCCGCAGCGCCCGTCTGATCACGGCCGACTTCCTGCACTACAAGCAAAGCACCGTCTGGCGCCGTCTGGCCGTCTCCCTGCCGCTTTTTGTCATCGCCGCAGTGTTAATGAATATCAACTTCGACATATTGTGGCGGTATTTTGCGTGGTTTAACCAGACTTTGTCTATCTTTACGCTCTGGGCGGTCACGGTATGGCTGGCGCGCAAGCGGAAGAACTTCTATATCTCGCTGTTCCCGGCCTTGTTCATGACGGCGGTCTGCACCAGTTATATCCTGGTGGCGCCCGAAGGCTTCAGCCTGCCCCATGCGCCGAGCTGCGCGGCGGGAGTCGTGGTGTCGGCCCTGCTGCTGGCCTTGTTCGTCCGGTGGCACGTGCGGATGAGGAAGGCCTTGGCGGAGTGACGGAATACGAATATTAATATTAATCAAAGATAAGAGTGTTGCATATATGAAGAAAATCATGCTTTCTTTGCTGCTGCTGATGGCGGCAGTGAGTGCGAACGCACAGTTTGAGAAGGGAACCACGTATGTTTCGGCTTCGACCACCGGCCTGGGGCTTTCCTATAGTTCGAGCGAGAAGTTCAACTTCGGCATGGAGTTCAACGGCGGTTACTTCCTGCAGAAGGCCTGGATGCTCTACGGGACCTTAGGCTACGACCACACGCGCTACACCGACCATTTCCAAATCGGGGCGGGAGGCCGTTACTATTTCACGCAGAACGGGGTCTACATGGGCATCGGCCTGCAATACGAACACGCCACGAAGAGCATCAACAACGTGCAGCTTTGTCCCGAGGTGGGCTATGCCTTCTTCGTGAACCATTTCATCACGATTGAGCCGGCGGTGTACTACCACATGAGCCTGAACGACTTCTCGGACGGCAGCAAGGTGGGCCTCAAGATAGGCCTGGGCTTCTACTTCTGATGAGGCGGGAGCGGGGGCGTTTTGACGCCCGCAGGGCTGCTCCGCCTGAAAGGGGAGCTGTCGCGGAGCGACTGAGGGGTTTCACATCAACGGGGCATACTTTCAGCGTGTGCATTCGTGGGCGTGAGACCCCTCAGGCCTTTCAGGCCAGCCCCCCTTTCAGGCGGGGCAGTTGCTTCTTGCCGGTTTTGCCCCATCCAGGTATGCCTTTCAGGCGGGGTGGTCTTCCTCGCGGCTTCCTCCTTTCCCCGCAGTTTCCTTCCCCTCCTTTTTCCGGGCTTCTTTTCCTTGCGCTTCTTTGTTCTGCTGCGCTTTTTTTGTCCGTCATTTGCGGCTTTAAGTTTTTTTAAGGAAAAAAGTCGGGCTTTCTTTGTGCATTTCGGGGGGCTTGTTCGTAATAGTACATAGAAAGGGGGAAATAATTCAATAACCTAAAAACTAAAAACAAATGAAAAGTAAGTTACTTTTTGCGGCGGCTCTCGTGGCCGCCGGCGTGGTCGGGACGCAGGCCGTCCGGCTCGCAAACAGTAGTTGGTCTTTGCAACTACTTGAAAATCAGCAATTGGGGAGGGTAAATCCGCTTGCGGCGGATGAGGCGGAAGCCCGTGACGTGCAGGCCCTTTCCTATGAGGGGGAAGCTGTGGTTTCCGGACAAGTCTATTATCTGTACAACGTGGGTGCCGGGAAGTTCCTCGAAGGCGGCAGCGATTTTGGCACGTTCGCAACCTTTGCTGAAATTGGCGTTCCCATCACTTTCACTTCGGTAGGGGACAACCTTTATACCTTGAATACGGGAATGGGTTCGGGCTTCCTGAATGCAGAGGGATGGATGGACCAGACGGCGGATAAAGCCAACCTGACGTTGACACCGGTGGACGGAAAGGAGAATGTCTATAATTTGGGTACGGGTACAGCCTATTTTGGCTATGACGGTTCCGCCGCCAAGATGTCTGTAAACGTTTCTGACGCATCTTCCGACAACGCCCAATGGATTCTGGTTTCCAAAAGCCAGCGTGAAGGAAAGCTGGCGCAGGCCACGGCGGAATCCGGCGTGGACGCTTCCTTCTTCATCGCCAACCCGAACTTCTCACGCAATGTCAATCCTTTTGGGTGGACAAATGACAACAATGTATGCGGCCAGCTTGGCAACGATGACGATAAGCTGATGGAGATTTACAATCAGAAAGATGCGAACTTCTATCAGTCTCTCAGCGGACTTCCCAATGGCGTGTATGTAGTTTCCTGCTTAGGATTTTACCGGAACGGTGACGCGCAACCGGCGGCAGACAGCAAGACCAATAATGCCGAAGTTATCAATTCTTATTTGTATGCCGGGAGCAACCAAACACCGCTGGCTTCCATTTTTGAGGGATTTGGCAAGACAACGGCAGGGACTATGGAGGTTACTTTGAACGGTGAAAAAGGGAATATCCCGACCTGGCCAGCTGAGGCTGCTACGGACTTCCGTGCCGGGATTTATCCTCGCACGGAAGTGGAAGCCATCGTGACGGACGGGACATTGACTTTGGGTATCCGCAAGTCCGCCCTGACAACAAACGACTGGACGATTTTCGACTCTTTCCGCTTGGCGTATTACGGCGTCGGTGACATCAGTGAATATGCGGCGATCTTGACCGCGAGAGTGAACGAGGCACATGCGTTGGCCGATGCGGTGGAAGGACAGGTGCCGACGGCATACGTGAATTCATTAGACGCTGTACAGGACCAGACATGTTCCACAATAGAAGAGTATTCAACCGCCATCAATGGAATCACAAGCTTGATTTCGGAAGTGAATACAGCCAAGGACGGTTTTGCCGGCTTCCTTTCCATGAAAGGATATGCGGAGACTGTGAACACTGCGTTCGCAGGCTCTGATGAAGTCAAGGCAACGTTGGCCACGGCAGTGGAGAATGCCAGCACGGCGGCTTTCGGTTCCACCGATGCTGCGGTTTGGGCAGCACAGACGGATGCCATCCTGGCTGCATGCAAGGCATATTATGAGGCGGCAGAAGGTGTGGTTGCAGACGGCGTGACGAATTTCGATGTGGCTCAGCTCTGTGCCGTGAACCCGGGGTTTGATGGTGAAGACCCGTTGGCCGGTTGGACGAGGAACATCGAGCCTGCACGTACAGACCTGGGCATGCCGTATTACGACAACAATTTCGGTTGGTTGGACTTCTATCAGGAAGTTTCAGTTCCCAACGGGCTTTACATGGTGTCAATCCAAGGGCAGGCCGGCATTGGCGGTCGCGTAAACATGTATGCGACGAGCAGCAATGGCAGCAGCGAGGTCGGCCTGCGGGAGATTATGGGCTGGATGCAAGACGGGGACACGAAATATGCGGAAGTCGCCCCGGTTTGGGCGGCAGACCCTGAATCTGGCAGGTTCAATACCGGGAATGTCCTGGTTGCGGACGGAAAAATCAGAATGGGCGTGAAGATGGTAGGGCAAGGTCCTCACGGAAACCTCTACTTGTTCTTCGACAACTTCCGTCTGGTGCGTGTCAGCGATGGTTTGAATGAAGTCAAGGCGTTGTATGGAGCCTTGAAAACCGAAGTGGAAGGTCTGGACCAGAGTGGTTTGTCGTCAGGGGTGGCTCAAGCGTTGAACGAGGCTTTGGCTCTTCCGGTGACGACCGCGTCAGAATATTATGCGGCTTACGATGCTTTGCGGAAAGCTATGGATTATAAGGGGGCCGCTTCAGATTTGGCTACGGATATGGAGGCGTTGTTGGCTGCGTGTCAGGGTTATTTGGACTATTCTACCAGCAACGAGGAGGACAGTAAGGCTTTGACCGCCGCAATGGAGGAAGCTGAAGGCTATGAAAGCCTCACGACGGCAGAAGCCGTCACGGCCGCTTACGACAAGTTGGCTGATGCGGCCCGTTCGTTTGTCACGATTGCCGCTCCTACCGAAGAACAAGGGTTTGATGTGACCATCTTGTATCTGACGAATCCGGATGTGACAGGCATGACTAAGGCTGCGGTTTCTTCTTTCGGATGGGTTTCTTGCACTAATTCCTGGAGCAATAATTTCAATAACAACAATGACCCCAGCCAGTTCTATGAGAGTTATCAAAGCGGCGGAGGGTTCGCTGCCGGAACTTGGGTCTTGTATCAGACTGTGAATCTTCCTGCCGGAAATTACAAGATGACGTTGCAAGCATTTGGACAGAATGCTAATGGGGCGGGGTCTTTTGATGGTGATACTCCGATAGGTTTGAAAGCTTCTGTCTATGCGGGCGATGTGAAGGGCGATGCTGTGGCTGACGGTAAGACATTGGATAATGTTTACAGCGTGTCTTTTGCACAGGCTTCGTTGAAAGATGTTCAGTTGGGTATGAGGGCCGATGAAGGTAACGGTGCCAATTGGATGGGCTGTAATAATATGAAGCTGTACAAGATGCAGAATGAGGCGGTTGAATTGAACGAAGCCAACGCTTACAGCGTCACTTCCGACACTTACGCCGACGTGATGATGACCCGCGCCATGTCCGCCAAACTGGACGGCGAAGAGACCGCCAAGTGGAACACCTTCTGCGTACCGTTCGACATGACGGCAGAGCAGCTGACAGCCAATAAGATTACCAAGGTGGTTCAGCTGACAGCAGCAGAGACAACGGCAGACAACGGCATCAACCTGACATCCGAGGAAGTGACGGACGGCGTGAAGGCCGGCGTTCCTTATCTCGTACAGGTGAGCGAGGATGTGACGGAAATCACGGCTGAAGGCGTGTATGTCACCGCTGCCGCTCCTGCCGCACAGACCATCGGCACGGCCGGCGACTACACTGTGGCCATGACGGGCAACTATTCCGCACAGAACGTTCCGACGAATGCCTACTTCATCAGCAACAACACGTTCTACGTGGCCGACGCTGAGGCCACGGTGCCCCTGAAGGGCTTCCGCGCCTATATCACCCTGACGGACGATAGCGGCGAACCGGCTCAGGCCAACGTTCGCACCATCAGCATCGACGGCAACACGGCTGGCGACGGCACGACGGGCATCGAGGGCGTGTCCGGCGAAACGGCCGACCAGCTGGTTGACGTGTACACGCTCAGCGGCGTGAAGGTGAAGGGCGGCGTGAAGGCTTCCGAGGCCTTGGACGGCCTGCAGCGCGGCGTCTACATCGTGAACGGCAAGAAAATCATCAAGTAATCAACTTTAAAAAGGTAAGAAAAATATGGAAAAGAAAGTATATGTGTCTCCCGTGGTGGAGGCGGTGCAGGTGGAAGCCTGCGACATGATGGCGCAGTCCGTGGTTTCCGACAGCCTCGGCATCGACTTTGGCGGCGACGCTTCCGTCAAGGAGATTTTCGAGGCCGACGGCAACAAGAACGGCGGCTGGGACATCTGGTAATATAGGATGCCGGATGGAATTTGTGAGCGGCTGCCCCGGAAGGGGTGGCCGCTTTTTTGGGTATGACGTTTTGTAGGCCGTTTATGGAGGTTTGCTGTCAAAAGGAAAGCGTAAGGAGGAATTTGCTATACCTTCCCATTCGCGGAACGGGGCCGTCTGGACGGGAAATGTTAAAAATGGGCGGAAAACGGGGCGGAGAAATGCAATATACGAGCATTTCTCCGCCCCGTCCCGTTTTTTTGTGCGGCAAAAATGGAATTTCTTTGCTGAAAGAAATTTCTTTCTTGCCGCAAAGACGGAAATTTCTTGCCGCAAAGCGGTTTTCCTGCGTGTGGGAAGCGGGGAAAAAGGGGGCTTCGGGCGGTTTTCCGCTTCCAGACGGGGCGCGGCGGCGCACAAAATGCAAGTGACGGATTGTCGCCCGTAAGGCGGGACGGCTGACGCACGTGGTGATGCCGTCCGCATGGCGCGGGTTTCCGGCGGTCAGGATGTCGGCGGAAAGGGCGGATTCCTGTCATACTGTCCCGCCGCAAGGCCGCGAGAATCGCGTATTTCCGTCCGCCCCCGCCTTGCGTCCCGGATGCGGCAGCCATGCGCGGCCGTTTTTGACAAAATGCCATCCGGTTACATTCTTCCGCCTCCCGCCTCCATCCGCTTACAGTTTGCACGTCCTTTCTTTCCGCAAGGTGTCAAATTGAAAGTAAGGAATAATTTTTGTGTAAAAATGAAACCGTTTTTGTTTGATGCGTTTGCAGATTGTTCTAACTTTGCAGCAAAAAAAAGCAAAATGATTCTTTATGGATTGTTTTAGCGGCAAAATGAAATCCGACTGCAGCGGATGGGAATGAAACGGAGTTGTGAACATTAAAAAGTATGAAAGAATGGGAACAAGGTTACAAAAGTCAGTGTTTTTGGGATTGACGGCAGTCCTGCTTCCGGCGGCAGCCGCGGCGCAGGACAAGGTGGAGGCCTCCGTGGGGGCCGATCTGGTGAGCGGTTACATCTGGCGCGGCCAGGAGCTGGGCGACGTCAGCATCCAGCCTTCGGCTTCCGTGTCGTGGAAAGGGCTGTCGCTGACGGCCTGGGGGTCGGCCAGCTGGGGGCGCGAGTACGCCAAGGAGTTCGACCTGACGCTGGGCTACGCCGTGAAGGGCTTCAGCGTGTCGGTGACGGACTACAGCTTTAGCAAGGGCGCGAACTTCAAGACGGGGGCGGACATCGACGGGAAGTATTTCCACTTCGGCAGCTGGTCCACCCTGCATGTCTACGAGGCCCAGGTGGGGTATGACTTCGGCTTCCTGGCCGTGAACTGGTACACGAACATCGGCGGCAACGACGGGCGGAAGTCGGACGGCAAGCGGGCCTACTCGTCCTACCTTTCCCTCTCCGCGCCTTTCAGCTGGGCGGGACTGGACTGGAACGCGGCGGTGGGGGCCACGCCGTGGGAGACCTCTTTCTATAACGGCGGGTCGAACGGGTTCGCGGTGTCCGAGGTGAGCCTGCAGGCGGCGAAGTCCATCCGGATTACCGAACGGTACTCCCTGCCGCTGTTCGCCAAGGTGATATGGAACCCGGCGATGGAGCGCGGCTTCTTCGTGGCCGGCATGAGTTTTTGACGTTTTGGCAAGGTGGGAAGATTGCCGGAAGGATAACTAAGAAGAAAAGAAGGTTAGGATTTTAAAAGGTAAAGGTTATGAAAAAGATTGAAGCGATTATCCGCAGGACCAAGTTCGACGACGTGAAGGAAGCCTTGCTGGCGGCCGACATCGAATGGTTCTCCTACTACGAGGTGCGCGGCGTGGGCAAGATGCGCGAGGCGCGCATCTACCGCGGCGTGGCCTACGACACCAGCTCCATCGAGCGCGTGCTGCTCAACATCGTGGTGCGCGACAAGAACGTGGAGAAGACGGTGCAGGCCGTGATGAAGGCGGCCCGCACCGGCGACATCGGCGACGGGCGCATCTTCGTCATCCCCGTGGAGGACTCCGTCCGCATCCGCACGGGCGAGCGGGGCGACATCGCGCTCTACAACGCGGAGCAGGAGAAGTGACGGGCGTCGCGTGTGAAAAGACTTATTGAAGAACATTTAAAAAACGGAAGATTATGGATACTCATTTGATATTGGATTCAGGTAACACGGCGTGGATGATCGTGGCCACGTTGTTGGTGTTTATGATGACGATTCCCGGCATCGCGCTGTTCTACGGCGGGCTGATGCGGCGCAAGAACATGCTGAGCGTCGTGATGCAGAGCCTGGCCATCGCCGGGGTGGTCAGCATCCTCTGGATGGTGTTCGGCTACAGCTTCGCCTTCGGCACGGGCTTCGAGGGCGGCTCTTTCTTCAAATACGGCATCGGCGGGCTGGACAAGGTGATGCTACACGGCATCGGCTTGGACACGCTGACGGCCACGGGCATCCCGGAACTGATTTTCGTGCTGTTCCAGTGCATGTTCGCCCTGATTACGCCGGCCTTGATCCTGGGCGCGTTCGCCGAGCGGGTCAAGTTCTCCGGCTTCCTGCTCTTCACGGTGCTGTGGAGCGTGCTGGTCTACATGCCGATGGCCCACTGGGTGTGGGGCGGCGGCTTCCTGATGGAGATGGGGGCCGTGGACTTCGCCGGCGGCACGGTGGTGCATATCAACGCCGGGGTGGCCGCACTGGTCATGGCCCTGATGGTGGGCAAGCGCAGTGACTACCGCGCGGGTCATCCCATCACGCCGCACAACATCCCCATCGTGTTCCTGGGCACGGCCCTCCTGTGGCTGGGCTGGTTCGGTTTCAACGCCGGCAGCGGGCTTGCCGCCGACGGCCTGGCGGCCAACGCTTTCCTGGTGACCCATATCGCCACTTGCGCGGCGGCGGTCACTTGGGCGGCCATTGACTTTTGCGTCAACAAGAAAGCCACTACCGTGGGGGCCTGCACGGGTGCCGTGGCCGGTCTGGTGGCCATCACGCCTGCGGCCGGGTCGGTGGACCTCGTGGGTGCCTTGTGCATCGGTGTGATTACCTCCGCTATCTGCTTCTGGATGGTGGCCTTCGTGAAGCCTAAGTTCGGCTACGATGACGCGCTCGACGCTTTCGGCGTGCATGGCGTGGGCGGTATCCTCGGGTCTGTCCTGACGGGCGTGTTCGCCACCCAGTTCGTCACGGGCGAAGGCGGCGTGGAAGGCGCGCTCTACGGCGACTGGCACCAGTTGTGGATCCAGGTGCTCGCCACGCTCATCTCCATCGTGTTCAGCGCGGTGATGACGTTCATCCTGTTCAAGGTGACGGACAAGCTGGTGGGCATCCGCGTGGACAAGCGCGTGGAGGAGGAAGGCCTGGACATCTACGAACACGGGGAGTCGGCCTACGACCTGTAACGGATTCGTTTGTTTTGGGAAACAGTTTAATCACAGTCAAAATACTTAGGTAAGATTATGTCAGATTTGAGATTCAGAGTCGTGGAACAGGCGTTCCACGCGAAAGCCAAGGAAGTGGACGTGCCGAAGGAACGTCCGAGTGAATACTTCGGCAAGTATGTGTTCAACCGCGAGAAGATGTTCAAGTATCTTCCCAAAAAAGTGTACGACAAGCTCGTGGACGCGATGGACAACGGGGCGGCCCTGGACCGCAGCATCGCCGACGAGGTGGCCGCAGGCATGAAGCGCTGGGCCATGGAACTGGGGGTGACGCACTACACCCACTGGTTCCAGCCGCTCACCGAAGGCACGGCGGAGAAGCACGACGCGTTCGTGGAGCATGACGGCAAGGGCGGGATGCTGGAAGAGTTCTCGGGCAAGCTGCTCGTGCAGCAGGAGCCGGACGCCTCCTCCTTCCCCAACGGCGGCATCCGCAACACGTTCGAGGCCCGCGGCTACAGTGCGTGGGACCCCTCCTCGCCCGTGTTCGTGGTGGATGACACGCTTTGCATCCCCACCATCTTCATCGCCTACACCGGCGAGTCGCTCGACTACAAGGCACCCCTGCTGAAAGCCCTCAGCGCGGTGGACAAGGCCGCCACGGAGGTGTGCCGCTATTTCGACCCGGCAGTGAAGCGCGTGTATGCCTATCTGGGATGGGAGCAGGAATACTTCCTGGTGGACGAAGGCTTGTATGCCGCCCGCCCGGACCTGTTGCTCACGGGGCGCACCCTGATGGGGCATGAGGCCTCGAAGAACCAGCAGCTGGAGGACCACTATTTCGGGGCGATTCCCACCCGCGTGGCCGCTTTCATGAAGGACCTGGAAATCCAGGCTTTGGAACTGGGCATCCCGGTGAAGACGCGCCACAACGAGGTGGCCCCGAACCAGTTCGAGCTGGCGCCCATCTTCGAGGAGTGCAACCTGGCGGTGGACCACAACATGCTGATCATGTCCCTGATGCGCAAGGTGGCGCGGACGCACGGCTTCCGCGTGCTGCTCCACGAGAAGCCCTTCAAGGGCGTGAACGGCTCGGGCAAGCACAACAACTGGTCGCTCGGCACGGACACCGGCGTGCTGCTGATGGCACCGGGCAAGACGGCGGAGGAGAACCTGCGCTTCATCACGTTCATCGTGAACACGCTGATGGCCGTCTACCGCCACAACGGGCTGCTGAAGGCTTCCATCATGAGCGCCACCAACGCCCACCGGCTGGGGGCCAACGAGGCGCCTCCCGCCATCATCTCCTCGTTCCTGGGCGACCAGCTGAGCCGCGTGCTCGACCATCTGGAGGTCAGTCCGGAAGAAGACCTGGTGTCCTTGGGCGGCAAGCACGGCCTGAAGCTGGACATCCCGCAGATTCCTGAGCTGCTCATCGACAACACCGACCGCAACCGCACGTCGCCTTTCGCCTTTACGGGCAACCGCTTCGAGTTCCGCGCCGTGGGGTCGGAGGCCAACTGCGCCAGCGCCATGATCGCGCTGAACGCCGCGCTGGCCGAGCAGTTGGCGGAGTTCAAGGCCGAGGTGGACGGCCTGATGGCAGCGGGCGAGGCCAAGGAGGCCGCCCTCATCCAGGTCATCCGCAAGTACATCAAGCTTTGCAAGCCCATCCGTTTCGACGGCAACGGCTACAGCGACGAGTGGAAGGCTGAGGCCGAGCGGCGCGGGCTGGACTGCGAGACCAGCTGCCCGGTGATTTTCGACAACTACCTCAAGCCGGAGAGCGTCGCCATGTTCGAGAAGACGGGCGTGATGACGAAAGTGGAGCTGGAGGCCCGCAACGAAGTGAAGTGGGAGACCTACACCAAGAAGATACAAATCGAGGCCCGCGTGCTGGGCGACCTGGCCATGAACCACATCGTGCCGGTGGCCGTCGAGTACCAGAGCAAGCTGATTGACAATGTGTACAAGATGAAAGGGTTGTTCAGCGAGGAGGAGGCCGCCAGGTTGTCGGCCGAGAACCTGGCCATCATCCGCGAGATTGCCGAGCGCACGGCTTTCATCAAGGAGCATGTGGACGCGATGGTCAACGCCCGCAAGGTGGCCAACAAGATTGAAGGCGAAAGGGCGAAGGCCGTGGCCTACCACGACACCATCGCCCCGATGCTGGAAGAGATCCGTTACCACATCGACAAGTTGGAACTGATTGTGGATGACACGATGTGGACTTTGCCTAAGTATCGTGAATTACTGTTTATTCGTTAACGGAAGGATTCTCTATTTGTTGGTTATTCAATGAAGAAGCCGGGACGCCGTGAGGCGTTCCGGCTTCGCCGTGTGTGCGGGTTTCCTGGTTTTACCAGATGTCCCAGCCGCCGTCCTTGTTGCCGTCGGCCGTCGGCACGCAGTATGTGGCCGCTTTCCCGTTGGTGTTGAAGCCGTTGAACCACCAGATGACATGGTCTGTGGATGCGATGCCCGTGGCCTCCACGAGGAACCAGTCCTGGGTGTTGTAGATGTGGTACTTGTCGTCGTTCTCCTTTTTCATCGCGAACGCGACGTTGTGCTTCCCCCCGTCGTTGGTCGTGCTGCCTTGGATGGTGAGAGTGTTGGCGGTTTCGTCATAGGAGAAGTTCGCTTGCGGCGCACGGGCGTCGTCGCAGGAGATGTAGTCCTCGCAGTTGAAGCGATAATGTTCTTGTGCCGCAATCTGGTTGGCGGCCAGTCCGAGCACGCTGAGCGTGAAATACCGGAGCAACCGGCGTGATGGATTTGCTGTTAGTTTCATGATGCTTTTGTTTATAGGTTAATTGTTAAAGTGTCTTGTGGGGTATCCGCCTATTTCCGGACGGTCTTCTTGCCGCCGATGATGTAGATGCCTTGCGGCAGGTCCTGCAGGTCCGAGGCGTCGCGTGCGCCGCTTTTCATCCTGACCCCTCCGAGGGTGTAGACATCGTGGGCCTGGCCGGCGGAAAGGACGGGGCGGATGCCTGTGGGCAGCGGGTCGAACGAGACGGCCACGCGGCTCACTTTTGCCAGGTCCTCTTCCGTGAGTTGGACGTAGAAGTTCAGCCCCTTGACCGGATCAGCTGCGGGATGGGCCTTGAACTCCCCGTCCTGATAGGTATAGGTGCCGGCCTCCACGGCCTTTTGGCAGAAGGTGCCTTGTACGGACACATTGCCGGTGGTGAGCGGGGCCGGTTCCTCCGTGGCGTAGGAGCGGACGGCGGACAGTTCCATGCGGTCCATGTCGCTGAGGCTTTCCACCAGATAGGGCTTGCCAGTCTCGATCAGGTCGGCGTCCTCAAAATACAGGGTCAGTGTGCCGTCCTCGGAGAACACCAGTCCGCTGTAGGCTTTGATGTCCGTGAAGTAGTCCGCGCATAAGCTGCGGCTCATCTGGAACGGGAAGCACAGGGGAGTCCATTCGCCAGCCTTGAAAGCTTTGTCGACAAGCGCGTTACGGAAGGTGCGGGTGGCCTGGAACTCCGTGGCGGTCTCGCTGAACCGGTTGGTTTTCATGGTCTCCGCCAGTTCCGGGTATTTGTCGAGGGCTTGTCCGAGGGAGTAGAAGCCGATGTCCGTCAGCACGGCGGAGCCGTCCGCCGCCGAGGAGGTGAGGCCGAAGAGCGTGCTGCACGCCTTGTCGTGGTTCGAGAGGCCGATGCTGTCGCCCTGCATGTAGTCGGTCAGCCCGCTTTGGGTGATGTCCCAGATGATGGTGGACGTTCCATTGTCGTCCGTGGTCTGGTAGGTGGGGGCCACTTGCGAGCCATGGTTGGCACCGTTCAGCCACCAGAGGTAGGAGAGTCCGCTGCCCGTCTTCAGGGAGGTGCCTCTGACGAGCAGGTATTTCTGGTCGCCCGTGACGTAGCACGAGTCGTTCTGGTATTTGCTGATTTGCACGGCGATGTCGTTGTTCCCGCCCTTGCCATACACCTTGAGGGTGTTGGCCACGCGGTCGTATTCGATGCTGTTCACCCGTGCCGCGTCGCCTGACACCCAATGGGTGCAGACGAATTGGTAGGGCTGGGGAAAGCGGTAGTCTTTCAGCAGGCGGAGGTAATAGATGCCCGGCGTGGGCGTGCTTCCCGTGGCGGCGAACTTCACGGTGATTTCCTTCAGGACGTTGCCCTCGCTGTCTTTCAGCATCTCTTCGGGAATCAGGTATTCCATGTTGTAGAAGCCGGTGAAGTCTTTCTTCTCCAGTGTGATCCGCTTGAATTCCTTGTCATTGATATAGATGGTGCAGACCCGTCCGGCATCCGCGCTGTGATAACGGCACATCAGGGAGACGTTCTCGCTTACGCCTTGGGTGGAGAACACATAGCTGAACCATTTGCCCGACAAGGCGTCGATGTAGAACTCACCGGAGTAAGAGCCTTTCTCGAAGTCGCCTTGCAGCACGTGTCCGGCATCGCTCTGCTGCTCGCCGGTAGCGATGAAGTCCAGGGTGCGGTCCTGCAGGGCCTGGGTGGCCTGCTCTTCGGCGATGACCTCATCCTTGATGCCGTCCCATTCCGCTTCTGTCATCTGGTTCCAGTACATCATGTAGCGGCATTCGTGGATGGTGAAGAAGGGGCGCAGCACAAGGCCGGCGAAACGGTCGCTGTTGTAAAGGCCCGCCTTGATCTTGAAGTGCAGTTGGCTCTGGTCCACCATTTCCACGGAGTCCAGCACATCCTCGCGCTCGCCGATGAGCATGGGGGCGGAGGTCAGGCTCAGCTGTGCGCCGTTGGACGGGCAGTGGTCCATGCGGCCCTCGCCGGCGAACTGCCCGGTCAGGTTCTCCGTGCCGGTCTCCGCGCCCAGCAGGACGGGGCCGTAGCGGAAGGCCACATAGCTGTCGTAATTGGGGCAGGCCACGAGTTCCAACGCCATGGGGAAGTCCACTTCTATCTTGTCCCCGGCAGCCCACGTGCGGCTGATGCAGGCATAGCTTCCCGGTGTGGAGGCCACGTCCTGTGCCGTGCCGTTCACGGTGACTTTATAGCCCTCCTTGCACCACGAGGGATGGCGCACGGCCAGCACGTATTCGCCCGGCTGGTCCACGGTCAGCACGGTCTTCTCCCCATACGGGAATCCGGTTTCCTGGGTCAGGGCGAAATGCTCGTTCTTCAAGCTGCTGGCCATGAAGAGGTTGACGAAAAGCGTGTCGTTCTCCGGCGAGTGCGCGTAGACGAACTCGCCGTACTTGCTGTGGTTCTCCATGCCCGTGCCCACGCAGCACCACATGCCTTGGTTCACTTGCGAGTACATGCGGTAGTGTTGCGGCCTCATGCTGGTGAAGTACACGTAGCCTCCGGTGTGCGGGTTCTGGGTGGAGAGGATATGGTTCAGCATGGCGTATTCATAGAAGTCGGCATACTTGGCGTCCTGGTCGTCCGCAAAGAGGTCTTCGGTCAGTTTCAACATGTTGTTCGTGTTGCAGCTTTCCGGGCCGTCGGGGTTGGTGATGTATTCCGAGCTTCGCGAGGCGGGCAGGAAGTGTTCGCTGATGCTGTTGCCGCCGAGGGCCACGGTGCGGTGTTCCACCACCTCGGTCCAGAAGTTGTGGGCGGCGTTGCGGTAGTCGGCTGTCTCCTCGTCCTCCTGCGCGATGCGGGCGAATCCGATGTATTTGGGCACCTGGGTGTTGGCGTGCTTGTTGTCCAGGAACGTGGTGTTCACCGTCTGCATGTTGTCAATCATCGTCCGGTGGGAGAAACGCTTGGCTGCTTCCAGGTATTTCTCCTCGCCCGTCATCCGGTAGGCATCGGCGTACATCTCGTTGACGCCTCCATGTTCCGTGTCCAGGATGCTCTGCAGGGTGGCGTCGTTGATGTTGGAGATGAGGTTGACGCCCCAGTCGCACAGCTTCAGGAAACAGGCTTTGGCTTTTTCGTTTCCGCCATAGACGTAAGCGTCGCGCAGCCCGGCGTAGACCTTGTGCATGACATAGAGGGGTACGTTGCCCCGGTTGTTGTTGTAAGCCGTCAGGTTGCCCCGGTAGATGCCTGTCCAGACGTTGTTGTCCGGCAGGCCGCCGATGTAGCCGTAGAGGCCGTCGGTGTTGTCGTCGAACACGCGCTGGCAAGAGTCCATCATGTCCACCATGTAGTCCATGCGTTCCTTCATCTTGGCCCGCGTGTCCTCATCCTTCGAGGCGGCGTAGGCCAAGGCCAGGGCGGAAAGATAATGGCCGCCCACGTGGCCGTCCAACCGGAAGTTGCCGGAACCCCAGTTCTGGAAGTTCGGATGCTGTCGCTCCCAGTCCGTGAAACCGGCCTGGCGGAAGAACGGCGTGAGCAGCCGGTCCACATCATACTCCAGAAGCGTTTGGTCGTTCAGTTCCATGGCTTGCTTGAAGACTCCGTCGCCGAGTGTGACCTCTTGCAGGTCGAAGAGCCGGGGGTAGAGTTTGCTTTGCGCTGCGGCCTCATGGTCCGGGGCGAGCAGCAGGCACGCTGAGAACAGCGCGATGTAGGTTTTTCTGTGTCTCATCCTTTGTGGTATTTTGTAAAATGTAAAGCCCGAAGAAGGCAACAGGCAAAAGTAAGGTGAATCGCGTCAATGACAGGGGGCAATAGTGGGCAATTAGGGGCTTTTATTGTGTTTTGGCGGATTTGTCTCCCCTTTTTGACGCAAAATGTCCCCCTCCGTGGGCTTCCGCTCGTGCAAAATGTGTATTTTTGCGGAGAGAAAACACATGGATGATGAAATGCTTTTTCCTGATACTGTCTTTTTGCCTGTGCGCGGTTTGTGGCCGGGCAGTGCCGGTGGAGATGACGGACATTCCCGCACTCCAACGGTTGCCGGTGAACGCCATCCACCGTATCTATCAGGACCGTGAGGGTTACATCTGGTATGGGACGGTGAACGGACTGTGCCGGGACGACGGTTACCAGGTCCAGGTGTTCCGTTCGGATTTCAACCGGCGCGGGCTGCTGGCCAACAACTTGGTGGAGTGCATCACGGAGGACGGGGACGGCTGCATCTGGTTCGGGACGGACAAGGGCGCTTACAGGATGAGCAAGCGGGACTACCGGGTCGAGCCGGTGAGGCATCCGCTGCTGGACGGGCGGATGGTGCGCCAGATGTACCGGACGAAGGACGGGAGCGTGTGGATTTCCGTGTCGGGGTCCCTCCTGCGCTATCGTGACCACCGTCTGTTGAAGGTGTATCCCACACGGAATGACTCCGTGTCCACGTATGTCTATGGCTTTTGCGAAGGACGCGGTGGGGAAATCCTGCTGCTGTATTCCAACGGGCTGATTCACCGTCTGGACACCGTACAGGATGAGCCTGTGCCACTGCCGGACGGAAATCTCCGTCACAATTTCAGTGCCATCGTGCAGGATGCGGAACAGGACTATTACTGGCTCGCCACGTGGGGTAGCGGGATTTACCGCTTTTCACCTTCGGCTCCTCCGGACTCCATGTTCGTGCGCCAGAATACGGAAGGAAGCGCGGTGGGCGACTCGCCCATATTATATATGGTAAGAGACGACCGGCACAAAAGGATATGGACGACGACCTTGGTCGGCCTGCAGGCCTACGACAGTGGGGACGGGAGATTGCGTCCTTGCCGTGTGGAGACGGACCGCCCGCTGACGCACGTGATGCTGAACGACGTGATGCTGGACCGCCGCGGCGACTTGTGGGTGTCGGCCTTCGACATGCCGAGTTTCATCCTGCATTCCGATGCGGACGCTCCCGAACGGCTTCCGTTGCCGGAGCTTCGGCCTGAGGGGCATTTCCAACCGGCGGTGATGGCTTTGCATGATGACGGCGACGGGACGTTTTGGATGTTTCTGGAGCGTACGGGCTTGTTCCTGTACGACCAAAAGACCGGGCGTACGTCCAGCCATTGGGATTTTCCGTCCACTTCTTCTTTGCCGTTCAACTTGGTCAAGCAGATAACGGCCAGCCGTATGCCCCATGCCGTATGGGTCGTGCCGGATTTCTCCTTGAAGGCTTTCCGGCTGGTGCGTGAGGGAATGCGGATGCGCCTGTCGGATGTGGTGGACCTTAAAGCCGGCCATCCGGAACAGGGTTATATCACGTCCTTGTATGAAAGCGGGGACGGGAAGACGCTGTGGATGGGTACGGACCGGGGAGCGGTACGCTATGACCTGCGTGGCAAGAAGGTGGAACGATGTTATGAGATAGGCCATGTGACCGCCTTCTCCCCGTCCGCAAGCGGCATATTGTGGGCGGCCACCAACAACAAGGGGCTGTATTCGCTCCGCCCGGAAGGCATCTGGTTTCGCTATCTGTTCCGGCAGGCTTTGTCGTCTTTGGCCTGTGCCGCCGACGGCACGTTGTGGATGGGGAGCGAGGAGGGCGACCTGCTCTCGTTCAATCCGGAGAACCGGACGGTGCGGAGCTATAACCGTACTTGCCGATTGGAAGGCGATATGGTGAACCGTGTGGTGACGGACGAGTTCGGGCATGTGTGGGTGGGGATGAACAATATGGTGATGGAGCTGAACCCCAAGAACGGTTCTTACCGCGAGTATCTCACCTCGGACGGTTCCATGGGGCTGTGGCGCGTCATTCCTACGGCCTTGTGCGTGGCCCATGACGGGCGTATCTGTTTCGGCGGCATATCCGGTATCTGCCGTTTCACCCCATCCAACGCGTTGGACCGTGCGGCGGAACCGGCGCGTGTGGCGGTGACGGACATCCGTGCGGACCGCCGTTCCCTGATTTTCGGGAACGAAGGGGAAGCCTGCCGTGTGGATTCCGTGGTCGATGTCCGGTCGGACGTGGCCCGTCTGGAAATCAGCTTTTCTTCCCTGCACCACCGTCTGGCCCATAAAATCCGGTATGCCTACCGGCTGGGAGGGATAGACGAGGCATGGCAATATACGGGCGAGGGACAGAACACGGCCGTCTACAGCCGTCTGCCCAAGGGGGAATACGCTTTTGAGGTGAAGGCGACGGATGAGAACGGGCAGTGGAGCCATGAGGTGACGAGGCTCAGGCTTCACCGGCTTCCGGCATGGTATGAGACTTTCTGGGCCTATGGGCTGTATGTCCTCATCGGCTTGGGCGGTATGGGCTGGGCCGCGTACGCCTACAGCCGGCGGCTGAAACGGAAGAACGAGGAGTTGTGGGCCGACAGCACCGAGCTGGTGAGGATGAGGGACTATCTGAACCAGACCTCGCATGGAGAAGACGAGACGGAAAAGCTCGACCGTCTTCTGACCGAAAAGGCGGTGAAGGTGGTGGAAGCGCATCTCCGGGAACCGGACTTCGACGTGCAGAAGCTGGCGGAGGGCATGAACATGTCCCGTTCCACCTTGTCGCGCAAGCTGAAGGCCGTCACCGGCGACACCCCCTTGGATTTCATCCGGCGCATCAAGATGAAGCACGCCTGCCGTATGCTGGAAGACCCGGGGCGCAACGTGTCCGAAGTGGCGGCCGACCTGGGATTCCAAAACCGCAAGTATTTCACCGCCTGCTTCAAGGAGCAGTTCGGCGTGACCCCGAGCGAGTACCAAAAGAACGCACGGTGTAGGTGACGGTTTTTCCGGCTTTCACCTTTACTTTGTGTTTCCAGCCCGGGAAAGCGTTGTCACCCAACGGCATCCGGGCTTCCTCTTCGTTTTCGGACAGAATCGTGACCTCCGCGTCGAAAGCCGTGGGGTTCGTGATGCCCAATACGGTTTTCCCGGACGTGTTCTTTATGATGCGGGCTTTTACGTGGTCGAACACGTACAGCTCGTTCCGCTCCGGGCGGAGGTAGATGCCGGGGATTTCCAGGGCCATCAGCGCACCGTTCGTCTCGTTCCACCCCGTCTCCCAGCCGTCGGCGCGGGAACCACGGTGGTCCGCGTCGCAATAAGTGAGGCGTTCTGAAATTTTTCCGTTGGACTGTATGCCTTCGGCGTGGGCGTGGATGATGTCGCGCAGCAGTTCGGCATAAAGCGTGTCGCCCGTGGCGCGGTAGAGCTTGAACAAGGCATCGCCCGACTGGGTGCAGAAGCCCGGTGCGCCGTGCTTGTTCTGTGTGCTGGCCCATACGGCCCCCGTCAGGTTGGCATCCAACCGGGCCAGCGGCGTGTCCTCCGGCAGGCGGTAGTCGAACGAGACGGTCCATGTGGCGCAAAGGTGGGCCAGGTCGCGGGACTGTCGCAGGTATTCTTCTTTCCCGGTCGCTTCGTACAGTGTCATGAGGGAGGTCATGAGGGCGGCGGCTGTTTCCGAATCGGCATTCTGCAGGATGTCGCCGCATCCGCCCGAGGTGAACCCGCGTATGGCGAAGTCGCGGTAGAGGGCATCGGCGGCCTCTTCGGCCACCTGCAGGTAGTGCGGTTGATGGTAGTATGCTGCCGCAAGGGCCAGCCCGCCTATGGCCATAGCCCCGCCGGACGTGCCATAGACTGCCACTTTGCCCGTCTCCACATGCACGTAATTGCCCCAAGTACCTTCTTCTTCCCAAGTGCGGACAAAGGCATCGGCCAGCCGCCGCACGTCCTGTTCCCATTCCGGGCGGATGGCTTTTCCATGCCCTGTCTTGTGCATCAGGCCGAACTGCTTCACCATCCAATAAAGCACATCCCCGTTTCGGCGGGTCAGGCCTATGCCCGGCACCACGGCGGCCGCGTCGCGGGGGAGAACCTTGCCGTCCGGCTGCAGGATGTCGTAGTAATATCCGCTCTGCCCTTGGCCTTGGGGCAAGGCGAAACTGAACGTGCGGCTCACGCGCCGCAGGTGTTCCTCGTCGCCGATGGCCAGCATGGGGTAGGTGTTGATTAGTCCGCCAATCCAACCATAGGACATCCAGTCCGCCGATTCCGGGCGGTAGAACTCCACGCTGTCTTTCCGGTAGTAGCGTGCGTCAATGTTGCGTTCCATGATTTCCCGCACGCGGCTCATCGGGACGAGGTCGCGCGGGGCATCGCAGGGGATGTGGCTCTTGCGTTGCCGCATGAAGCGGGCCAGCAGTTCCGGCACATTCCGGCAGGGATAGGTGAGCCGTGTCACCCGGATGACAATCTCGTCGCCTTCCTTCACGGACAGGCCGCGGTCGGGACTTTCGGTAAAGCCGATGAACTGGGGTTTCTTTTCCCGGACACCGGGGGCGCTGATGACCAGCGAGGCCAAGCTCCGGTCTGCCGACTCTTCCACGATGAGGCCGTGGTCCAGCAGTTGGCCGTTCCGTTCGATGCCTTGGTCCGTGAGCAGGAGAACTCCCTCCTCCTTGTTTCGGTCGAGAAAGGCGATGGCCGGTGTGGCGGCGTTGCAGACGCTGACCTCCAGCAGCGACGGGCTGCCGAAGTCGGGTGAGAGTTGGGGAATGGGGTTGGAGGTCAGGGCCAGGTCGCGGCGGTCATAGTCCGAAGGGTCGAGCCCCGTGGCATAGTTGCGGTTCACGATGCGTTGCCGGTTGCCGTTGTAGACGGATGCTGGAATCATCACGTAATTGTCGCTCGTCCAACGGTAGCGGTCGAAAGCCACGGCCACTCCCGCTTCCGGCATGTCCTTCAGTGCTTTGAAGCGGAACACGAAGAGCGTGCCGTCCGGTACGGCACGCTCTTCCGTGGTGACGCTCCAGCTGTCGGAGGAGGCGTCGATATTCTGCAGATGGATAAGCCTTTCCGCCTGATAGCGGCAGTCCAGCAGCCGGATTTCCCGTGTCTCGTCCGGTGTGGCCGGCAGCCATTTCTGTGCCGACGCGTCAAGGGGGAGCAGGCATAACACATACCTTGTCAATCGTTTGAGGTTCATAAGACGGTTCTTTTTTATGGGCGTGAACCAGGCAGGGTTGTGTTGGTCCTGCAAACATAGTCAATTTGCGGCTTTTCTACAAATGTTCAGGCGTGTTTCTTTATTTTCCCCAAGTCTTGATGCGCCGCATGGCCTCCACGCAGTCCTCCCGCTGGCCGAAAGCGGTGAGGCGCAGGTAGCCCTCGCCGCTGGGACCGAAGCCCACGCCCGGCGTGCCTACCACGTTCACTTCGTAGAGCAGTTGCTCGAAGAACCTCCACGACCCCATTCCGTCCGGCGTCTTGAGCCAGATGTAGGGCGCGTTCACCCCACCGTAGACGGTGAAGCCAGCGGTTTGCAGCCCCTCGCGCATGATGCGGGCGTTCTCCATATAGTAATCGATGGTGGCCTTCACCTGCTTCTTGCCTTCCGGGGTATAGATAGCCTCCGCTCCACGCTGGGTGATGTAGCTGGTGCCGTTGAACTTGGTGCATTGTCGGCGGTTCCACAACGGGTTGAGCGGCACGCGCTCTTCCCCGTCCAGCTTGAAGGCCGTCACCTCCTTGGGTACCACGGTGTAGCCGCAGCGCACGCCCGTGAAGCCCGCCGTCTTGGAGAAGCTCCGGAACTCGATGGCGCAACGCTTCGCCCCGCGTATCTCATAGATGGAATGCGGCACGTCCGGCTCGCGGATGTAAGCCTCGTAGGCCGCGTCGAAGAAGATGAGCGTGTCGTTGGCCAGCGCGTAGTCCACCCATTTCTTCAGTTCCGCCTTGGTCAGCGTGGTGCCGGTCGGGTTGTTGGGGTAGCAGAGGTAGATGATGTCCACGCGCTGGTCGGGCAGCGGCGGGATGAAATGGTTCTCGGCCGTGCAGGGCAGATAGGTGACGTTGCTCCACCGTCCGTCCGGTTTCAGGTCGCCGGCCCGTCCGCACATGACGTTGCTGTCGATGTAGACGGGGTAGATGGGGTCGGTCACGGCCATGCTGTTGTCCCAGCGGAGGAGTTCCCCGATGTTCCCCGTGTCGCTCTTTGCCCCGTCGTTGATGAAGATTTCCGACGGGCTGAGGTTGATGCCCCGAGGTGCGAAGTCATTTTTGAGGATGGCCTCGATGAGGAAGTCGTAGCCTTGTTCGGGGCCGTAGCCGTGGAAGGTCTTTCCGTCCGCCATCTCGTCCACGGCACGGTGCATGGCCTCGATGCACGCCGGAGGCAGCGGGCGGGTGACATCCCCGATGCCCAGTCGGATGAGCTGTTTGCCCGGGTGGGTCACCTTGAAGGCGTTCACTTTCTTCGCGATGTCCGAGAAAAGGTAGCTTCCCGGAAGTTTAAGGAAATGTTCGTTGACTAATGCCATAAGTTTTCTTGTATTTGTCGGTTAAGATAAAGTTTCTATCGTGCCGCTGAAGACTTCCACGGCGGGGCCGGTCATGCGGACTCGTCCGTCGGCCTTGCTCCATTCGATGGAGAGCGTGCCGCCGTCCATGATGATGTCCGCCTGCCTGTCGGTCCGGCGGGAGAAGGCGGCTGCCACGGCGGTGGCGCAGGCGCCCGTCCCGCAGGCCATGGTGATGCCCGAACCCCGTTCCCACACGCGCATCCGGATGCTTCCGTCGGGGCGGACGTGGGCGAATTCCACATTGACGCGGTGCGGGAAGAGGGGGTGGCGTTCCAATGCCGGTCCCACGGCGGGCAGGTCTACGGCCTCCGCGTCGTCCACGAAAAGGACCAGATGCGGGTTCCCCATGTCCACGGTGATGCCTTCGTGCGGGGTGCAGGCCGTTCCGAGGTCCACGGTGCGGATGCCGTCCGGCATACCCATGTCCACCGTGACCGTCTCCACCCTGCCGTCCATCACGTGCAGGTGCAGCGTCTTGATGCCCGAGAGCGTGTCGAGCGTGAGGTCCGTCCGGTCCGTCAGTCCGTGTTCGTAGACATACTTGCCGATGCAGCGGCTGGCGTTGCCGCACATGCGGGCTTCCGACCCGTCGGCGTTGAAGATGCGCATACTGAAGTCAGCCCGTTCCGAAGGGCCTATCAGTACCAGGCCGTCGCTGCCGATGCCCGTGTGCGGGCGGCTCCATGCTACGGCGAGCTGTTCGGGATGAGGCAAGGGATTCCGGGTCGTGTCGACATAGATGTAGTCGTTGCCCGCCCCTTGCATTTTGGTGAATGGGATTCTCATGATGTTCCGGTTTTTATTCTTGATACGCCTCCTCGTGTACGCCGCTCACGGCCCGTCCGCTGGGTTCGTTCCGGCCTTTGAAAGAGGCGTCCCAGGCCAAAGCCTCGGCCGTGGAGCAAGCCACGCTGGGCACGCTGGGCACGCTGCGGGCCGCGCTCTCGCTGGGGAAGTATTCCTCGAAGATGCTGCGGTAATAATATTCCTCCTTGTTCATCGGCGG
Organism: uncultured Paraprevotella sp.; assembly: GCA_944320765.1. GTDB lineage: Bacteria > Bacteroidota > Bacteroidia > Bacteroidales > Bacteroidaceae > Paraprevotella. The sequence continues at coordinate 52,201 of CALUIS010000013.1, forward strand.
GTTAACGGGGAAACGCTCGGCGGCATGCGCCATCTGCTCGTCCGTGACGGCTTGGGCGGTGATGTCCTTCAGCGTGTCGATCCAGCTGTAGCCCACGCCGTCGCTGAACTGCTCCTTCTGCCGCCAAGCCACACTTTCGGGCAGGAGGCCGGAGAAGGCGTCGCGCACGACTTTCTTCTCGATGGTCTTGCCCGGACACATCTTGACCGCCGGGTTGAGGCGCATGGCCACGTCGAGGAATTCCTTGTCGAGGAAAGGCACGCGGCCTTCCACGCCCCACGCCGAGAGCGACTTGTTGGCCCTGAGGCAGTCGTATAGGTGGAGTTTGGAAAGCTTGCGCACCGTCTCTTCGTGGAAGGCGCGCGCGTCCGGTGCCTTGTGGAAATAAAGGTAACCGCCGAACACCTCGTCCGCGCCCTCGCCGCTCAGCACCATCTTGATGCCCATGCTCTTGATGACGCGGGCCAGAAGGTACATGGGCGTGGAGGCCCGCACGGTGGTCACGTCATACGTCTCGATGTAATAGATGACGTCGCGCACGGCATCCAGTCCCTCCTGGATGGTGTAGTGGATTTCGTGGTGTACCGTGCCGATATGTTCCGCCACCTCGCGGGCCTTGGCCAGGTCCGGCGAGCCTTCCAGGCCCACGGCGAAACTATGCAGCTGCGGCCACCAGGCCTCTTTCTGCCCGTCGGTCTCTATGCGGCGGCTGGCAAACTGCCGCGCCACGGCCGAGATGACCGAACTGTCCAGCCCGCCGGAGAGCAGCACGCCGTAGGGCACATCGCTCATCAGCTGGCGGCGCACGGCAGCTTCGAGCGCGTCGCGTACGGCCCGGACTTGGACGGCGTAGCTGTCCTCTTCCGGGGACGTGACGGTGGCGTTGGCGGCCCGTGGCGTGTAGTTGTCCTTCACGGCCTCATACTCCATCCAGTCGCGGTGGTACCAGCGGGTCGTCTTCCCGTCCTTGCTCCAGTAGTAATGCCCGGGGAGGAACGGCTCGTACGTGTCGCAGAAACCTTCGAGGGCTTTCAGCTCGCTGGCGCAATAGACGCGGCCTTCCCGGTCGTGTCCGATGTAGAGGGGGATGACACCGATGGGGTCGCGGGCGATGAGGAAGGCGTCCTGCTCCTCATCGTAGAGCGCGAAGGCGAAGATGCCGTTCAGGTCCTCCAGGAAGGCGGTGCCTTTGTCGCGGTAGAGCGCGAGGATGACCTCGCAGTCGCTTCCCGTCTGGAAGTCGTAGCGTCCGGCATACCGCGCACGGATGTCGCGGTGGTTGTAAATCTCGCCGTTCACGGCCAGAACCTGTTTCCTGTCCGGGGAGTAGAGCGGCTGCCCGCCGCTTTGAGGGTCCACGATTGAGAGCCGCTCGTGGCAAAGTATGGCACTCTTGCCACAATAGATGCCGCTCCAGTCCGGTCCGCGGTGGCGTATCTTCTTGGACATGGCCAGTGCTTTCCGGCGCAGTTCAGGCGTTTGTTCCTTGATATTGAAAATGGCTGTAATTCCACACATGATGTCTGTCTTTTTAGGGTTGGAGATATTGGTCGATGTCGGCGGCGGCTTTCCGTCCGCCGGCGATGCAGCGCACGACGAGGCTGGCTCCCGTGGCGGCGTCGCCCGCCACGAACACGTTCGCGGGGAATTCCGGTTGCTTGGGACGGAGGAAGCCCATGGCCAGCAGGACGAGGTCGGCGGGGATGACTTCCGTCCGGCCCGTGGGCTTCATTACCGGACGGCCTCCGTCCGGTGCGGGAATCCATTCCACCTCTTCCACTTCCACGCCGCAGACCCTCCCGTCTTCCGTGCCGATGAACCGTTTCGAGTTCAGGCACCAGCGGCGCACGCAGCCTTCCTCGTGGCTGGAGCTGGTTTTCAGCACCACCGGCCACTGCGGCCACGGCGTGGCCGGATTGTGCCCGACGGGCGGTTTGGGCATGATTTCAATCTGGGTGACATCCACCGCTCCCTGGCGGTGGCTCGTGCCGATGCAGTCGCTTCCCGTGTCGCCTCCGCCGATGACCAGCACGCGCTTGCCCTTGGCGGTGACGCGCTCGTCCTTGCTGAAGGTCTGTCCCGCCAGCACGCGGTTCTGCTGTGCCAGCATCTCAAGGGCCAGGTGGATGCCTTTCAGCCCACGCCCGGGGATGTCCAGGTCCCGTGCCTGGGGGGTGCCGGTGCAGACGCAGTAGGCCTCGAACCCTTCGGGGAGGTGTTCCACGTCGACGGGCGTGCTGGTCTTGAAGGCGATGCCTTCCGCCTCCATCACCGCGATGCGGCGGTCGATGATGGCCTTGTTCAGCTTGAAGTTGGGGATGCCGAACCGTAGCAGTCCGCCGATGTATTCGTCCTTTTCAAATACCGTCACGGCATATCCCTTCAGGTTCAGTTGGTTGGCGGCGGCCAGCCCGGCAGGCCCCGAACCGATGACGGCCACGCTTATCCCGTTGCGGCGGATGGTGCGTGGCTGCACGAAGCCTTCCCTGAAGGCCGCCTCCACGATGGCCGCCTCGTCCTCGCGGATGGTGACGGGGGCGTCGAGGGTCAGTTTCAGCACGCAGCTCTTCTCGCACAAGGCCGGACAGACGCGCCCCGTGAATTCAGGAAAGTCGTTCGTGGCGTTCAATATCTCGTACGCCTCTTTCCACTTCCCCTTGTAGAGCGCGTCCTGGAATTCGGGCGGGCGGTTGCCCAGGGGGCAGGCCCAGTGGCAGAAAGGCACGCCGCAGTCCATGCAGCGCGAGGCCTGCTGCTTCCGTTCGCCGGTGTTGAGGGTTTGTTCCACTTCTCCGTAGTCGTTGATGCGGTCGTGTACCGGACGGTATCCGGCTTCCTGCCGCGGTATGGTGAGGAATGCTTTAGGGTTTCCCATTTTGTCGTTATGTTTTTAAGTTGTCGTGAATTGGTTAATAATCCCGTTGCACGTCGGCAATCTTCTGCTGCAGCTTGCGCATCTGCTCTTCGGCCAGCACCCGCTTGTATTCGATGGGGGTCACCTGGATGAACTCCTCCACGTAGCGCGGCCATTCGTCCAGCATCGTGCGGGCCAGCTTGGAACCCGTGTAGAGGTAGTGCTGGCGGATGAGTTCGTGCAGTTCCTTGCGCGAGGCGGAGTCTTCCAGCAGGGAGAGTTCCACCATCTCCATGTTGCAGAAATAGTCGAACGTGTGGTTCTTGTCCCAGACGTAGGCCACGCCGCCGCTCATTCCCGCGGCGAAGTTGCGGCCCGTCTCGCCCAGCACGACCACCCGTCCGCCGGTCATGTATTCGCAGCAATGGTCGCCCGTGCCTTCCACCACGGCGATGGCACCCGAGTTGCGCACGGCGAAGCGTTCGCCCACCCGTCCGTTGATGTAGACCTCGCCGCTTGTGGCGCCGTATAATATGGTATTGCCCGCGATGGTGTTGTTCTCCGCCTCGAAGTCCGAGCGGACGGGAGGCTGCACGGAGATGTGTCCGCCGCTCAGCCCTTTGCCCAGGTAGTCGTTCGCCTCGCCTTCGAGCTTGAAGCTGATGCCGTGTGCCAGGAAGGCGCCGAAGCTCTGTCCGGCCGAGCCTTTGAATTTCACGTTGAGGGTCTGTTCCGGCAGTCCGGCGTTGCCGTAGCGTGCGGCCACGGCCCCCGAGAGCATGGCACCCACGGAACGGTCGGTGTTGGCGATGGCATATTCCAGCGACATTTCTTTCTTCTGTTCGATGGCGTCGTGGGCGGCGGCCAGGATTTCCACGTCTTTCACGTGTTCGATGTCGTGGTGCTGGTCGGTCGTGTGGTGGATGTCGGCATCGTTCTCCACCTTGTGCAGCAGGCGGCCGAAGTCGAGCAGGGCGGTCTTCGTGTCCTTCTCGCGCGGCTTGATGTCTATCAGGTCGGTGCGTCCCACGATGTCCTCCAGCCGCGTGAATCCCATCTCGGCCAGATACTCGCGCACTTCCTGTGCCAGGAAGCGGAAGTAGTTCACCACATATTTATAATGCCCGCGGAAGTGTTCGCGCAGCCTGGGATCTTGCGTGGCCACGCCTACGGGGCAGAGGTTCGTGTGGCATTTGCGCATCATCACGCAGCCCAGCACGATCAGGGCCGTCGTGCCGAAGCCGAACTCCTCCGCTCCGAGCAGGGCCATGCTGATGATATCCCGCCCGGTCTTGAGCTGCCCGTCGGTCTGCAGGCGCACCTTTCCGCGCAGCCCGTTGAGCACCAACGTCTGTTGCGTCTCGCTCAGGCCGATTTCGGGCGGGATTCCCGCGTAGCGCATGGACGAGGCCGGAGAGGCCCCCGTGCCGCCTTCCGCGCCGGAGATGACGATGAGGTCGGCCTTGGCCTTGGCCACGCCGGCGGCGATGGTGCCCACGCCGCTTTCGGCCACCAGCTTCACGCTGATCTTGGCTTTCGGGTTGACATTCTTCAGGTCGAAGATCAGCTGTGCCAGGTCCTCGATGGAGTAGATGTCGTGGTGGGGCGGGGGGGAGATGAGCGAGATGCCCGGGATGGAGTGGCGGGTCTTGGCGATGACCTCGTCCACCTTGAAGCCGGGGAGCTGCCCGCCTTCGCCCGGTTTCGCGCCTTGTGCCACCTTGATTTGTATTTCCTCGGCGTTGACGAGGTATTCCGCTGTCACGCCGAAACGCCCCGAGGCAATCTGCTTGGTCTTGCTGTTCAGCGAGATGCCGTCGTGGCTCTCATGGAAACGGTCGCTGTCCTCGCCGCCCTCGCCGGTGTTGCTTCTCGCGCCCAGCTCGTTCATGGCCAGGGCCAACGCCTCGTGGGCTTCCTTGCTGATGGCGCCGAACGACATGGCTCCCGTGACGAAATGGCGGACGATGTCTTCCACCGGTTCCACCCGGTCGATGTCAATCGGGTTACGCTTGAAGCTGAAGAAGTCGCGCAGGAAGATGGGGCGGTCCTTCTCGTCCGCCAGGCGGGTGAATTCCTTGAACTTCTTGTAGCTGCCCGTGCGGGTGGCCAGCTGGAGCGTGGAGATGGTTTCCGGGTTCCAGGCATGGCGCTCGCCGTCCTTGCGGTAGGAGAACAGCCCGATGTGCGGGAGCAGGCCGTCCGTCTCTTCCGGGCCGAAGCCTGCCGCGTGGAATGCGGCATAGTCCCGTGCGATTTCTTCCAGGCGGATGCCGCCGATGGTGGATGTGGCAGTGCCGAAATAAGCCTTGAGCAGCTCCTCGCCCAGTCCCACGGCCTCGAAAATCTTGGCCCCGCGGTAGGAGCGGATGGTGCTGATGCCCATCTTGCTCATGATTTTGTAGAGGCCCTTGCAGACGGCCTTGATGTAGTTCTTTTCCGCCGTCTCGTAGTTCATCTGTATTTCCCCCCGCTTCACCAGGTCGTCCAGCACGGCGAACGCCATGTAAGGATTGATGGCGCTGGCCCCGTAGCCCAGCAGCAGGGCGGCGTGCATCACCTCGCGGATTTCGCCGCTCTCCACCACCAAGGCGGTCTGCACCCGCTTCTGGACGGAAATCAAATGGTGGTGCACCGCACTGACAGCCAGTAGCGAAGGGATGGCCGCATGGGTGGAATCCACGCCACGGTCGGAGAGGATGATATAGTTCACCCCGTTGTCCACCGACGCTTCGGCTTTTCGGCACAAGTCGTCCAAGGCTTCCTGCAGGGCGGCTTTTCCGCGGGCTGCCTCGAATGTGATAGAGAGCTTCACGGTGTTGAAGCCTTTATACCGGATGTTGCAGAGGATGTCCAGCTGCGTGTTGGTCAGCACGGGATGGGGCAGGCGCACCATCTTGCAGTGCGTCTCGCTGGGTTGCAGGATGTTCATGCCCACGGCCCCGATATATTCGGTGAGCGACATGACCAGTTCCTCGCGGATGGGGTCGATGGCCGGGTTCGTCACCTGGGCGAATTGCTGCCGGAAGTAGTTGAACAACAGCTGCGGCCTGTCCGACAGCACGGCCAGCGGCGTGTCGTTTCCCATGGAGGCCGTGGGTTCCGCCCCGTTTGCGGCCATAGGCATGAGGGTGCGTTCGATGTCCTCGCGGGTGTAGCCGAAGGTGCGGAGCCGCCGGCCGTAGTCCGGCACGCTGTTTTCCGCTTTCCGTCCGCTCCGCAGGGTGTCCAGCTCGATGCGGTTGGCGGACAGCCACTGGCGGTAGGGCTTGGCGGAGGCCAGCTGCTCCTTCAGCTCGCCATCGTAATAGATGCGGCCTTCCTGCGTGTCCACCAGCAGGATCTTGCCCGGCTGGAGCCGTCCTTTTTCCTTGATGTCGCCCGGCTCGAAGGGGATGACCCCCGCTTCGCTGGCCACGACCATCATGTCGTTTTTCGTGATGAGGTAGCGGGCCGGACGGAGGCCGTTGCGGTCGAGCATCCCGCCGGCATAGCGCCCGTCGCTGAACAGCAGGGCGGCCGGCCCGTCCCATGGCTCCATCAGGATGGAGTGGTATTCGTAGAATGCCTTCAGGTCTTCGCTGATGGGGTTCTTGTCGTTGAACGATTCCGGGACGAGCATGGCCATGGCGTGCGGCAGGCTCAGTCCGGACATGACGAAGAACTCCAGCGCGTTGTCCAATGAGGCGCTGTCGCTCATGCCGGGCTGCAGGATGGGGCGTATCTGCCGGATGTCGCCCAGGGCGGGCGTGGAAAGCACGCTCTCGCGGGCTTCCATCCAGCCCCGGTTGCCCCGGATGGTGTTGATTTCCCCGTTGTGGGCCAGCAGCCGGAACGGTTGGGCCAGGCTCCATGTGGGGAACGTGTTGGTGCTGAACCGGGAATGCACCAGTGCCAGCCCGCTGGTGAAATACGGTTGGGTGAGGTCCGTGAAGTATTCCCGCACTTGCGTGGACGACAGCATCCCTTTGTAGATGATATTCTTGCTTGACAGCGAGACGATATAAAAGTCTTTGTGGCGCACTTGGCGTTCTATCCTTTTCCGGATGAGATAGAGGCTTCGTTCCAGATTGCCCGTATGCGACGCCCCCGTGACGAACACCTGCTTGATGTCCGGTTCGGTGGCGGCCGCGTCTTTTCCCAGAATCTCGGAACGCACCGGCACGTTGCGCAAGTGCATGAGGTTCAACCCTTCGCGCTCAATCTCTTCTATCATCACGCTCAGGATGCGGGCTTGTTCCTTTTCCTCCTTGGGAAGGAACACCAGCCCCGTGCCGTATTTTCCTTTTTCCGGCACGGGTATGCCTTGCAGCAGGATGAACTCGTGGGGAATCTGGAGCATGATGCCGGCCCCGTCGCCCGTCTTGTTGTCCGCTCCTTCCGCGCCGCGGTGCTTCATGTTCTCCAGCACTTTCAGTGCCGCGTCCACGAGTTCGTGCGATTTGTTCCCGTGGATGTTCACAATCATTCCCACGCCGCAGGCGTCGTGTTCGTTTGCCGCGTCATACAGGCCGGCTTGTGCGTCGGCCCGGCGTGGTCGTTCTTCTTCTTTTGCTTTGATAAAAAGTTTTCTTTTCATTGCTTTTTCTGCCTATATGTATCGATATTCTTTCTTTTGCTGTCTATTTGTTTTGCAAAAATACAAATCTTATTTCAAAATGCCGCATCGTCCGTGCGTGTTTTTCGCAAAAAAGATTCTGTTTTTGTGGTTCCGGTGTCAATCTTGCGCTATTTCGTCCCTCCAGATGACAAAACAGCGCATATTGGCTTTGAAAAGTGAGCTTCTGAAACGAGAGCGGGACGGTAGGAATTTCGTGGGGAGGAATCTCCAGCCGCGCAGGTGCCGGAATGTCGCCAAATCCCGGGATTTCCTGTCAAAAAGGAAGGTTTTCCGCCAGATTCCGCGTCCGTGCGGTGGGGCGGCAAGGCGGAAACAGGTGCCGAATTGTTAAAAAACAGGCGCGGGAACTGTCCGTATGGAGCATTTCTCCGCCTTGGCGGGCGTTTTCGTGCGGCAAAAACGGAATTTCTTTGCTGAAAGAAATTTCTTTCTTGCCGCAAGGACGCAAATTTCTTGCCGCAAAGAAATTCCCGGGAGTGTGGAAAGCGGGGAAAAGCGGGGCTTCGGGCCGGTTTTTCCTTCTGGTTGGAGGCCGCCCGCGTGCGAGACCCATTTGTCCTTTTGCCGGCTTTTTCCTTCACGGGCTGACGCGTGGACGGCATCCGTCCGCACGGCATCCCGCAGCGGGCGGCAAAGTGTCGCGGGAACCCGGCTTCCGGCTTTCATCCTGCATTTCCGCAGGCCCGCGAGGTTCGCGCATTTTCGCCCGCGCCCGTCCTTGCGCCCGTCCGCGCGATTCTCGCGGGGCTGGTTTTGACGTTTTGACAAAATGGTATGTTGGCACTTCCGCCGCTTGCCGTGCTTCGGGGCCGCCGGGACGGGGCAAAAAAATATCCCGTCTCTGTCCAGAGGCGGGATACAAAAACACAAAAACTAAACTAAACTTTTAACTAAGCTATCCTTTAAAGTTTCACAACTTTATTTGTTCGGCTCAAAGGTACTCCTTTTTGGGGAACTCTCCAAGCGGAATCTATAAAAGGACGCTTTTTTTCTACGAAAAAGAACATTTTTTCCGCCTTCGGGTCAAAGACGGACGGTCTTGTCCAGCAGATAGTAGTCCAACACGGTCATGGCGGCCATGGCTTCTACGATGGGGACTGCGCGGGGGAGGACGCACGGGTCGTGGCGCCCGCGGGCTTTTAAGGTGGTGGGAGTGCCGTCCAGCGTGACGGTCTCTTGTTCCATGAGAAGGGTGGCCACCGGTTTGAACGCCACCCTGAAGTAGATGTCCTCGCCGTTGCTGATGCCTCCTTGTATGCCTCCGCTGTGGTTGGTGCGTGTCCCGATTCTGCCGTCCTTGAGGATGAAGGCGTCGTTCTGTTCGCTTCCGCGTTGGCTTGCCCCGGCGAATCCCAAGCCGTATTCAAAACCTTTCACGGCATTGATGCCCAACATGGCTCCGCCCAATGCGGCGTGGAACTTTCCGAATACCGGTTCCCCCAATCCTGCGGGGCAGTGCTTGATGACTCCCGTGATGACTCCCCCGACGGTGTCGCCTTGTGCTTTCACCTCGGCAATCAGACGTTCCATTTCGGCCGCTTTTTGAGGGTCCGGACAGCGTACGGGATTGCTTTCAACCAAGGACGGGTCGTAGTGGGTATAATCTTGTTCCAAGGAGATGGGACCCACTTGGGACGTGTAGGCGTAAACCTCCACTCCGATTTGCCGGAGGGCCAGCTTGGCCAGGGCGCCTCCCACGCAGCGGGCGATGGTCTCGCGGGCGGAAGAACGCCCGCCGCCCGCGTGGTCGCGGATGCCGTATTTCCGGGTATACGTGAAATCGGCATGTGACGGGCGGAAAAGGTTCCGTATGTTGTCGTAGTCGTTGGAATGCTGGTTGGTGTTGCGGACCAGGAAGCCGATGGGGCATCCGGTGGACTGGCCTTCGAACACGCCGGAGAGCAGTTCCACCCGGTCCGCTTCCTTGCGGGGCGTGGTGATGCTGCTTTGTCCCGGCCTTCTCCGGTCGAGTTCATGTTGGATGAAGTCCATGTCGATGCCTATGCCGGCGGGGAATCCGTCGATGACTCCCCCCACGCCCGGTCCGTGGCTTTCCCCGAAAGATGTCAGGCGGAAAATATGGCCGAATGTGTTGCTCATATATACCTATTATATATAGGGCCGGTTGTTTTAATGGCAGTGCCCGCAACCGCCTTCGTGGTGGTGTCCGTCACATCCGCAGTCGTCATCGCATCCGCCGCAGCTGTCGCATCCGCAACCGCAACCGCCTTCGCCGCTCAGCATGTTGAGCATGCCCTGGATCTCGTCTTTTGTGGCATCGCGGTTTTCTGTCACCTCCCCGATGAAGTTCAGGGCTTTCCCGGCCAGAGGGTGGTTCAGGTCCACGGTGACGGTGTCGGCCTTCACCTCGGCGATGGTGCCGTTGAAGCGCGCGCCGTCGGCGTTCATCAAGGGGACCACGCTGCCCGGGTAGATATGCTCGCTGTCGAAGTGTCCGTTGATCTTGAAGACGTCCTTGTTCACTTCGATGACGCGTTCTTGTTCATATTCGCCGTAGGCTTCTTCCACGGAGAGGGTGAAATCGAACTTGTCGCCCTTCTTCAGCGGCTTGATTTGCGCCTCGAAGGCATCCAGGGTGGTTCCCATGTCTGAGATGAACTGGAAGGGGTGCTCCACGGGGGCTTTCTCCACCAGTTCCCGCTTGCCGTCGAAGTCCGTGTAGAGTTCGTAAGCCACGGTGATGTACTTGTTCGGTGTCGTATCCATACGTGTATCTTTGTTATGTTAAGTTGATAAGAGATGCAAAGTTACGACAAATCTTCGGAATAAGGAACAAAAGTCCGGAAGAAGAAATGGGGATGTGCGGATTTTGGGCGGCGGATAAGTTCCGGATTCTGTGCTTCGTGTGCTTTTTTGATGATAAACTGAAACGAAAAGGCGGCGCTTGCTGCCATTTTTTCATGTGAGACGGGCGTTTTGCTGTCTGTTATTCAGCCCTATCTCGTTTTTGTCCCCCTTTTTTTTGCCTAATATGAAAAAAGAGGTTAAATTTGCAACCTAAGAGGCGTTGAAAGGAAAAGATATAAAAACACGATAGAGATGAAACATCAATTGCGTAGTGCGCAGAGCACTGAAGGCCGCCGTATGGCGGGAGCCCGCGCCTTGTGGGTAGCCAACGGCATGAAACGTGAACAGTTTGGGAAACCCATCATAGCCATAGCGAATTCCTTTACCCAGTTCGTACCGGGGCATACCCACCTGCATGACATCGGGCAGATGGTGAAGGCCGAGATTGAAAAACTGGGCTGCTATGCGGCCGAGTTCAACACGATAGCCATTGACGACGGCATCGCGATGGGGCATGACGGCATGTTGTATTCCCTGCCGTCGCGCGACATCATTGCCGACAGCGTGGAATATATGGTGAACGCCCATAAGGCGGACGCGCTGGTCTGCATTTCCAATTGCGACAAGATTACCCCGGGTATGCTGATGGCGGCCATGCGCTTGAACATTCCCACTGTTTTTGTTTCCGGCGGACCGATGGAGGCGCATAAGGTGAACGGGGAGAATGCCGACCTGATCACGGCGATGATCAAAGGGGCCGACACGTCGGTGAGCGACGAGGAGATGGCGAAGATCGAGGCCTGCGCCTGTCCGGGGTGCGGCAGCTGCTCGGGCATGTTCACTGCCAATTCGATGAACAGCCTGACGGAGGCCATCGGGTTGTCCTTGCCGGGCAACGGCACGGTGCTGGCCACGCATGTCAACCGCGTGCGGCTCTTCGAGGACGCGGCGCGGCTGATTGTGAAGAACGCCTATAAATATTACGAGGAGGGCGACGAGAGCGTGCTGCCGAGGAGCATCGCCACGCGGCAGGCTTTCCTGAACGCCATGACGCTGGACATCGCCATGGGCGGCTCGTCCAACACGGTGCTCCACCTGCTGGCCGTGGCCAACGAGGCCGGGGTGGACTTCAGGATGGCGGATATCGACGCGCTGAGCCGCAAGGTGCCTTGTTTGTGCAAGCTGGCCCCGAACACGCAGAAATATTCCATCCAGGAATGCAACCGTGCGGGCGGCATCCTTAATATATTAGGGGAACTGTCCAAGGCCGGGCTGCTGGACACGTCTTGCAAGCGCGTGAACGGGCATACGCTGAGCGAGGACATCGAGAGGTACAGCATCATGGGAGAGACGGTGGATGCGGAGGCCATGCGCATCTACAGCAGTGCGCCCGGCGGCGTGTTCAGCAACAAGATGGGTTCGCAGGACAAAGTGTACGAGAGCTTGGACAAGGACCGTGCCACGGGATGCATCCGCGACGTGGAACACGCCTACAGCAAGGACGGCGGACTGGCCATCCTTTTCGGCAACATAGCCCAGGACGGTTGCGTGGTGAAGACAGCCGGAGTGGACGAGAGCATCTGGCATTTCAGCGGTCCGGCCAAGGTGTTCGATTCGCAGGAGGATGCTTGCGAAGGTATCCTGAATGGTGCTGTCGTGAGCGGCGACGTGGTGGTCATCACGCACGAGGGGCCGAAAGGCGGCCCGGGTATGCAGGAGATGTTGTATCCCACGTCTTATCTGAAGAGCCGCCATTTGGGAAAAGAGTGCGCGTTGATTACCGACGGGCGCTTCTCCGGCGGAACGTCCGGCTTGAGCATCGGCCACATCTCGCCAGAGGCGGCGGCCGGCGGCAACGTGGGTAAGATCGTGGATGGGGACATCATCGAAATCGACATCCCGAACCGCAGCATCAACGTGAAACTGAGCGATGAGGAACTGGCTGCCCGTCCGCAGCGTCCTATGACGCGCAAACGGGTGGTGCCGAAATCCTTGAAGGCATACGCTTCCATGGTAAGTTCTGCCGACAAGGGCGGTGTACGTATCATTGATTAAAAGAAACGAATATGGCAACAGAAAGAATCACAGGCGCGGAGGCTTTGATGCGTTCGCTGGAACACGAGGGGGTGACCACCCTTTTCGGCTATCCGGGCGGTGCCATCATGCCGGTATATGACGCGCTGTATGGATATAGGGACAAGTTGAACCACATTTTGGTCCGTCATGAACAGGGGGCCGCCCATGCGGCGCAAGGCTATGCCCGGGTGTCGGGCAAGGTCGGCGTGGCTTTGGTCACCAGCGGGCCGGGCGCGACCAATACCGTGACGGGTATCGCGGATGCCATGATGGACAGCACGCCCATCGTGGTGATTGCCGGCCAGGTGGGTACGGCCATGCTGGGGTCGGATGCTTTCCAGGAATGCGACTTGGTGGGTGTGACCCAGCCTATCAGCAAATGGGCCTACCAGATTCGTCGTCCGGAAGATGTGGCATGGGCCGTGAGCCGTGCGTTTTATATCGCGAAGAGCGGGCGTCCGGGACCGGTGGTGTTGGATTTCGCCAAGAATGCCCAGGTGGGCATGGTGGACTATGAGCCGCAGGTGACGGAATTCATCCGCAGCTACGTGCCGGTGCCGAAGACCGACCCGTGGGCGGTGCGTCAGGCGGCCACGCTCATCAACAATGCCAAGCGGCCCTTCATCCTTGTGGGGCAGGGCGTGGAAATCGGCGGCGCGCAGGAAGAAGTGCGCGAACTGATGGAGCGGGCCGACATACCCGGGGGATGCACCTTGCTGGGACTCTCGGCCTTGCCGTCCGACCATCCGCTCAACATGGGTATGCTGGGTATGCACGGAAGTCTGGCCAACAGCGTCAAGACGCAGGAGTGCGACGTGCTGATTGCCGTGGGAATGCGCTTTGACGACCGCATCACCGGCAAGCTCAGTACTTATGCCACGCAGGCCAAGAAGATACACTTCGAGATAGACCCCAGTGAAATCAACAAGAACGTGCCTGTGGACGTGGCCGTGCTGGGCGATTGCAAGTATACGCTGGGCGAGGTGCTCAAGCAGGTGAAGCCCAACCAGCACAAGGAATGGGTGGAAAGCTTCGGCGAGCATTACAAGATAGAGAAGGAGGCAGTCATTGAGCCGGAAATCCATCCGGGCGACGGCCCGATCAAGATGGGAGAGGTGGTGCGCAAGGTGACGGAGATGACGGGCAACAAGGCCATTCTCGTGACCGATGTGGGGCAGAACCAGATGCTGGCCGCCCGTTATTTCAAGTTTACGCAGAAGCGCAGTATCGTCACGTCCGGCGGAATGGGCACGATGGGCTTCGGGCTTCCGGCTGCCATCGGGGCCACGTTCGGCGCACCGGGCCGTATGGTCTGCCTCTTCTTGGGCGATGGAGGTATGCAGATGACCATCCAAGAGCTGGGCACGGTGATGGAACAGCGTTGTCCCGTGAAGATTATCTTGCTTAACAATAATTATCTGGGCAATGTGCGCCAGTGGCAGGAGATGTTCTTTGGGAAACGGTATTCCTTCACGCCGATGATGAATCCGGATTATAATATGATTGCTTCCGCATACGGTATCCCCAACCGTACGGTCGTGGACCGTGCGGAGTTGGAGGCAGGTGTCCGTGAGATGGTTGAGACGGACGGGCCGTTCCTGCTGCAAGTGGCAGTGATAGAGGAGGGGCGCGTGCTGCCGATGTGCTGTCCGGGGAATGATGTGGATGACATGGTATTGGATTATTAGCGGGAGGAAACGGAAATGGAACAAGAAAAGGAACAAGAGAAGAATTTCTATACGTTGATTGTGTTCTCTGAGAACTTTGCCGGATTGCTGAACCAAGTGACGGCGGTGTTCACCCGCAGGCAGGTGAATATCGAGAGCCTGAACGTGTCGGCATCCAGCATCCGCAGGGTGCATAAGTACACGATTACCTGCTGGAGCACGGAAGAGCAGATTCAAATCATCACCAAGCAGATAGAGAAGCGCATCGACGTGCTGCAGGCACATTACTTCACGGACGACGAGGTGTTCATCCAGGAAGTGGCGCTTTACAAGCTGGCCACGCCCAAGGTGTTGGAGAATCCGGACATCTCGAAGGCCGTGCGCAAGCATGGGGCGCAGATCATGGAGGTGAACCCGACTTATACGGTAGTGTGCAAGGCCGGCATGACGGAAGAAATCATGTCGCTCTATTTCACCTTGAACGATTACCAGTGCGTGTTGCAATACGTCCGTTCCGGACGGATTGCCATCACCCGCAGCTGTACGGAGTATCTGGACGAGTTCCTGGAGGAGCGCCGTCGGTCGTATGAAGAACTGCAAGCAAGGAAAGGGGAGGCCTGATGAAAGAGAATAAAGTAGGGACATATTCCTTTGTGGCCGAACCGTTCCATGTGGACTTCACCGGCAGGCTCTTCATGGGCGTGCTGGGAAACCACCTGCTGAATTGTGCGGGATTCCATGCCACGGAGCGTGGCTTCGGCATGGCGGAGCTTAATGAAAGCAACTATACGTGGGTGTTGTCCCGGCTGGCCATCGAACTGGAAGAGATGCCGGCGCAATACGAGGAGTTCTCGGTGGACACATGGGTGGAGAATGTTTACCGATTGTTTACAGACCGAAACTTTGCCATTTACGGAAAGGACGGAAAGGTGTATGGCTATGCGCGTTCCGTATGGGCCATGATTAATATGGACACGCGTAAGCCTGCTGACTTGCTGTCGCTGCATGGCGGGCGTATCGTGGATTATATCGACTCTGACAAACCTTGCCCGATAGAGAAGCCCGGCCGTATCAAGGTCGGCAATGGCATGCCGGTGCGTTCGATTGACATTTATTATAATGACATTGACATCAACGGGCATGTGAACAGTATCAGATATATGGAACACGTGTTGGACTTGTTTCCTAAAGACTGGTACGAGAACCATGTCATCCGGCGGTTTGAGATGGCTTACGTCGCCGAGAGCTATTTCGGCGATGCGCTCAGCCTCTTCCGTGAGGACAATGGTGACGGCACATTTGACATAGAAGTGCGCAAGAATGTGGGAGGTGACAATCCCGAGGGGGAAGTAGTTTGTCGAAGCAAGATTAAATTTGATAACAAATAGCTGTTTGCGGTAGGCGGTTTGGAATAATTTTGTAACTTTGCCGTCGGATTTAGTGTGAAAAAGTATTTTAATAGAAACGCGGCTGTGGCCGCACAAAACAGAATAGAAAATGGCAGAAATGAATTTTGGCGGTGTCATCGAGAATGTGATGACCCGTGAGGAATTTCCATTGGAGAAGGCTCGTGAGATTTTGAAGGACGAGACGATTGCAGTTTTAGGGTATGGTGTTCAAGGTCCCGGCCAGGCGTGCAACCTGCGGGACAATGGCTTCAACGTGATTGTGGGGCAGCGTCCGGGCAAGACTTACGACAAAGCCGTTGCCGACGGTTGGGTTCCGGGAGAGACCTTGTTCTCTTTGGAAGAAGCCGCCGAGAAAGGTACGATTGTGTGCATGTTGCTGTCCGATGCGGCGCAGATGCAGTTGTGGCCGACCATCAAGCCGCATTTGACTCCGGGAAAGACGCTGTATTTCTCTCATGGCTTCGCCATCACGTGGAGCGACCGCACGGGCGTGGTTCCTCCCAAGGATATTGATGTGATCATGGTGGCGCCGAAGGGTTCCGGCACTTCTTTGCGTACGATGTTTCTCGAAGGGCGTGGCCTGAACTCTTCTTATGCTGTATATCAGGATGCCAGCGGAAAGGCTTTGGACAAGGTGCTGGCTTTCGGTATCGGTATTGGTTCGGGCTATTTGTTCGAGACGACGTTCAAGCGCGAGGCTACGTCCGACTTGACGGGCGAGCGCGGTTCTTTGATGGGTGCCATCCAAGGGTTGCTGTTGGCTCAGTACGAAGTGTTGCGTGAGAACGGCCATACTCCTTCCGAAGCTTTCAATGAAACCGTGGAAGAGTTGACCCAGTCTTTGATGCCTTTGTTCGCCAAGAACGGTATGGACTGGATGTATGCCAACTGCTCTACGACGGCCCAGCGCGGCGCCTTGGATTGGATGGGTCCGTTCCATGATGCCATCAAGCCGGTGGTACAGAAGCTTTATCATAGTGTCGTAACGGGCAATGAGGCCCAGATTTCCATCGACTCCAACTCCAAGCCTGACTACCGCGAGAAGCTGCAGGCCGAGTTGAAGGCATTGCACGACAGTGAGATGTGGCGTACGGCCGAAACGGTACGTAAGTTGCGTCCGGAGAACAATTGATTTGTAAATATGGATGGTGGAGCAAGGGGCATCGAGAAGATGCCCCTTGCTTTTTTGGTTTTATTGTTGGTGCAGACTGGGTGTCATGGCTTCTGGGTAGATTCCATTCTTTTCTTCTTTGGGGGATTGTTATGCCGGAAGGGAAACAGGTGGTGCAGCACAGTTCCGGCGATGGAATGCTGGAAGGTGTTCCTTTCATCTGCTTTTTCATCGACTTGTTCAAGAAGCCGTTCCGCATCCTTTTCTGAAATCACGCCCTCGGAAAGGAGACGCCGGATGGTACGGCGTTCGTCGGTGAGCAGCATGCGGATAGATTTGTTCGTTAAGGCGTGCCGGTAGGCCTTGGGATAGTTGGCTGCCAATTGCTCCATGACGGAGTTTGCCCAATCCATGTTGTGCTGGATTTCAGTCTTGAGTGTTTTAAGCTCCGTTTTTTGCTGCGGCGACAGCAAGTCGGATGCTTCCAGTTCGTCTATGAGTTTGAGGTTTTCTTTTTGCAGGATGATAAAGCCTCGCGCCAAATCGTATACGGCTACGATCCGTTCGCGGAAATAGAGGCTGACGGTATTGCGGATGGGAAGCAGTCCTTTGAGATGCTGTATGACAAATGAACGGTTGACGTAGTTGAACACAGACGGGCGGAAGTCCAGGGCGTACTTTCCGTCGTGGTCGTACATCTCATCCAAGGAATTCATCAGATGCAGGAAAGACGCTTTGGGGATAATGCCTTCTTCATAGATATGCTGGCATGTGGCCTTTTCGTGATTGAGGATGCGGAGACGGATTTCGGCCAATAAGTCCGGTGTCTGCGGAGCGGCTGTCCATTCGCGGTTGGCTTGTGGGATATATTTCCTGACTTTTTCCCAGTTGGCTTCTTTCAGTTGTTCGCGTGAAGTCAGCTTCTCCACATATTTCTCTGCGGATTCCTGCAGGTAGGATTGTATCTTATGTTCCATTTGCGTACGTGCGGTGGAGACTTGTGTCAGTCCCAGCCGTTTGAGCAGCCATTTCATCGTGGTGGCATTGATGGAAAGGGTGAGCGTCACGATGCCGGCCGTGAGAAACAGCACTTGCCTTCTGATTTCTTCCGGGATAGCCGGGGTGTAGGATACCATCAGTGCCAAGGTCATACCCAAGGCTCCGCGCAGGCCTCCCCAGGTCAGGATGACTGATTCTCGTTTGGACAGTCCGTATCCCAGTCTCTTCATGGCGGGATAGAAGAGCATGATCATGGCAAACCGGATCAGGTTCAGCCCTGCATACACCAATAGTAAGATGGCGATGTCAGACCAGTCCAGTTCTACTTTCTCGGCGATGACGACACCCACCATGATAAAGACCAGCGTATTGGCAATGTGGGTGAGAAGTTCCCAGAATTTTCCCATGAATACGTTCACTTGCTGCTTCAGCCTGGGGCGTCCGGTGTAGGAGATGGTCAGCCCGAAAGCCACCAGGGCAATGACTCCGGATATGCCCATATAGTATTGGGACAGGATGAACGTGACGTAGGCAGAGAGAATGATGACGCTGTTTTGTATCATCTCTTCTGAGTTGACGCGTGTGATGAACCATATTGTCAGACGCGCCAAAAAGAACCCTAACAAGAGCCCCCCGAAGACGACTACCAAGAACTCCACTACGGGAGACGTGGAATCCGTCCCGCCAAAAGCGTAAGCTCCAAAGAAAAGCATGAAACAGACTATACCCGTCCCGTCATTGAGCAAGGATTCCCCATCCACCAGCGTGGAGAAGCGTTTGCTGGTGCCTAACTCGTGCAGTAAGGCTACAACGGCGACAGGGTCGGTCGCACTGATGAGCGCTCCGAACATGAGTGCCACGGGCCAGGTCCATGACGCATATTCCGGCGCGAACAGGCTGATGCCTATCATGAGGAGTGCGGTGAGCAACATGCAGACGATGAGGCCGGGGACAGCCAGCAGGGTGGCGTTGGCCAATGTCTTCTTGAAGATGTGCATGTTCATCTCGTATGCCGCGTCGAATATCAAAATGGGGAGGAACACATACAGGATGAAATCCGGGTTCGTGTCGGCTACGGATTCTATTGCCGTTGCCACGTGTGGCATGAAGTCGAAGCAGTGGAACCGGTTGAGCAATCCTATGCCCAACCCGAAAACGAACAGTCCCACGGTATAAGGAAAGCCTGACTTTTTCAGGATGGATTTTAATATGGCGCCGGTTAACAGGCCGGCTATGGCTAATAGCAATGGGGCCAATAGGTTGAAGTCTTCCATAATGTGTGTTCTTACAAGTAAAAGGTTCTGGGTGCAAATATAACGAAAAAACCTGCAAGGATGGGCTTTCCTTGCAGGTTTTTGGAGGAACTTTTCTGTTTTTTTAGAAGAAGAGATAGCGTTTGTCTTTCACTTCGGCCTTTTCATAGAGGTCGTTGATGAAGCGGCTGATGGCCCGCATGTTGAGGCTCTCTTGCTGGGTCTCTTCTTTTTTCGCGTCGTATTTCTCGCTGGTCTTGTCCTTGCTCACGACCTGAAGCGCATAGACTGCGGCGTTGCCTTTGAACGGTCCGGCGAACTTTCCTTTGGCTGTCTTGCTGGCCACGGCACTCAGCATGGGTTCGCTGGAGCCGGTTTTCATGACGAAGGCAGAGGCGCCGAAAGTCACGTGGTTGATGGAGTCGCTTACCGCTCCTTTCTCTTTCATCACGTCGGCGATGCTCTTGGCATTGGCCAGTTTCTCTTTCAGCATTTCAGCTTTCTTGTCCTTGATGACTTCCTGGGTGAGATACTCCCGCATGTCTTCCATTGTGCGGTAGCCTTCAGGATGGATGCCGGTCAGGATGGCTACAAGCATGTGGTCGTTGTCGCCGCATTCATAAAGCGGAGACACGTCATCCACGTCCGTGTCCTCGTTGAAGAGCCAGCGCATGGCCTCGCGCGTGTTGCTCACGCCGCCTACGTAGTGTTCGTTGCTGAACACGTCCTTGCGTTCCTGCAGGTTGTATCCGCTCTTCAACGCCTGTGCCTCTATGTCCTTGCGCGTGGGGTTGGAGGCGATGAAGTGGCTGAAGTCGTTGTACGCCTTGGCATAGGTCTCCTTGCTGAACTCTATCGGGCATTTGATGACAGCCACGTCGTATTTGTCTATCATGGCGCGGCGGTCGGTCACTTGCGCGATGATGCAGCCTTGTGTGAATTCAATCTTCTCCGTCGCGTTCTTGGGCATGTTGGTGATGGTCTTGATGTATTTCAGGTTGTCCCCGTCCAACATGGCTCCTTCGTAGTTGCGTGAGGTTATCCAGTTGGTTTCCCCGGTCTGGTTGTACTTCTTGGCGATGGAGTCAAAAGCCACTCCGTTGTCCAGGGCTGTCATGATGCTGTCTGCTGTCTTCTGGATGGTCGTCTGGTCTGCGCCGGCCACTTGAATCTGGCGGACCTGGATGGAGTCGGGAGCGGACACCTTGTTGATCATCTTGATGATGTTCATCGTGTTGTCCCCGGCAAAGTAATACGGGGCCTTCATTTGTCCGGCAGACAAGGAGTCCAGCTGTGCCGCGATGTCGGCTGGGAAGATGTTTTTGCTGACGGGAAGCTGGCTGTAGCTGATGACGGAACCGCTTTCGCGCACGATTTTGGCGATGTCGCCTCCGGCGGTCAGGGCTTGTGCTGTTTCGGCCATGTCCTTGTCCAAGGCGGCTTTGTCGGCGGCACTGGCTTTTACCTGCACGGCGATGAACTTGATGTCGCGGCTTTCGGTTGTCTGCTTGAATCTTTCCTTCAGTTCATCGTACTTGGCTTTCAGTTCGCTGTCGTCCACCTTGATTTCATTGTCGTTGATGGTGGAGTAGGGTACGGCGGCCATGACGATGTCGCTTTCGTTCGTACGGGCTTCAAATGCAGCTTTGTTGATGACTTTGTTGCTCAGCATGGACTTGCTTAAAAGAGCCTGGTATTTCTGGGCCAACGCATCCTGCCGGATGTTTTTTTCGATGAACATCCAGAATTTGTAGAGGTTGTCGTAATACTCCATGTATTCGGCCGGCAGGGGGTTGCTGTTGTTCTTCATGCCTTCGTAGTCGGTCAGGAACTTCTTCAGCACGTTCGCGTCGAAGCGTCCCGTCTGCTCGTTACGGAAGGGAGTCTGCATCAGGATAGGGCTGTTGCCTTCCATGATGATGGATTGCACTTCGGCGTCAGTGACGGTCAGCCCCAGCTCTTCGGCTTCGCGTTCGATAAGCTTGTTGTTCACGAACGTGTTCCACACCTGGTCGCGCAATTGTGTGAGTTGTGCGTCGTTAAGCGCCGTGTTTCCGGTGGTGAACTTGACGACTTCCGCATACTCGTCCACCAAGTTCTGGAATTCATGTACGGAAAGATGTTCTCCGTAGACTTCTCCGACTCTTTGTTTGCTTTCGTTGGAAGCCGATTGGATGGAACGCATGGCTTCTTCGGCGATGAACGCAAAAAGGGCCAATCCGATCACGATGACCAGCAGAGGCCCCTTGTTTCTGATTTTCTGTAATGTTGCCATTGGTTTGAATGATTGTTATTTTATTGTTTTCTTTAAACGATTTTAGCGCACGAAGATACGAAAATCTTCGCATATATCGGTGTTTGCCGTGCTAAAAAATAGCTATTCGGTGATTTTCAGTCGCACGAGTTCTATTTTCGTCGTTGTTTTCTTGATGATTCTGAATTCAAAGTGTCCGAATCTGACCACTTCGTTCAGCTTGGGGAAGCTTTGGTATTGGTGCAGGATCAGTCCGCTCACAGTGAGGTAGTCCTCCGATTCGGGGAGGTTCAGGCCCAGCAGTTCGTTGGCTTTCTCTATTTCCAGCCGTCCGGACAGGACGTATTCGTTTTCCCCGGTTTTTTTGGCCACATAGTGGGTGTTGTCATGCTCGTCCTCGATGTCTCCGAAAATTTCTTCCACTAAGTCTTCCATGGTGACGATGCCGGAAGTGCCGCCGAACTCGTCCACCACGATGGCCAGGGATTTTTTTTGCTGCATGAATCTCTTCAGGAGGTTTTGGGCCGACATGGTCTCGGGGACGACAGGCGTTTCGATGATGCGTGTGGTCCAGTCGGCGGGGTTGCGGAACATTTCGGATGAGTGGATAAAGCCCACGATATGGTCTATATCTTCCTTGTACACGATAATCTTGGACTTTCCGCTTTCGACGAAGCGATTTTTCAGGGTTTCTATGGAGGAGCCGAACTCGACGGCTTCGATTTCTGTCCGGGGGACCATGCAGTCCCGCACTTTTACTTCAGAAAAGTAGAGGGCGTTTTGGAAGATTTTTATCTCGTCCGTGATTTCGTCTTCATCCTCGGCCGATTCTATGCTGGATTGTATGAAATTGTCCAGATCAATCTTGGTAAAGACTTGTTCGGAGACGTTCTTGTTTGTTTTCAGGCCGAACAGCCGCAGCAAACCTCTGGAAGAGGTGCTGACGAACCTGGAGACAGGATATAGCAGGACATAAGTGAGATAGGCCGGAACGGCACAGATCCGCATCATGCGGTTGGGGGCGGTCTTGAAAAGGCTTTTGGGGATGATTTCCACCACGGCCAGTATGACACATGCCGAGATGATGATTTGCAGGAAGAGGGACAATCCTTTGCCGGTTTGAGGGAAGAATGGGGCAAGGATTTCTTTGTCGATGACTTCGGACATCAGCAGGCAGTAAATCACCAGTGCGATATAGTTGCCGACCAGCAGGGCCGAGATGAAGTCGCTGGGATGCGAGTGGAATTTGGACAGGATGCGGGAGGTCAGCCTGGTGTCGTTTCGGTCCAGTTCTGCCCGCAGCTTGTTGGACGAGATGAATGCGGTTTCCATGCCGGAGAAGAAAGCGGAAAACAGCAGGACGACGAGGATTTCTGTTATGGTCGGGTTCATGGTTGGTTGGGTTTTGTGGGTGCGGAGCGCATGACGGAGTCGTTCGGGGCCGTTGTGCTGCCGCTGTCGCTGAATGGGGTTTCCGCATTGGCGTTGCTGACCGTGTAGCGGGTCATTTGTTCGTTGGAGCGGAAGTTGTATCCTTGCAGGAACTCGTCCGGCTTGCGTATGGTCATGAACATGTGGGAGTACATTTCATGCCGGTCCATGTCCCAGAAGAGTTCCTCGCTGGTGAATACCGTTCCTTCTTGGTTGCGGATGACCACCCGGCCCCGCAGTTCCCAAAGTTCTTGGTTGTGGCAATATGCCGTGTCGGCCTGGACGAACCAGTCGATATGGAAGGTGGAGTCGAACTTTTCCAGCAGGATGCCTTTGACGAACGTCCAGCGCGGAGGGTTGGTCGTGTTGTAGATGTTCCATTCCTCGGCTGTGATTTTGTAGCGTATCACGCCGGAGTCGGAAATCAGCGTGGAGATTCCCCATGATTGCATGAAAGGCACAGAGTCTTTTTCGTCTATGGCCGGAGCGTGCTTGCCCTTCTCTTCCGCACAGGATATGGCGAACGCCGATATGGTCAAGGCCCAGAGGAGGGCGCTTCGGCGGGTGAGGCGGGCCAGCCTCGTGGCTGTATGGGGAGCGGGATGATTCGTTGTCATTGGATCTTCCATTTCATGAACCACCGTTCGTTGAAGGTGATGCCTACGTTGAGGCGCAGGTAGTTTTCTGTAATCAGGGACGAGGTCCCCGCCGTGGAGCGGCCCCATTGGAAGGCGATGTTTACGACCGAACGGTTGTTGATGTTGTTGGATACGGGGAGGCCGAAGCCGGCGGTCACGTTGAACTCCCGTGGCCCTTCGTGTCCGTTGACTTTGAAGTAAGGCGTGGAGAATGACGCGCCTATGCGGTATTGCACCCGTTTGAGATATTTGTTGCTGTAGCGGTCGGGCAGGAAATCGCCTCCCACCGCGATGGCCGTGCGGTCCTGGTAGTTTTCCGATGTGCTTGTGAACTTGTTGTCGATGATTTGCGGCATCTGCGCGTCTCCCCATTTCTGGCGGGTGACATCCACGCCAATCCGCCACTGGTCGTTGTGCGACCAGGCCAGGCCCGCCCCGAACGAGGTCGGCAGTTTGAACGCTTTTTCGATGGTGGCGTTTGTGGTGTCTCCGTTGGCCACGAAGCTGTAATAATGCGCCGGGGAGTTGATGGTGTGCCCGATGCCGTAGGTGGCTCCGAGGGTCAGGACGTCTTTTTTCCCGAGTTTGATGGGATATTGCAGGCCGACATCAATCTTATAGGACGACAAGTCGGCGGAGATTTGGCGGCGCAGTCCGTTGCTGGCACTGTTGGTCTCCCCGTTCGTGTAGAACGTTTGTGAGATGTTTTGGTCGTAGTTGCCCCAGATGTATCCGAAATTGGCGCCGACAGACAAGTCGGCCACCGGGTTCCACCCCAATCCCACGTAGACCTCATGCACTCCGCCGTCGCCGCTGTAGTTGTTGGTGTAGGTCATGGTGGAGCCGCTGGTGAAGTCCTCGCCCAGATATTTGCTTTCCGAGAAATTGTATCCGATGCTGGTGTAGGGCATGAAGCCGAATGAGAATCCCAGTCCGGGGCATAGGCGGAATCCCGCGTTGATGTAGTCCAGCGTGGTGTTGTGCGCGTTGATGCTGTTGTTGCCGCTTTTGAAGTTCGTGTTTTGCAGTGTGATGCCTACGTCGAAGATGAAAGACAGAGAGTCGATGGCCGAATAAGAAGCCGGATTCTGCATGTTGAGGCGGTTCCCGTCGCGGAATCCCAGAGCCACTCCTCCCATGGCTTTGTTGAAACCTTGCGACTGGTCGCGCATGTTGCCCAGCCCGAAACGGGAATAAGGGGAGTTCGAGCCGTTGGTTTGTGCTGTGGCACAGAGTGTCGGGATGAGGAGTAGAATGCAGAGTGTAAGTCTATGGCTGCTCATTATTATATGCTAATATTCGGTTTAGCCCTCTGGGCACGATGTATTTGTCTGCAAAGATGAGGTTTTTTATTTTGCTGTCAAAGTTAAAAATATCACCGCCCGTTAAAAAAACCAAAAGGGCGGGGCATTTCTCCTGAAAGTATTTGATGCGTCCCTCTATTTCGAATTTCATGCCTTGGATGACCCCCGAGCGGATGGACGTCTCGGTGTCGTAACCCACCTCCGGACTGGGGCCTTCGCTGTCTATCAGGGGCAGTTTGGCGGTGAAGGCGCGCAGGCTTTTCAGCCGCATCTGCAGTCCCGGCGAGATGCATCCCCCCTTGTAATGGCCGTTCCGGTCGATGAACTCGTAGGTCAGGCAGGTGCCGGCATCGACAATCAGGATGTCGTGTCCGGGATATTGCATGTAAGCGCCCACGGCGGCGGCCAGCCGGTCGGCGCCTAACGTGTCGGGCGTGCGGTAGTCGTTGGTGATGGGGATGGGGGTGTGCGCGTCCAGGTACAGCAGGGGGAAGTTGAGTTTTTTCAGTTGGCGTTCCGCTTCTCCGGTAATGCCGAACACGGTCCCTACGATGCCTTGTTTGAACGGATGTCTGGCCGCGAATTCCGGCAGGCGTTCCAGTGTCTCGTTCGAGGTCTTGATTTCCTCCACGGGGGTGTCCCCGTCGAAAGCCACCAGTTTGGCCAGCGTGTTTCCTATGTCGATGATTAAATTCACGTGTGTTACACTTTGCGGCTGCAAAGTTAATCAAAAAAACACACGCGGGACGCAATCAGCGTCAAAAAGATGGGCGTGGCACATTTTTCTGCCACAGGAATGGGGGGAAAGATAAAATGCGCTAACTTTGCAGGGCAAAATGTGAAGTGAGATGAGATTTTTGAGACTCTTGTGTTTTTCTACCTTATTATATATAATAGGGAATCTCCGTGCCGTTCCGGCGGATTCCATGCAGGTCAGCCTGCTGACCTGTTCTCCCGGCACAGAGGTCTATTCCTTGTATGGGCATACGGCCATACGCGTGAAGTCTTATGCCGCCGGAGGGCAGGATTGGGTGTTCAATTACGGCGTGTTCAGTTTCGACCAGCCGCATTTCATCTGGCGTTTCGCGTTGGGGGAGTGCGACTATCAGATTGGCGCGCTTCCTTATCCCTATTTTGCGGAGGAGTATGAGGAACGCGGATCGGCCGTATACGAGCAGGTCTTGAACCTGACGCCGGATGAAAAGCGGAGAGTATGGGATTTCCTTGTCGGGAACATGCGTCCGGAGAATCGGGAATACCGCTATAATTACCTGTATGACAACTGTACGACCCGGGCGCGTGACTGTGTGGAAAAGTCCGTGGACGGGGAAATCGTTTATCCGGAGTCGGATTCCGTGCGTACGTTCCGCGGCATCATCCATCAGTATACCGTAGACTATCCTTGGGCGGAGTTGGGCAATGACATTTGCCTGGGCGTTCAGGCCGACCGTCCCATATCGGAACGGGAGGAGATGTTCGCTCCTTTTTATCTTTTGGATTATGTGGGCGGGGCGGTGATTCGTGATGCGGCAGGCCGCGAGCGTCCTTTGGTGTTGTCCACGTCCGAAATCGTAAAAGGCGAGGCTGTGCGGGTTCGTCCGGAATTCCCATTGTCTCCGGCTTGGGCTGCCTGGTTGCTTTTTGCCTTCGTGGCGGCGTTGACTGTGGCGGAACGGCTGCGCCACGCCAGTTTCTGGCTGTTGGACATCCTGCTGATGGCCTTGGTGGGAGCGATAGGGCTTGTGGTCACATTCCTGTTTTTCTTCTCCGCTCATCCCACGGTAGGGTCGAATTGGCAGATTTGGGTGTTCAATCCCGTCCCTCTGTTGGCGATGCCTTGGGTGGTCCGTTGTGCGATAAGGGGGGAAAAGACGCGGTATCATCGGTGGAACATCTTTGTTTTAATCTTTTTTATGATTTTTTCCGCTTTCATACCGCAAGATTTTTGCGTGGTAGTTGTACCTTTGGCCCTGACTTTGCTGCTACGTTCTTGTAGCTATGAGTTAAGCTACCTAAAACAAGGAAAAAAGTGAGACATGCATTATAGGAACTATCGTTTTCTGACTCCGCTGATACTGGTGTTGACGTGGGCTAATATGGAAGCCCAGACGTCAAGTCCGGTCCCGCGTCTGGTGGTCAATGTGACGATAGACCAGTTGCGTGCGGATTACATGGAAGCCTTCTCCCCGCTGTTCGGGAACGGGGGCTTCAACAAGGTCATGCGCGACGGGCGGAGCTATATGGATGCGGCCTATCCTTTCTCCCATGTGGACCGTGCGTCGGCTGTGGCTTGCCTCGTGACGGGTTCCGTGCCGTATGACAACGGTATTGTGGGGGAGGAGTGGATGGACCGCAAGACGCTTCGTCCCAAGTTCTGCGTGGACGACGGGGAGTTCCAGGGATGGCTGACTTCCGAACGCTATTCCCCGGCTTCGTTGAACGTGTCGACCATTACCGATGAATTGAAGATGGCCACCGGCGGCCGGGCCATCGTCTATAGCATAGCCCCCACGGCGGACGCGGCCATACTGGCGGCGGGACATGCGGCCGACGGCGCGTTTTGGATAGACGACGCGTCAGGGCAGTGGAGCAGTACTTCTTATTATGGGCAGTATCCGGATTGGGCTTTGCGCTATGATGTGTCCGAACGGTTGTCCAGCCGCATCTCGGAGACCGTGTGGCGTCCGGTCAGCCCTATCGTGGAGAACTTCAACTATTTTATCTCCCCGCAGGACAGCAAGGGCTTCACCCATAAGTTTACGGGAGACCGTAAGATTCAGGAGTTCAAGACCAGCGCCTATGTGAATGACGAGGTGAACCGTTTTGCCAAGCATTGCCTGGAGCATACGGAACTGGGGAAGGACAAGGTGACGGATTACTTGGCGTTGACCTATTATGCCGGGACTTTCGACCACAAGCCTGTGGCGGAATATCCTGTGGAACTGCAGGATACGTACGTGCGTCTCGACATGGAACTGGCCGAGCTGATTTCCCTTTTGGAACGGAAAGTCGGTGCGGGGCGTTTCCTGATGGTGATTACTTCCACGGGGTATACCGATGAGGAATGTACGGACCTGGCCAAGTACCGGATTCCGACGGGGACTTTTAGCATCACCAAGGCTTCCGCTTTGCTGAACATGTACCTGATGGCCGTATATGGCCAGGGGCAGTATGTGGAGGCGGAGTACGGGTCCCAGTTGTTCTTGAACCAGAAGCTGATAGAGGACAAGCAGTTGAACCTGGGCGATGTGCTGACCCGTTCGCAGGCGTTCCTGATACAGATGGCGGGGGTGAAGGATGTGTATACTTCCCAGCGTCTGGCCTTGTCGGCCGGTGAGGCGGCCATCCGGCGTCTGCGCAACAGTTTCAACCAGATGCGTTCGGGCGACATTTTCATCGAGGTGTCTCCGGGCTGGAAGGTCGTGAACGAGGAGACGCATGTGGAGACGTTGTCCAAGGCTCCTTATGTGGGTTTTCCCCTGTTCTTTTATGGATGCAACGTGCGTCCTGAAACGGTGAAAGTGCCGGTGACGGTGGATTGCGTCGCACCGACGGTGGCCCGTTTCATGCGTATCCGTGCTCCCAATGCCTGTGTGGCTGTGCCTTTGTCCGCCATTCGCTGACGAAGGCCCTTTGATGGTATTTCCTTTATATATAATTGAAAGTAGACGGTTGTGCCGGAAAGGCGCAAAGTCTGTGGTGTTGAATAAGAAACAAAGCAAGATATATGGATATAAACAAATTTTTGAGCAAGCTTTTCGGCAACAAGTCCACGCGGGACATGAAGTTGATTCAGCCGATTGTGGAAGAAGTCAAGAAAGCTTATCCTGCCATTCAGGCATTGAGTAACGATGAGTTGCGCGCCAAGACGCAGGAAGTGAAGAAGTACGTGCAGTCTTCGGCCGATGACATCAAGGCGAAGATTGCGGAGGTGAAGGCTAAGGTGGAGGAGACACCGATTGAGGACCGTTCCTCGCTCTTCACGCAAATAGACAAGTTGGAGAAAGACGTGCTGGAACGTTACGAGAAGGCCCTGAACGAGGTCCTGCCCGTGGTGTTCTCCATCGTGAAGTCCACGGCCGAGCGTTTTGCCACCAACGAGGTGGTGTGCGTCACGGCCAACGATTTCGACCGCGAGCTGGCGGCCAGGTTCGATTTCGTGGACATCGAGGGCGACACGGCCCGCTACCACAACCATTGGGTGGCCGGCGGAAATGACACGGTGTGGAACATGATACACTATGACGTGCAGCTTTTCGGCGGCGTTGTCCTGCACCAAGGCAAAATCGCCGAGATGGCCACGGGCGAGGGTAAGACGTTGGTGGCCACCCTGCCGGTGTTCCTGAACGCCCTGACGGGCAACGGCGTGCATGTGGTGACGGTGAACGACTATCTGGCCAAGCGCGACTCCGAATGGATGGGGCCGCTTTATATGTTCCACGGCCTGAGCGTGGACTGCATCGACAAGCACCAGCCCAACAGTGAGGCCCGCCGCCGCGCTTACATGGCGGACATCACCTTTGGTACGAACAACGAGTTCGGTTTCGACTATCTCCGTGACAACATGGCCACGAACCCCAAGGACCTGGTGCAGCGCGCGCACAATTATGCCATCGTGGACGAGGTGGACTCTGTGTTGATTGACGATGCGCGTACGCCGCTGATCATTTCCGGTCCCGTACCCAAGGGTGACGACCAGCTGTTCGAGCAATACCAACCCTTGGTGGAAAGGCTGGTGGGCGTGCAGCGCCAGTTGGCCACGCAATACCTGGCCGAGGCCAAGCAGATGATCGCTTCGGGCGACAAGGCGAAGGTGGAGCAGGGCTTCCTGCAGCTTTACCGCAGCCACAAGGCGTTGCCCAAGAACAAGCCGCTGATCAAGTACCTCTCTGAGCAGGGCATCAAGTCCGGTATGCTGAAGACCGAGGAAATCTACATGGAGAACAACAACAAGCGTATGCCCGAGGCGGTGGAGCCGTTGTACTTCGTGGTGGACGAGAAGTTGAACAGCGTGGACCTTACGGACAAGGGCTTTGCCTGGCTGGCCAACGCCACCTCCGACCCCAACCTGTTCGTCATGCCGGACATCACCTCCGAGATGGCGGCTTTGGAGGCAGACCAGGCCCTGAGTGACGAGGAGCGTGTGATGAAGAAAGACCAGCTGTATTCGGAATATGCCGTGAAGAGCGAACGTATGCACACCCTGCAGCAGC
Source organism: uncultured Paraprevotella sp. (assembly GCA_944320765.1). Classification (GTDB taxonomy): domain Bacteria; phylum Bacteroidota; class Bacteroidia; order Bacteroidales; family Bacteroidaceae; genus Paraprevotella. The sequence continues at coordinate 81,839 of CALUIS010000013.1, forward strand.
TCCTGAAGGCCTACACGATGTTCAACCGCGACGACGAGTATGTCGTGATAGACGGCGAGGTGAAGATCGTGGACGAGCAGACGGGCCGTATCATGGACGGACGACGCTGGAGCGACGGCCTGCATCAGGCGGTGGAGGCCAAGGAGCATGTGAAGATACAGGCGGCCACACAGACTTTCGCCACCATCACCTTGCAGAACTATTTCCGCATGTACCATAAGCTGGCCGGTATGACCGGTACGGCGGTGACCGAGGCCGGCGAGTTCTGGAGCATCTACAAGCTGGATGTGGTGGAGATTCCGACGAACCGTCCGGTGGCGCGTATCGACATGAACGACCGGGTGTACAAGACGCAGCGCGAGAAATACAAGGCGGTCATCGAGGAGATAGAATCCTTGATTAAGGCCGGGCGTCCGGTCTTGGTCGGCACGACCTCGGTGGAGATTTCCGAGATGCTGAGCAAGATGCTCCAGATGCGCAAGATACCGCACAACGTGCTGAACGCCAAGCTCCACCAGCAGGAGGCCGACATCGTGGCCAAGGCGGGGCAGAGCAGCACGGTGACGATTGCCACCAACATGGCCGGTCGTGGTACGGACATCAAGCTGAGCGACGAGGTGCGCGAGGCCGGCGGTCTGGCCATCATCGGTACGGAGCGTCATGAGAGCCGCCGCGTGGACCGCCAGTTGCGCGGACGTGCCGGCCGCCAGGGCGACCCGGGTTCTTCCGTCTTCTTCGTGTCGCTGGAAGACAAGCTGATGCGTCTGTTCGCCAGCGAGCGTATCGCCAAGGTGATGGACCGTCTGGGCTTCGAGGACGGCGAGATGATTGAGCACAAGATGATCAGCAACGCCATCGAGCGGGCGCAGAAGAAGGTGGAGGAGAACCACTTCGGTGTCCGCAAGCGCCTGTTGGAGTACGACGACGTGATGAACAAGCAGCGTACGGTGATTTACGAGAAGCGCCGCCACGCCTTGATGGGCGAGCGCATCGGCATGGACATCGCCAACATGATTTGGGACCGTTGCGTGAACATCATCGAGAACAACGATTATGCGGGCTGCAAGGACTGCTTCCTCGAGGTGATGGCCATGGAAGTGCCTTTCACGGAGAAGGAGTTTGACGAGATGAAGCGCGAGGACCTGTGCGAGAAGGCTTTCCAGGCTGCCATGGACCGCTTCCGCCAGAAGACCGACATGCTGGCCGCCGTGGCCCAGCCGGTCATCAAGCAGGTGTACGAGGCGCAGGGCCACATGTACGAGAACATCATGGTGCCCATCACCGACGGTCGCCGCATCTACCAGATTTCCACGCCGCTCAAGGAGGCTTACGAGACCGAGAGCAAGTCCATCGTGAAGGCGTTCGAGAAGGCCATTCTCCTGCACACCATCGACGAGGCGTGGAAGGAGAACCTGCGTGCGTTGGACGAGTTGAAGCATTCCGTGCAGAACGCCAGCTACGAGCAGAAAGACCCGCTCTTGATTTTCAAGCTGGAGAGCGTGAAGCTGTTCGACGCCATGGTGGACAAAATCAACAACCAGACCGTGAGCGTGCTGATGCGCGGCCAGATTCCGGTGCAGCAGCCGGAGCAGGTACGCGAGGCCGCGCCCGAACCCGCGCCGCGTCAGGAGAAGTACGTGGAGTCGCGTGAGGACTTGACCGACCCGGACCAGCAGGCGGCTGCCAGCCGCGACACACGCGAGCAGCAGAAGGCGCAGCCCGTGGTGGCCGACAAGCTTCCGGGGCGCAACGACCCGTGTCCGTGCGGTAGCGGCAAGAAGTTCAAGAACTGCCATGGCCGCGGGCTGTAGGCCACGTGAACGATAAAGGCAAACGATAGGACTTAAAATAGGATTGTGGACTGCTCCGCCTGAAAGGGGGGCCGGCCCGGAGGGCCTGAGGGGTCTCACGCCCACGGATTCACACGCTGAAAGTGTGTTTCGTGGACGTGAGGCCCCTCGGTCGTTTCACGACATCCCTTTTCAGGCGGGGGATTCGGGCCGATTGCGGGCATTCATGCGTTTTTTTTGCATGGAACGCTCCCTTATTCTGTTTTTTTTGTAACTTTGGGATGCTTAATATGAAAGGAACGTAGTTATGAAAGCCACATCACAAACCATCCAGCAGATTGAACGCGCACTCCACAAGGTCGCATCCAAGTATCCCGAAGGCCAGGAGGACATGGTCCTGACCGACATTCATCTTCAGGCCAATGCGGACTCCGGGGAGTTGCTGGCCTTCAATGACGACGACGAGGAGCTGACCCGTTGCGTGGTGGAACAGTGGATAGGGAACGGCGACGACAATTTCTACAAGGAAATCACGCCCGTGTTGCGCCAGTGTGTCGCCGGCATGAAGGAGACGTGGGAGAAGTCGTCCATCCTGAAGCCCTTTTCTTTCGTGCTGGTGGACGATGACAAGGAGACGGTCTGTGATTTGTTCCTGGTGGACGACGACACGATGATTGTGGACGGCGAGCTGCTGAAGGGCTTGGACGAGGATTTGGACGCGTTTCTGAAGAAGCTGTTGGCGGAATAAAAAAGACACGCCAAACGAAGAGGGCATGTCTATTTGAATTGCCCCGCCTTGCAAGGGATTCCTGCAAGGCGGGGCAATTCAATTGTTTCTTGATTTAGAACAAGCTCCAGGAGACGGTGAGGCCCGCCATGACGATGGCCACCATGGACATCAGCTTGACGAGGATGTTCAGGCTCGGGCCGGACGTGTCCTTGAACGGGTCGCCCACGGTGTCGCCCACCACGGTGGCTTTATGCACTTCGCCGCCCTTGCCGCCGAAGTGGCCTTCCTCCACATATTTCTTGGCATTGTCCCATGCGCCGCCCGAGTTGGCCATGAAGATGGCCAGCACGAAGCCGGCGGACAGGCCGCCCACCAGCAGGCCGATGACTCCGGAAACCCCGAATATCAGGCCCGTCAGCACCGGGGCGATGATGGCCAGCAGCGAGGGGAACACCATTTCGCGCTGGGCGCCCTTGGTGGAAATCTGCACGCAGCGGGCGTAGTCCGGTTCGGCCTCGCCCGTCAGGATGCCCTTGATTTCGCGGAACTGCCGGCGCACTTCTTCCACCATGTGGCCTGCCGCACGGCCCACGGCGTTCATCGTCAGGCCGCAGAAGAGGAAGGCCATCATGCTGCCGATGAACATGCCGGAAAGTACCTTCGGGTTCATCAGCGTCACGTCGTAGTAGGTCATGAAGTCGGTGAACGATGCGTTCTGGATGGGGAGCTGTGAGCCGTCCGGCATGGTCAGGACGGTCTGTCCCAGCCGCGTCAGGCCGATGCGGATTTCCTCGATGTAAGATGCCAGGAGCGACAGGCCCGTCAGCGCGGCCGAACCGATGGCGAAGCCCTTCCCGGTGGCGGCGGTGGTGTTGCCCAGCGAGTCCAGCGCGTCGGTGCGCTTGCGCACGGCTTCTCCCAGCCCGCTCATCTCGGCGTTGCCGCCCGCGTTGTCCGCGATGGGGCCGTAGGCGTCAGTGGCCAGCGTGATGCCCAGCGTGGACAGCATGCCCACGGCGGCGATGCCGATGCCGTAGAGGCCCATGCTCACGTTGGCGAAGTCGAAGCCCGATGCCAGCCAGTAGGAGAGGATGATGCCCGCCACGACGGCGATGACCGGGATGGTGGTGGAAATCATGCCCAGCCCGATGCCGGAGATGATGACCGTGGCCGGCCCCGTCTTGCCGCTCTCGGACAGCTTCTGGGTGGGGCGGTAGGACTGCGAGGTGTAGTATTCCGTGGACTGCCCGATGATGATGCCCACGAACAGGCCGATGACTACGGAGAACGAGATGTTCACCCAGTTCTCAATCTGGAGCACCCAAAGAATCAGGAAGGTGGCGCCCACGATGAGTACGGAGCTGAGGTTCGTGCCGAACGACAGGGAGCGGAGCAAGCCCTTCATGCCCGCGTCCTCCTTGGTGCGCACGGCGAAGATGCCGATGATGGACAGGATGATGCCCACGGCGGCAATCAGCATCGGGGCGATGACGGCCTTGAACTGCATGTCCACGTCGCCGCCGGCCATGAAAGCCGCCGCGCCGAGGGCCGAGGTGGCCAGGATGGAGCCGCAATAGGATTCGTAGAGGTCGGCACCCATGCCGGCCACGTCGCCCACGTTGTCGCCCACGTTGTCGGCGATGGTGGCCGGGTTGCGCGGGTCGTCTTCAGGAATGCCGGCCTCGACCTTGCCCACCAGGTCGGCGCCCACGTCGGCGGCTTTGGTGTAGATGCCGCCGCCCACACGGGCGAACAGGGCCTGCGTGCTGGCCCCCATCCCGAAGGTCAGCATCGTGGTGGTGATCATGCACAGCTTGGCCGTCGGGGCGTTCACGTCGGACGGGATGAAGGCATCCAGCAGGAGGTACCAGAACGAGATGTCCAGCAGTCCGAGTCCTACGACCACCAGTCCCATCACCGCGCCGCTACGGAAGGCGATGCGCAGGCCGCTGTTGAGCGACTCTCGGGCGGCGTTGGCCGTGCGGGCCGAGGCGTAGGTGGCGGTCTTCATGCCCAGGAAGCCGGAAAGGCCGGAGAAGAAGCCGCCCGTAAGGAAGGCCACCGGCACCCACGAGTTCTGCAGGTTGAAGCCGTAAGCCATGACGGCGAACAGGGCGCACAGGATGAGGAACACGATGCCCACCACCTTGTACTGTTGTTTCAGGTAGGACATGGCACCCTGGCGCACGTGCAGGGCGATTTTCTGCATGACGGGCGTGCCTTCGCTGGCTCCCATCATCTGACGGTAGAAGAACCATGCCAGCAGCAGGGCCAGCACGGAAGATACGGGGACAATCCAGAATAGAGTTTGTTCCATGGTAATGAATACGGATTTTAAAAGTTAATAAAAACGCTGCCAAAGGTAGTGAAAATCTGAAAGCCGGAAAAGAATCCGTTCCGTTTTTTTTGTGATTCGTACACTTTTTTGTGGCGGGGGCGGCGGAGGACGGGGACGGGCGGGGAAGGTCCGGGGGCGGAAAAAAGAAAGGCGGGCCTCACGGTCCACCTTTCTCATTGATTAACTAATTTCTAATTGCCCCAGATGTCGGTGAAGTCGTTCTCGTTCACCAGCACATCGCTCATGTCAGCTGGGGCGTCGAAGCGATGCAATGCCTTGCTTGCGGCCATCATCTGGCTGGTCTCTACGTTGCAGACGTCGACCACCGGTCGGATATATTTGCTCTTTTTCATGTTTTCTTGTTTTTAAGGGTTGTTTTAATCGGGTTATTTCACTGCCTTCTTCGTGCCGTTCACGATGTAGATGCCTTTCTGCAGGCCGTCGAGGGCCTCGCTCATCTTCACGTTCTGGCGCACGAGGATGCCGTTGAGGTTGTAGACGTTCACCGTGGCGTCCGCTTCGGCCACCGTGCTGTCGATGCCCGTGGTGGTGCCGTCGCCGTCGATGCCCTTCAGGATGAAGGCCTGCACGTTGCTTCCGGCAGGAGCTGCCTCGGCGTTCAGGTAGGCGCGGTTGGCTTTCACGACCGGTTTCTCAGTTTCCACCTTGTAGAAGCCTACGCCCTTTTCGGCCTGGTTCTGGAGTACGTAAGTGCCTTCCACGGCTTCCATCTCGGCGAACGTGCCCGTGAGCATTCCGGCGGTGTAGGTGGTTGTTTCGGCGGCTCCGAACCCTTCAAACGTGTGGGTGAAGTCGGCTGCGGCTTTCACGATATACGGCGTGTTGGCGGCGATGGTTTCTACGGCTTCCAATGTTAGGGTCGCGTCCTCTCCTTCGGTGTCCGTACCCGCGCAGGAGTAGACTTCCAGCCCGTCGGGGATTTCCGCGTTGAACGGCAGGATGAGGGTGGCCCATTCGGCAGCGGTCGTCAGGGTGACGGACGGCATGTCAGTCTCGGTGATGGCGAATGTCGGGTGGCTGCTGGTGCCGTACAAGCC
>CALUIS010000014.1 GCA_944320765.1 uncultured Paraprevotella sp.
ACAGAGAAGTTAAGCCCGCCCTCGCCGATGGTACTGCCCGCAAGGCGGGAGAGTAGGTAGCCGCCCCTTTTAGAGAGGGTCCCCCTTCCCGCAGGCGCGGGGAGGGGGACTTTTTTTCGTGCCGTGTCCACGATTGCTCCGCCTTGCAGGGGATTTGTTTGTTTGAGATGTGAAAAAAAACATTGTTTTTTTGATTTTGTTAAATTTGTTATTACATTTGCAGCGGAAGCCAGTGTAAAAGCTGGTCGAGAACTGATACATTAACCTATTAAGAATTAACTTATGAAGAAAAGCTTACTTAGTTTAGGCGCATTCTTGCTCGCGGTCTCGGGCTGGGCGCAAGCTTGGCAGGACGTGACGGAAACGTACGTCAAGAATGCCGGAATGAGCGAGAGCGCGGATTCGCAAACCGCGTGGACCATGGAGGGCTTGACCGACAACGGCCCAAAGGACGGTTACAACATTTATGGATTTTATTCCGGTTGGGGTTCGGTGGAGCGGACTGCCGGAAGTATGGCGCAGGAAATCACATTGCCCGCAGGTTATTACAAGCTGACCGGATATGGCTTCTTCCGCGACGGTGTGGCTTTCAATACGAATCCTACGGTCTCTTTGGGGTATATGTTTGCAGGTGAAAGGTCGGTCTTATTGCCTACCTTGGGCAGTGTGGAAGGACTTTCTTCTTATGCCAATGATTTTCCCGGAGGTTCTGCTGCGTTCTACGACCAAAACTTGTATTTGAATGAATTGGAATTCACGGTGCCGGAAGAAGGCAACATTTCCATTGGTTACCGGTGTACCTTTGAGCGCAAACAATCTTGGATGTTGGTCGGTGAGATGACTTTGTGCCAAGCTTCTAACTATGCTGATATTTTTGCTGAGAAGAAAGCAGATTTGGAGGCTTTGGCTCAGGAATTTGAAGGTATTACCGTTTATCCGAAATCCATTGAGGATGCGTTGAAGAACGGTGAGACTGTCATGTCCGGCACCGATAAGGGGGCGCAGGGCGAAATGCTGGTTGGCTTGGTGGATTTGTCCCATACGGCGAAGGCCATATTGCCCAAAGCTAAGGAGTTGAACGGGCTTATCGCCACTTGCACTTCCCTGATGGACAATACCACGGAGAAAGTAGAAGGAGCGAAAAAATCCTTGGAGACCGGCCTGACACTTGTCAAGGCGATGTCGGAAAGCATTGAAACCGTCGAGGATTTGGACGGGAAAATAGAACAGGTGGAAGGCTTGCGCCAGGAATATATCCTGCAGGCTCTTCCCGCCGAGGGCGAGACTTTGGACTATACCTTCCTGATTGACGGCATCGGCAACAGCACCAGCGGATGGGTGAACTTGTTCACAGGATTTAACGGGAACTACCAGTACAATGGTTCCGCTACCAACAAGAACAACGGCGAGCTTCAGAAGACCGGCTATATCGAGGCTTGGAACAATAATGTGAAATTCACGGGAACGCTGACTTATACGGCCACAGAGCTTCCTATCGGGCGTTATAACATCTCTGCCTATACGTTCCAGGCCGCGAATGACACGGTGATGTTCTTTGCCAATGACAAGTCTGTGGAGATGAGCCATGAGACGGACCTTTATACCTTGTCGGAAGTGAAGGATGTGGCCGTGAACGGCACTTTGTCCTTGGGGCTTGACATGAGCGATACCGCTACATGGACAGGTATCACCAATATCCGGCTGGAATATGTGGGGCAGTTGGATGCCGCCACTACCTATGCTGCTTACCAGAGTGCTTATTATCAGTTGGAGAGCTATACATACGGCACGCTCAACACGGCACTTACAGAGGACGTGAAGGCGGTGCTGGATGCCAACAAGGATGTGGCCCAGGATGATGTCACAGCCTTGGAACTCGCTTATAAGGCGTTGATTGAAAAGGCAAAGGAAATCCAACCGCTGGCAGAGTTGTATGCCGGGGTGAAAGAGGCTTATGATGCCGCTGTGGCGGAGGCCGAGAACTCAACAGAGACGGTGGAGGGCGCGAAAGCGACATTTGAAGGTGTGCTGGAAGCCCAAGGCGAGACTTTGGACGTCGCTGCTACGGCCGAGGAGCTGGAGGCCGTGGCCGAGGCTGTGGAGACCGCCCGCCAGGCTTACGTGGCCAACGCCAAACCGAACCGCAGCCACTCGTTGGACTACACGTTCAAGATTGAGAACGCCTCGTTCGAGAGCGGGGAGCTTGCCCCGTGGACGGCTACGTCAGCGAATGACACCGGCGTGAAGAAGAATGCGGAAGCCAACTATAACGTCACCAATGCTGACGGAGACTATATCTTCAACACTTGGGGCGGCACCAGCGAGAAGGACGTGCAGCAGACCGTGACCGGGCTTCCCGCCGGTGTGTATTCCCTGACGGTGCTGGTGGCTACGGACGCCAACCTGAAAGTGGCTGTTACGGCCGGTTCGGTGACGGATACGATGACGGTAGCCAATGACAAGACATACGGTGAAGACTTCACCGTTGAGCGTGCCACTGTAGGTGAAGACGGCGAATTGCTGATAAAAGTATCTTCTACAGACTGGTTCAAGGTGGACAACTTCCGTCTGACCCGCGTGTCCGAGGAATATGATGAAGTGAAGCTGACTTCCATCAGTCCGGCTACGGAGGATGACCTTACAGACGGCATCACCGAATTCATCCTGACGTTCGACCAGGATGTCACACTGAATGAGGGCGAAGACGCTCCGGTGGTTTCGCTGATGAGGAATATCCTGACACCGAGTGCAGTGGAAGGCGCGGCAAACCAGATCAAGCTTACCCCGGCAGAACCTGTTACGGCAGCCGGCAGTTATGTGCTGATGATTCCCGAACTGCTCGTGCTTGACGCGGACGGCAACTATAACGCCGACACGACTTTTGTCTATACGGTGCCGGAGAAGGTCATCGATACGGAGACTTATGAGTATGTGAGCGTGAATCCGGCAGAAGGCAAGGTGGAATCCTTGAAGGACATCGAGATTACTTTCGCTGAAGGCTCTTATGCCTTTATCGATTGGTTGGTGGAGGAGCAGCCTTACCTGCTGAATACGACCACTCAGGAGCAGATCGGGGTGTTTTTGGAGTCCGTATCCTTGGACTTTGTGACAGACCTGAACAAGATTCGTGCCGTGGTGGCCGAGGAAGTGACGGAAGAGGGAGCGTATACGTTGGTGATTCCGGCCAGACTCATATTCAAGGGGAACGATGAGTGGGGTAGCAGTGTTGTCGACTATGCGCCTGAAATCCGCATCAACTATACCATCGGTGAAGACGAGGGTGACGGCATCGACGCCATCCTGGCCGAAGGCGGCACGGTGGATGTCTACACGGTAAGCGGCGTGCTGGTGAAGAAGGATGCCGGTGCGGCTGACCTGAAGAGCCTGAAGAAGGGCATTTATATCATCAACGGCAAGAAGATGGCAGTGAAATAATGTAGATGCGTTAATAGGATAGAGAGGCGGGCGTGCTGTACGGACAGTGTGCCCGCCTTTATATTTATAGGTGCGAGCGGGAGCGGAAGGCAATAAACCGGGCGTTTCCGCGTTCTTGGTAAAAGGACTTAAAAGAGTGGCGCGATGCAGTGGTACGACCGGATGAGGCAAATCAAGTTTTTGTTGGTGGCCATGGCGATGGTGATTGCCATGGGGTCGCTGATTGTGTCCCATTCCCTGGTGCGCGACCTTGCCGCCGGGGAGCATCAGAACATGGAGGTGTGGGCGGAAGCCATGCGCACGCTGAACAACGCCGATGAAAACACGGATGTCACCTTGGTGTTGAGGGTGCTGAACGGCAACCATACGATTCCCGTCATCGTGCAGTATAAGTCGGGCGAAATACAGAGTTTCCGCAACCTGCGGCTGAAGGCGGGGAGCGAGGCCGACACGTTGAGGGCCGTGAGGCGGATGGCGGAAGAGATGCGCCAGGAAGGGCGGGTCATCCGGGTTTATATGGACGGGGAGGCTGCCGGTGCCGCCGGCCGGGACTATATGGAGATTTGTTATGACGACTCCATCATGCTGAAGCGCCTGTCTTCCTATCCTTACATCCAGCTGAGTGTCGTGCTGATTTTCGTCGCGGTGGCTATTTTTGCCTTGCTGAGTTCGAAAAAGGCGGAGCAGAACAGGGTCTGGGTCGGACTTTCCAAGGAGACGGCCCACCAGTTGGGGACTCCCATCTCGTCTTTGATGGCCTGGGTGGAAATCCTGAAAGAGACTTATCCCAAGGACGGACTGATACCGGAGATGGACAAGGACGTGAAGCGTCTGGAGATGATTGCGGAGCGGTTCTCGAAAATCGGCTCCCTGCCGGAGTTGCGCGAGGAGCCGCTGGATGCCGTCATCGGCCATGTGGTAGACTATATTTCCCGGCGCACGTCCAATAAGGTAAGCCTGCGCCGCGAGTTGCCGGACACGTCCCTGAAAGTCCATATATGCGCCCCGCTGTTCGAGTGGGTCGTGGAGAACCTGTGCAAGAACGCGATGGATGCCATGGACGGGCAGGGCAGCATTACGATTGCGGCGTTCGAGGAGGCAGGGAAAGTGGTGGTGGAGGTGACGGATACGGGCAAGGGCATCCCGAAGAACCATTTCCAGACCGTGTTCAGTCCCGGGTTCACCACCAAGAAGAGGGGGTGGGGGCTGGGCCTGTCCTTGGCCAAGCGCATCGTGGAGGAGTACCATAAGGGCCGCATCTTCGTGAAGCGGTCGGAAATGGGTGTGGGTACGACCTTCAGGATGGAGCTGAAAAAGTATTAAAAAAGAAGATTTTTGTGCTTTTTCTTGTGCCTCTCGCTTATTTTTTTGTAAATTTGCAACCCAAATGAACGCCCTTGACAGCTATACGGTGGATTTGACTTGTATGCGGACTGATAGCATGAAGTATCAGTTCAAGTTGGGCCATGCTTTCTTTGAGGCTGTCGGCGGGACCTTGATTAGGGGTGGCGATGCGGACGCGGCCTTGGAAGTCCGGCGGACGGAAGAGGGCTATGCGTTCGACTTCCATATCAAAGGTACGGTGCAGGTGCCGTGCGACCGCTGTCTGGACGACATGGCCGTGGCGGTTGATACGGAACGCACGCTGGCGGTGAAATTGGGGGAGGAATATGTGGACGACGGTGATGCCGTCACGCTTTCCCGTGAGGATGCCGTGATGAATGTGGCGTGGATCATGTATGAATACGTGGCGTTGGAAGTGCCTTTGGTCCATGTGCATGAGCCGGGGCAGTGCAATGCAGGCATGATGGAAGTCCTGGCCGAACATTTGGTGGACCCCCCGGAAGGGCAAGGCCGCAAGGAAGACGGAAAGGACGGGGAGGAGAAACCGGCGGACCCGCGTTGGGACAAATTGAGAGAAATGTTGGATAATAATTAAAATACTTAAGAAAATGGCACATCCTAAAAGAAGACAATCAAAGACAAGAACCCGCAAGAGAAGAACTCATGATAAGGCAGTAGCGCCGACGCTGGCAATTTGCCCGAATTGCGGTGCTTTCCACATTTACCACACGGTATGCCCTACTTGCGGTTATTACAGAGGTAAGGTGGCTATCGAGAAAGAGGCTGCGGTTTAATTTGAAGCAAGGAAGTATAGCCAGAGAGTTTACTACGGTATGATTCTCCGGCTACTTTTTTTTAGAAAGTGGATTCAGAATGGAGAAAATAAATGCAGTAATCACCGGTGTGGGCGGTTACATTCCTGAGTATGTCCTGAACAACGACGAGTTGTCGCGGATGGTGGATACGAACGACGAGTGGATCATGACCCGTATCGGGGTGAAGGAAAGGCGTATCCTGAACGAGGAGGGGCTGGGCACGAGCTACATGGCCCGCAAGGCCGCAAAGCAGTTGTTGCAGAAGACGGGCGTGAACCCGGACGAGATCGACTGCGTGATGGTGGCCACCTCCACGCCGGATTATCATTTCCCTTCCGTGGCTTCCATCGTCATCGGCAAGCTGGGGCTGACGAACGCTTTCGCTTACGACCTGCAGGCCGCCTGCAGCGGTTTCCTGTTCGCGATGGACACGGCTTCCGCCCTCATCGAGTGCGGGCGTTACAAGAAAATCATTGTCATCGGCGCGGACAAGATGTCGTCCATGGTGGACTATACCGACCGTGCCACTTGCCCCATCTTCGGTGACGGGGCCGCCGCGGTGCTGGTGGAGCCGACGACGGAGGACCTGGGCTGGAAGGACGCTTATTTGCGTACGGACGGAAAGGGCCTGCCTTTCTTGTGCATGAAGGCCGGGGGCTCGGCCTGTCCGCCTTCTTACTTCACCATCGACCATCGCCTGCACTATCTCCACCAGGAAGGCCGCACGGTGTTCAAGTTCGCCGTGACCAACATGAGCGACGCTTCCGCCCTGATTGCCGAGCGCAACGGGCTGACAAAGGACAACATCGCCTGGGTGATTCCCCACCAGGCCAACGTGCGCATCATCGAGGCCGTGGCGCACCGCCTGGAGCTCCCGATGGAGAAGGTGATGCTGAACATCCAGCGTTACGGCAACACGAGCGCGGCAACCCTGCCGTTGGCCTTGTGGGACTACGAATCGCAGCTGAAGAAGGGGGACAACCTGATCTTCACGGCTTTCGGCGCAGGCTTCACCTGGGGCGCGGCCTACATGAAGTGGGGCTACGACGGTGCGGAGAAGTAAGCGAGTGGATTTTCTTTTCAAATGACACATTTAAAGAACGCATCCGTTTTCAAGATGCGTTTTTTTATTCAAACAAGGGACAATTATGGCACATAAAGCTGGCTTTGTGAACATCGTGGGCAATCCGAACGTGGGCAAGTCCACCCTGATGAACCTGTTGGTGGGGGAGCGCATCTCCATCGCGACTTTCAAGGCGCAGACCACGCGCCACCGCATCATGGGTATCCTGAACACGGACGACATGCAAATCTGCTTCTCGGACACCCCCGGGGTGCTGAAGCCGAATTACAAGCTGCAGGAGTCCATGCTGAGCTTCTCGGAGTCCGCCTTGCAGGATGCCGACGTGCTGCTTTACGTGACGGACATGGTGGAGAAGCCGGACAAGAACGCGGACTTCCTGGAGAAGGTGTCCAAGATGGATGTGCCGGTGCTGGTGCTGATCAACAAGATAGACCTGAGCAACCAGCAGGACCTGGCCGCCAAGGTGGAGGCCTGGCACGAGGCGCTGCCGAAAGCGGAAATCATCCCGATTTCCGCCTTGTGCAAGTTCAACGTCGACACGGTGCTGAAGCGCATCAAGGAGCTGTTGCCGGACTCGCCGCCGTATTTTGAGAAGGACCAGTGGACGGACAAGCCGGCCCGCTTCTTCGTGGCGGAAATCATCCGGGAGAAAATCCTGCTGTACTATGACAAGGAGATTCCCTATTCAGTGGAAGTCGTGGTGGAGCGGTTCAAGGAAGAAGCCAAGTCCATCCACATCAACGTGGTCATCTATGTGGAGCGCGACTCGCAGAAGGGGATTATCATCGGCCACCGTGGCGTGGCACTGAAGAAGGTGGCCACGGAGGCCCGCAAGTCCCTGGAACGGTTCTTCGGCAAGAGCATCTACCTGGAGACCTACGTCAAGGTGGACAAGGACTGGAGAAGCTCGGACCGGGAACTGAAAAACTTTGGTTACAAACTGGATTAAGGAATCAGGCTGTGAAGCCGCAAACAATTGGATTATGGGAAATATAGTGGCAATTGTCGGACGCCCGAACGTGGGGAAGTCCACACTTTTTAACCGCTTGACGCAGACGCGCCATGCGATTGTGAGCGATGAGGCAGGTACGACGCGCGACCGCCAGTATGGAAAGTCGGAATGGGGGGGGCGCGAGTTCTCCGTCATAGACACCGGCGGATGGGTCGTCAATTCGGACGACATCTTCGAGGAGGAAATCCGCAAGCAGGTGTCGCTGGCGACGGAAGAGGCCGATGTCATCCTGTTCCTGGTGGACGTGCGCAACGGCGTGACGGACCTGGACGAGGCGGTGGCCAATATCTTGCGCCGGACGAAGAAACCGGTGATATTGGTGGCCAACAAGGCTGACACGAACGATTTGCTTTATAGTGCGGCCGAGTTCTATTCTTTAGGCTTGGGCGACCCCTATTGCATCTCCGCCGCCACCGGTAGCGGGACGGGCGACTTGCTGGACCTGATCGTGTCCAAGTTTCCCAAGGCGGCGGACGACGAGGCGGACGAGGACATCCCCCGTTTCGCCGTGGTGGGACGCCCGAACGTGGGCAAGTCCAGCCTGATTAACTCCTTCATCGGGGAGGAACGCAACATCGTGACGGACATCGCCGGCACGACGCGTGACTCCATCTATACCCGCTACACCAAGTTCGGGTTCGACTTCTACCTGGTGGACACGGCGGGCATCCGCCGCAAGAACAAGGTGAAGGAGGACCTGGAGTTCTATTCCGTGATGCGTTCCATCCGAGCGATAGAGAATTCGGACGTCTGCATCCTGATGCTGGACGCGGAGCGCGGCATCGAGGCGCAGGACCTGAACATCTTCCAGGTCATCCAGCGGAACAACAAGAGCATCGTGGTGGTGGTGAACAAGTGGGACCTGGTGGAGGGCAAGACCACGGCGGTGATGAACGAGTACGAGTATGCCATCCGCAACCGCATGGCCCCGTTCGACGACTTCCCCATCATCTTCGCCTCCGCCCTGACCAAGCAGCGCATCTTCAAGGTGCTGGAGACCGCCAAGGAGGTCTACCTGAACCGCAAGAAGCGTGTGTCCACGGCGCGGCTGAACGAGGAGATGCTTCCTCTGATCGAGGCCTATCCGCCTCCTTCGCTGAAAGGCAAGTACATCAAGATCAAGTACTGCATGCAGCTGCCGGACACGCAGATACCTTCGTTCGTGTTCTACGCCAACCTGCCGCAGTACGTGAAGGAGCCTTACCGCCGCTTCCTGGAGAACAAGATACGCGAGCGTTGGGACTTCAGCGGCACGCCCATCAACATCTTCATCCGGCAGAAATGATGCGTAAGGCGTTTTGGATATGGGCCGTTCTGCTGTCCGTCCCTTTCTGGGTTTCGTGCGCGAAGGACGACCGGGGCGGGGCGGCCCGGGCGGCGGAGGCTTGTTACCGTCACCTGATAGAGGGGCGGTACGAGCAATACGTCGGGTGCATCGCCTACAGCGACAGCATGACGGAGGCTTACCGCAGCCAGATGGTGGACCTCGTGGCCCAGTATGCGGCCCGCGAGAAAGAGCTGCGGGGCGGCTTGGTGTCCGCCCGTGCGGTGGGGGACACCGTGTCGGGCGACGTGGCCAGCGTGTTCCTGGAAGTGACGTTCGGGGACAGTACCCGCGAGGAAGTCGCGCTCCCGATGGTGAAGTGCGGCGAGGTGTGGAAGATGCAGTAAGTTCGGCATTCCGCTGTCAAAATGAAAGGAAAACCTCGGTTTCCGTTTCCCGGAAGTCTCCCGTTCCGGGTGCTTCTGGAGAGCAAATGTTAAAATACCAACCGGAATCCGCCCCGGGAAATGCGCGATGTGAGCATTTCCCGGGGCGGATTCCGGTTTTTTGTGCGGCGCAAACGGAATTTCTTTGCTGAAAGAAATTTTTTTCTTGCCGCAAAGCCGCAAATTTCTTGCCGCAAAGAAATTTTCCGCAGGCCGGGAAGGGCGTAAAAGCGGGGCTTCGGCCCGCATTTCCCGTCTGGTTTGAGGTTCCATCCGTACAAAACCCGCCTGACCTTTTGTCCGGGAATCCCCTTATCGGCTGACGCGTTCCCGCCGCTTGTCCGCACAAGGCCTCTTCCGCTGTGGCAGGATGGTGGCGGAATCCCGGAATCCGTGTCATCCTGCATTCCCGCCACGCCGCGAGAATCGTGCGTTTGCGTCCGCGCCCCGCCGTGTCCCCGTCTGCGCGATTCCCGCGCCCCCGCTTTTGACAGTTTGACAAAATGTCACTTGTTGGCTTCCTTCACCTTGCGGAACAGGTCGGAGGCGAAGATGAAGCTGTTGAGGCGTTCGTTGGTGGAGTTCATGATCTGGTCCTTGTTGCCCTGCCACTCCTTGTGGCCTTCATATATATATAGGATGTTCTCGCCGATGCCCATGACGGAGTTCATGTCGTGGGTGTTGATGATGGTGGTCATGTCGAACTCCACGGTGATGTCGTGGATGAGGTCGTCGATGACGAGCGAGGTCTTGGGGTCCAGCCCGGAGTTCGGCTCGTCGCAGAAGAGGTACTTGGGGTTGAGGGCGATGGCCCGCGCGATGGCGGCACGCTTCTGCATACCGCCGCTGATCTCGTCCGGGAACTTGTTCTGGGCCTCGAGCAGGTTGACCCGGTCGAGGCAGAACTGCGCCCGCCTGACGCGGTCGGCATAGTTGTCGCGTGAGAACATGTCGAGCGGGAACATGACGTTCTCCAGCACGGTCATGGAGTCGAACAGGGCGGCGCTCTGGAAGAGCATTCCCATCTCGCGCCGCAGCATCTTCCATTCCTGCTTGTTCATGGTCACCAGGTCGCGCCCGTCGTAGAGCACCTCGCCGCTGGTGGGGCGGAAGAGGCCCACGATGCATTTCATCAGCACGGTCTTTCCCGAACCGCTTTGCCCGATGATCAGGTTGGTCTTCCCGTTCTCGAACACGCAGTTGATGTCTTTCAGCACGTCCTTGTCCTCGAAAGACTTGTATAAGGATTTAACTTCTATCATCAGGATAACAATTGAGTGAGTAACACGTCGGAAAAGAGAATGAGCACGCTGCTGCTCACCACGGAGTCGGTGCTGGCCTTGCCCACCTCCACGGAGCCGCCTTCCACCGTGTAGCCGTAGAACGCGGACACGCTCGTGATGACGAACGCGAAGAAGATGGATTTGATGAATCCCATCCACACGTACCATTCGTTGAACTCGTGCTGCAGCCCGAGGGTCAGGTCGTCCACCGTGATGATATGCCCCACCACGGCTGTGGCGTATGCCCCGATGAATCCGGAGAAGATGCTGAAGCAGACCAGGACGGGCATCATGGTCATCATGCCCAGTACCTTCGGGAGAATCAGGTAGTTGGCCGAGTTCACGCCCATGATTTCCAGCGCGTCGATTTGCTGGGTCACCCGCATGGTGCCGATTTCGGAGGCGATGTTGGACCCCACCTTTCCCGCCAGGATCAGGCACATGATGGAGGACGAGAATTCAAGGAGCATGATTTCGCGCGTGGTGTATCCCGTGACGAACTTGGGCATCCACGGGCTTTCGATGTTCAGCTTGATCTGGATGCAAATCACGGCGCCGATGAAGAAGGAAATCAGGAGGACGATGCCGATGGAGTCCACGCCCTGCTGGCTCATTTCCTTGATGTATTGCTTGAAGAACATGCGCATCCTTTCCGGGCGCGAGAACGTGCGCCCCATGAGCATCAGGTAGCGGCCGAAGGTGGCCACGCTTTTGTCGAGTAACATATTTTGTTCCTTTTATTTCTCACAAAAATAATGAATTTCCCCTAAAAAAGAGCCGGGAGGGGAGAAATACTTTCTTCCGCAGGGCGTTTTTTAATACAATTTGCGTATTTTTGTGCGCAAAAATTAATTTTATGGCTGAATCTCTTTCTCAGGACAACCGGAATGACGGCTTGGTGCTCCGCACGGAGAACCTTGTGAAGACGTACGGCAAGCGCACGGTGGTGAACCATGTGTCTTACGACGTGAAGCAAGGGGAAATCGTGGGGCTGTTGGGGCCGAACGGTGCGGGGAAAACCACCTCTTTCTATATGACCACCGGGTTGGTGGTACCCAATGAAGGCCGCATCTTTATCGGTGACCTGGAGATTACCAAGTTCCCCGTGTACAAGCGTGCGCGCAACGGCATCGGCTATCTGGCCCAGGAGGCTTCGGTGTTCCGGAAGATGACGGTGGAGGACAACATCGCGTCGGTGCTGGAGATGACCGGAAAGCCGCTGGACTACCAGAAGGAGAAGCTGGAAAGCCTGATTTCGGAGTTCAGCCTGCAGAAGGTCCGTAAGAACTTGGGCGACAGGCTCTCTGGCGGCGAGCGGAGGCGGACGGAAATCGCGCGCTGCCTGGCCATCGACCCGAAGTTCATCATGCTGGACGAGCCTTTCGCGGGAGTGGACCCCATCGCGGTGGAGGACATACAGTACATCGTGTGGAAGCTGAAGAAGCGCAATATCGGCGTGCTGATTACCGACCATAACGTGGAAGAGACCTTGTGCATCACGGACCGGGCCTACCTCTTGTTCGAGGGCCAGATCCTTTTCCAGGGCACGCCGCAGGAACTTTCGGAGAACGAGGTGGTCCGCGCGAAGTATCTGACGAACAGTTTCGTGCTGCGCCTGAAGGACTTTCAGAAGATAGACGAAGAAAAAAGTGCGCAAGGGCTTTGATTTATTGAAAGATAAAGATTAACTTTGCACGCTTGTAACACGCGACGGCGGAAAAAGCAATAGTAATCATCATAAATAATTAGATTCCAAAATGAATATTTCATTAGAAAACATTGACAAAGTAAGCGCGGTGCTTACGATCAAGGTGGAAAAAGCGGATTATGCGGACCGTGTGGAGAAAGCGTTGAAGGATTACCGCAGAAAGGCCAGTCTGCCGGGCTTCCGTCCGGGCCAGGTGCCGATGGGACTGCTGAGAAAGCGTTTCGGCAAGGATATCACGGCCGAGGAAGTGAACAAGCTGTTGGGCGAGAAACTGTATGCTTATATCAAAGACAATAACCTGAACGTGCTGGGCGAGCCGCTTCCGAGCGAGGACCGCCAGCAGGACATTGATTTCGACACGATGGACGAGTTCTCGTTCGCTTTCGACATCGCCCTGGCACCCGAAATCAATGTGGAACTCAGCGGCGACGACACTGTGGATTACTATGACATTCAGGTGGACGACAAGATGGTCGACGGGCAGGTCAAGATGTATGCCCAGCGCGCGGGCAGCTACGAGAAGGTGGACAGCTACGAGCAGAAGGACATGGTGAAAGGCTTGCTGGCCGAGCTGGACGAGAACGGCAACACCAAGGAAGGCGGCGTGCAGGTGGAGAACGCCGTGCTGCTGCCGGAATACATGAAGAACGACGAGCAGAAAGCCATCTTCAACGGTTGCAAGGTGAACGACGTGCTGGTGTTCAATCCTTACAAGGCTTACGACGGCCATGACGTGGAAATTGCTTCCTTGCTGAAAATCAAGAAGGAAGACGTGCCTGCCATGCAGTCGGACTTCAGCTACCAGGTGCAGGAAATCACGCGCTTCAAGGAGGCCGGGCTGAACCAGGAGCTTTTCGACCAGGTGTTCGGGAAAGACACGGTGAAGAGCGAGGAGGAATTCCGGAACAAGATCAAGGAAATCCTGGCCGAGCAGTTTGCTGCCGACAGCGACTATAAGTTCATCCTTGACTTGCGCACTTACCTGACGGACAAGGTGGGCAAGCTGGAATATCCCGACGCGTTCCTGAAGCGCTTCATGCGCGTAAGCAACGCCGGCAAGGGAGAGAAGTTCGTGGAGGACAACTACGAGAAGAGCATCGAGGAGCTGACCTGGCACCTGATCAAGGAGCAGCTGGTGAAGGCTTACGACATCAAGGTGGAGAAAGACGACCTGATGGCCACGGCCAAGAACATCACGAAAATCCAGTTCGCCCAGTATGGCATGATCAACGTGCCTGAGTCCGTCTTGGAGAACTATGCCAACGAGATGCTGAAGAAGCAAGACCAGGTGGAATCCTTGTTGAACCGTAGCGTGGAGAACAAGCTGGCCGTGGCGTTGAAGAATGTCGTGAAGCTGAACCACAAGGAAATCAGCGTGGAGGACTTCAACAAGATGTTCGCCTGATTATAGGGTGGTTTAATATTGTGAAATAAATATTAAGGAAGGAAACTCCAGGGCGGTTTTTTCGTACATTTGTGTCCAAATGGCGGAAAGGGCTCTGGAGTTTCCTTTTTCCGCGTAGAGAAAGAAAGGAAGGTTATGAGTGATTTTAAGAAATATGCAGTGAGGCATCTGGGCCTGAACAGCCAGACGCTGGACGACGTGGTCAGTGCGCAGAACCAGTACCTGAATCCGTACATCCTGGAGGAACGCCAGCTGAACGTCACCCAGATGGACGTGTTCTCCCGTCTGATGATGGACCGCATCATCTTTTTAGGTACGCAGATTGACGATTATGCCGCCAACACCTTGCAGGCGCAGCTGCTTTACCTGGATTCGGTGGACCCGGGGAAGGACATTTCCATTTATATCAATTCCCCCGGCGGTTCGGTGTATGCCGGGCTGGGGATTTATGACACCATGCAGTTCATCAGCAGCCCCGTGGCCACCATCTGCACCGGCATGGCCGCTTCCATGGCTGCCGTGCTGCTGGTGGCCGGCGCGGAAGGCAAGCGGTCGGCACTGACCCACAGCCGTGTCATGATCCATCAGCCGATGGGCGGCGCGCAGGGCCAGGCCTCTGACATCGAGATCACGGCCCGCGAAATCCAGAAATTGAAGAAAGAGCTTTATACCATCATCGCCGACCATTCCCACACCGAGTTCGACAAGGTTTGGGCGGACTCCGACCGTGATTATTGGATGACGGCGCAGGAGGCCAAGGACTATGGCATGATAGATGCGGTTTTAACACGTAAGAAATAGGGATGAAGAAAGCATGTTCGTTTTGCGGTAGGGGGGAGCGCGAGGTGCCTCTCCTCATTACCGGACTGAATGGTTATATTTGCAGTGATTGTGCGCAGCAGGCTTACCGCATCGTGAAGGACACGCTGCCGGACGAGTCCAAGGCCGGCGACGACCTGGGCTTTGACCTGGCCAAGCTGCCCAAGCCGCGCGACATCAAGGCTTATCTCGACCAGTACGTCATCGGGCAGGACGACGCGAAGCGTTACCTTTCCGTCTCGGTGTACAACCATTACAAGCGCCTGGCCCAGCAGAAGACGGACGACGGGGTGGAGATCGAGAAGTCCAACATCATCATGGTGGGCAGCACCGGCACGGGAAAGACCTTGCTGGCCCGCACCATCGCCAAGCTGCTCCATGTGCCTTTCACCATCGTGGACGCCACGGTGTTCACCGAGGCCGGCTATGTGGGCGAGGACGTGGAGAGCATCCTTTCCCGCCTGCTGCAGGTGGCCGACTACAACGTGAAGGCGGCGGAGCGGGGCATTGTATTCATCGACGAGATTGACAAGATTGCCCGCAAGAGCGACAACCCGTCCATCACGCGTGACGTGAGCGGCGAGGGAGTGCAGCAGGGGTTGCTCAAGCTGCTGGAGGGGTCCGTGGTGAATGTCCCCCCCAAGGGCGGGCGCAAGCATCCCGACCAGGACTACGTCCATGTGGACACGCGCAACATCCTGTTCATCTGCGGCGGGGCGTTCGACGGCATCGAGAAGAAAATCGCGCAACGCCTTAACACGCATGTCGTGGGCTATACTTCCGTGCAGAACATGCAGCGTATCGACAAGGGAAACCTGATGAAGTACATCCAGCCGCAGGATTTGAAGTCCTTCGGCCTCATACCCGAAATCATCGGCCGCCTGCCCGTGCTGACTTATCTGAACCCGCTCGACCGCGAGGCCCTGCGGCGGATCCTGACGGAACCCAAGAACTCCATCGTGAAGCAGCAGGTCAAGCTTTTCGAGATGGACGGCATCAAGCTGACTTTCGACGAAGAGGTGCTGGAGTATATCGTGGACAAGGCGGTGGAGTTCAAGCTGGGCGCCCGCGGCCTCCGCTCCATCATGGAGACCATCATGATGGACGCGATGTATGAAATCCCGTCGAAGCGAGTGAAGACGTTCAAGGTGACTTTGGACTACGCCAAGAGGCAGCTGGAGAAGGCCAACTTCGACGGCCTGAACGCCAATTAGGCCGGCTCTTGAGGGGGCGTGATAGCGTTAATAATAAAGAAATCCTGAAAATAGTGGCCCGATAATTTGCAAATATGAGGTATTTGTTTATAACTTTGTTAGGAACAACAAGGTTCCCCTCTGTTTGACTTTATTGAAAAACCCTATTGGTATGGATGCAACGCTGAATTTGTTAGAACCCCTGAAGAGGTATTTTGGCTTCGAGGCCTTCAAGGGCGACCAGGAAGCCATCATACGCAATGTGTTGGCCGGAAGGGATACGTTCGTATTGATGCCTACTGGCGGCGGGAAGTCGTTATGCTATCAGTTGCCGTCCCTTTTGATGGAAGGGACGGCGATTGTGGTGTCTCCCCTGATCGCCTTGATGAAGAACCAGGTGGATGCCATCCGGTCGGTGTGTGCTGACGACGGCGTGGCGCATTATCTGAACTCTTCCCTGACCAAAGGGGCCATCGACCAGGTGAAGGCCGATGTCCTGCAGGGGCGGACCAAGTTGCTCTATGTCGCCCCGGAGACACTGACGAAAGAGGAGAACGTGGATTTCCTCCGTCAAGTGAGGATTTCTTTCTACGCGGTGGACGAGGCGCATTGCATCTCGGAATGGGGGCACGACTTCCGTCCGGAGTACCGCAACATACGTCCCACTGTCAACCTCATCGGGCCGGCACCGGTCATCGCCCTTACGGCGACGGCCACCGACAAGGTGCGCGGCGACATCAAGAAGAGCCTGGGCATGGTGGATGCGGCCGAGTTCAAGAGTTCCTTCAACCGTCCGAACCTGTACTACGAGGTGCGCAACAAGACGCGGAACGTGGACAAGGACATCGTGAAGTTCATCAAGCAGCGTCCCGGAAAAAGCGGCATCATCTATGCCCTGAGCCGCAAGAAGGTGGAGGAGCTGGCCGAGATCCTGCAGGCCAACAACATCAACGCGAGGGCGTATCATGCGGGCATGGATTCCGCCACGCGCTCGCAGACGCAGGACGATTTCATCATGGAACGCATCGACGTGATCGTGGCGACCATCGCTTTCGGCATGGGCATCGACAAGCCCGACGTGCGCTTCGTGATCCATTACGACATCCCCAAGAGCCTCGAGGGATATTACCAGGAGACGGGGCGTGCCGGGCGCGACGGGGGCGAGGGGCTTTGCATCACCTACTATGCCCACAAGGACCTCCAGAAGCTGGAGAAGTTCATGGAGGGCAAGCCCGTGGCGGAACAGGACATCGGCCGCCAGCTCCTTTCCGAGACGGCGGCGTATGCCGAGTCGTCCGTGTGCCGCCGCAAGTTCCTCCTGCATTATTTCGGCGAGGAGTATCATGAGGAGAATTGTGGAAATTGTGATAACTGTTTACATCCTAAGAAGAAAGTGGAAGCTAAAGACGAGTTGAGAGAGCTGCTGGGCGTGGTCCAGGCAGTGAAGGAGAATTTCAAGGCAGATTATATAATAGATATATTGGTGGGCAAGGAGACCGACGAGGTCATGGCCCACAAGCATGCCGACCTGGAGTGCTTCGGCTGCGGCGACGCGCATGAGCCGCGTTTTTGGGGGGCGGTCATCCGCCAGGCTCTGATTGCCGGCTACCTGGAGAAGGAGATTGAGGACTACGGCATCCTGAAGCTGACGGCCCAGGGCCGCAAGTTCATGAAGAAGCCCGTGTCGTTCAAGGTGTCGGAGGACAATGAGTTCGACGAGGACGGGGACGAGGCGGAAGTGCGTTCCGGCGGGGGGACGGGGGCGGCCGACCCGGCCTTGTTCAGCGCCTTGCTGGATCTGCGGAAGAAGATGTCCAAAAAGCTGGATGTGCCGCCTTACGTCATTTTCCAGGACCCGTCGCTGGAAGCCATGGCCACGGTCTATCCCGTCACCACCGAGGAGTTGCAGAACATCCCGGGCGTGGGGGCCGGCAAGGCCAGGCGTTACGGCAAGGAGTTCTGCGAGCTGATCCGGCGGCATTGCGAGGATTATGAGATTGAGCGGCCCGAGGACCTGCGGGTACGCACGGTGGCCAACAAGTCCAAGCTGAAGGTGAGCATCATCCAGAGCATCGACCGCAAGGTGGCGTTGGATGACATCGCGTCGGCCAAGGGGCTCGACTTCGGCGAGCTGCTGGACGAGATAGAGGCCATCGTCTATTCCGGCACGAAGCTGAACATCGACTATTTCATCGACGAGGTGATGGACGAGGACCACATGCTCGACATCTACGACTATTTCCGCGAGTCGGAGACCGACAGCCTGTCCGTGGCCATGGACGAGCTGGGCGGCGACTATTCGGAAGAGGAAATCCGACTGGTGCGCATCAAGTTCATCTCCGAGATGGCGAACTGAAAGAGAAAGAGGGAAGGAGGCTGTGGGGACGTTGGGATGTTTGGCGTTGCAGCCTCTTTCCCGCCTTGTTTTTGGATTGTTTCGTGAGTTTTTGCTTTTTTTAAGGGAAAAATCGGGCGTTCTTTGTGTTTTTTTATTTACTTTGCCCGTTGCAAACCAGAAAGGGCGGAATGCCTTTTCAGTGCGTGAACCTTAAACATAACGAACATGAAAGAGAGATTTATTCTTCCGGCGGCTCTTGCGGCCGTGGGGAACGCCGGGACGCGTTGCGTCCGGCGTAAGAGAAAAGTTAGCTTTCAACTGTTTGAAAGCCAGTGTCTTAATAGGGGGGGGTAACCGCCCGCTGCTTAAAAACCTTTGAACTATGAAAAACAGACTACTCACTTTGATGGCGTTGTGTGCCGCAACTGCCTCGGCCCTGCCGCTTTGGGCCGCTTATCCCGACGACCCCACACTGACGTTTGTGAGCGATGACGAACTCGGTTTGGACGAGTTGATGGCCAACCCGGATACGCAGAAGACATTCTACATGTACCACGTGGCTACCGGGAAGTTCCTGAACGACGGTAACTGGAAGAACGACTGGAACAGCGAGGTGGTCATCGCGGACGACGGTCTGGCCGTGACCCTTTCCTATGGCTTGGACACCCATTTCGGCTACTTGGCTGAGGACGATGAGAATTATAACCCGAACATGGGCTTTCGCCTGACGACCTTCGAAGGTCACACGGACGGCAACTTCCATGAGATTTACCTGCTGAATTCCAGCGGCGTGATGTGCGTGGACCATAACGCGCAGGGCCGTAACATTTGGAAGATCACGAAGCAGGACAACGGCTATTACCGCATTTCCGTGGGCGAGGGGACTCCTGAGTTCACCGAAATCGGGGAATATGGCGACCGTTGCTGGGCCGTGGAGGAAGGCGACAACGGCGTGAACGGCATCATGGACATGAACGCTGCCGATTACAATAACCCGCAGGCCGACTGGCAGTTCGTGGCCGAGGACGTGTATGAGGTGTATAACGCCAAGAAGAACGTGCTGAAGCCGGTTCTTGACGAGGCGGAAGAGGCAGGCGTGGACTGCAGTGCCGAGAAGGCCCTCTACGACAAGGCCGATGCTACGGCGGAGGAAATCACGGAGGCGGCTGATGCGCTCAAGGCCAAGGTGCTGGAAGCCAAATATTCTTCCGCTTCTCCCCAGAATCCGGTGGATGTGAGCGACCTGATGGCGAACCCCAAGTTTGATGGCAATGCGAATGGCTGGACCACCGAGAGGGAAGCCGACCCGACCGGGCAGCAGGACAACTGGCAGTATCAGGGTTCCACGCAGAACACTTCGGACGGCACGACGTTTGCCGGGTTCTGGGAGCGTTGGAATCCCAATGCGCCCCAGATGGACTGGTCCATCCATCAGAACCTCAACAATATTCCCAACGGTCGTTATAAGCTGACTGCTTATGTATTGACCAATAAGAAGGCGGATGAAGGAGGCCCGCAGGGCTTGTATGTCTATGCCACCAGCTTCGTCGCGGAGACGCGGAGCAGCGAGCAGCCTTTGGGTTCGCCTGATGGGGAGGGCTATGCCTCTCCAATTTCGGTGGAGTTCGATGTGATTAACGGGGCTGTCACGGTGGGCTTCAAGGCGGTGGACTATAATTCCAACTGGGCCGGCGTGGATAACTTCAAGCTGGAGTTCATGGGGGCCGCCGCAGCCGAGACCACGGCGCGCGACCTGTTGGCGAAAGCCATTGAGGACGCGAATGCCAACCTCAATACTGTGGGTAAGACTTCCAGAGCAGGAATGACCCGTTTCCAGGAAGTGGTCAACCTGGCCACTCAGGCGCAGCAGAACACGGAGGTTGCGGACGATTCCCTATTGGCTCTTTCGTACCAGCTTATTGCCGAGTTCGACACCCTGAAGGTGGATGCGGATGCGTATGCGGAGCTGCAGACCATTACAAAGGGTATGCTGGAAAAGATGTCGGATCCGGAAAGCCCGTATAACGGTATGTTAATAGGCACGGAGTACTTTAACTATTATGGAGAGCTGATGGTGGGATATGACGCCGGGACTTTCGATCCGAAGGAAATCGGCGGCGTGCAAGCCAAGGCCGACTCGCTGTACACGGAGACCATTGCGGCGTTGCTGACGAGCGGAAAGACCAACAACGTGACGGGCATGTTGGCCAACCCGACTTTCGAGAACAACAGCGCGAGCGGATGGTCCGGTACAGGCGCTACAGGCGTGAAAGACGGCATGCTGGAGATGTTTGGAAAGAACTATGATTTCTATCAGGAGGTCACGGGTATGCCTGCCGGCACGTATGAGATGACCCTTCAGGGATTCCACCGCCCGAGCAATAATGACAATTGCCAGACGGCTTGGGGCGTGGAAGGCGACCCGTATTATGAAGTGGAGGCATACGCCTACGTCAATGACGGGTTGGCAGAACTGAACCACTGCTACGACCATGTGACAGACACGGTGGTGAACGGTAACGACATCGCCTTGGTTGTCGGTGACGAGAGCATCAGTGGGAAGTATGCGGTGAACAATATCACTTCCGCCTCGATGGTATTGGCCCATGGGGACTATCCTGTGACGGTTAAAGGTTACGTGGGCAGCGACGGTGTGCTGCGCGTGGGCGTGAAGTTGGAAAACAAACAAGCCAACAGCTGGTCCGCATTCGGCCATTTCGAAATCAAGTATTTGGGTGCGGCAGATATGAGTGGTGCGAACTCCACGCTGAACGAGCTGATTGGGCTGGCCCAGACGCTGGCGGCCGGCGATACCTTGGCTACGGCTGACACACGCAAGGCCCTGAACGATGCCGTTACCGCCGCGAATGCCGCTGTCTCCGACACGTTGACCGAAGAGACTTACCTGTCGAACACCGAAGCTCTGAACAAAGCCATGGCCAACTTCAACGATGCCATCGCCGCTGCCGCAGCGTTGGAGGCCAAGGCGACCAACCATGATGCCAAGATGATGGCTTCCGGTGAAAACAGCTACGAGCAGTATGCGGGTACGGAAGGTTATGATGAGCTGGCAGACTTGACGAAAGGAATTTTGATTGACTATGTGGATCAGATGATGGACTTCGAGTCCGTGGCTCAGATTGAGCAGTTCTCCACGGATTTGGACAAGGCATACAGCAAGATGGTGACGGCGGACTTCGACGGCACGGGCGCCTCTCTGGAAGATGCTGCGGATGCCACGGTGTTCATCATTAACCCGAGCTTCTCTGTGGAGACGGTTGACGAGGACGGAAAGACTACGGAAACCGCTTCTGCCGACGGCTGGACGGCCACGGGTGGTACGGCCACGAGTGCATTGAACTATGAGATTTTCGATGACAGTTGTGAGATTCGCCAGACGTTGTATAACCTTCCGGCGGGTTCCTACCGCTTGATTTGGAACGGTTTCTACCGTGCGGGAGATTATGATCCTGCTGCCGAGAACCGTGTGGAGAACGACTTCACGGAACCGCAGAACGCCGAGGTGTTCGTGGACAATGGAGAGAACCACTGGTCGCAGAAGCTGGCATCCATCTTTGATGGCGTGACCAGCCGTAAATATGACGGGAGTGACGTGGTGCTATCTTCGGACTTGTTTCCTGATAAGGAAGCTCAGATTTACTACGTGATTCCAAATAATGTGGCGGGTGCGCAAGCCCGTTTCGATGAAGGAATGTATGAGGGCAGTCTGGAGTTCTTTGTGGCCGAAGGCGATGAGCCGACCATCGGCGTGCGCAAGACCGGCCATATTACCTATGACTGGACCAGCTTCGACAACTTCCGGCTTGAATATCTCGGCATTCCCGATGCGGCGGATCTGGTGTTGGATGAAACGGAAGCCTACAACGTGACAGTCGGCGCTTATGCCGATGTGGCAATGAGGCGCACGCTGGATGCCGGCAAGTGGAACACGTTTTGCGTCCCGTTCAACATGACGGCGGAGCAGTTGGCGGCCAACGGAATCACCCGGGTGGTCGGGCTGGCCGTGGACCCGGCCTCGACGGAGGAGGGTGTCAACCTGGTTTCCACGGACGTGACGGAAGTGAAGGCTGGCGTGCCCTATCTCGTGCAGGTGGAGCGGGATGTGACGGCCCTCTTCGTGGACGGCGTGTATGTGACCGCCTCCGAACCGGTCGCGCAGATCGTCGGTACGGTCGGCGACTACACCGTGAAGATGACGGGCAACTATTCCGCGATGACCCTTCCGGCAGGTGCTTATTTCGTCAGCGACAACACGTTCTACGTCATCGGCGACGGAGTCACAGTGAACATGAAGGGATTCCGCGCCTACCTCACGCTGACGGATGCCGCAGGCAGGGCGGTTGAGGCCAATATCCGCCTTGTCGGACTCGATGGGGGTACGGAAGGTGGCGGCACGACCGCCATCGAAGGCGTGGCCGGCGGAGAGGCCGACACCCCGGTGGACGTGTACACGCTCAGCGGCGTGAAGGTGAAGGGCGGCGTGAAGGCTTCCGGGGCTTTGGACGGCCTGCAACGCGGCATCTACATCGTGAACGGAAAGAAAATCATCAAGTAACCATTAAAAGAATTACAAATAGAAATGGAAAAGAAAGTATATGTGTCTCCCGCAGTGGAGATGGTGTGTATGGAGTCTTGTGACAACATTCTGGCCTTGTCTGATGGCATCACAGCCGAAGATCTCGGCATGGGTTTCGGTGGCGACGATTTCGATGCCGTTGTAATAGACCCCGACATTAACCATGACGGCGGCTGGAATATCTGGTGATATGGGAAGTTGAGTCGGATTTGAGCGACCGCCCCGTTTGAAAGGGGGCGGTCGCTTTTTTCCTGAAAAAACATAAAAAAAAGCATCGGATTCGATAAAAATGCGTATATTTGCGTGCAATAAATTTAAGGCCTATGTCATCATTTATTGCAGACAAGATTGTTATGGACGGATTGACCTACGATGATGTGTTGTTAATCCCCGCTTATTCAGAAGTTTTGCCACGCACGGTGGAGCTGTCCACCAAGTTCTCACGCCACATTGACCTGAAGATTCCTTTCGTCACGGCCGCCATGGACACGGTGACGGAAGCGACGATGGCCATCGCCATTGCCCGCGAAGGCGGCATCGGCGTGATCCACAAGAACATGTCCATCGAGGAGCAGGCGCGCCAGGTGGCCATCGTGAAGCGTGCGGAGAACGGTATGATCTACGACCCTGTGACCATCAAGCGCGGGCGCACGGTGAAGGACGCGCTCAACATGATGAGCGAGTACCACATCGGCGGCATTCCCGTGGTGGACGATGACAACAAGTTGGTGGGTATCGTGACGAACCGCGACCTGCGCTTCGAGCAGAACCCCGACCGCAAGATTGACGAGGTGATGACATCGGAAAACCTCGTGACGACCCATATCCAGACTGACTTGTTTGCCGCCGCGAAGATTTTGCAGGAGAACAAAATCGAAAAGTTGCCCGTGGTGGACCAGGACGGCCGCTTGGTGGGATTGATTACCTATAAGGATATCACGAAGGCCAAGGACAAGCCGATGGCCTGCAAGGACGAGAAAGGCCGCCTGCGCGTGGCCGCCGGCGTGGGCGTGACGAACGACACGCTGGACCGCATGAAGGCGTTGGTGGAAGCCGGGGTGGACGCCATTGTTATCGACACGGCGCACGGCCATTCCAAATATGTGGTGGAGAAGCTGAAGGCCGCCAAGGCCGCGTTCCCGGACGTGGACATCGTGGTGGGCAACGTCGCTACGGGCGAGGCCGCCAGGATGTTGGTGGAGGCCGGGGCTGACGGCATCAAGGTGGGCATCGGCCCAGGTTCCATCTGCACCACCCGCGTGGTGGCCGGTGTGGGGGTGCCGCAGCTGTCGGCCATCTACGACGTGGCCAGCGCGTTGGAAGGCACGGATGTGCCGTTGATTGCCGATGGTGGCCTGCGCTATTCCGGCGACGTGGTGAAGGCTCTGGCAGCCGGGGGCTACAGCGTGATGATCGGCTCTCTGGTGGCCGGAACGGAAGAGTCGCCGGGCGACACCATCATCTTCAACGGACGTAAGTTCAAATCCTACCGCGGCATGGGGTCGTTGGAAGCCATGGAATGCGGATCGAAGGACCGTTACTTCCAGTCCACGGTGAAAGACGTGAAGAAACTGGTGCCGGAAGGCATTGCAGGCCGCGTGCCTTACAAAGGCACGGTGCAGGAAGTCATCTACCAGCTGGTGGGCGGCCTGCGTTCGGGTATGGGCTATTGCGGCGCCAACACCATCCGGGAATTGCATAAGGCCAAGTTCGTCAGAATCACGAACGCCGGCGTACTCGAGAGCCATCCGCACGACGTGACCATCACGAGCGAGGCACCTAATTACAGTCGTCCGGAATGAGCATGAACATGAAGAGGCTGGCTTTGTGCTGCTGCGCCTGGTGCGTGGCGGCGGGGCTTTACGCCCAAGATGGCGACCCCGTGGTCATGCGCATCAACGGCAAGGACGTGACCCGTTCGGAGTTCGAGTACAACTTCAACAAGAACAACGGGGACAACGTGGTGGACAAGAAGACGGTGGACGAGTATGTGGACTTGTTCGTCAACTATAAACTGAAGGTGGAGGCCGCGCTGGACGCACGGTACGACACGCTCTCGTCCTTCAAACGGGAATTCCGGACGTACCGCGACCAACAGATCCGTCCGTATTTCACCTCTCCCGCGTTGGAAGAGCGGGAGCTTCGGCTGTATTACGACAGGATGAAGGCTTCCATCGGCCCGGACGGGCTGGTGCATGTGGCCCACATCCTGATACGGGTGCCCCAAAAGGCGGAAGCCGGCGTGCAGGCCAAAGCCAAGGCGCGTATTGACTCTGTCTATCAGGTGTTGGTTCAGGGAGCGGACTTCGCCGCCGTGGCGCGGCAGTGTTCCGACGACAAGGGGTCGGCTGCACGGGGCGGCGACCTTGGCGGATGGATTACGCGGGGGCAGACCCTCAAGGAGTTTGAGGACGTGGCCTTCGCATTGAAGGAGAACGAGCTTTCAAAACCGTTCGAGACGCCTTTAGGCTATCATGTCGTCCTGCTGAAAGGCAAGAAGCAGGTGGAACCGTACGAGGAACTGAAACCTCAGTTGCAGCGGTTCCTGGAATCAAGGGGGCTGAAGGACCGCATCGCCACGATGGTCATCGACTCCTTGTCCAAATCGTCGGACGGGCAGTTGACACCCGAGCAGGTGGTGGACCGGAAGACGGAGGAACTGTGCGCCAAGGACAGCGACCTGAAATACCTGATTCAGGAGTACCATGATGGTTTGTTGCTCTATGAGGTCAGTACCCGTGAGGTGTGGGACAAGGCCGCCCGCGACACGGCAGGGCTGGAAGCGTACTTCAAGGACCACAAGTCGAAGTACAAGTGGGACAGTCCCCGTTATAAAGGTGTGGTGTACCATTGCAAGGACAAGGACTTGGTGAAGCAGGTGCGCAAGTTGCTGAAGTCCGTGGACGAGGAAGAGTGGGTGGACACCCTGCGAGCCACGTTTAATCGCGATTCCGTGAAGCAGATCCGTGCGGAGAAGAACCTGTTCAGGAAAGGGGACAACGCCTTTGTGGACCATCTGGTGTTCAAGGTGAAGCAAGAGCCGAAGCCGCTGAAGGACTATCCTTATGCCGCCGTCCACGGCAAGAAGCTGAAGAAGCCCAAGGCGTGGACCGACGTGCGGGGCGAGGTGGTGTCGGACTACCAGACGGAATGCGAGGCCGATTTCGTACGCCGCCTGCGAGACCGCTACAAGGTTGAAATATATAAAGAGGTTTTAAATACGGTTAACAAGCATGGCGGCCGTTCCGAATAACGCTATCTTCGCAAGGATGTTTCTATAGAATTAAGGAGTAAGACATGAATCTTTTCAATAAGCTGTTTGGTGCGTTTGCATTCCTCTTCGGGGGGATGCAAATGCCTTTGTTGGCCCAAAGCCCGAACAACGTGGTGGACGAAGTCATCTGGGTGGTGGGCGACGAGGCCATCCTGCGTTCCGACGTGGAGGCCGCACGGATGGATTTCGGCGCGAACATCACGGGAAATCCCTATTGTGTCATTCCGGAGCAGCTGGCCATCCAGAAGCTGTTCCTCCATCAGGCCCAGCTGGACAGCGTGGAGGTGGATGCCGCCACTGTCAACGCTAACCTGGATGCCCGCCTGAACGAACTGATCATGCGGGCCGGCTCGAAGGAGAAGCTGGAGGAGTACTACCATAAGACGCTGACCCAGATCCGGGAGATGATGTTCGAGTCACTGAAGGAACAGTACACCGTGCAGCAGGTGCGGGACAACCTGACGAAGGACATCAAGGTGACGCCGGCCGAGGTGCGGCGTTACTTCAAGGACGTGCCGCAAGACAGCCTGCCCTGGATTCCGGACCAGATGGAGGTGCAGATTATCACCCAGCAGCCCCGCATTCCCCAAGAGGAAATTGAACGGGTGAAGGAGGAGTTGCGCGACTACACGGAGCGTATCCAGAGCGGCGAGTCATCCTTTTCCACGTTGGCCATCCTGTATTCCGAGGACCCCGGCACGGCGCGTTACGGCGGCGAGCTGGACTATGTGGGACGGGCCGAGCTGGACCCGGCTTTCGCCAACGTGGCGTTCAGCCTGACCGACCCGAAGACCATCTCGAAGGTCGTGGAGTCGGAGTACGGCTTCCACATCATCCAGTTGGTGGACAAGCGGGGCGACAAGCTTAAGGTGCGTCACATCCTGCGCAAGCCCAAACTGGCCCAGGCGGACATCGATTCCACCATGGTGCGCATGGATTCCATCGCGGAGGACCTGCGGGCGAGGAAATACACGCTGGAGGAGGCCGTGCCTTATCTTTCGGACGACAAGGACAGCCGGAACAACCGGGGGCTGATGACGAACGTGAAGTACGACCCGACGGCCGGTGCGCAGGTGCGCACTTCCCGTTTTCAGCTGCAGGAGCTGCCCGCCGAGGTGGCCAAGGTGGTGTCCACGATGAAGACCGGCGAGATTTCCGACCCGTTCATGATGGTGAACTCCAAGGGAAAGGAGGTCTGCGCCGTCGTGAAGCTGAAGACGCATATCAAGGCCCACCGTGCGTCCATGTCGGAGGACTTCCAGGTGCTGAAGGACGTGGTGACGGGCAAGCTTCAGGAACAGGAAATCGAACGGTGGATCAGAGACAAGCAGAAGTCCACTTACATCCGCATCAACGAAGGATGGGGCGACTGTGATTTTGAATATCCCGGATGGATCAAATGAGAAAGGGAAAGAAACGCTATATCTTTTTTTGCGCGATGTGCCTCGCGGGGCTGTGCGTGGCCGCCGCTGTGCAGGACGGGCAACCCCGTGAGCAGTCGAAGGAGAAGGTCATCCTGTTGCATACGGACAAGCTCTCCTACGACGAGTTCCGCCATCCCGGCGCCCAGATCCTGACGGGCAATGTGCAGTTCCTGCACGACGGGGTCTACATGTATTGCGACAGCGCGTGCTTTTACGAGGCCACGAACTCTTTCGACGCCTTTGGACATGTGAGGATGGTGCAGGGCGACACGCTGGACCTGGTGGGCGACATGCTGCTCTACGATGGTCTGGACCAGTTGGCCCGGGTACGCCACAACGTGGTGCTGACCCATCGCGAGTCCAAGCTCTATACCGACAGTCTCGATTATGACCGGCTGTACGAGCTGGGCTATTTCTTCGAAGGCGGTCGTCTGGTGGACAAAGACAACGTGCTGACATCCGACTGGGGGCAGTACAGCCCGCCTACGCGGCAGGCCGTGTTCAACTACAACGTGAAGCTGGAGAACCCGAAGTTCACCCTGATTTCCGACACGTTGAACTACAACACCCGCACCAGCATGGCCGAGATCGTGGGGCCGTCCAACATTGACAGCGGGGACAACCATATCTATTCCGAATCGGGGTTCTACAACACCCAGACGGAAGAGGCTATCCTGCTGGACCGTTCGATGGTGACCAACAAAGGGCGGAAGATGGTGGGCGACAGCTTGTATTACGACAGCCGGAGCGGTGTGGGCGAAGGCTTCGGCAACGCGGTGTACACGGATGAGGTGAACAAGAACATGCTGCTGGGCGACTATTGCTACTACAATGACAGCACGGGGTATGCCATGGCCACGGACAGCGCGGTGGCCATCGACTTCTCGCAAAAGGACACGATGTACATGCACGCCGACACCTTCAAACTCTATACCTTTTATATGGATACGGACAGCATGTACCGTCAGGTGCGGGGCTATCACAAGGTGCGTTCCTACCGTGTGGACGTGCAGTCGGTGTGCGACTCGCTGGTGTTCGACTCGCGCGACAGTTGCATCACGATGTACCGCGACCCCATTGTGTGGAACGGGGGGCAGCAGGTGCTGGGCGAGGTTATCAAGATTTTCCTGAACGATTCCACCGTTGACTATATCCACGTCATTGACCAGACCCTTTCGGTGGAGCGAATCGACTCGGTACATTACAACCAGGTGGCAGGCAAGGAGATGACCTCTTACTTCCGCGACGGGGAGATGTACGAGACGTGGGTGAACGGCAATGTCTATGTGGACTATTACATGTTCGACGACGACAGCCTGATGATCGGGCTGAACTATACGGAGACTTCGGAACTGAAGCTCTTCATGAAGGACCGCAAGATGGACAAGATCTGGATGCCGGCCGCCACGGGGACCATCTATCCCGTACTGATGATTCCGCCGGAGAAGCTCTACCTCTCCAACTTCGCGTGGTTCGACTACATCCGGCCGCTCAACAAGGATGACATCTTCGTGTGGCGGCCCAAGAAGGCGGGGACGGAGCTGAAGGCATCCTATAAATACAAGGCCCCCTTGCAGTCATTGGACAAAATTAAAAAACGATAGGTTATGGCATTCTTCAAGACCCGCGAGCCGCGGAAGTTCAACCATCCTTACATGTACGTCAACGAACGGAAGGACAAGCTGAAGGCGATAGAGGAACGGGCCAAGCGGGAGCTGGGCATGTTGCCGCCCAAAGAGTTCAATCCCGAGGACATCCGGGGTACGTTTGTCAAAGGCACCAAGCATCTGCGCCGCCGGAAGGAGAGCGGGCGCAAGCCCATGAAGGCGGGCGTGGCCCTGATTATCATCGGTGCGCTGATTTTCATCTGGCATTATCTGTTGACCGGCAGTTTCCGGTTCTAAGTCTTTTGTATAATAAAACATGAGCGATATCATCCATTTGCTGCCGGATTCGGTGGCAAACCAGATTGCTGCCGGCGAGGTGATCCAGCGTCCGGCCTCTGTCATCAAGGAGTTGGTGGAAAACGCAGTGGACGCCGGTGCCACGCGCATCGACGTGGTGGTGGAGGAGGCGGGAAAGACTTCCATTCAGGTGGTGGACGACGGGAAAGGCATGTCCGAGACGGATGCCCGCCTGTCGTTCGAGCGCCATGCCACATCCAAGATTCGTGAGGCGGGTGACCTTTTCGCCCTGCACACGATGGGGTTTCGGGGCGAGGCGTTGGCTTCCATCGCCGCCGTGGCCCAGGTGGAACTGAACACCTGCCAGCCGGGGAAGGAAATCGGCACTTGCGTGCGTATCGAAGGCTCGAAAGTGTTGGGGCAGGAGCCGGTGGCTTGTCCGGCAGGCAGCAACTTCACGGTGCGTAACTTGTTCTTCAACGTGCCGGCCCGGCGCAAGTTCTTGAAGTCCAATCAGACGGAGCTGAGCAATATCTTGCAGGAGTTCGAGCGGGTGGCCTTGGTGCATGAGGGCATCGCCTTCTCGCTGGCCCATAACGGCAGTGTCGTGCTCAGCTTGCCCAAGGCCACCCGCCGGCAGCGTATCGTCGGCATCTTCGGCAAGAAACTCAACGAGCAGCTTCTGGCCGTCGAGGTGGAGACCTCCCTGGTCCGTCTGTCCGGCTTCGTGGGCAAGCCGGAGTCGGCCCGCAAGAAGGGCTTCCACCAGTATTTCTTCGTGAACGGGCGCTACATGCGCCATCCTTACTTCCACAAGGCGGTGATGGAGGCGTTCGAGCAGCTGGTGCCTGCGGGGGAACAGGTGTCCTACTTCCTTTATTTCGAGGTGGACCCCGCGAACATCGATGTGAACATCCATCCGACGAAGACGGAAATCAAGTTTGAGAACGAGCTGGCCATCTGGCAGATTGTCGTGGCGGCCGTGAAGGAGTCGCTGGGGCGGTTCAATGCCGTGCCGATGATAGACTTCGACATGGAAGGCGCACCGGACATTCCGGTATTCGGCGGACCCGCCTCGCGTCCAGCCGTGGCACCTCCCGTGGTGGAGGTTAATCCGGATTTCAATCCGTTCGCTTCTTCTCCGGCTTCCCATGGAAAGAAACCGTCGCTGAAGGGGTGGGAGACCTTGTATGACGGCCCGGAACAGGGCGGCGGATTTCCGGCCGGTCCGGTTTGGGAAGAGACGGACGGGCGGACGGAAACGGCGGAAGAGGCTGTCGACGCATCTCCGGACTTGCAGGAGACTTATGAGTCTTCCGCCCGCCATTACCAATACAAGAACAAGTATATCATGACGGCGGTGAAGTCGGGCCTGATGGTCATCGACCAGCATCGCGCCCATCTCCGCATTCTCTACGACCGCTACCGGGCGCAGATGGAGCGGGGGAACGGGCAGTCGCAGGGACTGCTGTTTCCTGAGATGCTGCAGCTTCCTCCTTCCGAGGCTGTCGTGCTGGAGCATCTGTCGGACGAGCTGCACGCGTTGGGCTTCGACCTGTCCGTGTTGGGCGGCGGGAGCTTCTCCATCAACGCCATTCCGGCGGGGACGGAAAAGCTTGACCCGGTGGAGGTGGTGCGGGGCATCGTGCATTCCTCTATGGAGAAGGGATGCCGCGTGGAGGAGGACGTGCACCATTATATCGCCTTGTCGCTGGCCCGCATCGCGGCCATCGGGCAGGGCCGTCCCTTGTCGGGCGAGGAGATGGAGGCGTTGGTGGATGACTTGCTGGCCTGTCCGAACCCCAACCAGACACCGGACGGGAAAATCATCGTGGCCATTCTGGGGCAGGACGAGCTGGACCGCCTTTTTGGATAGGCGAGGATTTGCTTCTTCAGGGCATTCTCCGTATATTTGCAACCAATTTGTTATAGATAGAATAGAAAATGGAAAAGAAAAAAATCATACTGACGGGCGACCGTCCTACGGGCAAACTGCATATTGGGCATTATGTCGGCTCCTTGCGCCGGCGCGTGGAACTGCAGAATTCCGGCCAATTTGACAAGATTTTCATCTTCGAGGCCGACGGCCAGGCGTTGACGGACAATATAGACAATCCGGAGAAGGTGCGGCAGAACGTGATAGAGGTGGCACTTGACTATTTGGCGTGCGGTATCGACCCCGCCAAGTCCACCATCTTCATCCAGTCGCAGATTCCCGAGTTGTGTGAACTGACTTTTTACTTCATGGATTTGGTCACCGTGTCGCGTCTGCAGCGCAACCCGACGGTGAAGACGGAAATCCAGATGCGCAACTTCGAGACCAGCATCCCCGTGGGCTTCTTCACCTATCCCATCAGCCAGGCGGCGGACATCACGGCCTTCAAGGCCACGACCGTGCCGGTGGGCGAGGACCAGGAGCCGATGTTGGAGCAGGCGCGTGAGATCGTGCGCCGCTTCAACCATATCTACGGCGAGACGTTGGTGGAGCCGGAAATCCTGCTGCCGGACAACGCGGCCTGCCTGCGCCTGCCGGGTACGGATGGCAAGGCCAAGATGAGCAAGTCGCTGGGCAACTGCATCTATTTGTCCGACACGGCGGACGAGGTGGAGAAGAAAATCCGCTCGATGTACACCGACCCCGACCATCTCAAGGTGTCCGACCCCGGTAAGGTGGAGGGCAACACGGTGTTCACCTATCTGGATGCTTTCTCCCGCCCCGAACACTTCGCCCGTTATCTGCCGGACTATGCCGACCTGGACGAATTGAAGGCGCACTACCGCCGCGGCGGCTTGGGCGACGTGAAGGTGAAGCGCTTCCTTTCGGCCGTGATGCAGGAAGAGTTGGAGCCTATCCGCACGCGCCGCAAGGAGTTCGAGCAGGACATTCCCGCCGTGTACGACATGCTGAAGAAAGGTTGCGAAGTGGCCCGCGAGGCTGCGGCCGAGACCCTTTCGGAGGTACGCCGTGCCATGAAGATAGACTATTTTGACGATGAGGCGTTGATTGCGGAGCAGGCCGCCCGCTTCGCCAAGCAGTGAATCTTCGTCCGGTAGGGCGGAAAGGGAAGGCGAGGCGGAGGAGACAACGGGCAAGAGCCGTTCAGGACAGAAGGGCGTAGCGAGGTGAGATTTGCTGTTATTGGATTTTCTCGATTTCCTCCGCCGTCAAGCCCGTCGCTTGTGCTATCATCTCCACAGGAAGTCCCATTGACTTCAGGTTCAGGGCCACGTCTAATGCCTTTTCTTTCTGTCCTTCTGCACGTCCTTCTGCACGTCCCTCTGCACGTCCCTCTGCACGTCCTTCTGCACGTCCTTCTGCACGTCCTTCTGCACGTCCCTCATCAAGTCCTTCTTGCTTGGCTGTATTCAGCACGTCATTCTGTATCATGATGGCATTAACATGCTCATCGTAGGCATGACGCTCTTCTTGTGACATATCATAATAGCGCAGTTTCTCACGCGCCTCTGGCAGGCCGGGAGCCTTTGTGTCCGGATTGATAACGCCGGTCTTAAGATACTGTATCCATTCCTCTAATGGGGTCTTGGCCACTTGGTTGAACTCGTTCACACGTATCAGGTAGTATTCGGGGAAGATTTCGCCAGGAAGCTTCTGCACGATTACGCCCTCCTCCTTTGCCGTGACCAGAAGCTCGTCGTTCGTATGCACTCCCACAAAACGGTTAGTGCCATGATACAAGTAGTCGCTCCCTTTCCCTAAGTCGAAATAAAGGATGCTGATGGAATACACTTTCTTCACTTCCTTGTAGGTCTCGCCCAGCGAGATGTGTTCCGTGATGGCCTTGGCCGTGCCATAAAGGATGCGCTCCAGATAGTAAAGCTCACGCGTGTTCTGCACCTCCACTATGATGATTTCACCCTTGCTGTTCTTCGCCTTGATGTCAACCCGGTTGAACTTGTCGTCCTCGCGCTGCTGGTTTCCCTCGCTCTCCAGAATCTCCACTATCTTGGTCTGGTCGTTGAACAGCACGGTTAGCAGCCCTTCCAACACGCTGAAGTTCGCCTTGTCTCGCAACAAGCGTTTTATCGCCCAGTCGAAACGGATATATGTATTTCTTTCCATAACGCAAAAATTAGGTTTAGACGTTTCCCTATATTGCAAAGTAACCATTTTATTCCGAAATAAGCAACATGTAAGGCAAAAACACGGCATATTCTTTTTTTCATTGGGTTCTTCGATCTGGCGTTTGTCACATTAATGTCCTTAAAGCCTGACACCCCATGAGAACAGGCTCCAGCTATTCTCATGGGGTGTCAGACTTTTCTGTATTAGGAATAACTCTTTATCTCTGTAAGAAGTCCTGTTTTACTGGTTACTTACGAGACGGACCGGATAAACTTCTTTCCAATATGCGGCAGTGGTGTAGGTTCTTGTACAGGATATGTTTGCTATATCAACTCTATAGTAGTCAAATGTACTGCCGCTTCGGGCATATGTCCAGTAATATCGGTTGCTGAATAAGACAGAGTTTTCGCTTGCTTCTTTGTTTGTGGCACGGTAGCAAGTTCTTCCGTTTATTTCTTCTTCTGTCCATGTGCAGCCGGAGAGTATGGCTTGCCAGTCGCTTACTGTAGGGCATCGCCAGTTGTTGCCCCATTCGGCGGCATAATTTTGTGTGCGGGTGCCTTCTGCACTATATTTGAGTCCCATATCACAAGGGGATACAGCACCGAAGTCATGACTGGCCCATTTGTAGCTTGAGCCTAAATCCACTGCTTCCGCGATGTCATTGCCTATAGCCGGCGTTTCTGTCGGGCTGTCCCAATCCACGACTGACGGTGAGACGTTAATCATTTCTATGTCCGGTTCGATATTGATAACATAGTTGTAGGCCTTGTTGACTTCCCAGGTGTTGGGCAAGTAAATCTCTTCCGTGACTTCCTTTTCCGTTCCGTCCGGCAGGGAATAGCTGTATGAGACGTTGAGTGAAGTGTGGTAGGCTGTGATATCCTGTGGAATCATGAACATCGTGGCTACGGTTTCAGCCGTGGTGGTGATTTATAAAAGACAACAATGCAAGACAAAACGGACAACAACGTTCCTAAACGAATGCTTATTCCCAAGCACATACGGGAACTATTCCTCTCTCGCCAAGAGAGGGATTTTTTTATGCGTGGAGAAGCATGTCGCATGATGCCATGAAACGGGCTTTGTGGAAATTCCATGGGGAATCATAGTCGCGCCGGTGTCGGTATGTCGCTAAATCTTGGGTTTTCCTGCCAAAATGGAAGGTTTTCCGCCCCGGTCGGCATCCGTGCGGCGGGAAGGCAGGGTGGAAATAGACCCCGAAGTGTTAAAAAACGGGCGGGAGAACTGTCCGTATGGAGCATTTCTCCGCCGTGGCGGGCGTTTTCGTGCGGCAAAAACGGAATTTCTTTGCTGAAAGAAATTTCTTTCTTGCCGCAAAGACGCAAATTTCTTGCCGCAAAGAAATTTCCGGGAGCGTGGGAAGCGGGAAAAAGCGGGGCTTCGGACGGCTTTTTCCTTCTGGTTGGAGGCCGTCCGCGTGCAAAAACCGTCTGTCTTTTTGCGGGCTTTCTTCCCCGTCCGGCTGACGCGGGGGCGGCGCCCGTCCGCATGGCGTCCCGTGGCGGGCGGCAAAGTGTCACTGAAAACAGGCTTCCGCCTTTCATCCTGCATTCCCGAAGGTCCGCGAGGTTCGCGTGCTTCCTTCCGTCGCCGCCCTTGCTCCCGTTTGCGCGATTCTCGCGGTGTCGGTTTTGACGTTTTGACAAAATGACATTTTGGATTCTTCGTCGCCCGCCGGGCGTTTTGGGCGGATTCCGGAAGGCGGATTTCCACAAATTTGGAGAAAAAACGGGCGGAAAGTTTTGCCGGATGGAAAAAAAGACGTACCTTTGCATCGCTTTTGAAACGGAAGGCACGGGCGCTTAGCTCAGCTGGTTCAGAGCGTCTGCCTTACAAGCAGAGGGTCGGGGGTTCGAATCCCTCAGCGCCCACACCAAACGAAACGGCCTTCCCGCGTTTCAAGCAACCCGGACGCTTAGCTCAGCTGGTTCAGAGCGTCTGCCTTACAAGCAGAGGGTCGGGGGTTCGAATCCCTCAGCGTCCACGGAAAGGAGACACCGCGCGGTGTCTTTTCTTGTATTGCCCGGAGCCATTCTTTGTTTTTAAGATAACTTTTCCTTGTTTTACATGGGCGAATCAATAAAATAGACTAATTTTGCAGCACAAATAATACGTATTACTTTTATGGAACTGGATTTGCTGACCGCCATCTCTCCGATAGACGGTCGTTACAGGGGGAAGACGGAAGCCTTGGCGGCTTACTTCTCCGAATACGCGTTGATTCGTTACCGGGTGCGCGTCGAGATTGAGTATTTCATCACGTTGTGCGAGCTGCCTTTGCCGCAGCTGGCGTCTTTCAGCCATGACTTGTTCCCGCGCCTGCGCGACATCTACCGCAACTTCTCGGAGGCGGACGCCCGGCGGGTGAAGGAGATTGAGGGCGTGACGAACCATGACGTGAAGGCCGTGGAATACTTCATCAAGGAGCAGTTCGACCAGATCGGCGGGCTGGACGCCTACAAGGAGTTCATCCACTTCGGCCTGACGTCCCAGGACATCAACAACACCTCGGTGCCGCTTTCCATCAAGGATGCCTTGGCGGAATGTTATTATCCCCAGCTGGAGGAGCTGATCGCCCAGCTGCGTGCGTATGCGGAAGAATGGCGGAACGTGCCCATGCTGGCCAAGACGCACGGGCAGCCGGCGTCGCCCACCCGTCTGGGCAAGGAGGTGATGGTGTTCGTCTACCGGCTGGAACGCCAGCTCGCCATGCTGAAGGCTTGCCCGGTTACAGCCAAGTTCGGCGGGGCCACGGGCAACTACAACGCCCATCACGTGGCCTACCCCCACTTTGACTGGAAGGCGTTCGGCGACCGTTTCGTGTCGGAGAAGCTGGGGCTGGAACGCGAGGAGTACACCACCCAAATCTCCAATTACGACAACTTGGGGGCCGTGTTCGACGCGATGAAGCGCATCAACACCATCCTGATAGACCTGGACCGCGACTTCTGGCAATACGTGTCCATGGAATATTTCAAGCAGAAAATCAAGGCCGGCGAGGTCGGCTCGAGCGCGATGCCGCATAAGGTGAACCCGATAGACTTCGAGAACTCGGAGGGCAACTTGGGTATGGCCAACGCCATCCTGGCCCATCTGAGCCAGAAGCTGCCCGTGTCGCGCCTGCAGCGCGACCTGACCGACTCCACGGTGCTGCGCAACGTGGGCGTGCCGATGGGGCATATGGTCATCGCCATCCAAAGCACGCTGAAGGGCCTGCGCAAGCTGTTGCTGAACCGCGACGCCATCAACGCCGACCTGGACAATTGCTGGGCCGTGGTGGCCGAGGCCATCCAGACCATCTTGCGCCGCGAGGCCTATCCGCATCCCTACGAGGCGTTGAAGGCCCTGACGCGTACGAACCAGGCCATTACGGAAGGGGCTATCAAGGATTTCATCGAAGGGCTGGACGTGAGCGAGGCCGTAAAGGCGGAACTCCGTGCCATCACCCCTCATTCTTATACAGGCATTTAAAAATAGGATGATACAAGACGGAGGCACGGAATGGCCGCGAGGCCCGGCGTGTCTCTTTGGACAGTTAACTCAATTATAAAAAAAGGAAAAACAGTATGGAAGACGAAAAGT
The DNA here is from genome assembly GCA_944320765.1 of uncultured Paraprevotella sp. Classification (GTDB taxonomy): domain Bacteria; phylum Bacteroidota; class Bacteroidia; order Bacteroidales; family Bacteroidaceae; genus Paraprevotella. Next base: position 37,036 of record CALUIS010000014.1, read on the forward strand.
GGCAGGATAATTCCGTATCCGACGAGGCCGGGCGTAGCCGTGAGGGCTACAAGGCCAATGACAGTGAGAATGAAGGCCAAAGTGCGAACCGTCCCGTGCGGGCCGGACGCGTGATGAGGCCCCGCATCCAGCGGGCAGAACGGGCTTATACGGCCAATGGGGCCGAAGGCACGCAGGAAAGGCGTCCTTACAGGCCGTCATACAACCGTGAGGAACGCAGTTTCGGAGGAGAGCAGCGGCCTTACCGCGGCTACCAGCCCCGGGCGGACTATAACCGCGAGGGCGGGTATGGGCGTGAAGGCGGCTATAACCGCGAGGGCGGAAATTATCGCCCGAACAACGGCGGCTATAACCGTGCGGGGGGCTACAACCGCGAGGGTGGTTACAACCGCGAGGGTGGAAGCTATCGCGAGGGTGGAAGCTATCGCCCGAACAGCGGCGGCTATAACCGCATGGGCGGTTATAGCCGTGAGGGAGGCCACTATCAGGGAAATGCCGGAGGATACCGCCGTCCGCAGGGGGGCGGCTACGGGAACAACCGCTACGGCGCACGCCCGCAGCACCGTACCGGCAACTACGACCCCAACGCCAAGTACAGCATGAAGAAGCAGATTGAGTACAAGGAACTCAATGTGGACCCGGACGCGCCGATCCGCCTGAACAAGTTCCTGGCCAACGCCGGAATCTGCTCCCGCCGCGAGGCCGACAGCTTCATCACGGCCGGCGTGGTGAGCGTGAACGGGGAAGTGGTCAAGGAGTTGGGCACGAAAGTGAAACGTACGGACGAGGTGAAGTTCCACGACCAGCCGGTGAGCATCGAGCGCAAGGTCTACGTGTTGCTGAACAAGCCGAAGGACTATGTGACGACGAGCGATGACCCGCAGAACCGCAAGACGGTGATGGACCTGGTGAAGAACGCCTGCCGCGAGCGCATCTACCCGGTGGGACGGCTCGACCGCAACACCACGGGCGTGCTGCTGTTCACCAACGACGGTGAGCTGGCTTCCAAACTGACCCATCCCAAATACCTGAAGAAGAAGATATACCACGTGACGACCGACCGTAACGTGTCGGCGGGCGACCTGCAGCGGATTGCGGAAGGCATCACGCTGGAAGACGGGGAAATCAAGGCCGATGCCGTGGAGTATGCCAGCCCCACGGACAAGAAGCAGGTCGGCATCGAGATCCATTCGGGGAAGAACCGCATCGTGCGCCGCATCTTCGAGGCTTTGGGCTACCGGGTGGTGAAGCTCGACCGCGTGCTTTTTGCCGGGCTGACGAAAAAGAATGTCCGCCGGGGAGACTGGCGTTTCCTGACGGAAAGGGAGGTCAACATGCTGCGCATGGGGGCGTTTGAATAAGGATATTAAAACAAAGAAAAGATGGAAACTATTCGTAGGACGAAAATCATAGATGTGCTGAAGCGCGAGGACTACGGCGCGACGGTCAACGTGAAAGGATGGGTCCGGACACGGCGGGGCAGCAAGTCGGTCTATTTCATCGCGCTGAATGACGGGTCGACCATCAACAACGTGCAAGTCGTGGCCGACGCGGACAAGTTTGCCGACGACCTGGTCAAGCAGGTCACCACGGGCGCCTGCCTGAGCGTGACGGGCGAGCTGGTGGAGAGCGTCGGTTCGGGGCAGGCCGTGGAAATCCAGGCGCGTGAAATCGTGGTGCTGGGGACATGCGGCGCGGACTATCCGATGCAGAAGAAAGGGCAGAGCATGGAGTATATGCGCCAGCACGCCCACATGCGCCTGCGTACCAACACGTTCGGGGCGGTGTTCCGCATCCGCCACCACATGGCCATGGCCATCCACCGCTATTTCCACGACCACGGCTTCTTCTATTTCCATACGCCGATTATCACGGCCAGCGACTGCGAGGGGGCCGGGCAGATGTTCCAAGTGACCACCAAGAACCTCTACGACCTGAAGAAGGACGAGGAGGGCAAGATAGACTATTCGGACGACTTCTTCGGGAAGACCACGTCGCTCACCGTGTCCGGGCAGCTGGAGGGAGAGCTGGGGGCCACGGCTTTGGGGGCCATCTATACGTTCGGGCCGACATTCCGGGCGGAGAACTCCAACACGCCGCGCCACTTGGCCGAGTTCTGGATGATAGAGCCTGAGGTGGCGTTCAACGACATCAACGATAACATGGACTTGGCGGAAGATTTCATCAAGTATTGCGTGCGTTGGGCGTTGGACAACTGCCAGGACGATTTGGCTTTCCTGAACAAGATGATAGACAAGACCTTGCTGGACCGCCTGCATTTCGTGGTGGAGCATGACTTCGTGAGGTTGCCTTATACGAAAGGTATCGAAATCCTGGAAGAGGCGGTGAAGAACGGACGGAAATTCGAGTTCCCCGTCTACTGGGGGGCGGATTTGGCCAGCGAGCATGAGCGTTACCTCGTGGAGGAATATTTCAAGCGGCCGGTCATCCTGACGGACTATCCCAAGGAAATCAAGGCTTTCTACATGAAGATGAACGATGACGGGAAGACCGTGCGTGCCATGGACGTGCTATTCCCGCAAATCGGCGAGATTATCGGCGGTTCCGAGCGTGAGGAAAGCTATGACAAGCTGATGGCCCGCATCGAAGAGCTGCATATCCCGATGAAGGACATGTGGTGGTATCTCGACACGCGCCGTTTCGGCACCTGTCCGCACAGCGGCTTCGGCCTCGGGTTCGAACGCCTGATCCTGTTCGTCACCGGCATGCAGAACATCCGTGACGTGATACCGTTCCCCCGTACGCCGAAGAACGCGGAGTTCTAAGGGGATGCCATACCTATATATATAAGGAGGATGCGCCGCATCCTCCTTTTTTGGAAGTGGAACAAACAAGGAAAGGAGGCTTTTATGACTGAGATTCGGGAAGCGACGACGGATGACTGCGGGCTGATCCATGCCTTGGCGGCAGAGGCGTTCCCTCACACTTACCGGGAAATCCTGAGTCCGGAACAGACGGAGTATATGATGCACTGGATGTATGACGTGGAGAGCCTGCGGCGGCAGATGACGCAGGAAGGCCATGTGTATTTCATCGCATACGCCGATGGCCTGCCCGTCGGATATGTCTCCGTGCGTCCGGAAGGGGCGGGGAAGGTGCATCTGGAGAAAATCTACGTGTTGCCCGCCTGGCAGAAGAAGCGCGTGGGGGGTGCGTTGTTCCGTCATGCCGTGGCTTACGTCCGGAGGCGCCATCCCGGCGCGCGTGCGATAGAACTGAACGTGAACCGCCGGAACCCGGCACTGGATTTCTACCGCCACATGGGAATGCGGATAGACCGCCAGGGCGATTTCGACATCGGCAACGGCTTCTATATGAACGACTATATCATGCGGCTTGACCTTTGAAAAAAGGAAAAAAGTTGGTGCTTTTTGTTTGTGGTTTGGGCGAAAAGTAGTAATTTTGCAAGCCGATTATTATCAAGAAGACTATAAAGGTCTTACCGCCTGTGTGTTAATAGTCTCTCCATTGGCCTTGAAGGGACGGTTAGGGAATCACGGGAAAAAGGAAATTAGAGTTTTTTAGTAGTAACAATTATTTTAAGATTAAAGAATGGATACTTTAAGTTACAAGACCATTTCGGCCAACAAAGAGACCGCAAAAAAGGAATGGGTCGTTGTGGATGCGACAGACCAGGTTTTGGGTCGTTTAGGCTCTAAGGTGGCAAAACTGTTGAGAGGAAAGTACAAACCCAACTTCACGCCTCATGCAGACTGCGGTGACAATGTCATCATCATCAACGCGGACAAGGTGAAGCTGACGGGCAAGAAATGGACAGACCGCGTGTACCTCAGCTATACGGGCTATCCCGGCGGACAGCGCGAGATGACTCCGGCACGCCTGATGTCCCGCCCGAACGGTGCGGACCGTCTGGTGAGAAAGGTGGTGAAAGGCATGTTGCCGAAGAACCGTCTGGCAGACCAGCTGTTGCGTAACCTGTATATCTACGCAGGCAACGAACACAAGCACGAGGCACAGCAACCCAAAATGATTGATATAAACCAGTATAAATAATAAGAGATGGAAGTAGTTAATGCATTAGGCAGACGTAAGAGTGCCGTAGCCCGCGTATACGTCAACGAAGGTACGGGAAAGATTACTATCAACAAGAAAGACCTTGCGGTGTACTTTCCCTCTCCGATTCTTCAATATGTGGTAAAACAGCCGCTCACCACTTTGGGCGTGGAAGAGAAATACGACATCAAGGTCAATGTCTATGGCGGCGGCTTCACCGGCCAGTCCCAGGCCTTGCGTCTGGCTATCGCCCGTGCGTTGGTGAAAATCAACGCCGATGACAAGAAGGCTCTCCGTGCGGAAGGCTTCATCACACGCGATTCCCGTGTGGTTGAACGTAAGAAGCCGGGACGTCCGAAGGCACGTCGTAGATTCCAGTTCAGTAAACGTTAATATTCGGCCGTTTATCGAGCTGCGTCAACGTTTAGTATCTAAATCTCCGGGATTCCCCATGGACTACTCGGAGGTTGGTTGAGAAAACAAAAAAGAAAGTAAACGATTAAAAAGGAAGAAAATGTCAAGAACGAATTTTGATACATTGTTGGAAGCGGGTTGTCACTTTGGACACTTGACCCGTAAGTGGAACCCGGCCATGGCCCCCTATATCTTCATGGAGCGTAACGGCATCCATATCATCGACCTCCATAAGACGGTGGCCAAAATCGACGAAGCTGCGGAAGCTTTGAAACAAATCGCAAAGTCTGGAAAGAAGATTTTGTTCGTTGCTACTAAAAAACAAGCCAAGCAGGTCGTGGCAGAGAAAGCCGCGGCTGTGAATATGCCTTATGTCATCGAGCGTTGGCCGGGCGGTATGTTGACCAACTTCCCGACCATCCGCAAGGCGGTGAAGAAAATGGCCAACATCGACAAGCTGATGGCGGACGGGACTTATTCCAACCTGTCCAAGCGTGAAGTCCTCCAGATTTCCCGTCAGCGTGCCAAACTGGAGAAGAACCTGGGTTCCATCGCCGACCTGACCCGTCTGCCGGCGGCTTTGTTCGTGGTGGACGTGATGAAGGAGCAGATTGCCGTGCGCGAGGCCAACCGTCTGGGCATTCCTGTGTTCGCCATCGTGGATACGAATTCCAACCCGAACAACGTGGACTTCGTGATTCCGGCCAATGATGACGCCAACAAGAGCGTGGAAGTCATTCTGGACGCTTGCTGCGCCGCCATCGCCGAAGGCTTGGAAGAGCGCAAGGCAGAGAAGGTGGACGTAGAGGCCGCCGGAGAGGGTGAGAACAAGGACGGCAAATCCCGTAAGCGTACCGCCAAGGCCCGTGTGGAGAAGGCGGAGGACACCGAGGCTCCCGCTGAGAGTGAGGCTGCCGCAGAAGAGGTAGCAGAGGCTTAATCTGATTAATCATAAATAAGAAATACAGAATAAAGAGTATGGCTGTTACAATGGCAGATATTACCAAGCTCCGTCAGATTTCGGGGGCTGGTATGATGGATTGCAAGAAGGCTTTGGAAGAGGCTGGCAATGACATCGAGAAGGCTATGGAAATCATCCGCAAGAAAGGGCAGGCCGTGGCGGCTAAGCGTTCAGACCGCGAAGCAGCCGAGGGCTGTGTCGTGGTCAAGGCCGAGAACGGCTTCGGCGCGATTATCGCCTTGAAGTGCGAGACGGATTTTGTGGCCAAAAATGAGGATTTCGTGAAGCTGGCCAAGGAAATCTTGGATTTGGCTGTGGCCAATAAGTGCAAGACCTTGGACGAGGTGAAGGCTTTGCCGATGGGGAATGCGACGGTGGCCGACGCGGTGGTAGACCGTAGCGGTATCACGGGCGAGAAGATGGAGCTGGATGGTTATCTGACCATCGAAGGCGATGACATCTCCGTGTACAACCACCAGAACAAGAACCAGCTCTGCACCATGGTGGCCTTGAACAAGGCTGTGGCTCCGGAATACGGCCACGCTGTGGCCATGCAGGTGGCTGCCATGAATCCCCGTTCTTTGGACGAGAAGGATTATCCGGCAGACGTGCTGGCCCGCGAGAAGGAAATCGCTGCCGACAAGGCCCGCCAGGAAGGGAAGCCTGAGAACATGATCGAGAAGATTGCCATGGGCCGTCTGAACAAGGTGTTCAAGGAAGAGTGCTTGCTGAAGCAGGCTTTCATCCAGAACGACAAGATCAGCGTGGCTGACTACTTGAAGGAAGCCGACAAGGATTGCACGGTGACAGCCTTCAAGCGTTTCACCTTGCGTGCCGAATAATCTCTCGGATGTGAGTAAAGATAAAAGGGCGATGCCGTTTGGCATCGCCTTTTTTTGAACCTTGATGTTTCGTCCCTATCAAATAAATCCGTATTTTTGCAGTGAGATAATTAAAAAGGGAAGACTATGAAAATACTGGCAGTGGGCATGAATTACGCCGCACACAATAAAGAGCTGGACGGCACGTTATATAAACCGGAAGAGCCTGTGATTTTTGCCAAACCGGATTCGGCGTTGCTGAAGGATGGAAAACCGTTTTTCATCCCGGATTTCACGAAACAGTGCGATTACGAGGTGGAACTGGTGGTCCGTATCTGCCGGCTGGGAAAGAATATTGCCCCGCGTTTTGCCTATCGTTATTACGATGCGGTGACAGTGGGGATTGACTTCACGGCCCGCGACCTGCAACGGAAATTCCGTAAGGCCGGACTGCCTTGGGAACTGAGCAAGGGATTCGACAATTCCGCCGTGGTCGGGGATTTCGTGGACAAGGAAGAATTGCCCGACATCCAGCAGATTCCTTTCCATCTGGATATTGACGGACGGACGGTGCAGGAGGGTTATTCGGGCGACATGCTGTTCGCCGTGGACGAGCTGATTGCTTTTGTCAGCCGTTTCTATACGCTCAAGATGGGAGACTTGTTGTTCACGGGGACACCGTCTGGTGTCGGTCCGGTGCATGTGGGGCAGAGGTTGCAAGGCTACATCATGGAACGGAAGATTTTGGATTTTAACGTAAGGTGACAGAATGAGATTGAAAGCCGCCCTTTTGGTGCTTTTTGCTTGCGTGGCAACCCGTATGTCCGCGCAAGAGTTTACTTATGTGGATTGGGAGGTGCTGCGTCCGGATACCGTGCCGGTACAGTATGACGAGGTGATTCCTTTGGCAGAGGACTATGACCGGTTCGATTACGAAGTCGTGCTGGAGTATCCTGAGTATGTGGGATTGACGGCCGAAGAGACGGAGCGTGTGTCCAGGTGGGGAGACGGGTTGCCGGAATCGCCTGCGGTCTACAGCCATGTGGGTGTGTCGCGCAAGAAAGGGTTGCTGGATGTTTCCTTCGTTCCTATTGTAAAGCGAGGCGGGCGGTATTATAAGCTGGCCAGCTTCAAGATGAAGGTGGTCCGGAAGCTGAAGCCCCAGAAGCGGGGAGGGCTTGCAGTGGCCAAACGGACTGCGGACGAGCGGTATGCGTCCCATTCGGTGTTGGCACAAGGCCGTTGGGTGAAGATAGGCATTACCGAGGACGGCGTTTACCGCCTGACACCTTCGGCTTTGCAGGAGATGGGTTTTAGCGACCCTTCGCGTGTCAAGTTGTACGGTTATGGCGGACATGTGCAGGATGAGGAACTGGATGCAGACACGGATTTTGATGACTTGGAGGAAGTGCCGCTCTACCGTGACAGCCGCGGGCTGTTGTTCTTCGGACGCGGGCTGGTGTCGTGGTCGGAGCCGGACCGGAGGGGAAGGGCTTCCCACCGGGTGAACACATACGCCCGCCAGGCATGTTACTTCCTGACCGAAGGAGACGCGCCGCTTGCCATCAGCGTAGAGACGGCCCGGCTTGCTCCCCAAAGAGACTTGGACTTCACTTGGGCCAACATATTATATAAGAAAGAGGAATATTCCTGGTATCAGACCGGGCGGAATTTTTATGAGGACGTGAATTATGCGTTGTCGAACACCCATACCTACCAATTGCCGACGTTGGATCCGGTCCCTTCGTCCGACGCTTCGTTGAAAGTGAATTTCACAGCCCGGTCCACATCTTCGCAGGTTTCAGTGCGGCCGGTCGTGGACGATGTGTCGATGACGGCCATTACCATTGGGGTTTCCGGGAGTTATAATGCCGCTCAAGAGGGAAGCCGGACTTACACCTTGTCTTCTTTGCGCGAGGGGGCGGCTGGAACAACAGTCACGCTGACTTCCACTGCCGGGGTGGACGGGCGTTTGGGGTATCTCGAATTATGTTATGAGAGGCAGCTCAAAATGCGGGATGCTTATTTGTATATACGGCATACGGAAACCTCGGCTTCCAATTTCGTGATTGACACGCAGGGGAGGAATGGCATGAAGCTGTGGAAACTGGGGGGAAGGGGCGTTCCGATGACGGAGATGCAGGGTACGCTTTCCGGAAACACTTATACCGTGGCGGTGGACGACCCTTCCCAAGAATATGTGGCGGTGGACGTGAATGCTGATTTTCCTGTTCCCGTTTATGTGGGAGAGGTGGCGAACCAGGACCTGCATGCGATGCCGGCAACGGATATGGTCGTCATCGTCCCGTCCAACGGGGCGCTTCTGGCGCAGGCCGAACGTCTGGCGGAGGCCCATCGCAGCCTGGAAGGGATGCGTGTGCAGGTGGTCCGTGCAGATCAGGTTTATAATGAATTCTCTTCTGGTACGCCGGACGCTACGGCATACCGCCGTATGATGAAAATGCTGTACGACCGTGCCGTGACGGAGGAGGACATGCCCCGCTATCTGCTGTTGTTCGGTGATGGCTTGTGGGACAACCGTATGTTGACATCCGAAACGCGCGGCCTGAATCCTGATAATTATCTGCTCTGTTATGAGTCGGAAAATTCCCTGAGCCATACCAACGGTTTCGTGATGGAAGAATATTTCGGGCTTCTGGATGACGGGGAGGGGGGGGACCTGCAGATGGACAAGACGGACCTGGGGGTCGGGCGTTTCCCTGTGACGACGGAGGAAGAGGCCCGGATTATGGTGGACAAGACCATAGGCTACATGGAGAACCGGTATGCCGGCGCGTGGCGGAATGTAGTGTGCGTGATGGGGGACGACGGAGATGAGAACGACCATATCAAAAAAGCGGAACTCATTGCGGAGGAGGTGGAGACGGAGCATCCGGACATGCAGGTGAACCGCATCTTTTGGGATGCGTATAAGCGGGAGGCAAGTACTTCCGGCCATTCCTATCCGGGTGTGGAGACGGACATTAAGGAACAAATGAAAGAAGGTTGCCTGATGATGAACTATACGGGGCATGGAAACCCCCGGGAGCTGTCGCATGAGCTGGTCCTCAACATGGGGGATTTTTCCTCTTTCTCCTCGTCGAACGTGCCTTTGTGGATTACGGCGGCTTGCGACGTGGCTCCTTTTGACATGACTGAGGACAATATCGGCGAGAAGGCGGTGTTGCAGCCCACGGGTTCGGCCGTGGCGTTTTATGGTACGACACGTACGGTGTATTCCACTGCCAACAGCTGGATGAACCGCTATTTTACGCGCTATGTGTTGGGCCGGGATGAGACGGGAAGGCGGAACGCCATCGGGGACGCCGTGCGGATGGCCAAGGTCAGCCTGGTGTCGCCGCATTATTGTGCAAGGCATGGCGAATTGGATTATTGTGACAGTACGGACACGTCGGTCAACAAGCTTCATTACGTGCTTTTGGGTGATCCGGCCTTGAAATTGGGCGTGCCGGAGTATGAGCTGGTGGTGGACAGCATCAACGGGCAGGAGGTGGGCGACGGTTTGCCCCTGGCCAACTTCAACGCCGGCAGCATCGCCCGTGTCTCAGGTCATGTGGCAGATGCCGGCGGACAGCTGCTTTCCGATTATTCTGGTGTGTTGTCGGCCACCATCTACGACAGTGAGACGGAGGTGACTTGCCTGAACAACGACGGGAACTCGGACCCTCCCGTCACCTATTTCACGCGGGACAAACGGCTCTACACGGGGAATGATTCTATCCGGCAAGGGAAGTTCGCCATTACGTTCCCCGTCCCGATGGATATCAAATATTCGGGCGAGTCGGGGCGTATCCTGCTGTATGCCATCGACAACGCGAAGCAGCGCGAGGCTAACGGCTATTCGGAGCAGGTGACGGTGGGCGGCAGCAGTGACGAACTGTCCGGCGACACGGAAGGCCCGCTGATCCGGGCTTACCTGAACCGCGAGGATTTCGTGTCGGGCGGGACGGTGAACGCTTCGCCTTATTTCGTGGCCATGTTGGAAGACGAGAGCGGTATCAATGTGACGAATACGGCTGTAGGGCACGACTTGGAACTGACCATTGACGGAGACCCGGCGAAAACTTATATCCTGAACAGCGAGTATGTGAGTGCGTTGGGCGATTACCGCAAGGGGCAGCTGGCGTACGTGATACCGGCCTTGCCGGACGGACCGCATACCCTGACGTTCCGGGCGTGGGACGTGATGAACAATTCCTCTTCCGTAAGCTTGGACTTTCAGGTCGACGGTGGGGCCGAACCCGATTTGATTAGCTTGACGTGTACAGACAATCCGGCCCGTGGGAACACAACGTTCATTATGCGTTACGACCGTCCAGGCACGGAGTGCGACTTTACGATTGAAGTGTTCGATTTTGCGGGCCGCAAGCTTTGGACCCATACGGAGAAAGGCACGTCGGAGGATGGCATCTACCGTGTGGAATGGAACCTGACGACGGGGAGCGGAATGCCTCTGTCCACCGGTGTCTACCTGTATCGCGCTTACGTTTCCACTCCGGGGGGGAAGGAAGCGTCCCGGGCGAATAAAATTGTCATACTGGGCAATAAATGAAAATGCGGGGCGTTATCTTATCAATGAAAGAAGAATAGGTGTATATAGTATGAAGAAATATGTTTTCCTCGTGTTGTTGCTGTGTGGCGGGGCTTGCATGTCCTTGCATGCACAGGACAAAAGAAATATGTTCAATCCCGTGACGACCAGTGTGACCTCCCAGTCCATCGCGCCTGACGCGAGAGGCGGTTCGATGGGTGATATCGGCGCGGCCACGGAGCCGGACGTGAGTTCGCAATATTGGAATCCGGCCAAGTATCCGTTCTGCATCGCCCGGGCGGGAGTCGGCGTGAACTATACGCCTTGGTTGCGGCAGTTGGTGAACGACATCAATCTGGCTTATGTAAGCGGATTCTACCGTATCGGCGACTATCAGGCCGTGAGCGCGTCCCTGCGCTACTTTTCATTGGGCGAGGTTTCCACGAGCAGCGGTCAGGACGGGGCAGCCGACATGACCATCAGTCCGTATGAAATGTCGTTCGACGTGGCTTATTCCCGCATGTTGAGCGAGAATTTCTCGGCGGCGGTGGCCTTGCGTTTCATCTTGTCGGACATCACGTATGACTATTCCGACGAGACCTCGCCGGGAAAGGCTTTCGCGGCTGACATCGCCTTGTACTGGAACCGTTATTTTCTGGGGCGTACCCGCGAATGGAACATGGGCATCGGGTTGAACATCAGCAATATCGGCAGCAAGATTTCTTACGGCGGGGATGACAACGCCGAGTTCATCCCGACCAACCTGCGTCTGGGAATCAACTTTCTGGTACCCATCAATGAGTACAACAAATTCTCCATCGCGGCGGATGCCAACAAGCTGTTGGTGCCGACCTATCCCAAGCAAGAAGAGGGGGAAGCCGACCAAGACTATACCGACCGCGTGCAGCGTGACTATTACGACATCTCTCCCATTGCCGGCATCTTCAAGAGCTTTGGCGACGCGCCGAACGGCTTCAAGGAGGAGATGCAGGAGATACAGTGGAGCGTCGGTCTCGAGTATGTCTATAACGACCGCTTCTCGCTCCGTGCGGGCTATCACCATGAGAGCGAGAACAAGGGAAACCGTAAATACCTGACGGTGGGTGCGGGCTTCCGCATGAGCGTGTTCTCGCTCGATGCCGGTTATGTGTTCTCCACGGCGCAAAGCAATCCGCTCGACCAGACCATGCGCTTCACGTTGGGTTTCGATTTGGACGGCATGAAAGATTTGTTCGGACGCCGCAGATAGGAAGGATGGCAAGATGGGAAAGATAAGGGTCGGTTTCGGGTTTGACGTGCACCGCCTGGTGGAAGGACGGGAACTGTGGCTGGGCGGCATACGCCTGGAGCATTCCAAGGGATTGCTGGGACACAGCGATGCCGATGTGCTGATACATGCCATCTGTGACGCACTTTTGGGCGCGGTTAACCAACGCGACATCGGTTACCACTTTCCGGACACAGGCGAGGAGTACCATAATATAGACAGCAAGATACTGCTGCGCAAGACGGTGGAACTGATTGCCGCCAAAGGTTACCGTGTGGGGAATGTGGATGCCACGGTCTGTGCCGAGCGTCCGAAGTTGAACCCGCATATTCCGGCGATGCAGGCTTGTCTGGCCGGGGTGATGGGGGTGGACGTGGACGATGTGTCCATCAAGGCCACAACGACGGAAAAGTTGGGCTTCACCGGGCGCGAGGAAGGAATTTCTGCCTACGCTACAGTGCTTGTCGAGCGTGAAAGGTGAAGCATCCCATCCATGCGTTGAACCGTTCTTCCGCGATGAAGCCCGGCTGTTGCCGGAGGACAGGGTCGTGGCTTTCTCCATAGACGTAAAGGATGGAGTCGCCTTCCGCCGCATAACGGGAGAGTTCTTCCGGTCGTTCCACAATGACACATTCCTGTGAATCTCCCAAATAGGGAATCATTAAGTTCAACGTGTTTTTCTCAGCGTCATCCGGCCCGAAGAGGACGACCCGCCGGGCATGGGCGGGCCATGGGCAGTTGGCCGTACGTTCCAGATGTTCTATGGGATATTCCATATTGGCGTAGCCGATGAAGGCGGTTACGAGGATTGCCTTCCACGTGTGGGGAGTACGGTGCAGGCAGAAGGCGGAGTAGTATGCGGCAACCACCATGCATAAAGGGAGGGCGGAGGCGATAAAACGCGTGGATTTCCACGGGGCCATCCATAAGACCGTCGCCGTCCAAACCAAGGCGCAAGCAAAAAGCCAGAAAGAAGGGATGCGCGGCAATCGTACTTCCTTCTTATGGGATAGTTTGTAAACAATGGCGGATGCCAGGACACCGGCCCATATCGGAGTGAGCATACGGATGAGGACGATGTATCCCCCATTGATGAAGGTGGACAGGAGGTTGTCGGTCCACGAGCCGCCTTGTATCTTGTCTGTCACCTCCATGGTGCGTGCATCGTGCAGGAAATTGAAGAAGCCCTGATACAGGCAGATGCACAGTATCAGACTTCCAATGCACAGGGCGGCGTAGAAAAGCAGGTCTTTGCATGTGTGGCTGTGGCGGATGCTGCAATACAGCAGGCAGAGGCCGGTCAGCCCGATGAACAAGGCATTGAAATATCCGCAAGACAGCAGGGCGGCAGAGAGGACGGTGCCGTTGCAGAATGTCCCAAAGCTCCATGCCGGAGCGCCCCGTTCTATGCGATGGAAGACTTTCCAACACCAGACTCCCCAAAGCGTGAACAGGCATTCGGACAGTTGGTATTCCCGTGCCAGAAGCGTGTTGGAGATGGAGATTGGGTTGAGATAGGCCAGCAGAAGGCAAAACGCGACGAGACTCTTATGGGTGGGAAACAAGGCGTTGAGCAGAAAGTACAAGGCGAAGAAGGAGAGGCTGAAGAATAGCAAGTTCAAGGTGCAACTACGGAGTATGAGCGAGTCCATGGCAGGAGCGTCTGTTCCTGTGAGGGCGAGGCGCAGTGTCATGTAATAGAGGCTGGCGTGCGAAGGGTCGCGGTTGTCCCGATGCAGGGCGGCCAGGTCGTGGAACAGTCCTTTCAGTCCGCCACGGTCGTCAAGGTAGGCGAGTTCCCTCAATTCTTTTCCGGTAAAGACCGTATGGCTGGGGTATGTGTTTCCGCCCCAGCCTGGTTGGTCGTAGGCGATGCATACGGAGGTAGGCTCGTCGCCATACATATTCTCTTTTTCTTGTATCCAGTATATCCGTGTGAAAACAGCCAGTAGGAATACACAGGCCGGCAACCAGATTGTCAGTCGGGTGTGTGTGGTGTATGAGGGAAGGGTGTGCGGTTGCTCCATTGGGGTTCGGATTTTATGGGTTATAACACGGAATGGCAGGCTCTCCTGTAGGCCAGGGGTGACATGCCCGTCGCTTTTTTGAATATGCGGTTAAAATAGGCCTGGTCGTTGATTCCCAGCTGGTAGGCTATTTCTTTCACGGGCGTGGCTTCTGTAAGGAGCCTGAGTTGTGCGCGTTCCATTTTTTTCTTGTTGATATAGGCCAGCGGGGTTATTTTCAGCTCTCTCTTGAAGATTCGTATAAGGTGGTCTTTCGACAGGCAGGTGGAGGCGGCCAGGGCATCGAGGTCGGGTTTGGTGTTCAGGTGTGTGCGTATGTGTTCCATGGCAATGGTGATGCGTTGGTCCTTGATGTATTGTTTGGGGTGGGCCTGATATAGGAACAAAGCCAGCAGCTGGTAGATGATGCCGCGGGATTCCACTCTTGCGGAAATTTCCCTTTGTTTGTTTTTCAAGAGGTTGCGTATCAGTGACAGGTGGTTGTCATAGTAGAGAGGGTCTCCTTGTATGAGTTCCATGTCCGGACACAGGGCATACAGCTTCCTGATTTGGAGGAGCGTGTGCGGTTCGGCCGGTACCTCCGCAGGCAGTTCCCAATCTTCCAGGATGTCATGGTCGGATTCGTTGTACACATGGATATAGAAGTGATGGAATTCCTCATGGCAGACATAGCTGTGCGGAGTGAAGGCTGGTATGATATATAGGAATCCGGGGCGCAGGTCCTGGACCTTGTCTGGCAGTTCCACTCTTGCATGTCCTTTGGTCACATAATATATCCTTGTGAAAGGACTGCAGATGTTCTTGTAGTTCCAGTCGTCCCGGCAATAAGCTTCCCCGATGTGAAGGACGAGGAAATGCATTTGGTCTATGTCTTGGTTCATCCGGATGGGTTTGTTTTTTTAGAATACGCAAAGATAGGGAAAAAGACAGGAATGCTGAAGGTGGGGGCATGTTTTTCCTGTTGCAGATGGGGCGGAATGCCGATAAAGTGCGACTTTTTGACGTAAGAGTATCATTTTGTGGACGGCGTAATGCCTAACTTTGCCACAGACAGGAAGAGGGAATACATCTCTCATTATTATGATAACCTTATTAAATGAACATGAAAAAGTATCCTAAGATTGGTATCCGTCCGACGATAGACGGGCGGCAAGGTGGAGTTCGCGAGAGTTTGGAGGAAAAGACAATGGGGCTTGCACGAGCGGTGGCCGCATTAATCTCCTCGCAGGTAAGGTATGCCGATGGTACGCCGGTGGAGTGTGTGATAGCCGACGGGACGATTGGCCGCGTAGGGGAGAGTGCGGCATGTGCTGAAAAGTTCGAGCGCGAGGGCGTGGGCGCTACCATCACTGTCACCTCATGTTGGTGTTACGGTTCGGAGACCATGGATATGAATCCGTATTGGCCCAAGGCTGTATGGGGTTTCAATGGGACGGAACGTCCGGGGGCTGTCTATCTTGCGGCGGTGCTGGCCGGCCATGCGCAGAAGGGATTGCCTGCTTTTGGCATTTACGGACACGATGTGCAGGACGTGGATGACAATTCCATCCCGGCGGATGTGGCCGAGAAGATTCTCCGTTGGGCGCGGGCGGCGGTGGCCGTGGCGCAGATGCGCGGACAGAGTTACCTGTCCATCGGAAGCCAATGCATGGGAATCGCGGGGAGTATCGTGAACCAGGAATTCTTCCAGGAATATCTGGGTATGCGCAACGAGAGTGTGGACGAGACGGAGATTCTCCGCCGTATGGACGAGGGCATTTATGACCAGGAGGAATATAAGAAGGCCATGGCTTGGACGGAGAAATATTGCAAGGTGAAGGAAGGATGGGACAAGAACCGTCCGGAGCGTCAGAAGACACGCGAGCAAAAGGATGCCGACTGGGAGTTCGTGGTGAAGATGACCCTTATCGTCCGCGACCTGATGCAGGGCAATCCGCGTTTGCGCGAGTTGGGATTCAAGGAAGAGGCTATAGGACATAATGCCATTGCGGCGGGATTCCAAGGACAACGGCAATGGACCGACTGGAAGCCGAACGGCGACTTTACGGAAGCCTTGATGTGCAGCACGTTTGACTGGAACGGCATCCGGAAGGCCTACGTGCTGGCCACAGAGAATGACTCGTGCAATGCGGTGGCCATGCTGTTCGGGAACCTGCTGACGGGATGCGGGCAAATGTTCAGTGATGTGCGCACATATTGGAGTCCTGAAGCCGTGAAGCGCGTGACGGGAAAGGAACTGGCCGGGCTGGCCTCGGGAGGCATGATTCATTTGATCAATTCCGGCGCGACCACATTGGACGCCACCGGCGCGAGCGTGAATGCAGCCGGAGAGCCTTGTATGAAACCTTGTTGGGAAATGACGGAAAAAGATGCCGAGGCTTGTCTGGCCGCCACGAACTGGTTGCCTGCCGACCGCGATTATTTCCGTGGCGGAGGGTTCTCCAGCAATTTCTTGTCGAAAGGAGGGATGCCGGTCACGATGTCACGCCTGAATATCGTGAAGGGACTGGGACCCGTGTTGCAGATAGCCGAAGGATGGACGGCAGATGTGGAGCCTGAGATTTTTGAAGTGTTGAACAAACGCACCGATCCTACGTGGCCCACCACATGGTTCGTGCCCCGTCTGTGCGACAAGCCTGCGTTCCGCGATGTATATTCCGTGATGAACAACTGGGGGGCCAACCATGGGGCTATCAGCTATGGCCATATCGGGGCCGATTTGATTACCTTGGCATCCATGCTCCGCATACCGGTGTGCATGCACAATGTGGACGAGAGTCAGATTTTCCGTCCGGCGGCATGGAATGCTTTCGGTATGGACAAGGAAGGGGCCGACTACCGTGCTTGTGCTACTTACGGTCCTATTTATAAATAATCGTGTAAGGAGAATACAAGTATGGTAAATCGTTTTGTATTGAATGAAGTTTCTTATTTCGGTCCGGGGGCGCGCAAGCGGCTCCCGGCTGAAATGGGACGTTATTGCTGACAATCCGGAGTTTGCTGATGTTTGCATACGGGGTAACCCGCGTGGGGGGGGGGATTGCAAGAATTTATTTATGATTTGTATAAGCAAGTGTTATGATTACAGACAAAGAGATTGAAGAGTTCTTAAACCAGGCGCACCGTGTGGGAGATGCCGGGTTGACCATCTGTAGCAGTGGTAACTTGTCATGGCGTATCGGTGACGTGGCATTGGTTTCCGGTACCGGATCGTGGGTGCCATCCTTGCAGAAAGAGAAGGTTTCGGTATGCCGGGTGGCTACGGGCGAGGTGCTGAATGGCGTGAAGCCGTCGATGGAGAGCGGTTTCCATCTGGGTGTCATGCGGGAGCGTCCGGATGTGGATGTCGTGTTGCATTTCCAGTCTCCTTATGCCACGGCGGTGGCCTGCATGACGAACATCCCGGAGAATTTCAACGTGACGGCGGAAATCCCGTGCCATGTGGGTAGCGAAATTCCGGTGGTCCCTTATTTCCGACCGGGGTCTCCCGAACTGGCCGAACATGTGAAGGCGGCTTTGAAGGAACATAACTCCTGCCTGCTGCGCAAGCACGGACAGGTCGTGTGCGGCAAAGGGTTCGACGAGGTTTTCGAGCGGGCCATGTTTTTCGAGATGGCATGCCGCATCATCGTGCAGTCCGGAGGGTGTTACCAAGTGCTGACGCAAGCGGAAATCAATGATTTGGAAACTTATATTATAGGAAAGAAATGAAAGGTTACCAAGTAAGGCAATATAATGGCCCGGTCAAGCGTTATTGTCAAATGTTGGAGCTGCGTGACAATCCGGAACTGATTGCGGAATACCGCCGCCGGCATGGGCGTGGGAACGTTTGGCCGGAGATTCTGGAGGGTATCCGTGAGGTGGGTATCTTGGAAATGGAGATTTATATCACGGGTACGAGGCTCTTCATGGTTGTGGAGACACCGTTGGATTTCGACTGGGACGCGGCCATGGCCAGGTTGGCCACGTTGCCCCGCCAGCAGGAGTGGGAGGACTATATGTCCATCTTCCAACAAGCTGAACCGGGCGCGTCTTCGGCAGAGAAATGGAAACCGATGGAACGGATGTTCCACCTTTATGACAAAAAAATGTAGAACTAAAACAAAAATACGACGAGACATGGAAAACACTCGCAAAATTCCGGTAGTCGGTGATGGGACATGGAAGGCCGTGATACCCTTTATCCTGATTACAAGTTGCTTCGCTTTGTGGGGATTTGCCAATGATGTGACGACTCCTTTGGTCAAGTCTTTTTCCAAAATCTTTCGGATGAGCGTCACCGAAGGGACGTTAGTGCAGGTGGCTTTTTACGGCGGTTACTTCGCCATGGCGTTTCCTGCGGCCATGTTTATCCGCCGTTATTCTTACAAAGTTGGCGTGATGCTCGGTCTCGGGCTGTATGCGTTTGGGGCATTCCTTTTTTTTCCGGCCAAGATGACGGGGGAATACTATCCGTTCCTGATGGCTTATTTCATTCTCACTTGCGGACTCTCTTTTCTGGAGACCAGTTGCAACCCTTATATCTTGTCCATGGGGCCGCCGGAGACCGCCACACGGCGTCTGAATCTGGCGCAGGCTTTCAATCCGGTAGGGGCTTTGACAGGAATGTACGTGGCGATGGAGTTCATCCAGCGACGGCTGCACCCGATGGACACGATGGAGCGCGCGACACTTTCTGAGAGCGAGTTTGTGGTCGTGCGCGACATGGATTTGGAGACTCTCATTGCTCCTTATCTGGTAATCGGGATTGTGACCCTTTGCGTGCTGGTCCTGATTCGCCTGACAAAGATGCCGAAGAACGGGGACGATTCCGGCAAAGTGGATTTTCTGCCCACGCTGAAACGTCTCGTGGGCGTGCGGCGTTATCGGGAGGGAGTCATCGCACAGTTCTTCTATGTGGGAGCGCAGATTATGTGCTGGACGTTCATCATCCAGTACGGCACCCGTCTGTTTATGTCTATGGGAATGGAGGAACAAGCCGCAGAGGTGCGTTCACAACAGTTCAACATTGCAGCCATGGCTGTGTTCTGTGTGAGTCGTTTTGTCTGCACCTTCCTGTTGCGCTTCTTCAATTCGGGATTATTGTTGCGGACATTGGCCATGGCGGCGGCGTTGTTCACGCTGGGGGTCATCTTCTTCCAGAATATCTGGGGGATATACTGTGTCGTGGGCGTGTCGGCATGTATGTCGCTGATGTTCCCCACGATATACGGCATTGCCTTGAATGGTTTGGGCGAGGATGCCAAGTTCGGTGCGGCCGGACTGGTCATGGCCATATTGGGAGGATCGGTGTTGCCGCCACTTCAGGCTTCTATCATTGACTTGCACGAGTTGTGGGGGATGCCGGCCGTCAACCTGTCATTCATCTTGCCGTTCATTTGTTTTGTGGTTGTTGTTTTCTATGGGCACCGTGCTTATCATTATAAATGGAGTTGAGTATGTATAGAACTTTTTGCTTGCCGGTCATTTTTTTTGAGATGTCTTGTGTCCTTCCAGCCCAGACGGAACAGACGTGGGGGAATTGGACGAAATGTGGCGACCAGGGTGACGGGACCTATCTGAATCCCATCATTCCTTCGGACCATAGTGATATTGATTGCATTAAGGTAGGAGAAGATTATTATGCCATTTCTTCCACATTCCAGTTCTCACCGGGCATGACCGTAATGCATTCCCGCGATTTGGTAAACTGGGAGATTGTAGGGCATGTCGTGTCCGACCTGACGCTGATTGGTCCGGAGTTGAACTGGGACCGGATGAACCGCTACGGAGGAGGCATCTGGGCGGGGACCTTGCGCTATCATGAAGGACGCTTCTATGTGTTTTTCGGTATACCGAACGAAGGCTTCTTCATGTCATCAGCCGAACGTCCAGAGGGACCGTGGGAACCCTTGACCCCGTTGATGCTGGAGGCAGGATGGGATGACTGTTCGGCCTTGTGGGACGAGAAAGGGAATGCATATTTTGTGGGAACCCATTTTGCCGATGGCTACAAGACGTACTTGTTCAAGATGTCTGAAGACGCGAAGAGCATAGACCGGAAGTCCGCCCGGTTGGTTCATTCCGGCAATGGGCGTGAGGCAAACAAACTGATAAAGGTGGACGATTGGTATTACCTGGTGTTCAGTGAGCACAAACCCGACAAGGAGCGTTACGTCATGGCCCGTAGGTCGAAGAAGTTGCAGGGACCTTATGAGGAAGAACGGCAACTGGCCTTTCCGGGCCGTGAAGCCATGGAACCCAATCAGGGAGGCATCGTGCAGGGGACGGGAGATGATTGGTATTTTATGACCCATCATGGTTCCGGAGACTGGGCCGGCCGCATTGTCAGCCTGCTGCCTGTCACGTGGTTAGACGGTTGGCCAGTTATTGGCAAGGTGCTGCCGGGGAATATCGGTTCGATGCAATGGAGCGGCGAGGTGCCGGTCAAAGGCCAGCCGCAGTATCGGATGCAGTGCAGTGATGATTTTGACGAGGAACGTCTGAATCTGCAGTGGCAGTGGAATCACCAGCCGTGTACCGGCATGTATTCCCTGACAGAGCGTCCCGGCTGGTTGAGACTGAAAGCCTTCCGTCCCGTGGAGAACGATAAGTTGATGAAAGCCGGGAATACATTGACTCAGCGTTGTTTTCGTGTACACCGCAATCAGGTGGATATTCGTATGGATTTGAGCCGTATGGCCGATGGGCAGAAAGCTGGACTGTGCCATTTCTCTTCCAATCACGCCGCAGCCGGAGTCGTGAGGGAGAAAGGCCTGCTTTATTTGGAGTCGCGTGAGAACGACCGGGTCGTGCGGGGTGAAGCCTTGGGACAGCAACGTTATATCTGGTTGCGGTCCACGTGGGGGCAGGACGGCGTAGCCCATTTTTATTACAGCGTGAACGGAGACGATTTTTCCCGTTGGGGGCCCCCTATCAGATGTCGTACGGAGCATTCCGGGGCGACCGTATCGGTATCTACTGTTTCAACAATCAAGCCGAGGCTGGTTCGGTGGATGTCGACTATTTCCACTATGCGAAACCTTGGCATCGCGGGGGAGAGTGAACTGTTTTGGAATATAGTTTAAATTAGAATTTAGGAAATATGAAAAAGAGAAATTATTGGTGGGCTGGACTTCTTTGGGCATGTTTGGCTGGGATTCCGGGCTTTGCACAGGAGGGTTATACGCCTTCTGCGGACAATGTAGAAGCGCGTAAGGAGTTTACGGAAAGCCGGTTCGGCATTTTTCTGCATTGGGGCATTTATAGCATGTTTGGTCAAGGTGAATGGTACTTGAACACAGGAAATCTGAATCGGGATGAATATGCGAAGGCGGCATCCGGTTTCTATCCGTCGAAATTTGATGCGGATGCTTGGGCAGAAGCTTTCAAGGCGGCCGGCGCCAGATATGTCTGCTTCACGACCCGCCATCATGACGGTTTTTCGATGTATGACACGAAGTATTCTGATTACGACATTGTGGATGCCACTCCATATAAAAGGGATGTGGTGCGGGAATTGGCCGACGCATGCCGTCGTCACGGTCTGAAATTGCATTTTTATTATTCGCACATTGACTGGACGAGGGATGATTATCCCATGGGAGGTTCGGGACGGAATACCGGAAAGGATGTTTCGAAAGCCGATTGGGATTCTTATTATCAGTTTATGAACCATCAGTTGGAGGAATTGATTCGGAATTACGATCCGGCGGCTATCTGGTTTGACGGGATGTGGGATCAGGACGCGTCTTTCGACTGGCGTCTGGGTGAACAATACGGATTGATACATCGGATTAAGCCGGCTTGCCTTATCGGGAACAACCATCACAAGAAACCTTTTCCCGGCGAGGATTTCCAGATGTTTGAACGCGACTTACCGGGTGAGAACACCACCGGATTCTCGGCCGGGCAGGAGATAAGCCGTTTGCCGTTGGAGACTTGTCAGATTATGAATGGTTCGTGGGGGTATGCCGTGGGCGATCAGAATTATAAGTCTACGGAAGAATTGATCCGCTTTTTAGTGCGTACGGCAGGCAAGGGAGCCAACTTGTTGCTGAATATAGGCCCACAGCCGAATGGTGAACTGCCAGCTGCCGCACTGGATCGTTTGAAGGGAATGGGCGATTGGCTTTCCCGTTATGGAGAAACTATTTATGGAACCTCGGCTGGAGACGTGTCCGAACGGCCTTGGGGGGCGACTACCCGAAAGGGTAACAAACTGTACGTACATATTCTCTCGCTGAAGGACAGTGCCTTGTTTCTGCCTGTCAAAGGCAAGGTGATTCGCGCCACGGCCTTCGACGACAAAGAGAAAGTGCCGTTCAAGCAGACGGAAGACGGAGTGCTTTTGCAGTTGGGACAAGTGCCGCAGTCTTTGGATTATATCGTGGAACTTACGATGAAAAAGTAGATAGGGGCAAGAAACTGTTAAGTTATGTAAGAAGCGTTTGGAACGAGGATATTTGTGTTACTTTTGCATTATTGGCTTATAAATACAATTGATGGACATGAAGCAAAAATGGATGACTTGTCGAAGATGGTTTTTAGCTTTTGTCGGTTTGGGGATGACTGCAACTTTGCCCGCGCAAAGAGAAATGAAGACAATCAACGACAGTTGGGAGTTCCGTAAGCCGACGGAGGAACGGTGGACAAGTGTAAACCTTCCTCATACTTATAATCTGGACGCTTACGAAGGTGCCAGATATTATCAAGGCAAGGGCCTCTATCGCCGTGTGCTGGTGCTGCCCGAGGTGGAGAAAGGACGCCGTTATTATCTGAAGGTCGACGCGGCCAGCAAGGCGGCGGAAGTCAGTGTGAACGGAAAAGCGGTAGGCAGCCATGCCGGGGGATATTCCGCTTTTGTGGTGGACGTGACCGATGTCCTCCGGCAGGAGAACCTGATTGAGATTACGGTGGACAACGGACGGAAGGACATCACGCCCATATCGGCAGACTTCACCTTCTGGGGCGGTATCTATCGCGATGTATGGCTCGTGTCGCTGCCGGAACAGCATTTCAATATGGGCAACATGGGGTCCGACGGTATTTTTGTCTCCACGCCGGAGGTGAGTGCGGAGCGGGCCGTGGTGAAAGTCCGCAGTGAAGTGACCAACGATGCGGGCAAGGCTTCCTCGTTGGCCGTGCGCCATCAGATTTATTCCCCGCAGGGGAAGCTGTTGCAGACGCGGCGGCAGAAAATCAGGCTGAAGGCCGGGGAGACCCGTGCAGTGGAATATGTCTCGGAGGCCATCCGGCAACCGGAACTGTGGTCTCCCGAATCGCCTTCCCTTTATGTGGTGAAGACGGCCTTGGTGAATCCGGCGGACGGAAAGGTGCTGGACGAGCAGACGCATAAGGTGGGCTTGCGTTGGTTCTCTTTCGATGGGAACAAGGGCTTCTCGCTGAACGGCAAGCCTTACAAGCTCAGGGGGGTGAACCGCCATCAGGACCAGGCGCCGGTGGGCGTGGCCTTGGACGATGAGGCGCACCGCCGCGACATCCGTCTGATGAAGGAATTGGGCTGCAATTTCATCCGTATTTCCCATTACCCCCAGGATGATGCCATTGTGGAGGCGTGCGACGAACTGGGCTTGCTGGCTTGGGAAGAGATTCCTGTCATTAACATTGTGGAGGACACGCCGGGCTATGCCGACAACTGTGAGCGGAATCTCCGCGAGATGATCCGCCAGCATTACAACCATCCTTCCATCATCGCGTGGGGGTACATGAACGAAATCCTTCTCGTCACGCCGGGACCCGGCAATCCCAAGTGGCCGGCGTATAAGGAACGTACCGTGGCGTTGGCGCGGCGGTTGGAGAAGGCGTTGAAGGAGGAAGACCCCGGTCGTGCGAGCGTGATGGCTTATAACATGACCAACCTTTACCATGAAATCGGACTGGACCTGACGGACGTGGGGGGATGGAACCTCTATCAGGGCTGGTATGTGGACAAACTGGAGGACTTCGATGCCTGGTGCGAGTACCAGCACGAGCATTATCCCGACCATCCCGTCATCATCAGCGAATGGGGGGCGGGCAGCGACCGGCGCCTGCATTCCCCGGCGGGACGGCCTTTTGATTTCAGCATCGAATACCATCAGACTTACGTGGAACATTATCTGCCTTATATAGAAGAAAAGGAATGGATCAGCGGATGCGCTTACTGGAACTTTGTGGACTTTAATGTGGCGGCCCGGCAGGAGTCCATGCCGAGGGTGAACAACAAGGGGCTGTTCTACAACGACCGTACGCCAAAGGATGTGGCTTATTATTTCAAGGCCATGTGGCGCGAGGACATCCCCGTGCTGCATATCGCCAGCCGCGACTGGCCGGTGCGCACGGCACGGCCTGGCGAGCCGCAGCCGGTGAAGGTATATACGAACCTGCCGGAAGTGGAGCTGTTCGTCAACGGGAAGTCCGTGGGACGGCAGAAGACGGACAATTGCCATGCCGTGTTCCAGGTGGCCTTGCCCGAAGGCACGTCCGTGCTGTTGGCTCAGGGCGTACGGGACGGGCAGATAGTGCAGGATGCCATGGACATCCGGCTGCAGGCTTTGCCGGATTTGTCGAAAGGGGAGGAGCTGGCCATCAACGTGGGCGGCAACTGTTTCTTCACGTCCGACGTGAGCCGGCTGACATGGTTGCCCGACCAGCCTTATACGCCGGGCGGATGGGGCTACGTGGGCGGCGAGGAACGCAGCACGACTTCCGAGATCGTCAATACCGTGGACGGCCCTGTCTACCAGACTTGGCGCGAGGGTGATTTCGCGTATAAGATTGACGCGCCGGCGGGCGATTATGAGGTGGAGCTGCTGATGGCCGATGTGACACGTCCTGCCGTGCAACTGGCCAATCTTTTGGGTAAGGCGGATTCGGAAAAGGAGTCCGGTGAGGCGCGTTTCAACATCTCGATTTGCGGCAAGATGGTGGAATCCGACTTCTCTCCGGCGGACGGCGGACGGTTCCGTACGGCTTTCAAGCGTCGTTATATTGTCCATAACGACGGGGATTGCATCATGATTGGGCTGAAAGCCTTGAAAGGGAAGCCTTTCCTTTCCGGCATCAAGGTGCGCAGGCTTTGAGGCTTTGTCTGTACTTGTGGGAAGCTTGGGCATAATGTCGATAAAGTACAAAATGTTGTCGAAATTGTGCAACGAGGGATAAAGGAGAAAGGCGTAACTTTGCGGTTGAGAAAACTGCAGTGCCGTTTAGCCATGGAAAACGGTGGACAGGAAATCGAAACCTAATCAAGAAAAAAACAAGTCATGAAGAGCAAACTCATTAGAATCTTATGTTGCGGCGCATTGCTGGCAGGGAATTCGGGTAGCGGATTGCATGCGCAGGAGACGGCGTCTGCTGAGCCGATGCAAACGGGAGAGTATGAACCCACCTGGGAATCTTTATCGAAGTATGAATGTCCGGAATGGTTTCAGAATGCAAAGTTTGGCATTTGGGCGCATTGGGGGCCCCAGTGCGAGCCGGAGTCGGGCGACTGGTATGCCCGTCACATGTATTATCCCGGCGAGTGGCAGTATAATGTACATTTGGAGAAATACGGTAACCCGAAGGATTTCGGATTCAAGGATGTAATCCACATTTGGGAGGCCGAGGAATGGGAGCCGGACTCCTTGGTGCGCTTTTACAAGAGCGTTGGTGCCCGCTATTTTATGGCTTTGGCGAATCATCATGACAATTTTGATTTGTGGGATAGCAAGTACCAACCTTGGAACTCTGTGAACATGGGTCCGAAGCGTGATATCGTGGGCGAATGGGCTGCGGCTTGTGAGAAGTACGGTCTTCCTTTGGGCGTGAGTATTCATGCATCGCACACTTGGACTTGGATGGAAGGTTCTCAGGACTTCGACGGAACGTTGACGAAAGAAGACGGCAAGGGGCTGTGGTGGGAAGGCTACGACCCTCAGGACCTTTACGAGCAACGGCATGAGCGGAGCGAGGGAAGCGAGAATGTTGGTACCATCCATTCGCAATGGGAATGGGGAAATGGGGCTTCCCTGCCTTCTGAAGAGTATAAGACGAAGGTGTACAACCGTTCTGTTGACGTGATTAACCGTTATAACCCTACTTTAATTTATTTTGATGACACGGCTGTGCCTTTCTATCCCATCAGTGATGAGGGATTGAAAATTGTGGCACACATGTATAACAAAAGCTTGGCAGATCATGATGGCCAGATGCAGGCGGTGATTATGGGTAAGAAACTGACGGAGGAACAAAAAGAGGGCATGATATGGGATGTAGAACGAGGCATCCCCGACCGGCCGCAGGAAAAGTATTGGCAGACTTGTACCTGCTTGGGGCAGTGGCACTATGACCGTGGCGTATATGACCGTAATGAATATAAGACAGCGCCCACTGTGATTAAGATGCTGGTGGACATTGTGAGCAAGAATGGTAACCTGTTGCTGAGCGTGCCTTTGCGCGGCAGTGGCGCGATTGATGAGAAAGAAGTGGCCATTCTGAATGGTATTAAGGCTTGGATGGACATTAACGGTGAGAGCATTTATGATACTCGTCCGTGGACGGTATTCGGCGAGGGGCCGTTGGCAGAGGCTTCCAATCCTATCAATAATCAAGGGTTCAACGAAGGACAGAATTACACGGCAGCTGACATCCGCTATGTGGAAAAAGACGGCTTGGTATATGCCACTGCTTTGGGATGGCCTTCTGACAATAAGATGAAGATGGAGAGTCTGTCTGTCGGGAGTCCTTATCTTAAACAGATAGTGAATAAAGTGGAGTTGCTGGGATATGGTGAAGTGGAATTTGAAGACAACATGTCGTATCTGACTGTCACCTTGCCGGCTACGCGCCCGAATGAGATAGCTCCTGTGTTGAAAGTGACTTTTACGGATGAAGTTTCTTTTGAGGTATTGCAGTCTTTGGCCGGAAAGGTGGCTGAAGAGTTGGAGCGGGTGAAACCTTTTGTGGGAGTCAACAGTGGCCAGTATCTGGAGGAATATGTGGAGGCTCTGCAGGAAGCGTACGGCAAGGCTGTGGCTGTAACTCCGGAGGCGGACGCGGAGTCTCTTTCCGCCGCTTATTCGGAACTGAAGGACGTTTATGCCGATTTCGCCGAAAACGGACAAGTGAAAGGCGGTGCGGTGACCGGGCTGGAACTTACGCAGAATGTGACGGCCAGATATCTTGTGGAAGCCCGTCATTTTTCCCGTACGGACAAGGCTGTGGAAGGTACTACACGTTTTGGCTTGCTGGCCGAACCGTGGGTTGTTACGCCCAATATCATCAACAAGGATAACAATACTCATGGCGGTTTTGATAGCTATGAGACTTGGAACAGCAACAGCGGCCGTGCCATTGGCGTGCAGAAATGGGAAAGCAGCGAGGCGGCCATCGAGGATGGTATGATTTACCAGACGACGACCTTGCCGGCCGGCAAGTACAGTTTGCGAATGAGCGTGCACGAACAGGCCGGTCTGGCGTCCGGAGAAGTGTATCTGCTGGTAGCGGAAGGCCGGAGTTTCATTTCCGGAGACGGGGCTGCGGAGCGTGCCCTTGCAGCTTTCGACATGGCAGGGACGACCACTGGAAGTGTGGCTGAAGGCTGTGATTTTATCTTGGATAAGGAGACGGATGTCAGTATCGGATGGTTGGTGAACATTCCGGCAGAAGCTACGGAGAGAAGCATGCGCGTGAACAAAATCAATTTGTTGCGTGAGGGAGTGGATGTGTCGGCCGATTATTTGGGCAATTATGAGAACATCCAAAGGAAGGACGTGTCTTACTGTCGGTTCGGTAGTCCTGTATATTGGGAAGTGGAGAATTTTCAGATACCACAGAATAATAATGATGGAGCCAAGCAAGGCATCGATCAATATGCAGGGTATAATGCCCTGATGTTGGGCGTTTGGGATGATGCATCGGCGGCAGTAGGCGATTTGTCTCAGGCCCGGATTTACCGGGAGGTAAGATTGCCTGCGGGTACGTATTTCTTCGGTGGATCGTATAACCAACTGTATCAGGTGTCGAAAGGATATGTTTTTGTTTCGACGAATTTGCCTACCGCTTCCCAAATTACGGATGGTCTGGCTTACTCGTCTCTGACGGATGCTTCGGCCGATGGGAACTGGTACGGGGTGAAGTTCACCTTGCCGGAAGATTCTACGGTTTATTTAGGTTGGACGGCTGACTTGAAGCAAGGGGCGGCCCAACAGGAGTTCCGCGTGTCGGAAGTGGTACTTTTGCGCTATTTGTCGGCAGAAGGCGAATGGGTGGAAAGCGAAGCCTTGGACGTAGACGAGGAAGGCGTGCTGGACTTGCCGGCTTCCCGCTGGGCGAAGGTTTCCGATGGCACGCTGGGGCTGGACGCTGAGGTGGCTTACGTGGCTGCCGGCGAGACAACGGAGATTAGCCTGGGGCAAATTGACCTGGAAGGAGTGGATCGCGTGGAGTTGAGAGGGGTATGCATGGATGCGCCCGTGGATTGCGGTCTTTATGTGGATGGCGAGGAAACGCCGTGGACAACTGTGACTTTACCGGCTTCTCTCAGCATGTCGGCTTATCAGACGGTGTCGGTGGACTGCCCGGCGCAGGATGGCGTGCATGAGGTGGCTTTGAAGTTGCCGGAGGGCGCAAGTGCCAACTTGTTGTCCGTAAGGTTGGTGGATGATGATGCCACAGCCGTGGACGGCGCGGAGTTGCAGCGGGAGAAATCGGGCATCCGTTGGTCCGTTTCGGGAATGGAACTGACGCTCCACGATCTGCAGGATGCGGAGGTGCGTCTGTATGGTGTCGGCGGACAATTAGTCCTTTCTCGGAACCATGAGAGCGGGACGGTGACATACCGTTTGCCGGCGAAAGGGATGTATGTCGTGTCCGTGGACGGGAAAAGCCAGGCCGTGGTGACCGAATGACGGAAAATAGAAATGCGCGGATTATCATCAACATAAAAATATGAGAGGAAGAATCAGATTCTTTTATTGTGTGGCGTTGATGTCGGTATGCGGCATCAACGCCACATCGGCGCAGGAGGCGGTGCCTGCCGAGCCGATGCAGACGGGAGTGTATGAACCCACTTGGGAGTCGTTGTCCCAATATGAATGTCCCGAATGGTTCCGGGACGCGAAGTTCGGCATCTGGGCGCATTGGGGGCCCCAGTGCGAGCCGGAGTCGGGCGACTGGTACGCCCGCCACATGTATTATCCCGGGCAGTGGCAGTACGACGTACATGTGCGGAAGTACGGCAACCCGAAGGATTTCGGTTTCAAGGATGTGATCCACATCTGGGAGGCCGAGGAGTGGGAGCCGGACTCGCTGGTGCGTTTCTACAAGAGCGTGGGGGCGCGTTATTTCATGGCCTTGGCCAACCACCATGACAACTTCGACCTGTGGGACAGCAAGTACCAGCCCTGGAACTCGGTGAACATGGGCCCGAAGCGGGACATCGTGGGCGAATGGGCGGCGGCTTGCGAGAAGTACGGCCTGCCGTTGGGCGTGAGCATCCACGCTTCGCACACGTGGACGTGGATGGAAGGCTCGCAGGACTTCGACGGCAAGCTGACGAAGGAGGACGGCAAGGGGAAGTGGTGGGAAGGCTACGACCCACAGGACCTCTACGAGCAGCGCCATGAGCGGAGCCGGGACAGCAAGAACGTGGGGGTCATCCATGCACAGTGGGCTTGGGGCAACGGGGCCTCGCAGCCTTCCGAAGCCTTCAAGACGAATGTGTACAACCGGACGCTGGACGTGATCAACCGTTACCATCCGGATGTGGTTTATTTCGACGACACGGTGCTGCCTTTCTACCCCATCAGCGACGAGGGCCTGAAAATCGTGGCGCACATGTACAACCGGAGCCTGAAGGACCACAAAGGGAAGATGCGTGCCGTGGTGACGGGAAAGGTGTTGGATGATGGACAGAAAGAGGCGATGGTGTGGGACGTGGAGCGCGGCGTGCCCGACCGTCCGCAGGAGAAGTACTGGCAGACTTGCACCTGCCTGGGGCAGTGGCATTACGACCGCGGCGTGTATGAACGCAATGAGTACAAGTCGGCGGCCACGGTCATCAAGATGCTGGTGGACATCGTGAGCAAGAACGGCAACCTGCTGCTGAGCGTGCCCCTCCGCAGCAGCGGCGCGATAGACGAGAAGGAGGTGGCCATCCTGAAGGACATCAAGGCCTGGATGGACATCAACGGCGAGAGCATCTACGGCACCCGCCCGTGGACGACGTTCGGCGAAGGACCGCTGGCCGAGGCGGCCAACCCCATCAACGCGCAGGGCTTCAACGAGGGGCAGAACTACACGGCGGCCGACATCCGCTACGTGCAGAAAGGGAAGTCCGTGTATGCCACCGCCCTGGGTTGGCCCGAGGACGGGAAGATGGTGATGAAGGCCTTCCGCAAAGGTTCTCCAGACCATAAAGGCAAAGTCAGGAAGGTGGAGCTGCTGGGCTATGGCAAGGTGGACTACACATGGGACGAGGCCGGGCTGGCCGTGACCTTGCCGGCTGAAAGGCCGAATGGCATTGCGCCGGTGCTGAAAATCCGGTGACGGGTGCTTGTCCGTTTCGGCGCGCTGTCATGAAGGGCGGGCCAGACTGAGGAAAGGAATGCTCAGTCTGGCCCGCCTCTTTTTTCCGTGCGTGCCGGAAAATGTTCTTCTTTCCGCCGCCATTCTTCATCCCACGTCGTGGGATGAAGTTTTTGTCCGCACGAAGATGATTTTCCTTCCGCACGAATGAAACTTGTGCGAAGGGCGCGAATGAGAAGTTGAGATTGGGGGCGGCGCGGCAAGACCCGGTCTGGGAATGGTACGGCGCAGCGCAGCAATAAGAATCATGGCTTGTAATATCCCCGCGCCCGGATTTCCGCCCACACGGCATCGTCCAGCCCGAAAGAGGCGTCCCGCCCTTGGGCGATGGCGCGGCGGATTTCCGTGGAACTGACGGGGAAAAGCGGGGCGTCCGCCAGTTTGACTCCCGTGGGGAGTGAAGTGCGGTCTACGGGGTATCCCGTGCGGGGGTAGACGAGGACGGCGTGATGGGCCAGGATTTCATCGGCCCGCCTCCAGCGGCCGAAGGCCTGCCAGTTGTCCGCCCCGACGATGAGCGTGAATTGGCGGTCGGGGAAATTCCGGCGCAGGGCGGACAGGGTGTCCACTGTGTAGGACGGCCTCGGGAGGTGGAATTCAAAGTCGCTGACTTTCAGGCGCGGGTGCTGGCGTACGGCCAGTCGGGCCAGTGCCAGGCGGGCGTTCTCGTCCAACAAATCAGGGGAAGCCTGCTTGAACGGGTTCTGCGGGGATACCATGAACCACACCTCGTCCAGTCCTTCGTGCCGGCAGAGGTATTCCCCCAAGTTCACGTGTCCGCGGTGGATGGGGTTGAAGGAACCGCCGTAAATGCCTGTTTCCGTCATGCTTCCGTGGAGTCCTTGTGGCGGAAATGCTGGCGGGGATGGCGCTTGCGGCCCAGCCAGACGCAGACCAGATAGGCTTGGAGCAGGGCGGCGATGGCCATGGCGATGGCAATCTCCACCCAGTTGAACACAAGGGCCGCGGCGAGGAGCAGGAGGCTCAGGACGCAGAGTATCACGCTGGTGGCCAGGTTGCGGTTGATGCTTTTTTCGTTCATGCTTGGAAAGGTTATGGGCGGAGGAAAGCCTTGAGCCGTGCCAGGGCTTCGGCTTCGGCTTCCTCCAGGTTGTCGTTGATGATGACGGTGTCGAACCGTTGTGCGAATGTCAGTTCGTATTCCGCCCGTGCGATGCGGTCGTTGATGACCTCGGGGCTGTCGGTGCCCCGGCCTTCCAGCCGGCGGCGCAGTTCTTCCACCGAGGGCGGCTGTATGAAGACGCTCAGGGCGCGGTCGCCGTAATGTTCCTTGATGCGGCATCCGCCATGCACGTCCACGTCGAGCACCACGTTCTGTCCCGCTTCCAGCTGCTTTTCCACTTGGGATTTCAGGGTGCCGTAGAAGCGGTCCTTGTAGACCTCCTCGTATTCCAGGAAGTCGCCGGCGGCGATACGGCGGCGGAACTCCTCGGGGGAGAGGAAGAAATATTCCACCCCGTCGCGTTCCGTGCCGCGTGGGGGGCGGCTGGTGGCGCTGACGCTGAAGGCCAGGTCCAGCCCCTGCCGCATCAGGTAGTTGATGATCGTGCTTTTCCCGCTTCCGCTGGGGGCGGAGAAGATAACCAGTTTTCCTGCCATGCCTTGCGTCCTCCTTACATCACGTTCAACACTTGCTCCTTGATTTGTTCCAGCTCGTCCTTCATCTTGACCACGATGTTCTGCATCTCCGCCAGGTTGCTTTTGCTGCCCGTGGTGTTGATTTCGCGCCCCATCTCCTGGGCGATGAAGCCGAGCTTCTTGCCTTGCCCGTGTCCGTTCTCCATGGTCTCCATGAAGTATTTCAGGTGGTTGGCGAGCCGCTGCTTCTCCTCGCTGATGTCCAGTTTCTCGATGTAGTAAATCATTTCCTGCTCCAGGCGGTTCTTGTCGTATTCCACGTTGGGGATGGCCTCCAGCGATTCCACCAGGCGTTGCCGGATGCGTTCGGTGCGGCTTTGCTCGTATGGCTCGATGCTTTGGAGCAGATTGCCGATGTTCCGGATTTTTTCGGTGAATTTCTTCTGGAGCGCGACGCCTTCCTGGGTGCGGAATTCCACGAGCGTGGCGATGGCTTCTTCCACCGCCGCGTGTACGGCGTTCCATTCCTCCTCGGTCAGTTCCTCCGCTTCGGTGCGGGTCATGACGTCGGGCATGCGCAGCAAGGTGGCGAACCAGTCTGCCGGCAGGGGGATGCCCTGTTCCTCGCTGATTCTGCGGATTTGCTGGTAATAGCAGCCCAAGACGGCGGTATTGATGGGCGTGGCGGCTTGTGTGTCGTCTTTCTCCACCCAGATTACCAGGTCCACTTTTCCGCGTTCCAAGGCCTTTCCCACCATGGAGCGGATTTCCATTTCCTTTTCCCGATAGAGCGGGACGATGCGTGTGGACAAGTCCAAGGCTTTGCTGTTGAGCGACTTGATTTCCACGTGTATCTTTTTCCCGTTTACTACGGCCGTCGATTTGCCGTAGCCCGTCATTGATTGGATCATGATTTAATAATTATTTTGTGCAAAAGTAGGAAAATAAACGGATAAAATTGTAATTTTGCGGAGTTATTCAAGGAAAAAGTGAGATATGTCTTGTATCCTGCATATTGAGACCAGCACGAAGGTTTGTTCGGTGGCCGCCACGGAAGACGGCGCGGTGTTGTTTGAGAAAGTAGACCGGAACGGGCCTTCGCACGCGGTGCAACTGGGCGTTTTCGTGGATGAGGCTCTTTCGTATGTGGACCATCACGGGATTCCGTTCGACGCGGTGGCCGTGAGCTGCGGTCCCGGCTCGTATACGGGGCTGCGCATCGGGGTGTCGATGGCCAAGGGCATTTGTTATGCCCGTGACTTGAAGCTGATAGCCGTGCCCACGCTGGAGCTGTTGTGCGTGCCGGTGTTGCTCTATCACGAGGGGCTGCCGGAAGACGCTTTGCTTTGCCCCATGGTGGACGCTCGCAGGATGGAGGTCTATGCCGCAGTCTACGACCGGGCGTTGAAGCCGGTGCGCGGGATAGGGGCAGACATCGTGGACGCTTCGACCTACCGTGAGTTCCTGGACCGCGGTCCGGTGTATTTCTTTGGTGACGGGGCCGGGAAATGCCAGAAGGAGATTCTGCATCCGAACGCGCATTTCCTTCCGGACATTTGTCCGCAGGCCAAATATATGGGGCCGTTGGCCGAGAAGGCGGTGGCCTTGGGCCGTTTCGAGGATGTGGCATATTTCGAGCCTTTCTACCTGAAAGAATTCATCGCGTCAAAACCGAAAAAACTGTTGTAATGATATATAATACCCAACGCAAGAAACTGCCGATGCCGGAATACGGGCGGGGCATACAGGAAATGGTGGACTATGCGCTTACCCTGACAGACCGGGGAGAAAGGCAGCGCTGCGCCCAGACGATAGTGAATATCATGGGGAATATGTTCCCGCATTTGCGTGATGTGCCGGATTTCAAGCATAAGCTGTGGGACCATCTGGCTATCATGGCCGATTACAAGCTGGATATCGACTACCCTTATGGGGCGATACAGCGGAAGCAGGGCGGAAGCAAGCCCGCCCCGATGACTTACCCGATGAAGAAGATACGTTACCGCCATTATGGTGCCTTGCTGGAGACGTTGATCCGTAAGCTGGCCGAGATGCCCGAAGGGGCGGAGAAGGACGGGCTGACGCTGTTGGCGGCCGCGCAGATGAAGCGGAGCCTGGGCAATTGGAACAAGGATGCCATGGACGATGATAAGGTGGTCATGGACCTGGAACATTATACCCATGGTGCCGTGCGCCTGGACAAGGAACGTTTCGAGGCGTTCATGGAACCGTATGAAAAGGCCCAATCCGGACGGACGGGCATGGCTTTCCGGAATGCGGGGCGTAAGGGCAAAAGGAAAAACTAAGTGAGGATTCCGCGTTTATGGCTTCATTTATTATAGAAGGAGGATGCCGCCTGGCGGGGGAGATTGCCCCGCAGGGCGCGAAGAACGAAGCCTTGGAGGTCATTTGTGCCACCTTGCTGACTTCTGAGCCGGTCCGCATCAAGAATGTGCCGGACATTTCGGATGTGAACCATCAAATCCGCCTGTTGGAGGATTTGGGGGTGAAGGTGACGCGCCACGCGCCGGGAGACTTTACCTTCCAGGCGGACAGCGTGGATGTGGCCTATGCGCAAAGCGACGAGTTCCTGGAACGCTGCACCAAGCTCCGTGGCAGTGTGATGCTTATCGGCCCGATGGTCGCCCGTTTCGGACAGGCGATGGTGGCCAAGCCGGGAGGCGACAAGATCGGCCGCCGCAGGCTGGACACCCATTTCCTCGGCATCCAGAAACTGGGTGCCAGGTTTGACTATGACTTGTCGCGCGGAGTGTATGACATTCATGCGGAACGCCTGACCGGCACGTACATGCTGCTCGACGAGGCTTCGGTCACCGGCACGGCCAATATCATCATGGCCGCTGTGTTGGCGATGGGCACGACAGTGATATACAATGCGGCCTGCGAGCCTTATATCCAGCAGCTCTGCCATCTGCTGAACCGGATGGGGGCGAACATCAGCGGCATCGCCTCCAACCTGCTGACCATCGTGGGCGTGCGTTCGCTCCATGGGGCCACCCATACGGTACTGCCCGACATGATAGAGGTGGGCAGCTTCATCGGTATGGCGGCCATGGTGGGCGACGGCATCCGCATCAAGGATGTGGCCTATGACCAACTGGGCATCATTCCTTATACTTTCGGGCGTCTGGGGGTGCAGGTTATCCGGAGCGGGGACGACATCTTCATCCCCCGGCACGAGCATTACGAGATAGAGTCTTTTCTCGACGGCTCGTTCATGACGCTGAGCGACGCGCCTTGGCCGGGACTGACACCGGATTTGCTGAGTGTGCTGCTGGTCGTGGCCACGCAGGCCAAGGGGACGGTGCTGATTCATCAGAAGATGTTCGAGAGCCGGCTGTTTTTTGTGGACAAGCTGATTGACATGGGGGCGCAGATTATCCTTTGCGACCCCCACCGCGCCGTGGTGGTCGGCCATGACCATCAGATCCGCTTGCGCGGCGGACGCATGACCTCGCCGGACATCCGTGCGGGCATCGCTTTGCTGATAGCCGCCATGAGCGCGGAGGGGACAAGCCGCATCAGCAACATCGAGCAGATAGACCGTGGTTACGAGAACATAGAGACGCGCCTGGCAGCCTTGGGCGCGTGCGTCAAACGTATAGAAGAATGATTCGCGAAGACGAGGTATATAAGATAGGTGTGCTGACCAAGACGCACGGAGTGTCGGGGGAGCTGAACCTTGCGTTCACGGATGATGTGTTCGACCGTGCGGAGGCGGAGTATCTGGTCTGCCGGATGGACGGCATCATGGTGCCTTTCTTCATGGAGGAGTACCGTTTCCGCAGCAATTCCACGGCTTTGGTGAAGTTTGAAGGCATCGACACGGAGGAGCAGGCCCGCCGGATGGTCGGCGTGGAGGTGTTCTTTCCCAAGTCGCTGACCGGGGAGACGCGTGAGGGGGATTATACCTGGAGTTATTTTACCGGATTCACGGTCGTGGATGCCACGCATGGAGAAGTGGGCCGCGTCGAGGCTGTGAACGACACCACGATGAATGTGCTGTTTGAGGTCGCCGCTCCTTCCGGCGAAGAAATCCTGATTCCGGCCGGCGAAGAGCTGATAGACGGCATAGACCATAAGAACCGTAAGATTTATATGAGTCTGCCCGAGGGCCTTCTGGCTTTGGACGGACCGCAACATAACCTTGAATGAATACGAACGGAAAGAAAAAAATTGCGATACTGGGTTCTACGGGGTCCATCGGGACGCAAGCCTTGCAGGTCATAGAGGAGCATCCGGACCTGTATGAGGCGTATGTGCTGACCGCCCACAACAAAGTGGAACTCCTGGCCGAGCAGGCACGGCGTTTCCAACCCGAGGCGGTGGTCATCGCCAACGAGGAGAAGTACGAGGCTTTGCGCGACGCGCTGGCTGACTTGCCCGTCAAGGTATATGCCGGAACGGACGCTCTTTGCCAGATTGTGCAGGAAAAGCCGGTGGACGTGGTGCTGACGGCCATGGTGGGGTTCGCGGGGCTGAGGCCCACCATCAGTGCCATCCGGGCCGGTAAGGCCATCGCTTTGGCCAACAAGGAGACCTTGGTGGTGGCCGGCGAGCTGGTCAACCGCCTGGCGCATGAGTACCATGCGGACATCATCCCGGTAGATTCCGAACACTCGGCCATTTTCCAGTGCCTGGCCGGCGAGGTGAGCCCGATAGAGAAAATCATACTGACGGCATCGGGCGGCCCGTTCCGCACCTTCTCTATGGAACAGCTTGCCACGGTGACGAAGGCTCAGGCCTTGCATCATCCCAACTGGTCGATGGGCGCGAAAATCACCATTGATTCCGCGTCCATGATGAACAAGGGGTTCGAGGTGATAGAGGCCAAGTGGCTTTTCGGGGTCGCACCCGAACAGATACAGGTGGTGGTCCATCCGCAGTCCATCGTGCACAGCGCGGTGCAGTTTGCCGACGGGGCGGTCAAGGCCCAGCTGGGGATGCCGGACATGCGGGTGCCCATCCAGTATGCCTTCTCCTATCCGATCCGCCTGAAAAGCTCGTTCGACCGTCTGGACTTGTGCAAGACCGCCGCGCTGACTTTCGAAGAGCCGGACACACGCCGTTTCCGGAATCTGGAGCTGGCCTACGAGGCGCTTCATGCGGGCGGGAACATGCCGTGCATTGTCAATGCGGCCAACGAGGTGGTGAACCGCGCTTTCCTGGAAGACCGTATAGGATTCCTGCAGATGAGCGAGGTCATCGCGAAGACCATGCGGGAAGCGGCCTTCATCCCGCAGCCGACGTATGAGGATTATGTCCAGACCGATGCCGAGGCACGGCGGATTGCCGCGTCTTGTGTCGGCGGGACGAAATGATAACAAACACAATAATATTACATGGATGCAACATTGATCAAAGGCCTCCAGCTGGTGCTGTCGCTTTCAATACTTGTGGTGCTGCACGAAGGGGGGCATTTCTTCTTCTCCAAGCTGTTCCGCGTGAAGGTGGAGAAGTTCTTCCTGTTCTTCGACCCGTATTTCCATTTGTTCAGCACGAAGGACAAGTGGTTCACCCGCTTGTTTCCCAAGTGCAAGGGCAATGAGACGGAATACGGCGTGGGATGGCTGCCGTTCGGCGGTTATGTGAAAATCGCCGGGATGATAGACGAGAGCATGGACACCGAGCAGATGAAGAAGCCGGTGCAGCCGTGGGAGTTCCGTGCGAAACCGGCGTGGCAGCGGCTGCTCATCATGGTGGGCGGCGTGCTGGTCAACTTCTTGCTGGCCTTGTTCATCTACACGATGGTACTTTTCCACTGGGGGGAGGAATACATCCCGGCCAAGGACATGACGATGGGCTACCAGTTCAACGAGCAGGCCGAGAAGTTGGGATTCCGGGATAACGATGTGATACTGGCCGTTGACGGCAAGGAAATCAAGAAGTGGGACGGTTCGGTGTATCGTGCCGTATCGGAAGCCAAGCAAGTGACCGTCCTGCGCCACGGCAGGACGAGGGTTCTCCACATGCCGGGCGACATCAATATGCTGGAGATGTTGAAGGCTTATCCGCCTTTCATGGTGCCTTATGTCCCTGCGGTGGTCGACTCTGTGGTGCCGGCATCTCCCGCATGGGAAGCCGGTATGCGCGACGGAGACCGTGTTTTGGCTGTCAACGGGGTGGAAATAGAAACCTGGACTGATTTTGACGGGGTCATGCAGGCTTATATGGATTCGGCTAAGGCGTTCTCGCCTGCCGCTGACAGCACTGTTTTGGCAGGGGGAATCAAGGAGATGGCAGACAGTGCCGTTTTGGCCGACGGGGAGAGGAAGGTGGCGGATAGCATGAGCTTGCGGAAACTGACCGTGGCCTACATGTCATCTCTTGACGGCGCGGCAGACACGGTGGTTATGACGCTTACCGAGGATTTCAAGCTGGGGGTCGTGAAGCGCAGCCTGTTGTCCTATTATAAACCCGTCAAGGTGGAGTATGGCTTTTGGGCCAGCATTCCGGCCGGCGTATCGCATGGAATCGAAGTGTTGTCGGGCTACGTGAGCGACCTGCAGTATCTGTTCACGGCGGACGGCGCCAAGAGCGTGGGGAGCTTCATTACCATCGGAAGCATCTTCCCGGCCACGTGGGACTGGCTGACGTTCTGGGAGACCACGGCCTTCCTGAGCCTGATGCTGGCTTTCATGAACATCCTTCCCATTCCGGCCCTGGACGGCGGGCATGTGCTGTTCCTCATCGCGGAGATCATACTCCGCCGTCCGCCCAGCGAGAAATTCCTCGAGCGGGCCCAGGTGGTGGGCATGACGCTGCTCATAGGATTGATGGTGCTGGCCTGCTATAATGATATTGTGAGGTTCTTATTGTAAGACTTCTGTCATAAAGACATGTAAAGCCCGCCGGATTCTTGACTTAAATCAAGAATTCGGCGGGCTTTGTTGCAAAATGACATTCCGGTGTTGCGGGATAGGCGCACACTTTGTAACTTTGCGGTATAGAAAGGAAAGAGATATTATTTAGGTGGTAGTTTTAAGGTAAAGATATAGAAAGCGTATTGGTTTGTTAAGGTAATTAGATTGTTTTTCAAATGGATATGCATACTTGGCAAGTGTTGGCCGCCAGCGTGGTCGCGGTGGTCCTTTGCATAGGAACTTTGGTGGTGACCGTGAAAGACGGTCATTTGTAGAAGGAGGAAAAAAGAAGATGGAGAACCTGAAAGATGACATGCCGAAAGACCCGATGATGCTGATGAGTTTCATCAACATGAAGCTGCGGGATTTCTATCCGTCCCTCGACGCGCTGTGCGATGACATGGAGATGGACCGGAAAGCGTTGGAACACAAGATGGCCGAAGCGGGTCTGGAGTACAATGCGGCAGCCAACAAGTTCTGGTGACACACACAAACACAATTCATATACACAAGGGCCGCCCCCTTTCTTGCCGTAAGGGCAGGAAGGGGGGCGGCCTGTTTTCCTTGTTTGCCTGTCCCCGGCTTACCGGTCGTTCCGGGCTTTTTCGTTCTCGTGCATGTCCACTTCTATCTTGCGGGAGTAGAACCTGACCTTGGCTTCCATTTCGTCGAAGCGTTGTTTCAGGTGGAACACGTGGGTGCGTTGTCGGTAGAAGTCCGCGTTGTGTCCCCGGCGTTTCGTCTCTTCCAGCTCCCTGAGGATGTCTTGTTCGGCCCGGAGCGTACTGTCCATCATGGCCAGCGTGTCTTGTGCGGCGAGAAGCTCGATGCTGTCCAGCACGATGATGCCGGTGGCCCGTGCCTCAAAGGCGGTGGGAAAGCGTCTCCGCATGGCCAGGATGCTGTCTTTGGCCCGTGGATAGTCTCCTTCTTTCATCAGTGTGCGCGCATCATTCACCATGCGCCCTGCCTGGGCCTCCGTTTGGGCTTCCTTGTCGGAGCAGGAGCAGATGAGTATGGGCAGCAGTAAAGCGTATAATGTTTTCCTCATAGGCTGTTGTTTGCGAATTGACCTTACAAAAGTACCATTTTTTGGGTGAATAATTCAAACCGATGCGCAAAAAATCGTATTTTTGCACTTATTTTAGGGTATTTTTGAAGAATGAGGAAACTGACGAAAGAGGATTTGGTGCGTTTGCTGGACCACAGGATATTCCACCAGATATCGCGTCTGGCCGATGCCATGGGCATAGAGTGTTATGTGATAGGAGGTTATGTGCGTGACCTCTTTCTGGGCCGCCCGTCCAAGGACATAGATATCGTGGTGGTGGGCAGCGGCATCAGGCTGGCGCAGGCCTTGGCCGGGATGCTGGGGCGCGGCGCACACCTGAGCGTGTTCAGCAATTTCGGCACGGCGCAGGTCAAGTACCATGGGCTTGAGGTGGAGTTCGTGGGGGCGCGGAAAGAGAGCTATAGCCACGACTCGCGCAAGCCGGTGGTGGAGGACGGGACTTTGGAGGACGACCAGAACCGGCGTGACTTCACCATCAACGCTTTGGCCGTGTGCCTGAACCAGCCGCGTTTCGGCGAGCTGGTGGACCCTTTCGACGGATTGCTGGACATGGAGGACCGGCTGATACGGACACCGCTCGACCCGGATGTGACCTTCAGCGACGATCCCTTGCGCATGATGCGCTGCGTGCGTTTCGCCACGCAGCTGAACTTCTTCATCGACGAGGAGACCTTCGAGGCGTTGGCGCGCAACAAGGAGCGTATCCGCATCATCTCGAAGGAGCGCGTGGCGGACGAGTTGAACAAAATCATGATGACCCCCACGCCTTCGAAAGGTTTCGTGGAGCTGGAGCGTTGCGGCCTTCTACCGTTGATCTTTCCGGAGCTGGCGGCCTTGCAGGGAGTGGAGAAGGTGAACGGGCGGGCGCACAAGGACAATTTCTACCATACGCTGGAGGTGTTGGACAACGTGTGCGCCCAGTCGGACAACCTGTGGCTGCGTTGGGCCGCCCTCCTGCACGATATCGGGAAGCCGCGCACCAAGCGGTTCGACCCGTCTCTGGGGTGGACTTTCCATAACCATAACTTCATCGGGGCCAAGATGGTGCCGGACATCTTCAGGAAGATGAAGCTCCCGATGAACGAGAAGATGAAGTACGTGCAGAAGCTGGTGGGCCTGCACATGCGGCCCATAGCCATCGCGGATGACGAGGTGACGGACTCCGCCGTGCGCCGCCTGCTGTTCGAGGCCGGCGACGACATAGAAGACCTGATGACGCTCTGCGAGGCGGACATCACTTCCAGGAACGCCCAGCGAAAGCGGAAGTTCCTGGACAACTTCAAGCTGGTGCGCAAGAAACTGGTGGACCTGGAGGAGCGCGACCGCATCCGCAACTTCCAGCCGCCCGTCTCGGGGGAGGAAATCATGGCCGTGTTCGGGCTTTCGCCTTGCCGCGAGGTGGGTACGCTGAAAAGCGCCATCAAGGATGCCATTCTCGACGGGGTGGTGCCGAACGAACACGACGCGGCCTATGCCTTCATGTTGGAGCGGGCCGCCGGGATGGGGCTGAGGCCGGTTGAAGGTAAGGGCTGAGACGTAAAGGACGAAAAGATAAGGAAAATATAATAGGTGGAATGGCGATTCCATCCGGCTTTTGTGGAAACGAGCTTTGGGCTTAATTCTCGCTGTCTGAAAACCGCCAAAATTTGAAGATCAGAGGATAAGCAACTGGAGGTTCGCGCCTGATAGGGCGTGGACTATCCGTGCTTATATGTGATCTTCGGGTTACTTGGCGGTACCTCAGGCAGGCAGTAAGCGGCGGATGGTTTGCGCTTTTTTTATTGTCGGGCTTATGGTACATATCGGTCATCTCATCGAGCAGGAGCTGCGCCGCCAGCGGCGTTCCGTGTCTTGGTTCGCAAGGGAACTCTATTGCGACCGCACCAATGTGTACAAGCTGTTCCAGAAGGAGAGCATCGACACGATGTTGCTTTACCGCATCTCCGTGGTGCTGTCCCACGATTTCTTCCAATATTATACGGACGAGCTGCCTGGGAAGCCTCCGGAAAAGTAGAGGATTTGTCTACACTGTGTGGCGGATTTGTCCACGGTTTCCGCCGGTGCCGATGCGCTATCTCTTGTAACTTTGTACCAT
The DNA here is from genome assembly GCA_944320765.1 of uncultured Paraprevotella sp. GTDB lineage: Bacteria > Bacteroidota > Bacteroidia > Bacteroidales > Bacteroidaceae > Paraprevotella. The sequence continues at coordinate 79,314 of CALUIS010000014.1, forward strand.
ATTAGGCAAGGCGGACAGACTTTGATATAAAAATGGTTACGCGTTATTTATCCGGATCAAAGGCGTAATGTCTTGTCGGGGGCGGGCAGCAAGGGGATATGCTGTCCGTCTTTTATATCGAAATGTTCGCGTAGGTTCATTCGATTTTGTTTTGCGGTTGCGTTTACGCGATTCTTGATGTCGTTTTTGTTTGTCGGTTCATGTTTCGTTTAAGAGTTTATCGAGAACTTTTCTCGATTGTGAGATAGATTTGGGAGGGCTTTTCATCTTTTTTAAGTCCGTGGGAAGTATTCCAAATTCTATTTTGAAGCATTTGGAAAAGTACCAAAGGGTTGAGAATCCACAGGCTATTGCAATTTCAGAAACAGACATGTCACTTTCTGTCAGCATTCGGTAAGCTTCTTTCAGCCTGATTATACGGACGAATTCTACAGGGGAAAGTCCTGTTGCTGTTTTAATTTTACGATATAAGGTGGATGTAGACATACACATTTCATAAGCAAACTGTTTCACGTCAAAATCTTTAGAGGCGAGATTTTCTTTAACCGTGTTTATGGCTTTTTCTATTGTTGGGTGGTCGATATCCCTTTCTTCTGTATTATATGTTCCCTGAAGAATGTTTTGGTTCGTTGTCTTTTGGCATTCACGTTTCTCGGTATGGCTTGTGGTTATATCGGATGTGTTGGTAATCGTAGATTGTGGCGGATAACCTTTTTGGATAGATTCTTTTTGTTGTTTCCGATAGTGGAATAGATAAATGAAAAAGATGGGGGAAATGAGTACGCAGGCGTACAATAGTCCTGCCCACCAAGTTTTATACCAAGAGAAGGGGGATGTTTTTGGGGATGATGCTGTGTTATGGAATCTTTGGGGGACGATTCCATTTGGACTTCCTTTGCTGTTGGATAGTTCCTTGTCGCTTGCTTTTTCTTGTTCCTCCTTTGGGGGAATTAGTGGTATGGTAGAAAGGAGCAATTTGTTATGAGCCGTTACTTGGTCTGCTGTGTAAAAATTGCAGATGGTTGTGGCGTAGGAACAGATTTTACCCCCCCCCCCCCCCCCCCCCCCTGCTTTAATAAATATTTTTAAAAATAATTTATATATTGCTAATAGAATGATCAAAAT
>CALUIS010000015.1 GCA_944320765.1 uncultured Paraprevotella sp.
GCAGCTTGAAGAAAATAAACCGATTTATATAGTGATGAATAAGAAAGAAGGTGCATCGTGGATTACGACACACCTTCGTATATATCGGCTATTGTGATAATCATATCGGCGTGGGTTCTCGAGTTGCTCGTTCGACTACAATGGGCAATGCGAGAGCCTCAGTTCGTGGAACGAGTAACAGGCAGGAGTCCACGCTTTGTGTGTATTTAAACTGAATTCTGTCTAGAAGAAAGTTTGCTTGTCGATATGAATGTCGATGGGGATGCATCTGATGATGTAAAGTCTTTGGCGTTGGAACAAACGGCCCTTTTGGGTGGGGCTGCCTCCAGCGAAACCTCTAAGTCTCACAGAACGAATAAGATGAGGCGTGGGGAGTCCACCAGAAATGTATCGAAGGAATGCATGGATAGAGAGAGGCGGACGCCCCGTTGGTATGCGTTGCGCACATCCTATGGCAGGGAACGGAAGGCGTATGAGTATATTGTCGGGAAGGGAGGGACTGCCTTTTATCCGACTGTAAAGGTGGTCAAGGAGGTCGGAGGCCGGCCTAGGGCGGTGGAAGTCTCCCGCATTCCGAACGTGTTTTTTGCGTACGGGACGGAGGAGGAGATCCGGAAATTCGTTTTTGACAACGTCAATCTGTCTTATCTGCGTTTTTATTATACCTATTTCCGTGTCGGCGTGCAGAAGGTGAGGCGGCCTTTGGTGGTACCGGACGGACAGATCGAGAGCTTGAGGATTATTTGCGCGCCGGACGCTGGCGATGTCGTCATGGTTCCGGACAGTGTCACCAAGTTCAAGGCCGGAAAAATGGTGCGTATAGTGGAGGGGCAGTTTGCGGGGGTTGTCGGACGCGTGGCCCGTTTCCAAGGCCAGCAGCGGGTGGCTGTGGTTATCGAGGGCCTGTTGACCGTGGCGACCGCATATGTGCCCAGCGCTTTTCTGGAACCCGTATGATATCTTATGACGTTTGTTTGGATTTTTTGGGGGGTTATGAATGTAGTGTCATTCCTGTTGTATGCCTATGACAAGGCGTGCGCCTGTAAGGGGAAGTGGCGCATACCGGAGCTGACATTATTGTCATTCGCCTTTTGGGGAGGCGCTTTGGGGGCTTTTCTGGCAATGTATGTTTTTCATCATAAGACACGGCACGTGAGATTTCAGGTCTGTGTTCCTTTGTTTCTTTCCGTTCAGACAGTAATATTGATAATAAATTTATAGACGTATGAATATCTCGTTGATAGCGAATACAGGAATCCAGTTTTTGACCTTGGATTTTGAAGTTAAGGCAGAAGAAAGCTTTGTGGACAAGGATGGGAACTTTCTGAGTCCGTTATGCGTGCAAGATGAGAATGATTTTGCGATGCCTCTTGTGTTCCATGAAAGTTATGACATTCTGAAAGATGTTTGGACGCTGGAGATGGCTGTCAGTTTTTCTGGAGGACAGATAGTAGGGCTTGACGAGTTGAGGAACCATAAGCCGTTCCCTTATCTGTATCTTGACGCGAACGGGACGGAACGCTTGGTGAGCGAGGACAAGATCGATTTTGGCTCCTTGGAGGTGCTGGATGAGAAGGATTGTTACAGCGAGTATTGTTTTGCCGGTTCCATCACGGAGCGTCTGACAAAGGGGGGCTGTCCGTTGGATACGGTGGAGAACCAATGGTTGCCGGCGCCCATGTTTGAAAGGGATTCTTCAGGGAACGGCGTTTTCGGGCCTACCGGCTGGTGCCGTATGAAGCTTGTGCCCGACGGGCGGGTCAGGAATGTCAGGCGTTATCATCTGGTATGGGCTTTTGATACGGCCTCGGTGAAGAACGGAATGTCTGGGGTGAAGCCTTTCTTTTACGACGGGGAAGAAGAGAAGCGTTATTCCATTTGTGACGAAGTGTCTCTTTTGTTTGATTTCTTCTCTCCCAAGCCTTACGATTGTGAATGGGTGGATGATTACATCGCGACTTTGATTCATGGAGGCAAGGACAACTCGGAGCTGGCTTCTGCGGACGGTGTGGTGTCACACTTCCGTTATATAGCTTATTATATAACCATGATTTCTTATCTTCGGAAGATGGGCCTGACGCCGGATGTGGTGCTCTATGCGGAGGAGGAGGCGTCCAAGCCCGTGGATTTGGTGCTTGATATCGGGAATTCCCGCACTTGTGGGGTGCTTTTCGAGGATGCGGATTTCACTAAGGTTGACATGTTGCAGCTTCAGGATTTGTCCGAGCCATGGAAGGTGTACAAGAAACCGTTTGATATGCGGTTGGCTTTCCATCAGTGTAGGTTCGGGGAGATGGATGTGCCGGGTCAGTTCCTTTGGCAGAGTTTTCTTCGCGTGGGGGATGAGGCGATAAAACTGATTTACAAGTCACGTCCCTCCAATGGGGTGGCGCTGCGCACCACAAACTATTCGAGTCCGAAACGTTATCTTTGGGATAACAAGCAGTTTGAAGGGCAGTGGGATTTTCTGACGACAGAGGAGGATTCCAACTTGTCGCTCAACCGTTATATCAATGTGAAAGGATTGTCGGAACAGTTTGATAGCGACGGCTCGCTTCGCCGTGATAAGAGCGGTGGGATCTTCAGTTCCTTTTCCCGCCGTTCTCTTATGACATTTGTCATGATTGAGATTTTTCAGCAGGCCAGTTGTCAGATTAACAGCGCGGCCTACCGGGAAAAGCGGGGGGAGGTGAATTTGCCGCGGAAGTTGAGGAGCGTGCTTGTCACCTGCCCGACGGCAATGTCCAAAGAGGAACAGGTCATTTTGCGCCAGTGTGCGGAGGATGCTTATATTGCTTTGTTGCGTTGCAAGGATCCGGATTTGTATGAGCGTCCCTACGATCCCGCCGAGTGGCAAGACAAGATACAGATCATTCCTTCGGTGAAGGATTTGTCTGTCAATCCGAACAATCCTGCAAGCCAGAGGCTTAAAACGGAGTGGGGCTATGATGAGGCGACCTGCTGCCAGTTGGTTTATCTTTATGCGGAAGTGGCCCAGCGTTATCTGAATCATTGTGCAGACTTCTTCAATCTTTACGGTCATGTCCGGGAGGAGTTTCTGGAAGACGGCTACCATCGTAAGTCCTTGACGATCGGTTCTGTCGATATCGGCGGAGGGACGACGGACCTTATGGTCTGCGCTTATAAATATGACGAGAAGGGGGTGTGCAAGCTTACTCCCAAGCCTTTGTTCTGGGATAGTTTTTATTATGCCGGCGATGATATCCTGGAGGAGATTGTCCGGGCTGTGATCATAGAGGGGCAGGACAAGGGCGGAGGCCGGCTTTATGAAGGGCCTATATTCAATGCGGTCTGTTCCAATTACATGGCGCTTCCGGACGACGACTTTATAGAGGCGCTTGGTCTTAAGGGGAAAGTCCGGCTGGACAATCTGACAGAAGCGGAGAGGGAGGATATAAAATATTCGTATGCCTCGCGTGAGACCTCGGAGCGCATTCATAACTTTTTCGGGAGGGACAAGGCCTCGATGGATTATAAGGACCGCCTTATGCGACAGGATTTCAACGTGCAGGTTTCTGTGCCTATGGGAATGAGGCTGCTTGAGATGTTGGGGTGCGGGCGTAAGTCCGCACGTCTGAAGTACGAGGATTTCTTTGGCGAGCTGCAGCCGGCAAGTTTTATTCTGGAGCATTTCGCGGATCATTTCAGTATCGTGAAAGGCGGGAAGACGTATGTGTCTGTTGACTTCAGAAAGATCATATGGAACTTTGACGCTGATTTGTTGTCCAGGATCATCATCACGAAGATGGATCCTCTGATGAAGCAGCTGGCCATTATTCTTGATACATACAATTGCGATGTGGTCCTTTTGGCTGGCAGGCCGACCTCTTTGGATGCCATTACGGACCTTTTCTTGAAATACTATCCTGTCTCTCCCAACCGGTTGGTCCGTTTGAATGATTACCGGGTGGGTGAATGGTATCCGTTTGCGGATGGCCTGGGATATTTTAAGGACCAGAAGTCGCTTGTCGCGGTCGGGGCGATGATTGGGTATATGTCGTCCAACGGAGGGATTGACGGCTTCCATATGGATATGACCCACTTTAAGAAGGACATGGTGTCGACGGCAAACTATATGGGGCTGTATAGTGCCGTAAACCAGAAGATAGCGGAGGCCATCCTGACGCCGGAGCAGAACACGGCCACGTTTGAGGTGCATGGATTCCCGCTGTTCATCGGTTGCAAGCAGCTGGTGTCCGTGTTCTATCAGGCACGTCCTTTGTTTGCTTTGGAGCTGGCGGAAGGAGTTGGGCTGCATACTGTTTCCTTACCCTTGAAGGTCTCGGTCGTGAGGAACTATTCTCAGGATAAGGAAATGCTGAAGATCGTATCTGCCGTGGATTCGACGGGGAAGCCGTTCTCCATACAGAAGCTGAAGTTCGGGGTGCAAAGCCTGGCTGGCGATGGGGCGTATTGGCTTGACAAGGGAGAGTTTGTTTTGAGTATTAACGGATAAAGGAGGGATTTACAGTCATGAACGACATCATAGAGAGCAAGAATCTGGAGCTGATCCAGAATGTGACGGACCAGATAGGTTCCATCAACAATCTTATCAAGTGGGCGGACTGCCATCTGCAGGAGAGCCGGCGGGAAGAGACCTTTAAGAAGTTGGTGAACATACGCCGCCAGTTGAAGAGGTTGCGCTATGCTTTGGAAAGCAATCCGGCCATTGCCGCATTCGGAGAAAGCCAGAAAGGAAAGAGCTATGTCATCAGTTCGCTCCTTGCGCGGAAGGGGCGGCAGTTTATGGTTGCCGACCCTCTGACGGGAAAGCAGTATAATTTTGTGGAGCAGTTCAATCCTATTGTCCGTGATGTGGAGGCCACGGGAGTGGCCACCCGCTTCACGAAAGTGTATGATGTTCCCGACGAAAGCTTTCCTGTTATGGTGAAAGTGCTTTCTGTGGCGGACATGCTCGAGATTTTATGCGACACAGCGTACAATGACGTGAAGACCCACTCCATTATCGACAGCGAGGATATAGATGAGTTTGTCATTGCCCAGGAGCGGCGGTATAAGGGAGGCGCTCCGGTCCAGCGTTTTCTTGACGAGGATGACATTATGAATGTCCGTGAGTACGTGGAAGGGCATGTGGGGATGGCCAAGGCCAAGGAGTTGCTGGATTCCCGGTATTTTGATGTGCTGGCTCGCATCATACCGCAGGTCCAGCCCCGGGAATGGCCGCAGTTGATGTCTAAGTTGTGGTATGACAATCCTGATATAACGAATCTTTTCGTGCGCATCCTGCAGGGTTATGAGACGTTGGGGTTCTCTAAACGGATTTATATCCCTATATCCGCTTTGTTGAACGATACGACCACCTTGATGGGCTCGAACTGCCTTCAGCGTCTGGATATGCCCGTTCCCACGACCGGCAACACGGATCCCAACCAAGGTACGGACTTGTTTGTAGAGGGCCGGCAGGTGGTGCGGGGCTTCTCCAAGAGCGTATTGTCGGCCATGACGGCGGAGGTGGTGTTCCAGATTCCGGAAGATACCATAAATGAGGATCTGGTCTATCATACGGAAGGTATCATGGATGACAGCGTTCTTCAGCGTCTTCTTTCAAAAGGGTGGAACAGGAAAGTGAGCAAAAGATTCCTTGACACCGTGGATATTCTGGACCTTCCGGGGGCGCGGGCGGCATTGGAGCTGCAGGAAGAGCAAGTCTCGATAGAGTTGAACAACAAGATGATGCTTCGCGGCAAGGTCCGTTATCTGTTCAACAAGTATAGCGACGAGAGGCTCATCAACGTATTGATGCTTTGTCATGACCACATGCAGAATGGCCCCACCGTCATACCGGGGCTGGTGGAGCAATGGGTGAAGCAGAATATCGGTGAAAGCGCCCGGGCGCGTACGTCCTATCTTGACAAGAGCATCGTTTCCCCCTTGTTCATCATTGCGACTAAGTTTAATGTGGATATGAGCCATTCTGTCCAGGCCGGAGGGGACGACCAGATCGAGAACCGTTGGGAAGACCGTTATAAGAAGGTGCTGTATGACCAGGTGTTGCAGGCCGACAGTCTCAGTTGGTTCAGCGGCTGGACAGAACGCGGGGGATTCCGCAACACCTATTTGCTGCGTGACTATAAGTATTCCGGCATTAATGGGAACCGTTTGTTCGAGGGGTTTGACACGCAGGGCGCCGAGACGTCCGAGATTGACGCGGACTTTCATCAGAGGCTTCGGCGGAGCTTTGTTTCCAGTCCGTTCGTGAATACTTTCTTCGAGGACCCTGAGTTGGCGTGGGATTCTGCGGCTACGATGAATAATGACGGGGCGACGCGTATCATTGAAAACCTGGGTGTGGTTGCGGCCAACGCCAAGGAGAGCCGTCTGTATAAATATCAGGCGGAAATCAAGGGGCTGCATTTGCAGGTTTGTTCATTGATGGAGGAATATTATCATGGAGAGAATGATGAGGATACGCTCCAGAAGGCGATTGCGCGTAGCGGCTCCATTATCGCCGAGTTTGATGTGGTTTGCGGGAAGGACAACTATTTCTTTGGACGTATGATCCAGAATCTGCAGGTCAGCGAGAACTATGTCTTCGACTTTTATTATAACCAGTTGAATAATACGAAGATGATCTCGGAGCGTGACATGAAGGAGTACGATCTCATCCTTACCCGTTGCCATGGGCGGATTTCGGCCTCGAACACGTATGAGGAGAATCTGGAGGTGTTACGTCAGGAATACCACTATCCTACTGCGGCCGCTTGTCGGGAGTTCTTCGAAGGGGTGAAAGGGATTTCCCTGGACAAGCTTTTTGAGTGCAATTTCAAGCAGAAGAGCAATTCCGAGCAACTGGCCGAGGGGATTGTAAGGCAATGGTTGGACGACATCGGTTCGCAGAAGAATCTCAAATTTTATGAGACCGAGGGGTGTAATACGCTTGCGGTCCTGGATTTGATAGAGAATCTGAAGGCCGTGGTGGGGACGACCGGGCTCGTCGCCTCCATCGCCAAAGCCATCAGTCCGTTTGTGGACGCCGTTTCTGTGCCTCACCAGATTCTGGATATGATAGCGGATACTACGGCGGAAATGATGAATGAGTTTGTGGTGACGTTGGGTTTCAACCGCTATTCCCCGGAGAAAATCGCGGATTTGAAGCTGGTTAATGAGAAGAACGGCTTGCATCTCTCGTTTGACTATGGCCCGGCCGGGAAGGTGCCGATGTCAAAGGATGAGCTCTCGGAACTTTTCGATGCTATCCGTCCTACGGAGGAAAATGTCCGGCTCACATCCTTGCCGTCCTTTATAAATTATAACAAGTGGATTGATATGCTTCTCATTTCGTTTGTCGCGTCATATGACGTTCCGAATTATGACGTGGAGGCCAACAGGCAGCTCGGGCTGTTGCTGGAGGCTTACCGTAGTCTGGGATGAGATGGGAAGTCGGTCTTAGGTCTTTTTGCATAGAAGAATATGGATATACATCGTTCGCCGATAAAGGATTTTATTATGCCTAAGGTCAGGTCGGTCGTCGTGACGGATTATTATGAGGGCATAAGGAACATGTTGAGGTCGAGGCCGGAATTCCCTTACAAGGATTTGCTGGCCAATCCCCGCCTCCGTACCCAGACGGAGATCGTCTGGTCCGCGGATGTCTTTTCCGCGAAACCCGTTGTGCTTGCGGATCTTCAGGCGGAACAAAAGGGGCGCTATGCCTGTCTGTTGAGAGACTGCATTAGGGCGGTCGAGGATCTGGCCGGGGTGTTAAAGGAGGAGGGCAACCTTTCGTTATGTGAGCTGCTGGCGAAGGCCATTTCATACGTGGATGAGCATTCTGTGTATTGTGGAGACGGGAAGGTGGTCTTGGTGAACTGGGGACTGATTCCGCGCCGGGAGGATCTCGGACGGGGAGGAATCTATAGAAGCGGCCGTTTCGTAGGGCATTGGGGAGACCCGGTGGCTTCTTCCTCGCCGAAGACGGGAAATGTCGGGATGGAAAAGAAGGTGTCCGGGCCGGAGCCGGACACTCCTCCGAAGCCTGCTCCCGCTCCTGTTTCCGGTCCGGCCGACTCTTCTGGGGAGAATCCCGTTTCCGTGACGGAGACCCCTGTTCCCTCATTCGTAGAGGTGAGGCCCGTGAAGCCGGAGATCTTGAATCCGTCCTTGGCGGACGCTGGAAAGCCTGTCACGGAAGAACCGGTCTCTTTCGGCACCGGATGGCAGGAACATCCGGAGGACGTTTCTGCCGCGCATGTCTCACGGAAGGAGGAAAAAAGGACTACGGGCGGGTTCAGGAAAGGGGCGGGGGCTTTCTGGAATGTGTTGCGGTGGCTTTTGCTTTTGCTCCTTTTGCTCTTGTTGCTGCTGTTCCTGTGCCGGGGATGCCAAGGCCCGCTTTCTTGGGCCAATCCGTTTTACAATCCTTTGCCGGACCCGCCTGTAGTGAGACCCGTCGAGGACGGACAGGTGGGGATGAGCAGTGACGGGTTGACCCGGATTGCGACAGACCGGCTGAATGTGCTGCTGGAGCAACGCGATGAAGACACGATGCTGGAATGGGCCAAGGCGTTCAAACGCGTTTATTATGGCAAGGAATATGAGATCACCTATTACGATAAGGAGCTGAGTCTGCTTCAGCTGCGGGTGCCGGCTGACGAACGGGAAAAGATCAAGTCGGAGTTGCCGGAGCGGATAAAGGGGTTCAATTTCGAGGTGTTTGACGAGCAGGTTTATGGCGGAGGAGAAGTGATGACCGACCCGGCGCTTGGGGATGCCGACCGTGCGTGGTATCTTGCGCCGATAGGCGCGCAGGCCGCGTGGAATGTCACGTCCGGAGTGGACGAGGTGATTGTGGCTGTGGTGGATAACGGATTTGACCTGAGCCATCCGGAACTGGCCGGAAAGGTCTACAGGCCTTATAACGCGGTGATGCGGAACGGCGATGTGCGTCCCGTCTCGGTCGCCGGCGAGGTGGATCCCCATGGGACTCACGTGGCGGCTACGGCCGTGGGGAACTGTAACAACGGGAGCGGGCTGCTGGGCGTCGCGCCTCGCTGCAGGCTGATGCCGGTGCAGGTGGGGACGGACAATGCGGACGGTTCTATGGGTTCGCTGGCCATCATACATGGCGTGAAGTATGCCGTCGGCCAAGGGGCTGATGTCATAAATCTTTCGTTGGGTCTGACGGTGGCCGATGAGATAAAGCGGATGGGGGAATCCGAGCAGTTGAATTTGATCAATACGTTCCTGAAGCAGGATGAAAGGATCTGGGACCAGATTTTCGCGATGGCGGACCGGAACAACTGCACGATTGTCTTTGCTGCCGGGAACGACAATATGGTGGCGGGGGTGGACCCCAAGAAGCGCAGCAGCCGTGCCATCAAGGTTTCCGCCCTGGACCGGAACCTGGGCAAGGCCGGTTTCAGCAACTACGGGGTTTATCCGGCGTTGCGGCGTGAGTATTCCACCTTGTCCGCTCCGGGGGTGGGCATATATAGCGCGGCTCCGGGCGGACAATATGTTTCGCTGCAGGGGACCAGTATGGCGGCTCCCATTGTCACCGGGGCTGTGGCCTTGTTGAAAAGTGTGGACCGGACTTTGACGACCGACGAGATTGTCCGGCTGTTGAAAGAGACGGGAAAGGACGTCGGCGACAATATCGGGCCGATGGTCCGCATCGGACAGGCCTTGCAGGCATTGGAAGGCGCTCCGGTGGTGGACGGCCGTTGTGAGGCTGTCCGGAAGGAAATGGCTGTGTTGCGGGCCAGGATGGACAGCCTGGCACGTATTTGTCCGGATGCGGCGGTGCCGGGGGATACCCTGAAATTCGCGGATGCCGTCAGGGACGCGCACGGGTTGGACGGTGTGTGGAAGTCCACCACGCAACTGGTCAGTTTGGGGGATATGTCGCCCATAGAGCTGTATATGTCTTTCAGCCAGCTTAAGGGGCAGCTTGTCATCGTGAATCATGGCATGGAGTATACGGCACCTTTGAGGGCGGAAATCGGCGGCGGGCAGATCCGGATCTTTCAGGATGTCCCTGCCACAAGCAGTGCCGGGTCGTTCCTGCCCTATGTGTATCAGTGTCAGGCGGACTGGCAGGGGAATCTTCAGTGTGTCGCGACGAGTGCGATGAACCGTGCCATGTTCAATTTGGTCAGGATCAAATAATCAAATAATAAGGAAAGAATATGAGTCAATCCAATTCGGGCAATCTCTCCAAGGGGGATGTCATTTCGTTTGTAGCCTTGCTGTTGTTGGGGCTGGTGGTGTTTTTCGGTTTGAACTTCACGATGTTGGGCAACAGGCTGCCCAGTGTCATGGTGGCCGTCCTGTTGTTCATGCTGATGGTCGTGTTTGTCTTTCTGGCCGCATATGCGAAAGCGCAGGATTTCAATCAGGACAAATGGAAGGCGGTGGAATATACGATGTTGGGGCTTTACGTGGCCGCGCTTGTACCCTGCTACCTTTATGCCGGGAAGTTCTTTGACGTGATGTGGGCCAGGGAGGAGATCACGCGGACGGTGGAGCGTGACTTGGACGACATCGACCATATGTTCGCCGAGTACCGGAAGGGTTGTGAGTCGCGTGTCGGCACTTATCAGACGGAGCTTGAGGCTTTGCTGGAGTCCGAGGAGGGCCGTAAGCGCATGGTGCGCCTGTTGGAACTGGACAAGCAGCCGGCCGAGGTGTCGCGGGCTGATGTGTCGCAGGCGGTATCCAGTTTCAGCGACATGCTGGAGTTGAGCGCAGGTCCTTTGGAGGAGGAGGAGGCCGGGCTGGCCGCACGGTGTGAGGAGAATTTCAAGGGGTGGAATTTGCTGTTCATGCCCCAGTACGCTTCCGAGCTGGCCGGTGCCAAGGAGCGGTACGCGCAAGGCTTGGAGGAGGCGTACGCCGCCCGCAAGAGCAAGCTGGAGGCCGAGGCGCCTGCGCTGGATGTAAGCTCTTTCGTACGGGAAAGCAACATCGGACGGATGTTCGCGTCCCTTCCCGGTTTCTCTTTTTCCGGATTGCTGGCGGTCGTCATATTGGGAGGTCTGGGACTGTTCAAATATGTTTTGGGAGAGAAGTCCAAGAGGAAGCAGCTGCGGAAAGGCGAGGCCGGCTCGATTACGGAGGACGGTGGATTCATTGTGGGAGAAAGAAACTCAAGAGATTAACAGAAAAGCAATATAGTTATGTCTATGTATACGGAAGAGTGGAGAAGGAATATATATCTTCGTTGCAAGGCGGCATCGGTGGAGCAGCTCCTGCAACTTTGCCTGAAACCCGAGACCGGCATTACGCCGGAGGGGTTGAGAGAGGCTGGTTATCCGAAAATTGACCAGCTCGAGCAGCGTTATCAAATACAGGCCGAGGAGGTCTTCTGGCAGAAGGCTGGGGAGTCTGTGGACCTGCTGGCCCAGTATGTGGAGAAATGTGAGCGGCAGGTCTTTTCCGGGACACATCTGGACGAGGCCAAAGAGCTGATGCGGAAGCAAGCGGCGGACCAGGAGGCGAAGGACTGGGAGAATATCAGCCGGACGGAGGACCGGGAGTTGCTGGCGGCTTTCATCAGGAAGTGCAAGGACGGGATATATTCCCAGTCGCATCTGCAGGAGGCCAATGCCCTTCTGGAGAAATGGGTCAACGGTATCCTGCTGGAGGAATGGAATACGCTTTGGGTATTGAAGAATACAGACCCTCAAAAGAAGGCACTGTTGGACCGCTTTGTCCAGAAGTATGCCCAGAATATGACGGATACGGCGATGGAATACAAGGCGAAGGCGGAAAAGCTTTATGAGGCCATAGAGGATGCGGAGAAGGCCCGGATGGATTGGATCGATGCTAAAAAGAAGAATACGATATTGGCTTATGCGGAATTCTTGAAAGCACATCCTTATAGCGAGTATCGGGAGGAGGCTGAGGAGCTGATACAGAAGATGAAGGGGGACCTGCTTACCGACATGAAGTGTTATCCCTTCAAGTATTCCCGTGATATGATGTATGAATACATCAGTACCGGCATTTTGACGATGGAAGAACTGGTGGATGCCAGCCATATCCTGACGGACCGGGCATACAGCCATATCAGGCGGTATCCGACTTTGACGGCTGAGCAAAGGCAGTTGCCGGTAAGCACTTTGGAGAATCCCCATAGCGAGGACGGTAATACGGATTTTTATTTCTTCGGAGTTTCGGGTTCTGGCAAGACTTGTGTGCTGGCTGGCTTGATGAGCCTGACCGGCCGGCTGGGGTTCAGTTTCGACCCTAAAGGACCGGGGGGAGGCGGGAACTATGCAATGGATTTGCGCAACTACGCCCGCACCAGTATGCTTCCGCCGGCAACCGATCAGTCGTATATTCAGGTCATTGACGGGGAAATCAATGATGAGGATGGCTACTTGCGTAAGATTTCGCTGATCGAGATGTCCGGAGAGAAGACCAGGCTGTTCGCGTCCATTAACAATCCTGCCGGTTTGGAAGATTTGGGACCGGGGGCGGCCGGTTTGCTGTCGAATGACAACAGCAAGGTCTTTTTCTTTGTCATCGACCCGACTGCCAACGAAAAGGAAATTCTGTTGGGGGATTTGGAACACACGCAGGCTGTTGTAAGGCAGAGTGATGTGTTGGATTGCGTTTCTTCATTGCTTTCTAAAAACTCGGAATTGATGAAAAAGGTCGTGGCCATTCATATCATTCTGACCAAGAGCGATACATTGGGTGATGTCGTGACACCGGACATGCTTCAAAGAATTTTAGTGGAGCAAGACTATCAGGTGGTATTGGACCGGATTCAGGAAATCTGTAAAAGATATGATATCAATAAGACTTCAGAGAATCGGGTCGGACTTTACCCGTTCTGCGTGGGCAAGTTCATGCCCGGGGATGTGTACACATTCGACGAGACGGATTCCCTTAAGATCTTGCGTGTGATTCAGCGGAATTCCATTCCGTATGTGAATCCGAACAAAAAAGGAGGGGTGTGGAACGCCTTGAAAGAATGGTTTAACAGTTAAGAGATAAGGTTGAGGAGATTGGATATGAACAGCAATAAGATAGAGATTATTATTTCAGGAAACCTGACGGGATTCACTCATTTTTATGCGACACCGGGGGTGAAAGGCTGGTATGCGGATACTAAGTTCGATTTTGATTATCGCAATTATGTGACTTTTTTGAGACGGGGCGAGAAGGCTTATGCCTTGTCATTCGTTTCTTCATATGTGGTGGCCAGTCTGATTATCCGGATTCTTGATTCATTTCAGCGTCCAGGTATATTGGTCGTCTCGGCACTTTTGCCGAGGGGGCGGAAGGTGGCGTCTGTCGCTCGTCCCGAATCAGATAAAGCCCTTTACGACTTGCTGAATGCGTTGAACGGCAGGTTCTGCGAGCGGAACCTGATGGAAGATATGTTGAACCCGAGCCTGTCGGTGCTGAGGCAGGATTACTATTCGGATGTCCTTTCCGGTTATCAGCTCGTTCCGGACCCGGGGCAGCGCAGGCTCAACGCGGATGCGGCTTCTCTGCAGAAAGGAGCGGGATATGTCGCCGCAGCGGAGAGTGCGATGCCGGCCTATCTTGCCTCGCTGTTCCGTCGGAGTTATGAGGGATACCCGCATGTGTTTTTTGCCCCGGACGCTCCGGCGAACATAGACGAGCCTGAGAAGGAGGAGGTCATGTATCGGGTGCGTGTGAAGAACGCGGACACGAACACGGACAGGATGCTTCCGGGGGAGGTACGTTCCACGGATAGGATTTATCGGCTGGATCCGGAAAACTGGCAGCTTCCTATAGAGAATCTGGATTATACTTATGAAGAGGTCCTTCGAGGGGAGGCCGGACGGGTCCGTGCGACGGTTGGGATTGACGGAATTCTGGACATCACTTATAATTTTGCTCCGAAGACAAAGGAAATCACCTTTGTCTTTAAGAAGAAAGGTGGGAAAACACTGCCTTTTGACGAGGTGGCTCCGGTGAGAATCATAGAAAAGAAGAGCGGGGCGAATTATCCTTTGCCAAGCGCGACTTATGAGTTTCGCGGCCAGGAGATTGAGGGAGAGAAGGCATTGGAGAGTGAGGGCTATTTTATTGAACCCGCTTCTTTGGATTTGAGCCGGTGTGGCGAAGAGTGTATCATGACGGTGGAGCGGAAGTCCCATCTGAGTATTCGGTTTCCTGCGCCGTATGACGGTGTACCCAAAAGGATCACGGTGAAACGGGCGGGAACGAACCGACCCATTCAAGATGGGGATGTAAGGGGAAACTTTAGTCTTGATGTACCGGGTGAGCGGGAGGAATGGGAATATAAGATAGAGGCTGAGGGATATGAGGCACTGTCCGGGACATTTCCGGCCGAAGGGGAAGTGCGGTTGAATCTTAAGAAACGGAAATCGGAGGCCGTATCCCGATCTTCGTCCGGACAGAGGCAGGGGAATGTACAGATCTTAGATGGTGGGACACGTGGGAGCGGCAGTGCCGAAGGACGTGCTGTTCCTGTCAAGCATATAGATGGTGGTGGAGATAACGGAAAACGGAAGAAGGGCAATGCCCGGATTGGGAAACTGTTGCCTTTTCTGATTGCCTTGCCTGTGTTGGCGTTGGCTGTGGGATGGGGAATCTATTGGATTTCCGGGATAACAGGAAGAATAGGAGAGAAGGATGAAGTAAGTATACCCGACTCAACGTCCGTACAAAAACACGTGACAGTAAAATATATAGGTCTTGATAAAGATACATTGCCAGATGATTTTAATAATGGACCGGATGTAAAACTTTATCTTAGTCATGAAGAGAAACGGACTATAGAGTGTGAAGGGGAAGATACGACGGATGGAAACCCAGTAAATTTAACTGCATCGAAAGATTGTAGTGATACTGTTGGATTCTTCGCAATATTTGATGGTATTCTTTTGGGTGATACTCTCAAGATAGCTTTTGATAGCTTTGAGGTGGATACGACGATATGCTATCCTTTGAATGTAAGTACATCGGATTTAGAGCTTTATAGAAAGATGAGGAATCTGTGGAATTCTGGCGAAAGAATGACAAAGAAAGAAGATGACTTGTATAATAAGTGCTCTGAAAATAAGAAAGGAGCATGGAATGATGAAAATGGTAATCCTCGCTTTGTGCTTGCTATAGATAGTCTATATCTAAAAGTAAAGCCTGTGGAATCTGAGAAAAAAACTGTAATTAGTAAGGAGCTTTTTGAAAGATTAGCAGCGGTAAGTATCACAGAAAGGGAGATTGGTAAAATTGAGCAAGATTTTGATGAAGAAACGCTTGTAGACACAGAATGTGCTGACAAGAACGGTGTATCAGTGAAAAGCAGGATTGATGCATTGAAGAAGGCGATACGGACCTTAAGGAGTGGTAAGAGACCAGAAACAAAAAAATTGTCTGAAGCCCAGGAGGAATGCATTGACCGATTGTTTAATAAAAAAGTGTACGGAATAAAATCTGCAGAGACAAAGATTAAGGAAATGGGCGAAAAGGGCAATTTTAAGGATTCAGGAGATAACATTAAGAGTATTATAGATGATATTGGAAATAAAACATTTGGAAATCAATCATGAAAATCGTAAAATTATTATTGTTGGCCATAGTGCTGGTGGGCGGCATAGTCGCCTTGCTGTGGCTTAAACCGGAACCGGGCAAGAAGAGTGAGGGGCCGGAAGTGGGCTCTCCCCAAGCCAAGATGTGGAAGGGGAAGATTAAGGAGTTGTGCCAGGAAGGCAAGTGGGGCGTGGACGGGTACAAGTGGATTGAAGGCGGCATCCATTCCGACCGGGTCAACAGCAACGGAGAGCTGATCCGCATAACGGAAGAGCAGGCCTTGGTGAAGTATCTGTTCGCCTTGTCCTGCAGTTACTTGTGGGAAAGTGCGGACAAGCATTTCCAGCAGACCTCTTATTCGGAGAAGAAGATAAAGGAGTATCGGGCGGCGTTGGAGTTCCTGAACGGAAAGGTCGGTGAGTTCGGGGCCAACAGCAACCTGACGAACGTGTCGGACCTGCTTGCCGGATATGACCGCTTGAAAGGGAGCTTCGGCTTCAGCAGCAAGGCCACCTATACCCGTCCGCTGAAGGCTTTCCCTTCGGCTTCCGCCTCATCTCTGGAGAGCCGTATCAGAGGGATGAAATATTGGAAATCCCACTTCTCGCACAACACCTCGTTGCGCAAACGGCTGGACAACCTGGAGGAAGACCGTAGGCGGGCCGAACGGGAGTATTATGAGAATCTGGAGCGTCTGGTGGAGGAGAATTATCGGTCGATGTCGCGGATAGAAGTGTTGTTGACCGACCAAATCCGTTTCAATGAGATTTCCACGAACGAGCAGGCGAAGAAGAAGCTGGATGAATTTGTAAGGAACACGGACAATTAAAAAGACAGGAATATGAAAAAGGTATGTTGTATAGGGGCTTTTTCCTTTCTGTGTGCCGCGGCGGTCTGCGGGCAGGAACGCGGGGAGGAGGTTGATGTCCTGATGAAGCAAAGTGAGACCATCGCGGACTGCTGGGCGAAAATCTGGCAACTGGAGAAACAAGTCAGGGAAACGGAACAACGGATTGACTCGTTGAGCAAAGTCTGGAAGAAAGAGTGTGACGCTTATCTGTCATCCGGATACCAGACCCGCAAGGGGCTTGAGAATCTGCTCAAACAGACAAATAAAGATATTGACGGCAAGGATTTGTACCGTCGGTTGGAAGAAGCTTTGGGAAACGCCCCTGAAGGCGAAGGAGGATCCATGCCCTCACCCGTGCGGAAGGACGAAAGAAAACCTGAGCCAGAAAAAGAACCGGAAGAGGAAGATAGCGGAAATGAATTGAAGAGTCCGGAAAGAGAGAGACGGAGTGGAAAAGACGGAAGCGGATTTCCGGCAGGCAGTTTGGAAGAAAAAACTAAAGGAGGACAGAAGAAATGAGAAGGTATATATGGATTGTGGTCTTGTTGTTGTGCTGCGGTGATTTCTACGGACAAGGCAAGGTGTCGAAAAAGGACATGGAAAGGGCGGCGGAAGTGAACAAAGGTGTTATTATCGATTCGTTAAAACGCCGACTTGATAGTTTGGAATGTCAGTATGGCCGGTTGAGGGAGCAGCTTGGGAGGTTTGAGAGCAGGAGTTTCAACCTGACGTTGAGTGATGAACAGCTTGCTGAGTATCTGGGTGCTAAGTCTTTGGAAGGGATTTACAGAGACCGTGAGGAGGTCCGGAAGCTGCTGGCTTCGGCAGAGGACGACTCGAAATGGGCGCCTGTGTATAAGGAGATACTGGATATCCGGCAACGGTTGGAACAACCTTATAATAAGAAAGAGAATGAGCGTGATATGCAAATGGTGGCCGATATCCGGCCGTTGAAGCCGCATGAGGGGGAATTTCAGTATTTGTGTAATGCTGTGAATGATTACCGTTTTATTATGTTTGAACTGGCGCGTGTGATAAAGATGGTGAACGGTATGGTTGGGAGCGATACAGGTATAAGTGCGGAAGAGGTTGAGAACAAGTTGAGAGAAGGCAATGAGCTGGAGACCATTCTGGAGGTGCCGTATGCTCAGAAGGCTATAGAGACTTATATCAAATACAAGACTTCTCTCTCTCTGCCTGATGCTGACAAGGAGTTGGGAGATCTTGTCGGCGAGTTGCAAGGGGCTTGTCCAGAGGCTTTTAAATAGGATTCAAGGAATGGCTTATGAGGCAGTTGGTTCGAGTCAACAACAGTGAGTTAAGCTTCAGGCTGAAACTTAACTATAACAATGTGCATTCGCGGATGAAGATGTGGCTGGATGCCGGAAAGTTCATCTTCGCCGATTTGTCTACCAAGTCGGCGAATACGGTCTGGTATTCCAATGACGACGCTGAATATGTCCGTCTGACGGACGTGCCGGAAGACGGGCGTCAGCAGGTCATATCCCGTCTGGAAGAGGTGGTGGAGCAGGCGGCCCAGGTGCTTCGGAACGCTCCGGAGCTGGCACCGTACGTGGATGACATCATGGAGATTCCGGATTTGAGTTTTGTGTTTTATAATAAGGAGAATGGGGACTACAGATTTCTTCTTGCCGGTTGGGGGTGCAAATATGCCCATGTCCAGGCCGGAGACCGCCTGCTGGGCATCCGTCGGGGAGGAAACCGCCGGACGGCATCCGGCGAGGATTCCGGGATAAAGACGAATCCGTCAGGCTCAGGCGGGAATACTCAGAAAGACGAGCGGAAAAAAAAGACGGACACAAAAAAGGACGGGAACTCCGGAGATGCAGGAACAGAAACGGGCCCTACGAAGGACATGGCGGGAGGCGCTACACCCGAGGAGGAGACTGTAAGGAAGAAGATGCAGCACGTGTGGCTGCGGGTGCTGGACCAGCGTGACCATCCCGTGGGAGGGGAGCGTGTGGAAATCCGGATGTCCGGCATGTCGGTGATGAAGGTGACCGGCGAGGACGGAAGGGCTGAGGTGGGAGACCTCCCTTGCAGGGACACTTTCACCGTGTCGTTTCCGGACATGAAAGGAAGCAATGAGCGGGCTTTCGAGGTGGAGCCGGATGTGGAGGTCTATGACGCTTACATCAAGAAGCTGGTGAGATACGCCCCGGTGTTGTTCGTGGAGGACCAGGACGGAAACCCGGTGCGGCAGCATGACATCAAGATCATTGTGGCCGGGCAGGCGACCGTGTACAATACCGGAGAGGAAGGTGTGGTGCAGTTGCCGCTCATGCAGGAAGGTCAGAAGTTCGTGGCGGTGGACACGGCGAATTACGCCAACACTGCGGAGTTTGATGTCACTCCCGCC
Source organism: uncultured Paraprevotella sp. (assembly GCA_944320765.1). Classification (GTDB taxonomy): domain Bacteria; phylum Bacteroidota; class Bacteroidia; order Bacteroidales; family Bacteroidaceae; genus Paraprevotella. The sequence continues at coordinate 18,750 of CALUIS010000015.1, forward strand.
AAGGCGAAGACTCCTTACCGCTTCCGCATCAGGCAGTTCGAGAAACCCAAGGTGGGTGTCACGGTGCTGGATAAGGACCGGAAACCCGTACCGGGGACGGTGGTGGATGTGGAGTCGGACGACAAGCCTTGCCGGCAGGCCACAGGGAATGACGGACGGGCGGAATTCCCGCATGACGTGTTCCGTGCCGGAAAGACGCTGGTCGGCATACAGCCGCCGGGTAAGCAGCGGATGCTGTATGAGCTGGACTTTAAGCCGGAGACCACGGAATACGCGGTCCAGCTGAAGGAGAGGCGTCCGTCTTCTTCATTCGCCCGTTACTGGAAATGGTTGGGATTGTTGCCTTTGTTGGTCTTGTTGGGCTGGGGCGGATATGAGCTTTATCAGTATTTGCATAAGGACGAGATACCGTCGTGGGCCGAGCTGAACAAGGGGGTCGTCTTGCTGAAGAGCGATGTGGTCTATCATGTCGACACAGGCTTGGAGGAAAAGACCGGCTATTCGGACTTCTACTTTAATTACAATGCGAATGAGAAGGCGATTTTCAATTATACGTTTGATGCGGATAAGGTGACATCCAGTGTAAACTGGGGTACCGGTTTCTTTATCTCGGAAGACGGGCTTATCGCGACGAACAGGCATATCGCGGCCCCCATTCCTCCGGAAGAAGTGGTTCCGGTGCTGAAGAATCTCTTCGTTTCACTGAGAGATGCTTTCTCGGACAAGGCGCAGCAGTTCCAGAAAGACTTGAACCGGTATGGAAGTTTGCGGAATATCAGTGAGAAAAATGCTCTCATATTGGACCAGATACAGGATTCCCTCGACTTTTATACCCAGGCGGCCAAGTTCTACAACAGAGTGCTGGATATGGCGGACTACAAGGTGGATGTGGTCTGCAGGACTTATGCGGCTTTTGACAACTCGATGATTGAACTGATTAATGAGCAGACGTTCCATCCTTGCACCTGTCTGGCCTACGGAGACCCGGGCGACGTGGCGTCCAATGATTTGGCCGTCATCCAGCTGAACGAAAAGGGGCAGGCCATGCCTAAAGACGCCTACGTCTTTAAGATTCCAGAGACAGACCCGTTTGCCGACAATAAGGAGGGGAATGAGGATTATGAGATCTGGGTGCTGGGGTATAACAACGGTCCGGCTTTGGCCGGTGTGGAAACCGGAATCCATCCGCAGCACGTGAAAGGCAGTATCCTCTCGACCAACGAGAAATACCGGGTGAGCTACAATGCCGGCATCCTGGGAGGGACGAGCGGCGGCCCCGTAGTGAACAAGGAAAGGAAACTGGTGGCCATCAACAATTCCGGATGGGGGGATTCCAACCTGAATTTCGGCGTACGCACGACTTATCTTCGTGAATTGCTGGAAGAAGTGAATGAGAAAAGAAACGTAACTCAAAATAATACTGAGGAAAAATGAAAAAGTTATTTATGTGTGTGGCATTCTGGGGGGTGGCTATGTGTGGCTTTTCACAGAACTACAATGCGGCCCAGGAGGAGTTAAGAAAAGAAGTGTCGGCTTTCCTGATCCGGAAAGGCTTTAATCCGGAGAATCAGGACGACGGCCTGATATTCAAAAGCGAGGGGTTGAAGTACTGTGTGGAAATAGACGAGACGGAGAAGAGTCCGATGTACATTTGCTTGCGCTTGTATTTCAATTACAGCGACAAGTATGACAAGGACTTTGTGACCCGGAACCTGAACGACTACAATGTGAAGTATGGGGTGAAGGTGTATTGTCTGGAGAACTCTTTCGTGCTTTCGGCCGAGATGTTCGTCACGAAGGCCTATGAGTTCAATTATGCGTTTGACACCATGTTGGACCATATCAAAAGCGCAAAGGATTTGATTATCGAATAAACAGGAGGCATTATGAAGAAGATATTTTTATCCGTCATATTTGGTGTTGTTGCCACCATGGGGATTGTGGCTCAAGATTTCAACGACGCCCAGCTGGCTTTGCGTCTGGGGATTGTGGAATATTTGTCGGAAGAGGGGTTCCAGCCCAAGATTGACCAGGACGGCGATGTGCGGTTCAGGCACAAAGACCTTTCCTATTATTTCATCATTAACGAGGATTGGGACGAGAATCCCTTGTTGGTGACGCTTTACCTGGGCTTCTCATACGATGACACATTCACCCGCGAGAAGCTGGAGAAATGCATTCCGCTGGAGGCCAAATACAAGGTGGTGAAGCTGTACTGTTCGGAATCCTCATATTCGTACCGGTCGGATGTGTTTTGCAAGGACGCCGAGGTCTTGAAGTCTACATTCTATTCCTTGCTGACGGAAATCAATGCGCTGAAAGAGAATGTGGACATGACCGTCAACTCCGGCCTGTCCGACATCGGTCTGGATGCGGACCAGGACGAGGTGTTCAAGAAGGCCATGGAGTATTATTATGATGACGATTACGACCAGTCGTATCCTCTGTTCAAGCATCTGGCTGAGAACGGGTACGCTCCGGCATACGGCTATATGGGGCTGGCCTATGAGCTGGGCGAAGGTACCTCACGGGACGAAGACCTGATGGAGACCTATTTCATCCGGGCCATAGACAACGGAAGTTATTGGTGCGCTTACCGTCTGGGTAATTATTATTATGAGAACGGGGATTACGACGCGGCGATGGACAATTATCTGAAATGTGGCGCGAATGAGAACGGATTCCAGTCGGAAGCCTTGTATAAGGCCGGAAAGATGTATGAGGAAGGCGTAGGCCGGACCAAGGATCTTGCACGGGCCGTCACATGCTATAAGAAGTCGGTACAGCATGCCAGCATGCTGGGCTGTGACGCCCGCCTGGCCTTGATGAGGTTGGGCGAGGAGGTGGAGCCCAAGGAGGATTTCGTGGAAGCGACGAAGACGATGCTCGCGGGGATGACGCCGGAAGAGATGTATGAGGAAGGGGAGCAGTATGAATATGGACGTGGCGGACGTGATGTGTCGTTGACTAAGGCCTATGCTTACTTTAAGGCGGCCGCCGACAGGGGGAATGCCGAGGCGATGGGCAAAATGGGAGAGATTTACGTCAGTGAGTTCTATCCGTTCAATGACAAGTCGAAATCGGACAGGTATTACTCAAAGGCCTTGAAAGCATACATGAAGACGGCGGATACAGACGGGAACGCCTGCTATGAGATCGGCTACATGTATCAGAACGGACTGGGTGTGGACAAGGATCTGGAACAGGCGAAATATTACTATAAGGAAGGTGCCTTGCTGGGCGACAACAACGCGGCCTGGCGGTTGGGCCTGATATATAAGGACGAGATGGAATACACGGATGCTTACAATTTCTTGCTGAAGGCTGCGGACGGCGGACAGGGGATGGCCATGTTTGAACTGGCCAAGCTCTTCGAGAATGGCTTGGGTACGTCCTACAACAAGGAAAAGGCGATAGAGTGGTACAAGAGATGTGTCGAGAGCAACTATCGTGCAAGCGATGACGCCAAAGAGGCCTTGAAGCGTCTGGGCGTAGAGGGGTATTGAAGACAGTGGTTACATAGGTGATGAGACGTTTGAGATGGATGGGCGTGTGCGCATGGGTGATGGTCCAATGCGCACATGCGCAACATTTGGATGTGGAGCCGTCGGATCTCCTGGATGTCATTCCGTCTGTGCAAAGAATCCCGGGATTGGGCGTGACGGTCTCCACGGCTCCGGTGTCGGACGATTTGCTGAAAATGCTGGCGCTGGAAAGAGACGCCTGCATGGAAATCGGTTCGTTGTCCTTTGCCAATTCGGATTCTACTGGAACCGTCATAGATGATTTCGGGTCGAGATTGTACAGTGGAGAGTTGAAGTTCGTGACGGCCCAGATCCGATATACAGGACTTGTATCAGAGGAGAAGGACGTGCTTTTGCGGGTCAGGGTGTTGGATCCTGAAGGCAATCTGTTGGTCGGACGGCACTCTCCTGACGGATTCACTTTTGAAACGGCCGGGACTGTGACGCCAGGGAAGGGCAGGGTCTTGTCATTGTGCGGCTGGGGGCAAAACAAGGGGCCGGTCTATCCGCCCGGACGTTACCGGTATGAGGTGTGGCAGGGGGATTCAAGGTTGTTCGCCCAAGCCTTTACGGTGTATCCTGGCAAGCATCCGTTGGAGAGCGTTGAGAACGTGAGGATTCAGGGTGTCGATTTCTTCGGCAAGGACGGGGACGGCCAGACCGTAAGGGGAAATGCGGGACGATTGCCTGCCCGGAGAATGTACTTCCTATGCGGAGATTTGTCTTTTGAAGGCTTGGCTTCGCAAGATGTACGGATGAATATCCGGATTTTTGACCCGGGCGGACGCTTGTGTCAGATCAAAGGCTCGCCGACAGGCTTCACTTGTGATGATATGACGGTGCCGGTCCGGAAAGGAGCCAACCGGTTTGTGCTGACGGGAGTGGGGCCTACCGGGAGACCTTATGCGGCCGGGACTTATATTTATGAGGTCTGGAGTGAGAAGAAGAAGATTTATGAAACGACAGTGGAGATGGAGTAAGGGTTTGTCCGGGCTGGCGCTCTGCATGGGAATGTCCGTGCCGGCGGAGGCGCAAGTCGTGGAGGCGGAAGGTTCTTCTTATGCCCTTCTGTCTGACAGTACGGTGGAGCTGGTCTCTTTCGTGCCGCCATTTTCTTTTGAGAAATGGAGGGATACGTTATGTATTCCTCCCGCAGTCTCATACGGGGACAAGACCTATGGCGTGGTGGCCATCGGGGGAGAGGCTTTCGGGCCTGCCCCCCTGACCAGAAGGTACTGCCGGGGTGTGACCGAGGTGAGGCTTCCGGAAGGGTTGGAGGAAATAGCCGCAGACGCGTTTTACGGACGCTTTGGCAGCCTGAAGAAGGTGGTCCTGCCCCGGACGCTCCGGACGTTGGGAGAGAATGCGTTTGCAGGCCTTCCTTCGCTGGATGAAGTGGTGGTCAGGGGCGTAAGGGAAGTGCCGGCCTGGGCTTTCTCGCTCAATCCGTCTCTGACTGTGGTGAGCCTGGACTCATGCGTGTCGGTCGTCGGACGGAACTCATTTTATGAATGTACGCGATTGAGTCATGTGGACTTGCGGTCTGTCGTTGAAATCGGTGATAATGCATTTGAGGGGACCTCGATAAAAGTCTTGTCCGTTCCGAATGCGGAAAGTATAGGGGAGTCCTCTTTTATGGGGTGCAGAAGCCTTGTGCGTATTCATCTTTCCCGCAAACTGCGGCGTATCGCGGCTTTTGCTTTCTCGGATGATACAGCCTTGTTGTCCGTGCATGTTCCTGCCGGGGATGTGGGGGCGAGTGCCTTTATGGGATGCACATCTTTGCGTCAAGTCGTATTGTCGGACAGTGTGCATGGCTTGGGTGAGGCTGCCTTTTTAGGTTGTGTCTCATTAGACAGCGTGTGCTTTTCTTCATCTGTCAGCGAAATTGCTCCCATGACTTTCTGGGGATGTGCGAGTCTGGAATCGGTGGTGTTGCCGGAGACGGTGAGGAGCATAGGAAAAGAGGCTTTCGCGGGGTCGGGGGTGAAGCGGATAGATATTCCACGTTCGGTGAAGGAGATCGGTGACGGAGCCTTTGCCCGGTGTGAGCATCTCAAGGAGGTTGTCCTGCGCAATCCGGATGTTTTATTGGGAAATGCGGCGTTCCCCAAGGAGGCAAGAATAAGATACATGTAAGAATATTAACTGATAAAAAGAAGGAAATATGATTGATTTGAAGCAAAAGCAACGGCATGGTTGTGTGACGTGGTGGCTGTGGGTTGCCATTATCGTCAATTTGGTAGTGGCTGTCTCTTATAGCGTATTGATGTTTGATGCGACAGATGGTGGATTGGCCTTGGGTTGTGGACTGCTGGGTATGCTCGGAATCTTGAATGTCCTGGGTTCCATTCTGCTGATGCGTTGGAACAAGACGGGTTTCTGGCTGTTCTTTTCAAGTTCGTTATTGGGGGTTGTGATTAATATTGGGGTTCTGGATGTAAGTCCGGCTGCAAGCTTGTCTTTTTTGGTGTCGATATTGATTTGGTGGGGGATACTCCAGATTAAGAAGAATGGAGTCTCCGCCTGGAGTCTGATGGGCAAGGGCTGGGATTACAAGCATTGCCGCCATCTGTATCAGGTTTTTGCCGGTGTTATCATCCTTTTGTTTGTGCTTGCACTGGTGGCTTTCGGCATGGCCGACCGGAAACCGGACGGTCTGATGCCAGACATGTCGGTGCGGGAGGAAGAGAATACGGACCCTGTTGAGATACTGGATTCTGTTGTTGTGTCGGATAGCGTTGTCGCCGATACGGTTGCGATGGATGAGGAGACGGTAGAGCCACAACCGAAGAAGAAGGAGCCGGAGCGTGTGAAGAAAGAACCGGAGCATGAGGAGAAGAAGGAACCGGTGCATGTGAAGGAGGCGGATGAAGAAGATGATGATGTGGCGGCGGTTGAGGCGGAACAGATGTTGAAGGCTTCCATTGAAACCGTTGCGTTACCCATGGATGCGGGGTCCGGCATTACGATAACCGATTTGAGCTTGGGGAGTAGATATCTGGTCTATACGGCGATTTGTGACGAGGATCAGGTGGATATAGAAGTGCTGCGTTTGTCACGAGATGAGGTGAAGAAGAACGTGGGAGAGACGTTGGCTTCCAGTGACCCCACGGTCGGTTATTTTATGAAATTGTGTATTACTGCACATAGGGGGTTGGCCTATAAATATGTGGGTGATACTTCCGGGGAAGAATGTTGGATCCGCTTCTCTATTTCGGATTTGAAAAAACTGGTGGGGAAATGAAAATAAGAGATATGGTTATATGATATTGTTATTAATCCAAATTCTGTGTTTATGAGAAATTTAGTTCGTTTTGTAGGCGTTTGCCTGTTCTGCCTTTTAGGCACGGTGTCACTGACCTCTTGCAGTGAAGATGAAGAAACTATTGTTGAAAATCTGAAGATACCCACAACAAATCTTCTGTATGATGAGTTTTGGCCGTTTGTCGCAAACGGTGAGGTACTTCAAGTGGGTGGTATCAGTATAGATGAGTCCAGCAGCTCGCCAGGACTTCGCATAGAGAAGGTGGACTACTTCTTTGACGATACCCTCATCGCCTCTTCGAATGCGGCTCCTTTCGCCATGAACTATCTGGTGAAGGGGCAGTCAATCGGCAAGCATAAACTTACGATAAAGATTTCTGTAAAAGGCGGCGAGGGATATCTTGATATGACTCGCACATTAAATCTGGATGTAACCGTCTTGGAGGAACCCTTCGTACTCGATTTTGACGTAGCGTTTGATAACGCTGCCCATGACAACGGGGAGATACGCAATGGAGAAACTTTTGCAGGCTCGGTTGCCATCTCGGACGCCACTTCAATCGATGCGTCCATCACCAAGGTCGAGTACTATTGGGACGGCAGCATGTTTGGCGCGACATCCATTCCTCCGTATAGGTTTAGTTTCCCGATAGACAACCAGTCTTTGGGCGAACATGAGTTTATGTTTGTCGTCACTACATCAAGTTCCTTGGGAACCCTCACCTCAAGAAACCGCATGCGTATCAATGTGGTTGATTGAGGTTGCGGAGGCCGTTCCCTTCAGGCGGCTTTCCGGGGAGCTTGTGAATATGTAGGTGGCGCTTCCGGAGAGGAATGTCGGATTCGTTTCTCTGCGGGACTTGACTGTATGGAATGTGTTTTGGCTAGGCCGTGAACGTGCATGAGTAGAGTGGAGTCCTGCAGAGAACCTATATCCTGATTTTGTAATTGTTTCCTATTTCATTTGTATGATAATGAGTCAGTCTGTTACGTTTATGGTTGAGAGTATGCCTTGTAATTAATGCTTGTTATCTTGTCTTCTGTTGGGGAGCCTTGATGATATGTCCGTACCCGGCCGGCCTTGCGGTAGAGGTTTCTTTGCACACGTTCCTGTGTTCTTCAAGTATCGTCGGAGTGATATATATATACCGGAACTTACGTTTCGGCATCTGCTTATGGTTGGGGGCGATTGTGGTTGTCGGCGCGTTGTCTTTTCTGTTTTTATCCGCAGTTGGACCGGAGGTGTATGTTTCATTTGGGGTTTGGGGGGTCACGTTCCTCTTTTTGATGGGCGGAGGGCTTTGGCCGCGGATGAAGAAAGGGCTGGATATGGCTCATTTCAGACATATATACCAACTTTATGGATGTGTGGTGCTGCTTGCGGCTGTTTATGTGGGATATCAGACGGTCCAGATGAAGGGGGATGAGAAGATTCCCGAACCGGTAGTATTGGAAGATGAACTGCCGGAAGGACTGACGCAGGAGGAGCTTCTTGCAAAGATTGATTCGATTTCCATCACATTGGGGCAGATCTCACAGATAGAAAGCAGAGTGGCGGAGATTCCGTTGGAGTATGAGGCAAGGATAATGGCTTTGCGGCATATTCTTTCCGGACATATCGCGCCGGATACCCATGATTTGAAAGCTTTTCAGACGGCCTATTTCCTGCGGAAAGGAGATTTGTCTGCGGAACAGCAAAAGGTGTTGGATTGGTTTTTCCGTCAGCACAATAAGGTGAAGGAAATTTGGGTGGAATCCAGCGGATGTCAAAATCTGGAGACTTTCCGGAATCGTCTGAGGAATGTGATGCAAGAAAGAAATATGGATGAGTTTTAGGGCTTCAATCTGACTTCTGGTGATTCAAATGAGATGAGGGTGCTATAATGTGGGAAAATCTATGGACAGGAAGATTATTTTAGGGTATACTGTTACGTGTATAGTCTCGTTTACGGCCGGTTGGATGGCCAACTGGGGCTGGGAACGTTTTGTGAACGTTGATGTTATAGGTTCTGTCGGGAGTGAGACGGATGACGGGGATGTGGTACAAGTGGTCAATCAGAAGATGGAAGACGGTTTTGTCTATTCTGGAGAATTGAGGGATGGTCGTCGTCATGGGTATGGCCGTATGGTGACTCCTAAGGGGACCGTTTATGAAGGGGAATGGATCAAGAACCGGATGGTTTCAGGCACAATGATTACGGAGAAGTCTGAATATGAGGGACAGTTCCATGTGCTTTCTCCCAATGGATATGGTGTCATGCGATATAAGGATGGTTCCTATTATAGAGGGAACTGGGCGGAAGGGGTCAAGACCGGCATCGGGTTGTTTGTGGACAGTCTGGGACGTCAGTCCTTCGGGTTATGGACACGAGGAGTGATAGATGCGTCCACCATGACCGACGGAACCGGCAGGCGCGTATACGGAATAGACCTTTCACACCATAATGAAATCAAGAGATGGGGGGATTTGGCGCTTTATGTCACTCCCGAAGGCAGGGTTTGTCAGAATAGGCCTGACGAAGACTATGTATTTCAACCGGTGAGTTTTGTCTATATCAAAGCTACGGAAGGTGCGACCCATCGAGACCGTGATTACCTGACTAATATGGCAGATGCGAAGAAGCATCATAAAGCAAGAGGAAGTTACCACTTCATGCATCTGACTTCCAGCTCTCCCAAGGAGCAGGCCGAGAATTTCCTGGATTATGTCGGGGCTGAAAAGGGAGAGTTGCCGCCTGCACTTGATATAGAAGTCCGTAAGCAGGCAGAGACGATAGGCGTGGCGGCCACAAGACAGAAGGTGTTGGAGTGGTTGGAGTTGGTGGAAGGCAGGTTGAGGGTTCGTCCTGTCATCTACACGTCTGCCCATATGAAAAGGGATTTCTTTGAATCGCAAGAATTTGAGCGTTATGATTTCTGGGTAGCGCATTATAAGGATGATATGCCTGACACCGGCTCGTTTGCCCTTTGGCAATGCACCGAGAACGGATGCCTGTATGGACATGCTTCCGTGCCGGTCGATGTGAATATTTTCAATGGTAGCATGAAGGATTTCTCTCTGTTTATTCAGGATAACCAATGCGAGGATAAATTGAAACAGTGAGGAACAGTATATAAATCAATTTTGTTTGAGATGATAGCAGAAAAAGAAAATCTGATTAAAGATATGCATCTGAGACCGTTCCAATACAGGAGGGAAGAGGTGTACGAGCTTGTGGGTATTCATGTGGTTATTACGAAATCGGATTTACTTCCTTCAGGGGTTCATGTGGATGAGTGGCTGTTGAAGCAGGGTTATGGTCTTTTTTAGAGCGATGAAAGAGAATCTGTTTGAAGTATGGGATAATGAAGAGAAATAATTTTAGGCCGGATATTATTCCATTTTCAATATGAACAGTCAACGAAATTTGCACATATTATTAAAGGTGTAATTGGTAGAATGAGAGGGCATAAATAGAGGTGTTTTGATTTCTTTATAAAATAGATAGTTGTTAATTTAAAAAGCGTGATTATGGAAACAAATGAAAATGCAGGGACAAAAAGTGCGACTGGATGGTTAATCGCAACATTTATATTCGCGATTCTTGGGGGACTCTTGGGATTGGCGTTCGGTATAGTAGTTTATCGCAATCGAGAGTATAAAGATACCCATAGGAAGCTTGGCTTGTTAGGGGCTATTTTATCTGCCATTTCTTTTGCTGTGTGGAAGTTTTCTGTTCTTTGATTTTGGGCCGGTTGGTTGTCGGATTGTATTTTAGTCCAGCAGCCGCCGGCTCAGGTATCTCACCGGATACCACAGCGCGCCGTAGCCGACCAGCAGGACGGTGATGAAAATCAGCACCACATCCCACGGGCGGACGCTGACGGGGTAGGCGTCTATGACGAAGCTGCCGGCGGAGTCGCCCAGCGTGATGAGGCCGTAGGCCTGTTGCAGGTAGCAGAGGATGAGGCCGAGGATGATGCCGGCCAAGGCCCCGAAGCCGGAGATGAGGCGGCCTTCAAAGAGGAAGATGCGGATGATTTGGCGGTCTTGCGCACCAAGGTTGCGTAGCGTGCGGACATCATCTTTTTTGTCGATGATGAGCATGGAGATGGAGCCGATGATGTTGAAGCAGGCCACGAGGAGAATGAAGGTGAGGAACAGGTAGGCGATGAGCTTTTCCACTTCCATGATGCGGAACACGTCTTCCTGCTGCTCGTAGCGGTCCTGCACCACGAAGTCTTCGCCCAAGAGGCGGCGGATGTCTTGCTTGGCCTGGCGCAGGTCCGTGCCGTCCTTGAGCTTGAGTTCCACGGCGGAGACGCGCCCTTGCTGCCCGAACAGGCTGCGGGCGAAGCGCAGGGAGGTGAGGATATAGCTGTCGTCGTATTTGGCTTGCTTGACGGCGAACACCACGCCGGGGGAATAAAGCTCGCTTTGCGTGAAGCTGGCGGCGGGATTGGCGGTGTTGACCCGCTCGCCCTTCTGCGGGGCGTAGACTTGCAGGGGCGTGTCGAAATAGGCGCCCAGCCCGAGGCGGGCGGCCAGTTGGATGCCCAATACGCCGAACTCCAGCACGTCGGCATGGAGCGTGAAGGTGCCGTCGCCGTAAAGCAGGTGCTGCAGGTCAGCCATTTCTGCGAAGCGGTCGTCCACGCCTTTGACGGTGACCATGGCCTGGTGTTCGCCGCAGATGACAAGGGCGTGGTCTTCCAGCGTCTCCGAATAGACTTGTATGCCGGGGTATTCCCGCAGGGCCGCCAGCCTGGGGTCGTCGGAGGGCATGGTCTTCCCTTTGGCCGGGGTGACTTTCAGCGGCGGGTCGATGGCCGTGAAGAAAGAGGCCACGAGGTCTTGGAACCCGTTGAACACGGACATCGTGCAGACCAGGGCCATTGTGGCCAAGGCCACGCCGCACACCGAAATCGCGGAGATGACGTTGATGGCATGGTGCGATTTCTTGGAGCAAAGGTAGCGTCGCGCGATGTAGAACGGGAAGTTCATGCTATTCCTTTAGCAGCTGGTCGATGTGTTCGATGTAGTCCAGCGAGTCGTCGATGAAGAACTTCAGTTCCGGAATGATGCGCAACTGGTGGCGCACCCGTGTGCCCAGCTCGTAGCGGATGGCTTTGGCGTTCGCGTTGATGTTGTTCAGGATTTCCCCGCCCTGCTGGCTGGGGAAGATGCTCAGGTAGACGCGGCAGATGCTCAGGTCGGGACTGATGCGGCAGGCGCTCACCGAGATGAGGACTCCCTTCATGGCTTTGGTCTGCAACATGAACATTTCGCTCAGCTCCTTCTGTATGAGCCGGGAGATTTTGTTTTGTCTGGTCGTTTCCATATTCCTATTGTTTTTTACGTATGAGGGTCAGCCCGTCCCGCAGGGGGAGGATGACCTTTTCCACCCGGTTGTCCCGGGCCACGTGGTCGTTGAAGCGCATGATGCCCGCTGTCTGTGCGTCGCGCGGTGCGGGGGATTCCACCACGTGCCCGTCCCAGAGGGTGTTGTCGGCAATGACATACCCTCCTTGCGCCAGCTTCGGCAGGACCATCTCGTAGTAGTCCACGTAGCGGCGTTTGTCGCCGTCCACGAAGGCCATGTCGAACGTGAGCCCCATTTCCGGCACGCGTTCCAGGGCGTCGCCGATGACGAACCTGATGCGTGAGGCGTAGGGGGAATTTTCTATCCACGGGCGGGTGAAGTCCTCCTGCTCGTCGTTGATCTCGAAGGTGTACAGCAGCCCGTCCGGCCCGAGGCCCTCGGCCATGCACAAGGTGGAGTAGCCGCTGTAGGTGCCGATTTCCAGGATGCGCCGGGGGCGGATCATGCAAACCAGCATCTTGAGCAGCCGGCCTTGCAGGTGGCCGGATGCCATGCGGGGGCGCAGCAGCTTGACGTGCGTGTCCCTGTACAAGGCTTTCAGGTAGTCGCTTTCCTCGTCGATGTGCCTGAGTATGTAGTCGTCAATCCGGTCGGTCTCCTGCATGTCCTTGTTTTATTAGAGATAACGTGTGCGGTTGGGAAGCACATATTCCATGGCGTTCTTCAGCACGTCGTCCACCACGTTGATTTCCAGGAAGGAGGTTTTCGTCCCTTGTTTCCCGCCGCTCAGGTAGGCCACCATGTCGCTGCCCGAGATGACCCCGTCCTTGAGCAGTTTCTCGAGGGCGGCGAAGTAGTAGGCCTGTCCGTTGGCCTTCTCCGGCATGAACATGGCTTCCACGCCATAGGAGAGCGCGAGATGTCGCATGGTCTTTTCCTTGTAGCATACGGCCAGTACGGGATATTTCCCGCGGTAGGCGGCCAGCGAGCGGGCTGTGAGGCCGCTGAAGCTGTCCGTGATGATGGCGCGGATGGGCATCAGGTTGGTGGCGCTCACGGCCGACTTGGCCAGGAACGAGGTCACGTCCGTCGTTTCGGGCGTGAGCGGGATTTGTATGTCGTTTTCCTCCAGCTTGTCTTTTTCCGCCTGTGCGGCGATGGTGGCCATGGTCCGCACGGCTTCCACGGGATATTTTCCATAAGCCGTCTCGCCGCTGAGCATCAGCGCGTCGGTGCGGTAATAGATGGCGTTGGCGATGTCGGTCACTTCCGCACGGGTGGGGCGCGGGTTGTTGATCATCGTGTGCAGCATCTGGGTGGCCACGATGACCGGCTTTTTTGCCAGGATGCACTTCTTGATCAGGATGCGTTGGATGCCCGGGATGCGCTCCTGCGGCACTTCGATGCCCAGGTCGCCGCGGGCCACCATGATGCCGTCGGCCACGTCCAGGATTTCGTCTATGTTGTCCACGCCTTCCTGGTTTTCGATTTTGGCGATGATCTTGATGTCGCTTCCGTAGGTGTTCAGGATTTCCCGTATGTCGAGCACGTCCTGCTTGTTGCGTACGAACGAGTGGGCGATGAAGTCGATGTCCTTCTCGATGGCGTAGAGGATGTTCTTGCGGTCCTTTTCCGTCAGGGAGGGGAGGTTGATGCGCACGCCCGGCACGTTCACGCTTTTGCGGCTGCCCAGCGTGGCGTCGTTGCAGACTTCGCAATAGAGTGCCTCGTCATCCTTCTCCTTCACTTCCAGTTCCAGTTCCCCGTCGTCAATCAGGATTTTGGCGCCCACGGACAAGTCTTTGACGAAACCGGGGTAGGAGACGTAGATACATCCGCGTACGGTGTCCTGGCCCGGGTCGCCCACGATTTTCACGCGGTCCCCTGTCTTATAGCCTGTAGTCTCTTCTGCGTTTTTGGTGGTCCGCACTTCCGGCCCTTTCGTGTCCATCAGGATGGCTATCCGGTTGGAGACTTCGCGCACGTTGGAAATCAGTTTCTCGAAACCTTCGCGTGTGGCATGTGCCGTGTTCATCCGCACGACGTTCATCCCCGCGTTGAAGAGGTCGCGGATGAAGTCCACGTCGCAGCGCAAATCCGAGATGGATGCGACGATTTTGGTTTTCTTCAGCATCATAATCTTTATACCTTTTTCTTTATACCTAATTAATACCTTATTTTATATAGACATCCTTCGTCGTCAGGACTGGCGGAGTTGCAGGAGCGCCTCGAGGGCCAGCCGGTAGGAGTCGAGGCCGAAGCCGCAGATGACCCCCACGCAGGCGCATGAAATCATCGAATGGTGGCGGAACTCTTCCCGTTTGTGCACGTTGCTGATGTGCACTTCCACCACGGGGGCGGTGACGGCCCGGATGGCATCCTGCAAGGCGATGGAGGTGTGGGTGTAAGCACCGGCGTTGAGGATAATGCCCACGTCTTCGAATCCTACTTCGTGAATCTTGTCTATCATTTGCCCCTCGACGTTGCTCTGGTAGTAACCGATTTCCAACCCGGGATAGGCCATGCGCAACTTTTCCAGATAACTCTCGAAAGATTCCGCCCCATAGATGCCCGGCTCGCGTTTGCCCAGCAGGTTGATATTTGGCCCATTTATGATTTGTATTCTCATTTTTTTCCGTAACTTTGTAGGAAACATGCCGCAAAAATACAAAAAAAGAATGGATTGCAGAGAAAAAATGTCTTATAATAGTGGGCGCGGAAAGGCTTCTCCTGCACTTTTGCGCCGCTATTACCAATATTTGAAATTGGAGCGGGGACTCTCCGGCAACACTCTGGAGGCTTATACGGAGGATTTGAGGAAGTTCCTGGATTTTTTGTCTTCAGGCGGCATGGACTTCCGGACGGTGACGGAAGACGACCTGCATCAGTTCATGGCCGTGTTGGCGGATGTCGGGATACAGCCCCGTTCGATGGCCCGCATCTTGTCCGGGGTGCGCTCGTTCTACCGCTTCCTGTGTCTGGAAAAGGAAATCCGGCAGGACCCGACCGAGTTGCTGGAGACCCCCAGGATCGGACGCCGCCTGCCGGAAATCCTGACGGTGGAGGAGATAGACACCCTTATCGGCAGTATTGACCTGGAATGGCCGGAAGGCCGTCGGAACCGGGCCATCATGGAGATGCTGTACAGTTGCGGGCTGCGGGTGAGCGAACTGTGCGCCCTCAAACTTTCGGACTTGTTCCTGGACGAAGGGTTCATCAAGGTAGAGGGGAAGGGCGGCAAAGAGCGGCTGGTGCCGATTTCCGGGCGTGCCGTGCAGGAACTGGAGGCATGGTTTGAAGACCGGAAAGACATCCGGGCCAAACCGGGATGCGAGGATTACCTTTTCCTAAGTCTCCGGCGGGGAAGGCCCTTGTCGCGGATAACCGTTTTTTATTGGGTGAAGGAGCAGGCCGCTGCGGCGGGCATCCGGAAGAACATCAGTCCCCACACGTTCCGCCATTCTTTCGCCACCCATCTGTTGGAGGGGGGGGCCAACCTGCGTGCCATACAGGCCATGCTGGGGCATGAGTCCATCTCGACCACGGAAATCTATACCCATGTGGACCGGAGCCGGCTGCGGGCGGAAATCCTGCACCATCACCCCCGTAATCTTCGCGAAAATCCTACGAAATGATAACGGCAGAGGGGGAAAAGGGCAAGAAACCGTGTTTTTTTGCAATATTTTAAGCTCTAAAGTAACACTGTCTATTAAAGATTTGTATCTTTGCAACTGGAACTATTAATTTTAAACAGTGTTAGTATGCGTAAAAATTATTATTTAGTCATGTCGTTGGCTGCTGTTGCGGCTCTTTCGTCATGCAAAAAGTTGGGCGATCTTTCGGCTGACAACTTTACGGTGACCCCCACGCCGCTTGAGGCCATTGCCGGCCAGGTGCCTGCCACTATCGACGGCAAGTTCCCCGAGAAGTATATGAAGAAGAAGGCCGTGGTGACGGTCACTCCGGTCTTGAAGTACGAAGGTGGCGAGGCCAAGGGCCAGAGTGCCACGTTCCAGGGCGAGAAAGTTCAGGGCAACGACCAGGCCATCTCTTACAAGGCTGGCGGTACCTACACGATGAAGTCGGTGTTCGACTATGTTCCGGCTATGATTCAGTCCGACCTTTACCTGCAGTTCGATGCCAAGGTGGGCAAGAAGACCGTGTCCGTGCCTGAAGTGAAGGTGGGCTACGGTGTGGTTTCCACTTCGCAGCTGCTCAAGAACACGTTGGCCTCTGTGAAGCCGTCTTTGGCTGCCGACGCTTACCAGCGTATTATCGCCGAGAAGCAGGAAGCCAACATCAAGTTCTTGATTGAGCAGGCCAAGTTGCGTGATTCCGAGTTGAATTCCGACAACGTGAAGGAGTTCGTGGCCATGATGAAGGAAATCAACGACGCGAAAGAGACACGCGCTTTGAAAAATATCGAGATTTCAGCTTATGCCTCTCCCGATGGAGCCCTTGACCTGAACACCCGTCTGGCTGAGCAGCGTCAGAACAATACGGACAAGTACCTCCAGAAGGAGATGAAGAAGATCGAGATGGAAGGCCAGGTGGACACGAAGTACACGGCCGAAGACTGGGACGGTTTCCAGGAGTTGGTTTCCGCCAGCAACATCCAGGACAAGGAGGTTATCTTGCGTGTGCTTTCCATGTACAAGGATCCGGAAGAGCGTGAGGCCCAAATCAAGAACATGTCTGCCGTATTCACCGAATTGGCTGAGACCATTCTTCCTGAATTGCGTCGCGCACGTTTGACGATGAATTATGAAATCATCGGCCGCAGCGACGAGCAGATCGTGGATCAGTTCGGCAGCGACGCTTCCAAGTTGAGCGTGGAAGAATTGCTGTACGGTGCCAACCTGGCTTCTGTTTCCAACAAGGAAGCTTGGTATCAGAAGACCACGGAGCTTTATCCGAACGACTACCGTGCATACAACAACCTCGGTATGCTGGCTTACCAGAAGGGCGACATGAGCGCGGCCGAGAACTACTTCAACAAGGCCAAGTCTTTGAAGGACGCTCCGGAGGTGAATGCCAACCTGGCTCTTATCGAGCTGAACAAGGGTAACGTGAGCGCGGCCGAGGCCAGCTTGGGCAAGGCTTCCGGTGCGGAAGGCTTCAACGAGGCTACTGCCGCCTTGAACATTGCCAAGGGTTCTTACCAGCAGGCTGCCAACGCTGCCAATGGCGTGAAGTCCAACACTGCCGCTTTGGCGCAGATCCTGAACAAGGACTATGCCGGTGCGAAGGCAACGTTGAACGGTGTGGCTAACAAGGACGCTTACACTTCTTATCTGTTGGCTGTCGTTGCCGCCCGCACGAACGATGCTGCCGGTGTCAGCACGAACCTGAAGGATGCGGTCAGCAAGGATTCTTCTTTGAAGGACCGTGCCGCCAAGGATTTGGAATTCGCTGAATACAAATCTGCCGTTGAAAGCTTGTAATTCGCGAAACTTTTAGATGAAGAGAGTTATTCTCTATACATTTTGTGGATTCACCCTGCTCAGTTGTGGAGGATCTGAAGACCGGTTCCGGTTGGAAGGAGAATTCGAACACCTGCGGCAGGGTGAATTCTATATTTACAGTAATGACGGGGGTACGGCGGGAGTAGACACGCTCAAAATCGAGAACGGGGAGTTTGAGTATGAGACGGCGTTGGACGGCCATGCCACGTATTACCTTTTATATCCGAACTTGTCCGAACAGGTGATTTTCGGAGAGTCGGGGGATGTTGTCAAGGTGAAGGGGGATGCCCGGAACCTGAAGAGCGTGGAAGTCAAGGGGAACAAGGCCAATGAGGAACTGACGGCTTTCCGTCTGGAAAACCTGGACCGGAGCGTGACGGAAGTGCGGAAGGCTGCCGTAGCCTATATGGCGCAGTCGCCAGAGTCGCCCGTAAGTGTCTTTCTATTCCGGGAGTATTTCCTGTCGGCAGAAGACCTGTCGCAGGGAGAGGTGGAAAAACACTATCGTGCGTTGTGCAAGGCGCAGCCGGAGAACCTGCAGCTGTTGGGCTTGCGGTCCGACGTGGAAGGCAGAGGCCGGAAAGTGGCGAAAGGGAAGCCGCTTCCTGATTTCCATTTCGTGGAAGAGAACGGGGATACGGTCCGTGCGTCGGATTTCCGTGGCAAGCCGTTGCTGATGATATTCTGGGCTTCTTGGGAAAACCGCAGCACTTCTGATTTGTTCCGTATCCGTTATTTTATGAAGCAGAATGCGGGCAAGGTGGGAGCGGTGAGCATCTCGCTGGACGTGAATGACGCTTCCCGTAAGGGCGTGGAGCGGATGGACAGCATTTCGTGGCCTGTCTATTGTGACAAACATGCCTGGAACAGTCCGTTGGTCAAGCAGTTCGATGTCCGTTCCGTACCTTATTATATATTGGTGGGGGCTGACGGAAAGGTGTTGACGACCGGCACTTCGTACGAGAAAGACTTGCTGCCGGAACTCAACAAGTTGGTCAAGCCATAGCGGTAGGAGGGTCATGCTGGTAAAAGTTTATGGGGCGTCGGTCCAAGGGCTTTCCGCCATTCCTGTCACGATAGAAGTGAATGCGGCACGGGGCATCAAGTTTTATTTGGTGGGATTGCCGGACAATGCCGTGAGGGAGAGCCATGAACGCATCGTGGCGGCTGTCGAGAACAGCGGGTTTCGCTTCCCTTCCAAACAGTTTGTGATTAACATGGCGCCGGCGGACATCCGCAAGGAAGGGGCTGGTTTTGATTTGCCGTTGGCGGTGGGTATTTTGGCCACGGACGGGAAGGTGAAACCGGACAAGTTGCCTCATGCCATGTTGCTGGGTGAGTTGAGCCTCGATGGCAGCCTGCAACCCGTGAAGGGGGCGCTTCCGGTGGCCATCAAGGCCCGTGAGATGGGATATCAACATCTGATTGTTCCGGAGCAGAATGTGCGTGAGGCCGCTGTGGTGAACCAGTTGAAGGTGTACGGCGCGAACCATATCCGGCAGGTCATCCAGTTCCTGAACGATGAAGGGGACCTGCAACCTACGGAAATCGACACGCGGGCCGAGTTCTATGCCCAGCAGGCCCATTTCGATTTTGATTTCGCCGACGTGAAGGGACAGGAGCAGGTGAAGCGTGCCCTTGAGGTGGCTGCGGCCGGGGGGCATAATGTCATCATGATCGGTCCGCCGGGAAGCGGAAAGTCCATGATGGCCAAGCGTCTGCCTTCCATCCTTCCGCCCTTGTCCTTGGGCGAGAGTTTGGAGACCACGCAGATACATTCCGTGGCCGGTAAGTTGGGACGGGACAGTTCGCTGATTGCGCAACGGCCGTTCCGCGCTCCGCATCATACGATTTCTCAAATAGCCCTGGTCGGCGGCGGCACGAATCCCCAGCCGGGAGAGGTCAGTCTGGCGCATAACGGAGTGTTGTTCTGTGACGAGCTTCCGGAATTCTCGCGGTCGGTACTCGAGGTGTTGCGCCAGCCGTTGGAGGACCGCCAGATTACCATTTCCCGTGCCAAGTACAGCATTACCTATCCTTGTTCCTTCATGTTCGTGGCTTCCATGAACCCTTGCCCGTGCGGTTACTACAATCATCCCACGAAGGCTTGTGTTTGTACGCCGGGACAGATTCATCGTTATCTGCATAAGATTTCAGGTCCGTTGCTCGATCGTATTGATTTGCAGATTGAGATTACGCCCTTGTCATTCGAGGAGATGTCACGCACGGCGCCGGGTGAGAGCAGTGCGGTGATTCGTGAACGGGTGATCCGTGCCCGTCGTATTCAGGAGCAACGTTATTCGGACGAAAAGGGCATCCATTGCAACGCGCAGATGACTTCCCGTCTGTTGCGGGAATATGCGTCGCTCGACGGGCCTTGTACCGAAATGTTGCGTACAGCCATGACGCGCCTTCAGCTTTCTGCACGTGCTTATGATCGCATTTTGCGTGTGGCCCGCACCATCGCGGACTTGGCTGGGAGCGTACATATCGGGCAGGAACATGTGGCCGAGGCCATCGGTTACCGCAATCTGGATCGGAGCAGTTGGGGGGAATGATGGATAAAGGACAAGGTGTGCGAAAAGGCCCCCGCAACAGAGGATGACATCTGATGCGGGGGCTTTCTGTTCCGGTCTCGGGAAGGTCAGGGTACGAGTATTTTTTGGTTGTTCACCACATATACTCCGGAGGGAATGGAGATGCGGGTCGTACCGGCGTTCATCCGTTCGGCGTGAATGCAGCGGCCGTCCATGGCTGCGATGGTGATATCCTGCGCCTCTTCGGCTGTGATGGTCAGCAGGTTGTCTGTGGTGCGGATTTTTAGGTTTCCGACCGTTGGGGCCGCCTCTTGTATGCCTGTGCCTCTCTTTTCTACGGTGAAAGTCTGTTCCGGCGCAAACGGCGAGCCGGCATAGCCGGCATCAACGGTCTGCACGCTCCAAGCATATTTGCCTTCGGGCAGGTTTTGCAGCGTCCAGCCCAGATTCATCCAGGCGTTACCCATCTGGCTCACGCGGCGTTGTCCGGTAGCGATGTCGGCGTTGGGAAAGGTCAGGTACAGGCCTGTTTTCAAGTCGCGGATGTAGTAATTGTAGGATAAGGCCTTTTTGTCGGTCTCCTGATCTGAGCCGGCGTCCCATTTCAGGGTCGCCGTCCCATTCTCGACTGTGGCCGAGAGATTGGTCGGAGCGGTCGGAGGCGTGTTGGATTCTTGGGTCTGGTTCTTGCAGAGCAGGGCCAGCCGTCTGTCGCTTGTCCATCCGTGGTATCCGCCGGTGCGGTTGCCGCTGATGAGAATGTCGTTTTTGCCGGTATTGGTGAAGTCGGCCAGTTCGATGGAGGATTCGCTGACTCCCGGCAGATTGATATCACTCTTGGCGAGGTTGCCTTTCCCGTCGTTCAGGTACACGTCGGTCTGCGGAACGTTGCCTTGCGACATGTTCCATCCGGTGACAATCAGGTCGTAGCTTCCGTCATTGTTCCAGTCGCAGAACCGTACAGGCTGGGTGACATTGTCGAACATGTATTCGTAGAATTCCTGATGTGTCTTGAATGTCCCGTCTCCGTTATTCAGGTAGACGGTGACGATTTTTCCGCCTTGCTCGAAAGTCGTGTTCCATTGTTCTCCTACAGCATAGCCGCCCACGGCGATGTCCAGCAACCCATCGTTGTTGATGTCTGCATAGGCCATGCCGCCCCGTGTGCCTTTCTCGTTGAATCCCACGTTCTTTTCGGTGAAGTTTCCCTTTCCGTCATTGTACCAGATGCGGGTGTATACGCCGCCGTCCTTGTTAGATAGCAGGCATATGTCGATGTTCCGGTCGTTATTGAAGTCGGCGTAAATCATGTTGGGGTCTGAGAAGCCTCCGGGCAGGGCTAACAGAGATTCCGGCCCGCTGAACGAACGGTCGGCCTGTTGCAGGAAGAAACTGTTGTCCTTGCCGTTTCCGATGAAGAAGTAGTCGCTGTATCCGTCATTGTTGATGTCGGCGATGCCGCAGGCGGGTGATGTATTCTTGCCCGTGGAAATCCGTTGTGCCGTCAGTTTTCCGTTCCCGTCATTCAGAAGGACGGCGTTATAGCTGTCCCAGAAGTCCCATCCGGCTTGCACCAGATCCATATAGCCGTCTCCGTTCAGGTCGCCGGCGGCCAGATTGTTCATATAAAGGTTTTTGATTCCTTGCGTGCCCACGAAGGCGTAGTCGCCTTTGTTGATGCGTACGCCGCCTTGTGTGAACTGAAAGTTTTCTCCGCCTCCGTAGACGATGTCTTTCAGGTTGTCGTTGTTCAGGTCCACAGCGATGGCGGTGCCGAGTTTGAATCCTTCCTCGTCGGCAATGTAGTCGATTTCTTCGTCCTCATTTCCTTCCGCAATGGAATCCAGTGGAGCGTAGCCGGTCGGCTTCGCCCATTCCTTGATGTCTTGGTAGGCCGTTTCCAGTCCGGCTGCGTTCTTGATGTATTCCGCCACGCTGGAGTTGTTGATGCCCCAGGAATTGTGGTTGCCGTTCTTGTTCCGCGAGATTTCGCCGCGTTCACACCAGTTGTCCTGTACGGTGAAGTAATCTGTTCCTTCGTCGGTGTACAGGTCGAAGTTGGAGTGGCGCATGTCGTACATCACGGGGTTGAACATCGGGCTGCCCACATTTTCAATCCGGTTGCCCGTGATGGACGAGTTGGGTTGTGAGGACAAAGTGTAGATGGCGCCTGCATCTCTCATTTGATTGGAGAAATTGTGGATGTAGTTGTTCCGGATGTGATTGTCGTGCATGCAGCTGGCATCCGGATTCCATCCCCATCCCATGCTGATGGCAGAGTATGGTGTGTCGGTGATTTCGTTGTTCCGGATGTTGACGTTGGAGGCGAATCCGATGCCGATGCCCACGCATCCCCAGTCTTCGCTGGCTGGACTGACGATGTAGTTGTTGGAAATGTTGACGGTGTCGCAGACTTCCCTTGGGTCGGCCGGATTCCAAGCTTGGTGGGCCTCGAAGTTTTCATCTCCGAAGAAACCAGCCTGTATGGCGGTGCCGCCCACGCGGTTGAACACGCATCCTTCCACATGCATTTGTTTCGTGCCGCTGACGAAGTCAATAGCCGTGGAGGCCATGTGCTGGAACTGACAACGTTCGAAACTGACGCTACGGGCGTTCTTTACGCAGATGCCGGCCGACGGACGCCCCAGGTAGGCCACGTTGCCTGCTGGGACAGAGGGATCGGAGTAAGCGTCCAGGATATATTGTCCGGCTTGCAGGGCTATTTCTCCGGCATAGGAAGGTCGCATCCATGTGGTGTGCTCGAAGGTGATGCCCCGGAAGTAGATGTCGGACACCGGATCGTCCAGCGTTCCTTCTATTCTCACCAGGGTCTCCAGCGCGGGTACGATGACCTCCACGTTCTCCGGGGTTTCTCCGCAGCGCGGCCAGTAGTAGACTTTTCCGGCGATGCTGTCGTGATACCATTCTTGCGGACGGTTCAGCAGTCCGATGGCGTTGGAGAAGTAGAAGAAGTGGTTGGAGACGCTGTTTTCGTCGGCGCGGAGGATAGGCCAGGGGCGTTTGAACTCCAGTTCGCTTTCAGGATCTTTGAAAGTGACGGTGGTCCATTTGTCGTTCGTTTGCATGTGGTCCACGCGCATGTGGTTTATGGTCCAGTCTTGTATGATGGTCATCTCCAGTCCTTCTGCATTCTCCAGCGGCATCCGTGGCGTGGGGATGACCAGTTGTTTCTTTTCCTTGTCCATGGAAACCAGGCGGGAGAGCGACAGATCGTCAAAGCTGCTGGCCCGTTTCATCTTGAGGTCGTTGACGTAGAGTTGCCGGAAATTCAGAGGCTGGCCGCCGAACGAGGGGGTCGGTGCGGCCCATACTTGGTTCTGGGCCACCTGCGGCAGTCCTTCCACTGTTCCGGCCGGTGTCCAGCCGTTGACGCTGACACCACCGCTCAGTATGGGTTGTTCTCCTTCGGCGGCTTCAATGAGGGTGGGAGAAGAGGGGGTGCCGGAGTCTTCAGGAGTCAGTATGAGTGTTTCGGTCAGTGTATAAGTGCCTCCTTTTAATATAATGTGTACTTTGCCCAGCGTGTTCTCATCCGTTGTGGCCCGTAGTCCGCGTACGTGTTCCAATGCTTTCTGGAGAGATGCGAATGGAGTGTCATCGGTGCCTTGGGCGTTATCGTTTCCCGCGGGGGATACATAGATGTAGGTGTTGCCGGTATCGGGCGCGGTTTGCGCTATAGCCGGGTGATTTGATTGTAGAGGGCGGGGGAAGGCTTGTAACATTTCGTAGCTGGCCAGTGCAAGGGAAGATAGCAAGATCCATGTCTTTTTCATGTCAGTATGTGTTGGTTAATAATTAAAGAACGTGCAAAAGTAGCAAAATCCCAGTGCAACCCAATTGCATTTTATCGATAAAAAATAGGATTTTGTCGATATTTTAAGGATTTTCCGATATTGGGCGATGAACGTTTTTAGGATAGTGGTGGTGAGAATATTGGGAAAGTTGTCAGGGGAAGTCCAGCACGAAGGTGGTGTTCCAGCCTTGGGTGCCGGTTGGCCACAGTGAGATGGTGCCATGTGAGGCGGTCATGATTTGGCGGCAGACGGAAAGTCCCAGTCCTGAGCCTTGACGCTTGGTGGTGAAGAAAGGCGTGAACACGTGGGCGCGTTCCGCTTCCGGGATGGCAGGTCCGTCGTTGCTCACTTGGATGACGACATGGTCGTCGGCTGTGTCGTAGGCTTTGCAGGCAATGTGTCCGGGCTGGTCGCCGATGGCTTGTACCGCATTGCGTATCAGATTAAGCAGCATTTGGCGTATCAATGCCTTGTCGGCATAGAGCATGAGGTCGGCGGGGTTTGTGTGGCAATTCCATGCGATGTGGGCTGGCGTGAGAGGAAGGGCTTGTAGTTCCGCGAACAGTTCTTTCACATAGAACAGGCAGGGGAGAGGCTGCGGGAGGGACATGAGCCTGCGGCAGTTCTCCACGAAGCAAAGCAGTCCGTTCGAGGTGTCGTGGATGACTTGCAGTCCTTTCAGGCAATCTTCCCGGCTGGTGCTTTCCTTTTCCGTCAGGGCGGCACTGAGCGAGATGATGGGCGTGATGCTGTTCATGATTTCATGGCTCAGCACGTGCAGCAGCTTGTTCCATGTGTCCACTTCATGTCCGTCCAGAATCGGACGGGTGTCATCCAGTGTGATCAGCCGCCAGATGCCGTTTTGTGTGGTCAGACGGGCCACATGCATCCACAAGGTCTTCTGTTCGCTCGGGGTGCGCAGCGTGATAGGTCGCGGGATGCCGGGAGGGCTTTCCCTGAAGGCCTCCATCACTTCGTTTCCATAGATTTTCAGGGCGGCGATGTCGCGCAGTGTATGCACTTCCAGCAGTTGCAGGGCCGTGGGGTTGGTTTGCAGCACCCGGCCCGTCTCGTCAGCCACCACCACTCCTGTACGGATGTGTTCCATGACCAGCTGGTGGAACACGTCATGTTCGTGTTGTGCTTGTCTGAGCCGACGGACGTGCCGGCTGTAGGCGTTGAATTGTTCGTTGAGATGGCGTCGGCAGCCGTTGAGGCGGTTCCGTATCGGCAGGCGGAAGGTGTAGTCCTCGTTAATGAGGGCCTTGAACATCAGGTCGATACTTTCAAACACATGGTGGTAGAGCCGGATGAGGGCGGCGAAGGCCAATGCCAGCAGGCCGCACAGTACGAAGGCCAGTGTCCGGTAGTCCAGCCATAAAGCGATGGCCAGCCCTCCCAGCAGAAGAGCCAGCCCTATGATGTGGAGGAGGGACCATCTGTAGTATTTAAAGTCCATAGCGTTTGATTTTGTTATACAACGTCTGGCGGGAAATGCCCAGCCGGGATGCCGCGAGGGAGAAGTTCCCCTTGCAGTAGTCCAAGGCTTGCTTCACCGCCTCGCGCTCCGTTTCTTCTAAGGTTCGTGGGGTGGGGCTTGCGGTTTCGGGCTGTGCGGTGCGTGCGGACAGGTTCAGCTGTTCGGGCAGGATGAGGCGGCCTTCCCCGAGGATGACGGCCCGTTCCACGGCGTGTTGCAGTTCGCGGATGTTGCCGTACCAAGGGTGGCGTTCCAGCAGTCCGGCCGCTTCGGGCGAAAAGTCTTCGGCACTCCGACCGTATTCGCGGGCGTAGCGTTGCAGGAAGCGGCGGGCCAGAGGCAGGATGTCCTCCCGGCGTTCGCGCAGTGCGGGCAAGTGCAGGTGGATGGTGTTGATGCGGTAGAGCAGGTCTTCGCGGAACTCCCCGTGTTCCACCATGGCGGGCAAGTCCTTGTTAGTGGCGCAGACGAGACGGATGTCCACGTCGGCGGGCGTGTTGCTTCCCACGCGGACCACTTGTCTGCTCTGCAGCACTGTCAGCAGCTTGGCCTGCAGGTGGAGGGGCAGGTTGCCGATTTCGTCCAGAAAGAGCGTGCCGCCCCGTGCCGCCTCGAAGCGGCCTTCGTGGTCTTGCCGGGCGTCGGTGAAAGCCCCTTTGACATGGCCGAAGAGTTCGCTCTCGAACAGCGTGGGCGCGATTGCTCCCATGTCCACCGCAATCAGCGGGCCTTCTTTCCGGTGTGAGGCCGCATGGATTTCGCGGGCCAGTACTTCCTTTCCCGTCCCGTTCTCTCCGGTAATCAGGATGTTGGCATCTGTCGCGCTGCATCGTTCCACTTGTGTGCGTAATTGTTGCATGGCGGCTGAGGTGCCCCAATACATATCCGTGCCGTTTCTTGTAGGGGCGTTCCGTTTCGGGCGTGTGCCGTCCTTCGTGGCGCAGGCTTCTTCCAGCGTTTGCAGCAGCCGGGCGTTGTCGTAGGGCTTCACCACGAAGTCCGCCGCCCCGCGCTTCAGTCCTTCCACCGCCAGGCTGATGTCGGCGAAGGCCGTGAAGAGTACTACGGGGATGTGCGGATGCCATGCCTTGATTTCCTGTAGGTAGAAGAGGCCTTCGCCGCCGCTGTTCAGGCCGGCGGAGAAGTTCATGTCGAGCAGGACAACGTCCACCGCCTGGCGTTCCAGCAGCGACAGGATGCCTTGGGGCGACGAGAGGCAGATGACGTGGGCGAAGCGGTCGCCCAGCAGGTATTGCAGGGAGGCCAGGATGCCTTTGTTGTCATCGACGACTAATATGGAACGTGAGCGGGCCATGTATTCTTCGGATTAGAGTCTGGAACAAAGTTACGCGAAAAGCGCAGGATAACCTTGTCTGCGGCTGTTTTTTTTCTGTTGCGGGCGTTCCGCTGTTTCGGGCGGTGTCCAACTTTTGGACACCATCCGTCCAGCTTTTGGACAGGTCGCATCGTGCGGAGTTTTCGTACCCTCTTCGTCCAGAGTTGTTTACGTTTTTGGCACGCGCTTTGAGGGGAAGAGCGTAAAAACAAGACGATGATAAAACGCTTTCTATTCCTTTTCACCTTGTGTGCTGCCGGTGTCGGGGGCTTCGGGCAGGAGGCTTGGGACGTGCAGGACTGCATCGGCTACGCGCTGGAGCACAACCGCGACCTGAAGAAGCAGCAATGGACGGCACGCGGCAACCGGACCCAGCATGTGGAGGCTTTCACGGCCTTCCTGCCCTCGGTCTCCGCCTCTTCGGGGGCCAGCTACAGTCTGGGCCGTTCCGTGGATCCGGAAACCAACACCTACAACACCGTGTCGAACTTCAACAACAGCTATTCGCTCAGCCTGTCGCTTCCTTTGTTTCAAGGCGGACGGTTGGTGCAGCAGCTGAAGATGTCGCTTGTGCAGCAACAATACGACAAAACTTATATGGAGGAGTTGAAGGACCGCACCGCCTTGAACGTCATGAATGCGTTTGCCCAGGCGGTCTATTACCGGCAACTGGGCATCTATGCCCGCGAGAAGCTGGAGGAGAGCCGCGCCAGGCTCCGGCAGGTGCGCCGCCAGTGTGAACTGGGATTGAAGAGCCGGGCCGACGTGGTGCTGGTGGAGGCGCAGCACGCGCAGGACGATTATGACCTGACGCATACGGAAAGCCTGTGGGAGAACGCCTTGCTGGAGCTGAAACAGCAGATGAACTTCCCGGCGGACGATTCGCTGGCCCTTGCTCCCGGCGGCATGGCGGACGGCGTGCCCGCCTTGGATGCCCCCGGCCTGTCCGTCCGCGAGGAAATTATCCGGACGTATGCCTACGCCGGCCTGCACCACACCTCGTCGCAGCTGAGCCGCCTGAACGTGCGGAGCCAGCTGTATGCGCGGCGGCAGGCGTTGGGCAACTTTTTCCCCACGGTGTCGTTCTCGGCCGGCGTGTCCAGTTCCTATTTCCGCCGTTTGGGTGCCTCCGGTTACGATGCCTTCCATCGGCAGTTCAAGAACAACCTGGGTGAATATTTCACCTTCAATGTCAGCCTGCCGCTGTTCCAACGCTTGGGCAACGTGATGAACTACCGCCGCCGCAAGTACCAATACCGCATCGCGCAGGAGAACCAGGCACAGCAGCAGGAAGAACTGTTGGCCGAGGTGCAGCAGGCCGTGCTGCAGCGCGAGGCCCTGCGCAAGGAATGCCGGCAGAAGCGGCGGCAAGTGGAGGCCGACTCGCTGGCCTACAGCGTGGTGGCCCGCAAGTTCGAGGAGGGGCTGGCCGGGGCCATCGACCTCCGCACGGCGGCGGCCAGCCTGTCGTCCAGCCGCGCGTCGCTGTGGCAGTGCCGGCTCGACCTGTACGTGCAGAGCCGTGTGGTGGCCTACTATCGTGGCGAACCGCTCTATTGAGCCGTTCTTTCAGGAAAATCATTTAAAGGACATAAATTATGGATATACAACTGAAACCCAAGAAAGGTCTCCGGCGCAAGCACGTGCCGTGGCTGGCGGGCGGCGCGTTGCTGGCCGCCCTGATAGGCTGGATTCTCTTCGGCACGCACCGCAGTGTGCTGAAGGTGGACCGCCGGACGCTGAACATCACGGAAGTCCGGAAGGCCCGGTTCGATGACTTCGTGCGCATCGAGGGGCAGGTGGCCCCCATCTCCGTGGTGCAGGTGTCGCCCGAGGAAGGCGGCATCGTGACCGAGAAGGTCGTGGAGGAAGGGGCGAAGGTGCGGGCTGGCGACGTGCTGGTCCGCCTGACGAACAGCAACCTGGACCTGCAAATCCTGAATGCCGAGGCCGAACTGGCGGAGAAGCAGAACCTGTTGCGCAACACGCAGGTGACGATGCAGCAGGACAAGCTGAACAACGAGATGGAGAAGCTGCAGCTGGAGCAAGACCTGCAACGCCGCGAGCGCACCTTCAGCCAATACCGCCGCCTGTACGGCGAGGCGCTCATCAGCCGCGAAGAGTTCGTGCAGGCCAGCGAGGACTACGAGCTGGCCCGCCGCAAGCACCGTCTCATCAACGAGCGTCTGCTGCAGGACTCCATCTACCGCACCATCCAGATGGAACAGATGGAGGACAACCTGGCCAACATGCAGCGCAACCTGACCCTTATCCGCGAACGGAAAAGCCGCCTGGAGGTGCGCTCGAAAATCGACGGCGAGCTGGGACAACTGGACGTGGAGCTGGGGGCCAGCATCGCGTCGGGACAGAAAATCGGGCAGGTGAACGACCTGTCGGACTTCAAGATTGAGGCGCAGATCGACGAGCACTACATCGACCGCGTCCGCACCGGGCTGGAAGGCACGTTCGGCCGCGACGGGAAGACCTACCGGCTGTCGTTGCGCAAGGTGTTCCCCGAGGTGCGCGACGGCCGCTTCCGCACGGAGCTGGTCTTCACCGGCGAGCGTCCCCGGCAGATACGCAGCGGACAGAGTTACTACATCGACCTGCAGCTGGGGCAGCCGCAGGACTGCGTGCTGATTCCCAAAGGCACCTTCTACCAGGTGACGGGCGGCGAATGGATCTTCGTGCTCGACGCGGAGGGAGACAAGGCCTACCGGCGCCGCATCCGCATCGGGCGGCAGAACCCCCTCTACTACGAGGTGACCGAGGGGCTGGAGCCGGGCGAGCGGGTGATTATTTCGGGATATGAGAGTTACAAGGCCAGCGATGAGCTGGATATTTACTAATTTTACATTATAAAAGCAATTTGCGGTATGATACAGATTGAGAACTTAGGAAAGACTTTCCGGACGGAAGAAGTGGAGACCATCGCCTTGCAGGGCATCAACCTGCACATCGACGACGGGGAGTTCGTGGCCATCATGGGGCCTTCGGGGTGCGGCAAATCCACCCTGCTGAACATCATCGGCCTGCTGGACAACCCCTCCGAAGGCAGTTACCTGCTCAACGGGCAGGAAGTGGCGCGGCTGACGGAGGACGAACGCACGGGCCTGCGGCGGGGTACCATCGGCTTTGTGTTCCAGAGTTTCAACCTCATCGACGAGATGACCGTGTATGAGAATGTGGAGTTACCGCTCATCTATGCCGGCGTGCCGGCCAAGGAGCGGCGGGAAAGGGTGGAGGCCCTGCTGGACCGCATGAAGATGAGCCACCGGGCCAAGCACTATCCGCAGCAGCTGTCCGGCGGGCAGCAGCAAAGGGTGGCCATCGCCCGAGCGGTCGTCACCCGTCCGCAGCTCATCCTGGCCGACGAGCCTACGGGAAACCTGGACTCGGCCCACGGGAAGGAGGTCATCGGCCTGCTGGCGGAACTGAACCGGGAGGGGACGACCATCGTGATGGTGACGCACAACAGCCACGACGCGGCCAGCGCGCGGCGCATCGTCCACCTGTTCGACGGCCATATCGTGACCGAGACGGAAGATTAACGACGACCTTTTAAACACGAAAGTCCTATGAAAGCCTTATACAAGAACTTTACCAGCATCCTCCGGCGTTTCCCTCTGTCCATCGCCATGAACGTGGCGGGACTGACGCTGGCCTTCGCCGCCTTCATCATCATCCTGATGGAGGTGCAGTATGAGATGACGTACGACAGCCGCATCACGCAGGCCGGCCGCATCTTCCATATCAGCAAGGAGTCTCCTGATTTTCAGATTTCGAGTCACCATTCGCGTCCTCTGATAGAGCAACGTTGTGCCCGGATTTCTCCCGAGATTGAGCGTTACGCCCTGATTGAAGAATGGGACCTGCGTGCCGCCACGGAGGACCGGCAGACGGAATTCGAGTCCAAGGCCCACGGCATCACGCCCCAGTTCTTCGACATGTTCGAGTTCGACTGGGTGGCGTGCGACACGTCCACCTTCCATCGTCCACAGTACCTGTATATCCCCGAGAGCCTGGCCCGGCGGGTGTTCCACCGCACCGATCTGGTGGGGACGGCCATCTGGCGGTTGAACAACAACGAGCAGTGGATCATCGGCGGAGTGTATCGCGACTTTCCGGAGAACTGTTCGGTGCAGAATCATGTGTATAACAATCTGGCCAATTATCAGGCGAATGATTGGCAGAATGGGCGTTATTTCGGATACTTGCAACTCCGGAATCCGGAGAAGAAGGCTGAGGTGGAGAGGCTGTTGAACGATTCTCTTGGGGGGGATGGCGACTTGGTGTTCCGTCTCACAGCCTATGACGAGTTGTTCTTTCATCCGGAGCTTTTGACTACAAGAGATGATGTGCCCAAGGCCGACCCGAAGCAACGCCTGATTTACTTGTGCATCTGTGTGCTGATTATCCTCACGGCGGCCATCAACTTCACGAACTTCTATACGGCCCTTACGCCTTTGCGCATGAGGAGTCTGAACACGCAGCGGGTGCTGGGTGCGCGTCGCCGTACGCTGATACGCGGTCTGGTTTCCGAGGGTGTCTTCCTGGCGTTGCTGGCTTTTGCCCTGTCGTTGCTGGTGGTGCTGGCGTTGGAGAAGAGCTTCGTCAACGACTTGCTCAATGTCAATATCCGTTTGTCGGGCTATCCGCTCGTCCTCGGTCTCACCGGTGTCATCGCCTTGCTTGTGGGGTGGCTGGCCAGCGTGTTTCCCGCCCATTATGCCACTTCGTTCCAGCCAGCCTTGGTGCTGAAGGGCAATTTCGGCCTGACGGCCTGCGGGCGGCGGATACGCAATGTGCTCATCGGCATCCAGCTGGCCGTGGCCATGGCGTTGGTCATCATCGTGGGCGGCATCGTGAGCCAGAACTACTATATGCGTCATTCCTATCTGGGTTACGACCAGGACCGGCTGGTGACCATCAATTTGAGTGATTGTGGCGTATGGGAGCGTGATGCCGAGGCTTTCGCCAGCGGCTTGCGGCAGGTGGCCTGCGTGGAGGACGTGGCTCTTTCCCAAGTCTTGCTTTCTGCCCAATTCAATCATAATGTCATGAACTGGGGGCGCAACGCGGAGGACGGAAGCCGTTTGCAGTTCACGTGCATTCCCGTGTCGCCCAATTACCTGAAGGTGATGGGCATACGGCTGCTCGAAGGAGAGGATTTCAACCCGCAGGACAAGGAAAACCCCATGATTTTCAACCGGAAAGCCTACGAGGCATATCCGGCAGTCCGTGTGGGAAAATCGATTAACTATGCAGGACATATCGTGGGAATTTGTGAGGACTTCAAGTCGGGTTCCTTGCGCGAAGAGGTGCAGCCCACCTGCCTGATAGTATTCTCCGGAGGCAACTACTTGAACTGGGGGTGGCGCAGCAGCGCCAACATCCGCATCAAGGACGGCGTGGAACTGATGGAGGCCTTCGCCCCCATCCGCGACTACTGCCTGAAGTTCGCGCCCGACAAGCAATGGGAAATCAAGACCCAGTTCCAGCTGATGGAGAACATCTACCGCAACGAGCGGCACATGCAGCAGGTCTTACTGCTCTTCAGCGGACTGGCCGTGCTGATTGCCCTGAGCGGCGTGTTCGGCATGACGCTCTTCGAGTGCAACTACCGCCGCAAGGAGATTGGGCTGCGTAAGATTATGGGGGCCACGTCGCGGCAGATTGTCCGCATGTTCTGCCTGCAATACGGGTGCATCCTGCTCGTCGGTTTCGTGGTGGCCGCCCCCGTGGCCTGGTATGCCGTGTACTACTACCTGCAGAACTTCGCCTACAAGACGCCCATCCATTGGTGGCTCTTCCTGGCGGCCTTCGTTCTGATTGGCGGCATCACGCTGCTCACCGTCTGGTTCCAGTGCCGTCAGGTGGCCCGCGAGAACCCCATCCTCAGCATCCGCACGGAGTGAGGCGTCGCCGTGCGGAGGCCGTCGCAGTACTCTGCGCAGAGTACTCGGGTACTTGCCGCAGAGTACTCGGGTACTTTGCGGCAAGTACTATCCGGCCCTCCGCGAGGCGTTCGTCCGGCTTCTTCGCAGGGGGGCGTTCCCCGGAAGTCGGAGCAGTATCCGTCCGGTACGCCCTCTTCCACCGCGAGGGCGGCTTCCTTTGCGTTGCTATCGCTTGCCTGTTGTATAGTAGGTCGGGCTTTGCTCCCGTTTGGGGCGATGCGAATGATTTGTCCCCGTCAAACCGGAGAAATCGGAAATAATTCCGTAACTTTGCACGTAATTTCTTGGAAAAGACAATCATTCAATCAAAATAGTACAAGATGGAGAAGAAATTCAAAAGAACAACTGTCACGTCGGCCCTGCCGTACGCCAACGGGCCGGTGCATATCGGACACCTGGCGGGCGTGTACGTGCCGGCGGACATCTACGTGCGCTATCTCCGGCTGAAGAAGGAGGACGTACTTTTCATCGGCGGTTCGGACGAACACGGCGTGCCCATCACCATCCGGGCCCGCAAGGAGGGCATCACGCCGCAGGACGTGGTGGACCGCTACCATAAGCTGATCAAGGACTCGTTTGAGGAGTTCGGCATCTCGTTCGACGTGTACGGGCGCACCACGTCCAAGGTACACAGCGAGACGGCATCCGGCTTCTTCCGCACGCTCTATGACAAGGGCGAGTTCGTGGAGAAGACTTCCATGCAGTATTACGATGAAGAGGCCCACACCTTCCTGGCCGACCGCTACATCACGGGCGAATGCCCCTATTGCCATGCCGAGGGCGCGTATGGCGACCAGTGCGAGAAATGCGGCTCGTCGCTCTCGCCCACGGAACTCATCAACCCGAAGAGTGCCATCAGCGGCTCGAAACCCGTGATGCGCGAGACGAAGCACTGGTATCTGCCGCTCGACAAGCACGAGGCCTGGCTGCGCCAGTGGATTCTGGAAGACCACAAGGAATGGCGCAACAACGTCTACGGGCAGTGCAAGAGCTGGCTCGACGCGGGGCTGCATCCCCGTGCCGTGAGCCGCGACCTGGACTGGGGCATTCCCGTGCCGGTCGAGGGAGCCGAGGGCAAGGTGCTCTACGTGTGGTTCGATGCGCCCATCGGCTACATCAGCAACACGAAGGAACTGCTGCCCGATTCGTGGGAGAAGTGGTGGAAAGACCCCGAGACGCGCCTGGTGCACTTCATCGGAAAGGACAACATCGTGTTCCACTGCATCGTGTTCCCCGCCATGTTGAAGGCCGAGGGCAGCTACATCCTGCCGGACAACGTGCCGGCCAACGAGTTCCTGAACCTGGAGGGCGACAAGATTTCCACCTCGCGCAACTGGGCCGTGTGGCTGCACGAATACCTGCGCGACTTCCCCGGCAAGCAGGACGTGCTGCGCTACGTGCTGACGGCCAATGCGCCGGAGACGAAGGACAACGACTTCACGTGGAAGGACTTCCAGGCCCGCAACAACAACGAGCTGGTGGCCGTCTATGGCAACTTCGTGAACCGCGCCCTGCAGCTCACGCAGAAGTATTATGAAGGCATCGTGCCGGAATGCGGCGAACTGACGGACTACGACCGCCAGACGCTGGACGAGTTCAAGGACGTGAAGGCCAAGGTGGAGGAACTGCTGGACAACTTCAAGTTCCGCGACGCCCAGAAGGAGGCCATGAACCTGGCCCGCATCGGCAACAAGTATATCGCGGACTGCGAGCCGTGGAAAGTGGTGAAGACCGACCCGGAGCGCGTGAGGACCATCATCTATATCTCCTTGCAGCTCACGGCCAACCTGGCCATCGCCTTTGAGCCGTTCCTGCCCTTCAGCAGCAAGAAACTGCGCGGCATGTTGAACATGGAGAACTTCGAGTGGAACCAGCTGGGACGCACCGACCTTCTGGCCGCCGGACATCAGCTGGGCAAGCCCGAACTGTTGTTCGAGAAGATAGAGGACGACGTCATCGAGGCGCAGGTGCAAAAGTTGTTGGACACGAAGAAGGCCAACGAGGAAGCCAACTATAAGGCGAAGCCCATCCGCGAGAACATCGCTTTCGAGGACTTCGAGAAACTGGACATCCGCGTGGGGACAGTGCTGGAATGCACCAAGGTGCCTAAGGCCGACAAGCTGTTGTGCTTCAAGATTGCCGACGGACTGGAGAACCGCACCATCGTGAGCGGCATCGCCAAATACTATAAGCCGGAGGATTTGGTGGGCAAGCAGGTGTGCTTCATCGCCAACCTGCCGCCGCGCAAGCTGAAAGGCATCGAGAGCCAGGGCATGATCCTTTCGGCCATGGACTACGACGGCAGCCTGAGCGTGGCCACGGTGGAACGCGAGGTGAAGCCCGGGTCGGAAGTGTGCTGATGTCAAGGCAGACGGACGATGAATAATGATATGGACGCAAGAATAATAAGAAATGCGGTGGAAATGGAGCGGCAGGTACTCGAATGCGGGTTCCTGCCCTTCTTTCGTTGCGGCATCCCCGGCTTTTCCATCGAGGAAAGGACGGCATGGGACTGTTGGTTCCCGGACGAAGGGGAAGGCGCGTGGGAATGGAAAGGCCCGGTCATCCGGGAAGGGCATTGCGCCTACGGGAAGATTTTCAACCGTAAGGCAGGATACGTCAGTCTGGAGTGGTTGCCGGACTTGATGAACTACCGGCGTTCCCTGCGTTATGCCAAGGACGAGGACACCGCCGCGCTGGACGACGTGGTGCTGCAGACCATAGCCTGCGAAGGCGGGGTGACGGTCAAGGACCTGCGCCGGATGCTGGGTTTTGTCAAAGGGCGGGGACGGCGTTCGGCAGAGATACAGGAACCGGCCCGAGGGGAATTCCGGATTTCCCTCGAACCGGTTCTCACTCGCCTGATGATGGGGTTGCACATCGTCATCGCCGATTTTGAGTATAATACGGACCGTCACGGCCGGCCTTATGGCTGGGGTGTGGCGCGGTACGTGCTGCCGGAAACGCTTTACGGGCGTCAGGATGCCGGCTGCACGCCTGACGAATCATTTCAGAAGATATATGCGCATCTGCGCCGGTTGCTGCCCGAAGCCCCGGAACGGAAGCTGCTGAGCTTGATAGGCTGAGGCTGTGCTTTTTTATAGACCGCCGTCCACCATCCATATCTTTTGCGGATTGTCACGCCGGAGAGCGAGATGGCAGGTTTCGGACGTTCCGTCTGGGTTGAGTCTGGGTGTCTGAACAGGTATCCATGTCACTTGTGTGGTGTCTGGGTGTTGGATGAGGTCGGCAGGGACAAGAGGCACATTGTATTCGATGTGTTCACTCTTCATTACCAGTATTTCTTGTCCATCCTTTTCCCACCAGATGCTGATGCTTTTTGTCTATAAGACGTGGAAATGGGGGAGAAGACGTAATTGGAGGTGAAAAAAGTGACATGTAGGGATTTGTACGTCCGGATACCGACATGGGTATCCGGACGTACAAAAACAATCTCCCGGATTTTGTGTGGGCGGGATTAGGATTAGGAAGCCGGCTTCTTGTACTGGGGCAGAGTGAGCGAGAGCAATGTCCAGCCCAACAGTCCGGCCACGACGGAGCCGCAGAGGATGCCGAGCTTGGCATCGTTGAGCAAGGTGCTTCCGGTCGTGCTGACATGGTAGTAGGAAAGGTCGGCGATGAACATGGATACCGTGAAACCAATGCCCGTCAGCATACTTGCGCTGAAGAACATCTTCCAGTTACAGCCTTGGGGCAGTTGTACGAAGCCCAGTCTGACCGCCAGCCAGGAGAAGGTGAAGACGCCGGCGAATTTCCCGACAGCGAGACCGAGAAAGACGGCCAGCCCCACTCCGTTGAGCAGGCTGTCGAGGCTGATGCCCTCCAGGTTGATTCCTGCGTTGGCGAAGGCGAAGATGGGGATGACGATGTAGTTGACCGGATTCTGCAAGGCGTCCTCCAGCGACTGCAGGGGGCTGATGGTGCGGTCGGATGTATGCTCGATGTTTTTCAGCAACATGATTTGCTCGTTGGAGAGGATGGCCGTTCCTCTACGGTTGGTGGCGGCTTGGTGGAGAGGAAAACGGTTGATTTTGTTCCGAAGGTGTCTCACGAAATGCAGGGTCGTGGCACGCGGGCGGGCCGGTATGAGGAAGGCCACGATGACACCGGCTATGGTGGAATGGATGCCTGAGTTGAGGAACAGGTACCACACGAAGACACCGACGAGGAGATAAAAGGTCTTGGCTTTGACGCCTTTGTAGTTTCCATAGCAGAGGACGAGTATCAATCCGGCGGCATAGAGCAAGTATTGCAGGTGCAGCTCGGTGGAATAGAAGATGGCGATGACCAGGATGCCGCCCAGGTCGTCCGCGATGGCGAGGGTGGCGAGGAACACTTTCAGGCCGATGGGGACCCGGCGGCCGAAGGTGGAGAGTACCCCCAAGGAAAAGGCGATGTCGGTGGCCATGGGGATGGCGCAGCCCCGCAGCATGTCCGGATGGTCAGGACACGCCAGGAAGAAGACCAGTACGGGAAGAGCCATGCCGCCGCACGCCCCGATGATGGGCAACAGGGCTTTCTTTCGGGTGGAAAGCTCGCCCACCAGGATTTCCCGCTTGATTTCCAGTCCGACGGTGAAGAAGAACAAGGCCATGAGGAAGTCGTTGATGAACTCCAGCAGGGTGAGGCTCTCCTGCCCGTGGCTGAAGAGGTTGAAATTCCCGATGGAGAAACTTACGGTCTTCTCCCAAAAGGCACGGTAGGTGTCACCCCATCCCGAGTTGGCCACGATGAGGGCCAGGACGGTGACGGCAATCAGGATGAGGCTTGCGTTGACATACTTTCGGATAAGGCTAAGAAAGGTGTAACTTCTCATGGCGGTCCGTTTTTTGAGGATTAAACGTCGGGTCAGTTCTCGTTGTTGTCCCATACGAGGGGCGTGCCTTCGGCCGTGATGCCTTCGGCTTGCACGCTCAGCACGGTCTGTTTGCTGTTGTTGTATAGGTTGACGGTGGCCTTCCCTTCAGCGTCGAATTCCACATTGGGGTTCCAGTAGAGCGTGCGGCGGTAGTCTTTCGTGTCCGGCAGAGGCTTCTGGCTATAGTCCGGACTGTAGAAATCCTCGCACACGGCATAGCCGTCCAGTATGTAGCGTCGGTCGCGGTAGGTCTTTTGGTAGCCTTCATCGGGGAAGAGGCGGTAGTCGATGATGACATCCGGCTGGTTGCTGCCCTCGTAGCGGACGCTGCCTTGTTCGCGTGGGGCATAGTCCGTGTAGATGTAAAGCTTGTCCAGGTTGCTGAGATGGCGGTACTTGTCCATTTTCGCCTCTCCGGCCATGATGACGGGCGGGATTTCAAGTTGCGTGCCATTGGCCATGCGTGCCGGAGCCACTTTCTTGTGTGCGGTCTTCAGGTTGACCGGCTTGCCGTCGTAGCGCACCTGGAGGAAGAAGTCCCGCTCCATGCCCATGTCGCCGATGTACGTCAGGGCGACCTGTTGGGGGAAGGTGACCCAGTTGTGCGTACCGGTACTCAGGCCGTAGTCGGCTGTCAGGTTGAACGCGTCATAGGCATCCACCACCAAGGCCGGTTTGCTCAGGTCGAGCCGGCGCAGCCCGCCCCGTTTGGTGCGGACCACTACCGTGGCGAGCTGGCGGTCGGTGAACGAGGATTGCCCGTCCGGATTCTCGAACCGTTCGTCGCCTTCATGGCGCGGGGCATCCTGATAGAAACTGTAGGGCTTGGGAAAGATGGGGCTGAAACGGTTCATCTTGACGTAGTAGTCGGGATAGGCTTCCTCGTTGGTATAGTCTTTCCGGTTTCTTTCCTTGATGTATTCTTGTCCTTTGTCTTGGTCCGTGGCCTGAAGGAAAAGGATGTACGGGCCGTACAGCAGGGGTGTCTGCAGGTAGAACGTGCCGTTTTCCGTGGTCTGCATGACGCTCAGGTTCTCTCTTCCTTGCACGAATGTGGGCCAGACGTTGACTTCTTCCTTCAGGTTGCTGAAGGTGTAGCCGTGGCCGAACGGGTCTGTTTGGTTCTCATCATACATTTGCGTCATGGGATTGTGGTCGGCGGTGTTGTCGGACGAGAACCCTTCGCCTTCCGCGTTCTCGTCTGTCTCCGCCATGATGTCCTGAATGGTCTCTTCCCGTTCCACGGAAGTGTCCGGTATGCGCATGTTGCCTTCCCCGGGAATCCAGTTCTCTTCCTTGACATGCGTTCCGTAGGCCATGCGGAACTCTTCGATCCGGTTGACGCATCCTGAAAGGGTCTGCACCTGCTCGGGCATGTGCCGGAGTTCCATCGGTTCGATGCCCGCCATGGTCTTCCAGTCGTAACGTCTCCATCCCTGCACCATCATCAGCAGGTCGAGGGCCTGTGCGTGCAAGCTGTCGTCGGCCTCGAAATAGAATCCGGGATTTTCCACGAAGCCTTTCAGTTCGCTGGAGAGCAGCATCTCCGTGAGGAGGTTGCCGTTGTCGTAGGTCAGTTCGTCCGTGGCATGGTCGCGTACGGCCAGCGACACGTTGGGCTTGGGGGTGGCCGGGTCTTTCAGCCGCAGTTGGAGGCTGATGGGCTCGAACGGTTCGTATTGGGTCTTGATGCCGGTGATGTCCATTTGCGGGCGGTCGAGGTCGTGGTGGTTGACGAAGAGCAGTCGGTCGGCGTAGATGCGGCCGTTTCCGTCGAACAGGGTGAACTGGTTGACTCCGGTGGGGAGTTGGGAAAGCGGAATCTCTACCGTGGCTTTCCCTTCTTCATCGGGATGAAGGTCATGAAACGCTTTGGACACTCCGCCATGCTGCACTTGTAGGCCCAAGGCGGGCCGGGGCAGGTCGAGGCCTGAGGCCTGGATGGAAACGCGTATGGCTTCCCCTTGCCGGGCGACGTGCAGGGCGCAACCTTCCTTTTCCGGTTCGGGCAGTTCCACCGTATAGTCATATTCACCGTAGCGGAATATGGCCTTGTACCTCTCCCCGGACGGGATGGCGGGCAGGCCGAACACCCCCCGTCCGCGGTGGACGGTCCGGGTTCGGGCCACTTCCTTCCCGTTCCGGTCTTGGATGGACAGCTCCACGTCGATGTGTTGCCCTTCCTTCGTGTGGGCCTCGAAAGCCACCCGCCCGTAAGTGCCTTCCACGAGGTCGCCCCCTTCGGGATAGAAGCGGACATCCAGCTCGGGTTTCCCTTTAGGGGACTTGAAGTACCTTCGCAGGGGGCGCAGGGTCATGTCCTTCAGGTATTCTCCCGGCTTTTGCGGTTGGTCGAACACGGGGAACACGCGGGAGTATAGCTTGTCGTAGTCGCGGAAGAAGTCCTGGGCCATCCGCTTGTTGTAGAACATCCGTTCGGTCCATTTGGAGTGCGGATGGTCGTATGCGCCGAAGTTGAGCATCCACAGCGTATAGGCCCGCAGCTCATAGTATCCGGCATAGAGGGAGTCTTTCAGCGCGAAGGCACCGTGCGCCGTGCCGTCCGGCATCTCCAGCTGCTGCCGTTCCACCAGGTAGCCGTCCGGCGTGAGGAGTTCCACGTAGAGAATCTTGCTGAGGTCGGTCGGGGTCTGCCGGTCGGAGCGGGTCACGTAGGCCTTGTACCATATCGTGTCGCCCACGAAGTAGCAGGTGTTGTCCATGTGGAGGAACACTTTCTCCTGGGGGAGCGACGTGCCGAACTGGGCGACTTTCTGGCTGAGGGCTTCCGGCGTGGCGGGGCCGGCTTCCTGTGCCATGCCGGCCCAGGGCAGGCAGAGTAGGAGGTATAAAAATGCATGTCTTTTCATGTCTGGAAATGTATGAGGTTAATGTTTCAGTCTGTTGTACAGGGCAAAGATAGTCTTTTTGGGCGATAACACGGTCGGTTATTCCGATTTTCCTCGGGCGTTGGCCCTTATTCCGGTCTTTTGTGGCACTCCCTCCACCCATCTCCCGTTGTAGACCCTCACGCCATTGACATAGCGGATGGCCAGTCCGTGGGGCTTTCCGTCCACGAAGTCCCCTTTCACATAGTCGTACGGTCCTTTGAAATAGTATCCTTTCCCGGTGCGTTTGTCGGCTTTCCATTCCCCTTTGTATTCGTCACCGTTGGCATACTTGATTTCGCCGTATCCTTCCCTCAGTCCTTTGTGCCATTCCCCGTTGTAGACATCCCCGTTGTCGAAGGTGGCTTGTGCCTTTCCTTCCGGCTTCTGGGCCACCAGCTTGCCTTTGTAGCTTATGATGCGGCGGGCCGACGGGTCGGGCTGTGTGAGGAAAGCCTCCAAGGGGAGGGCTTCTTCGGCGGGGTGTTTTTCCCGTGTTTTGGTGGAGGCCTTGGAGGCGGTGGATGGAACGGGCGTGTCCGGTTGCGGTTTGTAGCCGGAACGTTGGCGGGCATTCGCGGCCAGCCTGGCTTGTGAATTCCTATAGGCCTGTATCGCTTCTTGGGCTTGTGCGTTGGCCGCCCTTAACAGCTGTTCTGCATCTCCCCGGGGGTCGGCCATCTTCCAGTCCCGTTCGGCTATGGTATGGTTTCTTATGTCTGCCAGCCGTCCGGGGCCGTTGAACTTGCCGTTCTTGAACCAGCCTTGGTAGAATCCACCCTGGGGATAGTAGTAGCGGCCGTATCCGGTAGTGTCGTTCGCGTCGAACCAGCCTATGTATTGGTATTCCCGAAGAGGTTCATGGTATTCCGTCCGTTTGCCTTGTTTGAAATGGGCATACGCCCGGACGCCGTCCGGATAGTAGGCATGGCCCCATCCTTCCTCCGTTCCGTTCTTGAACGTGCCGTCGAAGGTGTAGCCGTTATTGTAGAAATAGACGCCCCGTCCGGTCATTTCGTATTCTTCTGTTGCTTCATTCCATTGGCGCGTTCCGAAATAGGCTGATGTGTTGTCGCCTTTCCAGACATAGAGGCCGAAAGTGCGGATTCCTTCTTTCCACAGTCCTATATAATAGTCTCCGTTTGGCCATTGGTTGATTCCGAAGCCTTCTTCCTTGCGTTCGGTATTTTTGTTTTTCCCGCTGCCATAGGTGTATTCTTTCGACATGCCCTTGTAGAGACGCCAGTTTTCGTATTGTACGATCCAATAATTTTCTGGCGAGTCGGCTGTGGGTTGGATACACTCGTATCGGTCATGGTATATCGTTTTAATGCCGGGACTGGAATTTCGGTAAAAAAAATAAATGAGGGCGATTATGCTTATGGCTATGAGTAGGAGATGGATGAATGACGGGACGGTTCTTGTTTTGATTTTTTCTTGTAGCATACCGACACTGCCAAATAACAGGATGATATAGAGCCATTTTCTCCATGCAAAACAGATATGAAGCACCTCGAAGTCATAAATCATGATGGCTAACGCCAGAAGGCCGATGACGATGATGCCCCATGAGATGGCCACCAATACAGGGGGCGTTTCGGTGTCTTCCGAGGGCTTGTC
Organism: uncultured Paraprevotella sp.; assembly: GCA_944320765.1. GTDB lineage: Bacteria > Bacteroidota > Bacteroidia > Bacteroidales > Bacteroidaceae > Paraprevotella. Next base: position 60,824 of record CALUIS010000015.1, read on the forward strand.
CGGTTGCTCCGGGGCGTGGCGTGTGGTTTCCTCGCTCCATTTCTTGACGATTTCCGGTGTCTGTCTGGTCTCTTCCATGGCTTGTCGCAGTTTGGGTTAAAGCTTTTGCGTCTTTCTGCTTGTAAAGATACGCAAATTTTACAGAATGCGCCGCACGGGTATCGTTTTTTTTTATCTTGACATGTCGTTTCATAGATATTCCCTACCTTTGCCCCAAGCCACGGCACGTTGCGGTGGGAAAAACTTTTAAACTCTGAAACTTATGACATTGATAAAATCCATTTCCGGCATACGCGGGACGATTGGCGGCCCCACGGGCGACACGTTGAATCCGTTGGACATTGTGAAATTCACTTCCGCTTACGCGGCCTTTATCCGCAAGACCACGGCGGTGAAGAGCAATAAAATCGTGGTGGGGCGAGATGCCCGTATCTCCGGCGCGATGGTGCGCGACGTGGTTTGCGGCACGCTGACAGGCATGGGCTTCGACGTGGTGGACATCGGGTTGGCTTCCACGCCGACCACCGAGGTGGCCGTGACGATGGAAGGGGCTTGCGGCGGCATCATCATCACGGCTTCCCACAATCCCAGGATGTGGAACGCCTTGAAGCTGTTGAACGAGAAGGGCGAGTTCTTGAACAAGGAAGAGGGCAACGAGGTGCTGAGGCTGGCCGAAGAGGAGGCTTTCGTCTATGCGGACGTGGACCATTTGGGCAAGTGCCGCGAGGACCATACTTATGACCAGAAGCACATAGACTTGGTGAAGAGCCTGAAGCTGGTGGATGTGGAAGCTATCCGCAAGGTCGGCTTCCGGGTGGCCATCGACACGGTGAATTCCGTGGGAGGCATCATCCTTCCCAAACTGTTGGAACAGCTGGGCGTGAAGCAGGTGACAGGCTTGTTTACGGAGCCGACGGGCGATTTCGGGCACAATCCGGAACCGCTGGAGAAGAACCTGGGCGACATCAAGGCGTTGATGCAGAAGGGGGGCTATGACGTGGCGTTTGTCGTGGACCCGGACGTGGACCGCCTGGCCATGTTCTGCGAGGACGGCACGATGTACGGCGAGGAATATACGCTGGTGACCGTGGCGGACTATATCCTGCAGCATACGCCCGGTAACACCGTGTCCAACCTGAGTTCCACCCGTGCCTTGCGCGACGTGACCCGCAAATACGGGTGCGAATACCGTGCGGCGGCCGTGGGGGAGGTGAACGTGGTGACCCAGATGAAGGCCGTCCGTGCCGTCATTGGCGGGGAAGGCAACGGCGGGGTCATCTATCCGGAGGCGCATTATGGGCGCGACGCCTTGGTGGGCATCGCCTTGGTGCTGACGTATCTGGCCAAGAGCGGAAAGAAGATGTCCGAGCTTCGGGCCACCTACCCGCAATATTACATGGCGAAGAACCGCATCGACCTGACACCGGACACGGACGTGGACGCCATTCTGGCCCAAGTGAAGGAGATGTACAAGGATGAGGAAGTGAACGACATAGACGGGGTGAAGATTGACTTTGCCGACAGTTGGGTGCATCTGCGCAAGAGCAACACCGAGCCGATTATCCGGGTCTATTCCGAGGCACGGACGGCGGAAGAGGCGGACGAAATAGGCCGGAAAGTGATGGATGTGGTTTATTCCTTTGCCCGTTGATTTTATCGGTTTATAAGAAATGAGAAAGCTGTGGCTGTGGTTGTGTGCCTTGATGTTCTGTGTGGGAACGCGGGCCGGGGACGTGAGAACGACATGCTTGTTACGGGACGGGTGGCGGTTCACCCACCAGGACGCGGAGGCGTTTGCCGACGTGCAGGTGGACGAACGGAAATGGGAACGGGTGTCCGTGCCTCATGACTGGGCCATCGGCGGCCCGTTCGACGGGAACAACGACCGCCAGTTCATGGCCATCGAGCAGGACGGGCAGAAGGAAGCCCAGTTCCAGTCCGGACGTACGGGCGGACTGCCGTTCGTGGGTGTGGGTTGGTACCGCCTGCATTTTGATGTGCCGGAATTCGGGCCGGACAAACGGGCTGTCCTGATGTTCGACGGCGCGATGAGCCATGCGCAGGTCTATGTCAACGGTCGCCGGGTAGGAGAGTGGCCGTATGGCTACAACTCTTTCTATTTCGATGTGACGGACTACGTGGATGCGAAGGGCAACGTGTTGGCCGTGCGGCTGGAAAACGAGCCGGAAAGCTCGCGCTGGTATCCGGGAGCCGGACTGTACCGCAACGTGCACCTGGTGGTGACGGGGAAAGTGGGTGTCCGCACTTGGGGGACGACGGTCACCACGCCGGTGGTGCGCGAAGGGTTCGCCCGAGTGAAGGTGCGCACGGAGCTGGAGCTTCCGGAGGGGACGGACGTGCGGGAGGTGAGGCTGAAGACGGTGCTGAGGTCGCCTTCCGGTATATCGGTGGCGGAACGAGAGTCCGGGCTTTCCTCTTATGACGAGGGTATCCTGGAGCAGGATTTTGTGGTGACCGGGCCGCAGCTTTGGGACATCGGGCATCCGCACCTTTACCGGGCGGACACGGAAGTCTATTATCAGGGGCGGCTGACAGATTCCTACCAGACGACATTCGGCATACGTACTGTGGAAATCGTGCCGGACCAAGGTTTTTTCCTGAACGGACGGAAACTGGTGCTGCACGGCACATGCAACCATCATGACCTGGGTCCGCTGGGGACGGCCGTCAACGAACAGGCCATCCGTTACCGGCTGAAGATGTTGAAGGACATGGGCTGCAACGCCTACCGTACGTCGCACAACATGCCGTCGCCTGAACTGGTGCGGGCGTGCGATGAGATGGGGATGCTCCTGATGGTGGAGACCTTTGACGAGTGGCGCACGAAGAAGATGGCCAACGGCTATCATAAGTACTATGACGAGTGGGTGGAGCGCGACTTGACGAATGTCGTGCGCCATTACCGCAACGCCCCCTCCGTGGCGATGTGGTGCATCGGCAACGAAGTGCCGGACCAAGGTTCGGCGCAGGGGGCGAAGCTCTGCCGGAAGATGCAGGAGATAGTACACCGTGAGGACCCCACGCGGCCTTGCACGCAAGGCATGGACCGCGTGGATGCCGCCATCGCCAGCCATGTGGCGGCCATCATGGACATCCCGGGGCTGAACTACCGTTCCCACAAGGTGCGGATGGCCTATGACAAGTTGCCGCAGCAAATCGTGCTGGGGTCCGAGACCGCTTCCACGGTCAGCTCGCGCGGGGTGTATAAATTTCCGGTAGAGCGGAAGGCCGACGCGAAGTATGACGACCATCAGGCGTCTTCTTACGATGTGGAGCATTGTGGCTGGAGCGACCTGCCGGAGGACAATTTCATCTTGTCGGAGGACATACCTTATTATATAGGAGAGTTTGTGTGGACGGGGTTCGACTATCTGGGCGAGCCTACTCCTTATTATAACGACTGGCCCAGCCATTCCTCGTTGTTCGGCATCATCGATCTGGCCTATTTGCCCAAGGACCGTTACTATCTGTACCGCAGCCTGTGGAACAAGGAGGATGAAACGCTCCATATCCTGCCTCATTGGACGTGGCCGGGGCGCGAGGGCGAGGCCACGCCGGTGTTTGTCTACACCAGTTACCCGACGGTGGAGCTGTTCATCAACGGCAAGAGCCAGGGGAAACGGACGAAGGACTTGTCCGTGGCGGTGGATGCCACGGAGAACGATGAGGCCCGCCGGGCGTTGGCCCGTCAGGCGCGTTACCGTCTGATGTGGATGGACGTCCGCTACGAACCGGGGGAGTTGAAGGCCGTGGCCTACGATGCACAGGGAAGGAAGTGCATGGAAACAGTCGTGCGCACGGCGGGCGAGCCTTACCGCCTTGTGTTGCAGGCCGACAAGGATACGCTCAATGCGGGGTTGCGTGACGAGGATTTGGCTTTCGTGACCGTCAGCGTGGTGGACCGTGAGGGCAATCTCTGTCCCGACGCACAGCATACGGTGAGGTTCTCCGTCCGTGGGGCAGGGTATTACAAGGCCGGAGCCAATGGCAATCCTGTCTGTTTGGAACCCTTTGGCCGTCCGCAGATGCCGGTGTTCAACGGGCAGATGACGGCCATCGTGGCGGAGAATGGCAAGGCGGGGACGGTTCGCTTGAAAGCGTCGGCACGTGGATTGAAACCTGCGGAATTGGTGTTGAGGGTTGTGCGGCCGGAGTAAGATAAAGGATGATTTCTTCACGGGGTATGTCGGCCCAGTTTCTAACAACTGGGTCGTCATGGTTCGTTTCCAAGCCTGAACTCCGTCATGACCCAGAACTTATCCTTGTCGCCGGCCCAATGCACTTCCTTGTAGAAGCGGTACGTACCCGGGCGGTTGCGGTTCAGTATGGGCAGCAATGCGGCCTTGAAAGTGTGTGTCCCGCCCGGGCGCAGGGCATAGCCGATATCCTCCCATCCGCCGATGTGCGGCAGTTCGTACCATTGTCCGTCCGTGCCTTGATAGCCTACGGTGTACGGTTTCCCGAATTGCAGCACGTTCCCGCTCAGGTTGCTGAGCGTGAAAGAGGCCGACTCCGCGTCCGTGGGGAACACGGCGGAGTCCGGTAGCAGGCGGATGCCTTCATCTTGTCTGGCTGTCAGGGCGATTCTTTGCGGTTTCGCGGGACCGTGGAAAGCGATGCGGGGTGAGTCGGAAATCTGTTTGCGGAACTGGGCTTGCCAATCGGGCCTATTGATGGCCAGTTCTACGATGAGGGAGTCTTTCGTGGTGTAGCTCCCGTGGAAGTTGAAGAAGAGCGGATGGTCTCTTCCCAAAGTTTCGCGCTTGTCCCAAATTTGTTGGTGCAGCTGCTCCAGCTCTTCGATTGTGCTTGGTGCAGGTTCGGGGCTTTCGGTCGTTTCCGCGAGCGTGATGGTGTCTGCGAGGAGAGCGGTGGCCTTGGCGGTGTCCGTGACAGGCGTTTCCTTCGCGGTTTCCGCTTGTTGGGGCGCGTCTTTGCAGCCTGTCGCGAACACGAGGGCGACAAGGGCGGGCATGAAGGGCAGGGCGGTTTTTCTCATGGCTTTCCCACCTTTTTTATAGTGCGGCCATCAGTTCCTCGTAGATGTCTGCATCTTCTTCGAGGAAGCAGCAAAAGATGACTTTTCCTTCGTAAGCGCCTGAGCGTAGGTGTGCCAAGACGGTCTTCAATGCAATGTCGGCGGCTTCGCGATGCGGATAGCCATAAACTCCGGTGCTGATGCAGGGGAATGCGATGGAGCGCAGCCCGTTTGCTTCCGCGATGCGCAAGGCAGAGTCGTAGCAAGAGGCGAGTAGTTCGGCCTCGTGGTGTCCGCCGCCGTGCCATACGGGTCCCACGGTGTGGATGACTTTCCGGCAGGGCAGGTCGTAAGCGTCTGTCATCTTGCTCTCTCCCGTGCGGCATCCGTGCAACGTGCGGCACTCTTCCAGCAGCTTCGGGCCTGCGGCACGGTGTATCGCGCCGTCCACGCCTCCGCCGCCGAGCAGTGAGCAGTTGGCGGCGTTCACGATGGCATCCGTGTGCAGGGTGGTGATGTCGCCCACGATGATTTCCAGTTGGTCTTTGATTTCCATATTTGGTTCGTTTTTAGGGTTATGTCATGCGGATGGGGCTTCGCCGAGCTTTTGCAGCCACAGTTCGGCCTTTTCGCGTATATCGCTTTGCTGTTTTTCCAAATCCCGGATTAGCGGGTGCGTCTCCGGGTTGCCTTTCACGGCCAGCGCATCGGCTGCGGCTTCCGCGTCGTCTCCGTCTATGCCGAACACGCAGGGGCGGGGTTGCTCGAATTCCTTGCGGGCGTCGGCGATGATTTGGCGGTTCAGTCCGATGGTGGCTTCCGCCCATTTCCGGATGACGGGGCGGCACAGGGCATCGGCGAAGTTGCCGTTAGCGGCTTCGGGGTAAGCTTCCGACAAGCGCGCCCAAGTCCATGCCCAAGCCCGTTCTTCGTAGCTCTCGCGGAGGGCGAGGAGCCGTTCGTCCAATGCTTCCGTACTATCCAGGCTACCGTTGGCCACATCGGCTTCCAGCCGGTCTATTTCACTTTTCGGAGCCAGCAATCCTCCAATGTCGCACCAACGGCCTTCTTCGGGGCGGGAGGGACGGAGCGCGGCGCGGAGGTCGGCGGGCGACGGGATGCCGAGGGCTTCCAGCCGCGCCAGCAGCTGGTCGCCGAAAAAGCGGTCGATGGCCATCCGGTAGAGTTCCCGTCCGGTGGCGGCATGGCGGCGTTTGATGCGCAACCCGTTCCATTCGGTTTCAGGTCTGTCGTCCGTCCATTGGTTTTCGAGGTCGGCGAGCAAGGCATGTCCTTGCAGGATTCGTTCCATGGTGTAGGGCGAAAAGGCTTCGAACACGAGGTGGTCCAGCCGGGGCGCGTCGGCGGGGCGGCCGTCACGCTGCGGCCACTTGCGGATGTCGCGCAGTGTACCCACTCCCCGCAGGGCGATGCCGGGGATGATGTAATTTGCCCCCTCCCGTTCCACGACGTAGGAGAATGGCAACGTGCGGCTGTCGGCATAGGGGTCGCAATGCCCCATGACCAGGGAGAATGCCCCGATGCGCACCGGCCACGAGATGTGGCTGCCCGAGCCTGTCTTGCAGCCCCGTTCCAACACCCCGTGGTGGCTGGGGCCGAGCTTGTAGGCGTGGTTGCTCTGGTTGGTGGCCGACCCGGCGTTCATGAACGAGAACATGCCGCCGATGAGCAGCGTCGCCTTGTGGTGGGTCACGGTGTAGGGACCGGCGAAAACGGCGCAGGCTTCGCCGTTTTCGGCCTGGCAGTTGCAGGCGAAATAGGTGTCGGAGGCAGTGAAACCGTGGCCGACCGCAGTGGATTGTCCCACGTAACAACGGGTGAGCATTGCCCCGTCCGCCACATGGCTTCCCGTTTGGAAGATGAAGTCGCGGGCGATGACCCCTTCGCCCACGAAGGCCGGGGAGGCGGGGTGGCTGCACACGGTGCCGTTTTCCAGCCGTGCCGCCCCGTCGAGGATGGCGCAAGAGCCGATACGCACGTTCCACAGCCTGCCGCAGTGGAGGATGCGGGTGCGCATTCCGATACGTCCCCTTTCGCTGCTTTGCTCTTCCGCATATTGGAAGGCCATCCGGCGGATGGCCTGCGTGAAGCGCGTGTCGTGGCGGTGCATGGCCTGCATGTAGGCTTCCTGCGACGAGAGGCGGTCGTGCATGACGATTTCCCGCCCGCCGCTTTCGCTCATGACGGCCAGCTCCACGCCGTTGCCGAAAGACGAGCGGGCGGTCATGGCCAGTACATCGGTGTGCAGGATGACGCATTCCGCCCCGATGTCGTAGTGCGCGATGTAGTCATGGATATGTTCGATGAGGCAGTCGTCGCCCACGGTCGTGTCGTGGAGCGCGGCATGGCGGATGCCCGCCCGGCGCGTCATGCCGCCGGGGAAGGTGAAGACTTTCCGGAACGCCCCGATGCGGTTCGTTCCGGAGAAATGCACGTGTTCCATTTGCCGCAGGTCGGTGTCGGGAGCGATTTCGATGAGGCTCCAGTCTTCCGCCGTGCAGCCTTGCTGCCGGAGCCGGGCTATTTCTTGGTTCGTCAGTCGGCGGTAGTTCTCAGGTATGTTCATTGCGGTTCTCTTTGTCTTTTCGTTCCCATGCGGAAACCGATTTCAAGGCATAAAGGAACAGCTTTTTTCTGAGAAAACCACGTTTTTTTGTTTTTTTTGCCATTTGTCTTTCATTGCGTTTATGCTTGCTCCGAAGGGTAGGAAAAGTGGAAGGCGGACGGGATTCCATGGAAATCTCCAGGGCGTCCCGGTGCGGTTCGTCCTGGAGAAATGCACAGACTGTGTCTGTTTTTGTGTGGAAGCTGTAGATAAATCCAAGGGAGCTTAGTTATCCCAAAGGTCGATGCGGCAGTTTTGGTTCGTCAGCACCTCAAGCTCTTCTCTTGCAGGGCTTTCATGGCGGTAAAGGCCGTCGCTGCATGCCATCATTTGCCGGGCTTCCACGTCTGATACGGAAATTTCAGGGTTTATATAGGCTTTCTTTTTCATTCCTTTTTAGTTTTAAGGGTTATTGACTGGATTATTTCACGGTTTTCTTTGTGCCGTTCACGATGTAGATGCCTTTTTGCAGGCCGTTCAAGGCTTCGTTTGCTTTCACTCTCCTGCGAACGGGGATGCCACTGAGGTTATATACATTCACCAAGATGTTTTCCTCGGCTATCGTGCTGTTGATGCCGGCAGTCGTGCTGTCGCCGTCGATGTCTCTCAGGACGAAAGCCTGTACGTTGCTGCCTGCTGACCCGGCATTCAGGTATGCACGGTAAGCTCCGACTTTTGGCTTCGCGTCGGCGGTCACTTTGTAGAAACCCACATTGCCGTCTTGGTTTTGGAGGACGTAAGAGTTCTCTATGGCCTCTATTTCGATGAACGTGCCGGTCAGCAGTCCGGCGGTATAGGTCGTGGCTCCGGCGGTGCTTTCTCCCTCGAATGTATGGATGAAGTCGGCGGAAGCACTAACGATGTATGGTGTATTGGCTTGTATGCCGCCGGTCACTTCTTCCAAGTTCAGGACGGCTTCATTGCTGTCTGCGGTTGTTCCCCCGCAAGCGTACACGGTCAGGCCTTCAGGAATGTCGGCTGTGAACGGCAGCATGAGGGTACCCCATCCGGAAGGGGTTGTCAGTGTGATGGATTCCTTTCGCGAGGCCGGTTGGTAGTAGATGTCAAATCCTTGATAGTTGAACCATTGCCCTCCGCTGGTCACTTCGACCTTTATGGTCAAGGTATTGTTCTCGACCAGGAAGTTTTCCGCTTTGGCCACAGTTCCCGGGTGTGTCAGGGCTTCTGCGGCAGACCTCATGCCGTTGGGCTTCGTCCCGTTGTCGCTGGTCCAGTCGGCCGCTCCGCCTTGGGTCACCCCGAAATCAATCGAGCGCATGTCGGGGACGTGGGCGGATGCCGTGCGGTTTCCGCTGGTCAGGGTCAGCGTGGGTGGGTTTGCTGTGTCATCAGCAAAGAATCCATGGAAGACAACGGTATAAAGCCCGTCCGGAAGGTCTTCCTGCGACTGTTTTAGGACGGTGGAGGAACGAAAGTGTTCGAAGTCTCCCCAACCGATGTTTCCTCCTTGCGTCCAGTCGGCATTGGATCTTACCGCACGCATGTCCGCATGGGTGAACAGTGCGGAAGCATCCACCATCGAGCCTTCCGGCAACGTCTTGGCGACGGCTTTCAGCAGTGTGGCTGTGGCTGCGTTCACGTCATCGGCGGTGGCATCTGTTTGCGTGTAGGTTTTGTTGGCTGTTTCCAACGCTTCCTTTTGTATGTCGGTCAGAGGTCCTTCGGATAAAGTCCGGTAAATGTCGTACATATTCTTCCGGGCTTTGTAGCGTGCGAAGCTTCCGTCTGTGATGGAGGCTTCCGGAATGAATGCCCAATCCGTGAAGCCTTGTCCGTCCTCATAGACCATGGGACCGCCCTCCGGCCATGCCACGTCCAAGATTCTATGGCTATTGTCTTTCTCGGACAAGGTGTAGCAGCCTTCCGCTGTTTGCGTGTAGGCATATTGGTTGGAGCCGGAGCCGTCTGCGATATTGACCCAGCACTTGCCGTCGTATTCTGTTTTTGTTCCCAGATAGCGGTTTCCATAAACCGTAATCTTTATGGTATTCTCGGAGTCTTCGGTTTTGTCGATGTTGCACACTTGCGGGGCAGTCCATTGGGAATCCCCGTCGCACAGCTTGGAGACGATGGCCTGTTGACAAAGGTTCATGCCGTTGGTGGCAAAAGCGTCGGAGCCGATGTTGTACATAAAGTAGGTTGCGCCGGATGTGGCCTCGTTCAGGTTGATTCCCGGCACGACGGGAGATTCCCACACTCCTTGTGCGGAAACTCCAGCCGTGCAGATACTCAAAGCGGCTGCGAGAAGTTTGGATACATTTCTTTTCATGGTCGTTTGTATTTGATGTGTGTATAAAGTTTATTTCCAGTATTCTTCCAGCCTTTCGGCTTCTTCGTCCGTGATGGGGACGACGGCGCCGTGCTTGGGCGACGAGAAGTTGGTGCATCGCATTTCTCCCTCGTTGAAGCGTCCCAAGTGGCGGAAGTTCTTGAAGTCCGTCGTCTCCATGAAGCCGAAGTTGTGTGGCTTGATGGAGAAGATGTCGTAGAGCAGGAACCAGCGGTCTTCATCGGCGAGCTTGTACATGGTGGGAGCCTCGCATGAGCCGCGTTCGGCATCGATTTGCTGCGGGAAGTACTGCCAACCCCGGTTGATGTGGTCGGAAACGGCCATCTTGATGCCGGCTGGTCCTTCTTGTGCGCAGTAGGTCATGCAATAACGCCCGTCAGGCATGGGCATGATGTCGGCATCCAGCACTTGCACGTCCGGGTCCGGGTATTCAAAGAGCAGCTGGGGCTCGGTCGAGAACCCGGTGAAGCTGTCGTTGGCGTAGGCATAATACAGCCGGGTCTTTCCCGTGCCGGTCTGGCGGATGGTGAGGTAAACCATCAGTTTTTCCGTTTCCGTGTCGTAGATGGTTTGCGGCGCCCAGGCGCATCCCAGGTCGCCGAACTTTTCCGGGAAGGCCTGGTCAAGTCGGAATACGGTGTGGCTCCAGTGGATAAGGTCGTGGCTTTTCATCATGACGATTCCGCGGTTGTTGCCCCATCCGTATTTTTTCCCGTCCCTTTCCCATTCGGTGTCCCGCAGTCCTTCCTGTTGTCCGAAGATGTGCAGGTCGGTGGCCGTGAGATAGAAGCATCCGTCGGGTGCGCGGTAGATGTGCGGGTCGCGCACGCCGTGCTGTTGGGCGATGCTGTCGCCGGCGATGACCGGTTTTCCGCCGTTTACGGCAGTGAATGTCCGGCCATTGCGGCTGGTGGCCATGTGTATGCTGTGGGTGGGGTCCGTGAAATAGACCATGAGGTATGCCTCATTGCCATGCGGCAACACTTGTCCCCATTGGCGTTGCAGGCGTTCCAGTTCGTCCGCCGTCACGGGGATTACCGTACCGTGGCGGGGGAAGAAGTCCTTGCGGAAAGACTGCGGCTCTTCGGAGAAATGGATTAAGTCCTTGGAGGTCTGGTATTCATAACGTCCGCTGCTGTAGAGGTCGTACATCAGCACATATTCCTCGCGTCCGTTCAGCTTGAATACCCCGCTGCCTTCCACGTGGGTGCGTGTGCCGGCATAGGCATCCAGGTATCTGAAGTCTTCTTTCCATGGCCCGTGCAGGCTTTTGGACGTGGCCTGCTGTATGCCGTTCTTGATTTCCTTGCCGCCCGCGTCCTTGGTGTTGCCCTTGTAGAACAGGTGGTAGGTGCCGTCCTTTTCGATGATGTCGTTGTCGATGCTGCCGTATTGGGCGGAGAACAGGATTTCGGGTTCGCCTTCGAATCCGGTGAAGTCCTTGTTGGCATAGGCATAGTACGTGATGAGGCTCTTGCGGTCGTCACGTTGCAGTGTGAAATAGACCATGTACTTTTCCGCTTCCTTGTCATAGATGGTCTGTGGCGCCCACACCCAGTAAGCGTCGCCAAAGTTTTTGGGATAGTCCTTGGACAGGTTGATTTTCGCGTGGCTCCAGTTTATCAGGTCCTGAGACTTGAGGAGTACGATGCCCGGATTTTCGTTCCAACCATATTGCGCCACCTTCATGTCTGTGGCCACGATGTAATAGCATCCGTCTTCTCCACGCAGGATGTGCGGGTCGCGGATGCCGCCGCTCTCGCTGATGCTGTCGCTCGCGATGACGGGCTTGTTCCCGTTCAGCGCATACCAGTCCTTGGCGTCCTTGCTGATGGCGAAGCGCAGCTGTTCTTGTGTCTGCCGGTCGCCTCCGCCTTCGAAGTAGGCGAAGAGATAGCCTGCGAAGTCTTTTTCTTTCGGTAGTCTTCTTGCGGCGGCATGAAGCACCGTCGCAAGGAGCAGGAAGAACAATATGCCTTTTCTCATTGTCGTTTGTTGATGTTTGGATGAATTCCTATCGTATGATGATTTTCTTTTTCCCCTTGATGTACACTCCGGGGCGGGCGGGGCGGATGACCTTGCGTCCCAACAGGTCATAGAGGGTGTTGTCCTCTTCCATGCCGATACCCGTGTCCTCGGCTGTGATGCTTTCTATCCCCAGCGGGTCGACCACTTTCACGCGGATGGTGTCACTGGCGACCATGCCGTTTGAACTTCCGGTGGAGCTGAGGATGAACTGCCAAGTGCCGGCGGCGGAGGGCTTCCCGGTCAGGGTCATCTGGCACAGGCGGGCGTCCTTCTCCAGCTTATAAGCCGGGGATGATGCATCTTCCGTGGTCTCGTCGGGGCGGATGACCTTGCTGAGTGTGGCACCGGTACAGTTGTTGTAATGGAACGTCACGGGGGACAGGCTGTCGCCCAGCGTGATTTCCTGTTCGGTGAGGCTTTCCGGAGAATAGGTGAAGCGTGGTTGTGTGGCATCGGGCAGATAATACCCCAGATGTGGCGGCTGGTTGTAGCCTGCGTTCTGCCATGTGATGGCCATGCGGTAGGTGTGGTCCAGCATGAGGCAGGGCACACGTGCGCCGGACGGTGTGGACGTGGAGAAGATGTTCAGCGTCTGCTTGTCTTCATTGTTGTAGAAGATCATTTCCTCGCGCCAGTCTCCGAACAGGTCGGCAGATAGGCATGGCGTGCCCTTGGTGCCGTTGCAGGTCACGTTGTAGCCATATTCGTACACTTGCTTCCCGCCGATGAGCAGGCGCCCCACACCGTATTTCTCCAGGAACGGCTGGTTGTGGCGCGACACGTCGGACAGGAGTTCGTCATAGACATCCCCGTCCCAATAGATGCGGAAGATGTAGGACATGCTGTTCCCCGTGACGGAACCGTCCACGTTGTACATGTTGCTGTCGCCGAAGTACCAGAATTCGTAACCGCGTTTGTTCATCACGTCGGCCGCCATTCCCCGTGCGGTGTCTCCGCCTCCGGTCTTGTGGATGAGCAGCTCGCCGGTCGCGGCATCGCAGATGTGCATCCCGTATGGCGGGTCTTCGTGGATCTGGAACACTTCGAGTCCCGGGCGGTCGGGCATCAGGTCGCCCATGTGGATGGCATCGCCGTGGGCGAGGCCTGTGCTCCACAGGAGGGTGCCGTCGTGGTCTATGGCCGCCGAGCCATAAATGATTTCGTCGCATCCGTCATTGTCCGTGTCGCCCACAGTCAGGTTGTGGTTGCCTTGCCCGTAGGCGGTATAGATGGGGGCGTCGGCGTAAGTGGCACGGTCATATTCGCGGATGTCCTTGCTGCCCGTTCCTTCCGTCGTCATGACGGTTCTGGGCGAAAGGCTGGCATGGCGCCAACGGGTGGCGAGATGGGTGCCGTCGAAATCCACGGCCCAAAGATAGGAACGGGTGTAATAGCCGCGGCACATGACGGCACTGGCCTTGCCCTGCGGTCCGTCGAGATAAGCCACGGTGGCCAGGTAACGTTCCGACCGGTTGGCGTAGTCGTCGCCCCAGATGTCGCTGCGTAGCTCGGGCGCCCCTCCCACGAAGCAGCCCCGGTTGGGATTGTAGTAGATGGTGTGGATGGCCGCTCCGGTCTGTCCGTCGAATACGGTCAGGAATTCCGGTCCGCTCATGACCTGGCCTCCGGCGTTCAGGTGTTCCTTGGTGTTGTCGGTCTTCCGGATATTCTCGTCGGTAGCCGCCTCGCTCACGTATTTCCCGGTGCCGTCGATGGTGCCTGGTGCGGTCTTGACGATGAATTCCGCCCGTCCGTCCCCGTCGAAGTCGTAGAAGAGGAACGGCACGTAATGTGCTCCGGAGCGGATGTTGTGTCCCATGTCGATGCGCCACAGCTTGGTGCCGTCCAGCTTGTAACAGTCGAATATCGTGGGGCCGGTGAAGCCTCCATGTGCATTGTCGGCCTCCGCGCTGGGCTGCCATTTCACGACCAGTTCGTATTCGCCGTCCGCGTCCACGTCGGCAGCAGAGCAGTCGTTGGGCGCGTAATGGTAATCCACGTCATGGAAGATGCCGTCGGCGGGGCGGTCGAGGCGGAGTTGCATGAACACGTCCGCCCAAGGGGTGATGGCGTCGGTGGTGTCCACCGGTATCCCGTGGTGTTTGGTCACGATGCGGTAGGTGGCGGTCCGGCTGCCTTGGGTGTCGAGGTAGTTGGTCGAGCTGTTGATGTCGCTTTTCACCACCGTCCCGTTTTTGATGACGTCAAAGGTCGTGTAGTCGTCATCGGTGTCGAGCATGCGCCAGCTCACCAGGTAGCTGCTCCCCGAGGAGCTTTGCGGTATGGCCACCACGCCGCGTGTCAGCTTTTCGGTTCTCCATTTTGTGTTGTCCGCGCTGCATGGAGCGGAGGCCAGCAGCAGGGCTGTCATGCTTATTAAGAAGTTTTTCATTTTCCGGTTGTTTTTTAGAGGTTAAAGATTCGGTTTTTCTGTGCCGTAGTAGGTGAGGGACCAGTTGTCGAACATGACCCAGTCGCGGCGGATGGTGGTGTTCTTGCGTATGCCGATGCGGAGCTGCCCGTCGGTGACGTGTACCAGCACTTGGTTGCCTTCGTACCGTCCGGCGGCGAAGTAGGCGGCAGCGGCAGTCATGCCGTCCGGAGTGTAGTAGTCTCCGTTCCGGATTTCCCCTTCTGTCCCCAACGGTTCGGCCGTTGCCCCGTCGAAGATGGATTGCAGCGGAGTCGTGGAGGTGCTTCCGCCGGTCGTGGCGTAGAGTTCCGCATACATGACCCCGTCCTCTCCTTCCTGCTTGTGTGTCAATGCCTCTGCGGGCAGCCCGGCGCGGTAGAATCCTTGCAGGCTGACGAGGTAGTAGCCTTCGGGCAAGTTCTTCAGGTCCTGATAATAGTCGAAGTCCGTGTAGAAGAACTCCGCGTTCTGTGCGTTGGCCGCTGCGTTGAGGCCCGGGACGGAACCGCTCCATCCCTCGTTGGAGTTGGTGTCGTACGTGGGGTTGGTGATGAAAAGGTCAGTCACGTCAACGGGGTGGTCTTCCGACGCATCCTCGAGCGACCCGCCTATCAGTTTTTCGGTCACGCTGCCGATGGCGGCGTTCAGTTCGTCCATCGTGCTGGCCGTATTGTCGTACACGGCCTGCTCCTCTTCCACGTCTTTTTCGGCACTTATGGCCTCTTTCAGAAGTTCGCCTAACGAGAGTGCCGTTTTGTAGGTCTCCACGTCAGTTTGGAATTTCTTGTACGCTTCCGGCGTGGCCAGGTACCAGTCGGTTTGGTAGACACCCTCGCCCGGCTCTTCCGCTTCCATCAGGAGGCAGGCCAGCACCGTGCGTGTGCTGTCTTCGAACGTGTCCAGCCCGAGCAGGGCGCCGGGATAGTTCTCTTGGTTGTACACGGGGTTGGGGGACGACATCATCAGCTTGTAGGTGTTGTCGCCTTGGGGAACGACCTGCCAGTAACGGTCGGCCTGTGAGATGCCGTCCACGTACAAGGCCCCGTTGGTGGTGATGTAAGGCGTCATCCACTCTCCTTTTGCGACGGAGTAGTTGGAAATGCTCACGACGGACGGGGCTTCCGGGTTTTCTTCAAAACGGCATTTCAGTCCGGTGGAACCCAGGCTGCCTTGCGTGCCGTAGGCGTTGCCTTCGGTGTAGAACTTCCCGGCGTGTACGTTATACAAATAGAATTCTTGCCCGGCGGCGAATTCCGAGGTCTCGAGCCGTGGGTACTCCCATCCTTGGGCATGGCTGCCGATGTGGGCCAGCAGGCCGGCAGCGCAGAGTAACAGTGTCCTTTTCATGCTTTATCGTTTTAAGTCCGCTTTTATGTGGTGCAAACTTAAAGGAACGAGGCCGGGCGGCCAAGGAAAAGGGTTGCTAAACGAGTATGTTGCGGTAAATCCCCTGCGTTTGAATCATTTGTCTCCTTCTAATGCAACGTTTCTTCTGTTTCCGATGTCAGCTTTCCGTTTTCGGGGGGCGGTAGTCTTTGGGCAGGATGCCGAATTTCTCCTTGAAACATTTGGCGAAATAGTTGGGAGTGGTGAACCCCACCTTGCGGGCGATGTCGGCAATGGAAGCTTCGGGTGTCTGTTGGAGCAGTGTGGCAGCTTTTTTCAGGCGGATGTCGCGGATGAAGTCTTTCGGCGATAGCCCGGTCTGTTTCTGCATGTGGCGGTTGAGCGTGATGCGGCTCATGCACATGTCACGGCTCAGCGCTTCCACGTTGTATTCCGGACGGTCGAGGTTCTCTTCCACTTTGGCGATGGCGGTCTTGAGGAAGCCGTCCTGCCACTGCAAGCTGGCGATTTCCTCCCTTTTCAGTTCTATCTCGTCCAGCCGCACTTCCTGTTTCCGCTTGATGAGGCGGTGAAGCATCCTGATTCTCCTCTCCAACCGGTAGATGCCGTAGAGGAAGGCGGAGGCCAGGCCTATATATATAAGGTATGCCCACCATGTCTCATACCAATGTGCGGCTTTGTGGAGGGTGATTTCCGTAGGCTTTCCCCAACAGCCGTAGCGGTCGGTGGCTTTCAGGCTTAAGGTGTGGATGCCTTGCGGCAGGTCGCTGAGGACGACCGTGTTGTTCCCTTGCGGCAGGTAAATCCAGTCGCGGGTGATGTCTTCCAACTTGTAGGCGAAGCTGATGTTCGCGGCATGTTGCGGGTCGAGTGTGGTGAGCCGCAGGGCGATGTCCGGCTCGTCGGCCTCTATTTCCAGCCGGGAAGCCGTCCTGCCTACGAGTCTGGACTGTCCGCCAGACACGATGGACGAAATCCGCACGTTGACGTTGGCGGCGCTCTGCTCGAGGGCTTCGTCCGACTGTACCTGCAGCAAGGCACCGGCGCCGTTGATGCCGACGAGGTTGGGGGCTATGGCTTCCAAGGTGTAGAAATAGCTGACGTTGACGGACGGGTCGGTGTTCCGTATGGTACGGAACGACTGCTTCCGGGGAGCGTATTCGCGTACCTGTTGGTCGGTCAGCGTCCAAATGTGTCCCAGGCCGTCGGCCAGGATGTCCTTGACGGGGATGCTGTCGGCGTTGCATAAGAATGGTTCCTTGTGGAGCTGTCCCGTTTCGGGGAGGTATCTGTAGACGTTGCCTTCATGGGTGGAACACCACACCGTGCCGTCGGGGGCTGTGCTGGCCGCGAGGAAGTTCTCCCCGTTCTTCACGTGCCGGACGCTGCCTTGTGGGGACAGATGGTACAGCCCGTCCTTGCCGAGCGTCAAGAAGGCGTTGCCTCTCCGGTCTGTCGCCAGGTCTTGGGGAGGGGCGGGCAGGCCGGCCGCCTTCTTTATGGCCCTGGTGGCGGGGGAGAAGCGGTAGAGGCTGTGGCCGGTGGCGATGTAAAGGGTTTGTTGCCGGTCTTCGTGCAAGAGGCGGATGTCCAGGGGGCAGTGCGCGACTTCTTCGCGGTGCAGGTCCATGCCGGGGCCGTGCCAGAGGCGGAAGACGCACGTGTCGTGTGCGGCATAGATTCCCCCGGCGGTGCGGCGGGCGATGCACCGCATGGTCTTCCATGGCGAGGCCGCCACTTCATCGGTATCGGGGCGGTAGAGCATCAGGCCTTGCCGGCCCTGCCATATCCAGATATGGCCGTCCTCTGTGACGCTCCGGTCCGCCAGAAGCGGGAATCCGGTGAGGCGGACAATGGCGGGGGCGTCGTGGCGGGTGATGTCGTTCTGCTCCGGCATGACGACAAACGTGTGTGGGACGAAGCCGGACACGTAGATGCTGCCGTCGCGGCTTTCGTGCAGTCGGTCCAGAATCTTGCCGCCCCGGGGGAGAAACCCGTCGGTGGGGAACGGGCGCAGCTGTCCGTCCCCGTCCGGGGCGTAGACGTAGAGGTCGTCCATCGTGGTGCACCACAGCAGGCCGTGGCGGCTGTCGCGCAGCAGGCTTAGCCCGTGGCTTTTGCCGTAACCGCCCATGGTGGCGGTTTGGAGCGTGGTGCGGCAACGGCCGCCTTCCGTTTGCAGGCTTACGATGCCGGCCCCCCGGGTGAGCACCCAGTAGCGGCGGCCCGGCTGGTCCTCGACCATCTGCATCGGCGTGTGTGCCAAAGGCCAACCGAGGGGGGTGAACTCTTTGTCCTGTTCCCGTTTCCGGAGAATTTCCGGGCGGGCGTTTCCCGGCCCGGCGGGGTAAAGGAGGGCGAAGACGGTGCCTTGGCTGTCTTCGTACAAGGCGGAGACGGAAGCTTCCTTCCCGTCGGTCTGGCAGGCATGGCTGGCAAGCACCTTGCCCGTCGGCCCTATGACGGCGACGCGGCCTTTCGTTCCCACCCATGTCCGTCCCTGCCTGTCGGCGAGGAGCGCTTCAATCCGCCCGTCGGTGCCCCCGATGGGAATGTGCGCCATGGAATAGTCGCGCTTGTCCAGACGGAAGAGGCCTTCCGCCGTGCCGATGAAGATGCAGCCGGATGTGTCCTCGGCGAGGCAGCGGATGTTGCATGTGGCTTGCCGGTCGGCGGCGGAGGACGGGCGGAACACGTCTATCTGGTAGCCGTTGTCGCGGCAAAGTCCGGCCTCTTCCGTGCCGTACCACAGGTAGCTTTCCGTGTCTTGCAGGATGCAGTGGATGCTTGCCGTGGGGAGCAGCGGCTGGGTCGGCAGCGTGCGGACGGTGAAATCCTGTGCCGCTCCCCCGATGGCGCACCACAGTCCGATGGCGGTCGTGATACCGTATCTTATGATTCCTTTCATCGCTTGTTTTATGTGTGTTTCCATGCGGATACCGGTTTCAGCGTATAAAGGAACAGCTTTTTTCTGAGAAAACGTGCGGGAAAGGGCGTTTTTTTGAGATTGTCGTTTGTTGGAAGTGGATTTGTCCGGCTTGGGGTGGCCTTTTTCCCTATGTTTCGGTGAGGTCGGCGAAATTTCTCGACAATGCCATGTATCGGCTTTTGATTTGTTGGGCGGCGATTTCCGGAGTGGTGAAATGCAAGGAAGGTGTGTCGAAATGCACACCTTCTTTCTTTTACGCACAAAGCCCCGACTTTCACAAGCTGGGGCTTTGTTATTA
>CALUIS010000016.1 GCA_944320765.1 uncultured Paraprevotella sp.
GGGTGTATTGCAATACGGCTTGTAGTTTTTCGTCTTCTTCTTTTTCTTTTTGCTGAAGATATTGTCGTTCCTCATGCTGGTACTCGTAATGGAATAGCTCCATCCGCTTCATTAGAACATCATTGTTGTCTGTTGCAGACGAAGTGTTTGCAAAGGCATATTTTCCTTTGGTCTGCTTGTTGGACGGTATTGAGTTCTGGCGTAATAACGCGACTATGGCAATTATATGCGCCGACAGAAAAATGCAAATGTGATAGATGAATTTGAGAGCAACATAACAAGCGACCATGACAAATGGAAGAAAACTTAATTGCACGCCAATAACATCACTCAAAGGGAATGATATTATTGCCGCAAGAAGCACCGTTACTACTTCTATTGCCAAAGCCTGAAATGTATGTTGTCTTTGCCTCATAACTATTTTTATCTATGATTGTTTTGCAAAGGTATAACACATTTTCATAAAAAACGAAAGGCAAAAATAAGCGTGCGAAAGGCAATAATCTCATTTTGTGGCATTTTGGCTAACATCTGCATACCATCTGCAAAAACGGCTAACAAGTGCTAAATAAAATCGGGCAAAATACTGATAGTTAAATAAACATAAATCTTCCTTTCGACTAGTTGAAGGTTCTTTTTATGCTCTCAATGCTTATCCATTCAATGCACACTCATTAAAACAATCCATATTTGTACCATATAATTATAAATTACTGATATTCAGAGCATATTACATTTGAGGAAGTCAAGTGATTCCGATAAGTAAAGACATACAAAATCGCAAGCAAAAGCGTGCAGCTCAATGAGTTGCACGCTTTTTGCGTTTATGGGGTTCATGGTTTCTATGCCTTTTCCGTTGCCGCTTCCGATTTCCTGAACCATTCCGTGCGCCTTCCTGTTTTATCCAATGTTATAGGACGGTGCAGGGGAAAGCCCGACGGACTTCCTCCGCCACAAGGATAGGAAAAGAAAGGTCTGACGGCACCGCAACCGTCACTCGGAGCGGGCATGTCTTTCAGCCATGTTTCAGCCCGCAACTGACTAATTAAAAGTTTTTTATCCTTCAGCCTGAAAGATGAAGGACTTTTTCATGCAAACTCCTGTAGGAAGCGGACAGCAACAGCTGGAGATTTCTTGCAGGAGGCAGCATCCGGTCTTGCAGGAGACTGTCAGCGGTCTTGAGTAGGAAAATCCGTAACAACGGCCTGCCCAACTGATCCGCACACCATCCCGCCGGCACCTCATCACCCATCGCACACACGTCAGACAGAACCTGAAGGTCAGCTTTCCGGAAACGCCTGCGGAGGGGAAGCGGAGAACGGTGAGCATATGGGGCCTGAAACGTCCGAACCGACAGGCCAAAAGGTGCAGAAAGGTGCGCAAAGGTGCACTTTTGCACATCTTCGTCCCGACCATCGCGTAACTTTGCCGCAAAAAAGAACCTGTATGGAACTGAAAGACATCATCAAGAGGGCGGTACGGCGATGGGCCGCAAGGCGGAAAGCACAGTCTGCTGCCGCTCCCGGAACGGTAGCAGTACAGGAAGCCACGCACCGTAAGGACACCGTAATGACTTCGCTGGACTGCCGGGTAGCCGCCTTTGCAGAAGCCCGCTACGACCTGCGCCACAACGTGCTGACGGGGCAGGCCGAGTTTCGCCCCAAGGGGGAGGAGCGGACTCCGTTCCGTCCGCTCACGGACCGCGACCTCAACTCGCTGTGTCTCGCCGCGCACGAAGCGGGCATCCCCTGCTGGGACCGCGATGTCAACCGCTACGTCTGCTCCGACCGCCTTCCCGACCATCATCCTTTCACCGGTTACTTCAACCGCTTGCCTGCTTGGGATGGCAAGGAACGTCTGGACGGCCTGGCCCGCCGCGTGGCAGACAATCCGTTATGGCGCAGTAGCTTCCGCCGCTGGATGCTGGCCATGACAGCACAGTGGATGGGGCTGGACAATAGTCATGCCAACAGTGTGGCACCGGTACTGGTCAGCGGGCAACAGGGCTGGGGCAAGTCCTCTTTCTGCCGCAGCCTCCTGCCTCCCGAACTGGCCGCCTACTACACCGACAGCGTAGACATGGCCAATACCGCACGGATGGAACAGCTGCTGACGGGTATGGGGCTGATCTGCCTAGACGAGTTCGACCGCATCCCTGCACGCCGCCATCCGGCCCTGAAGAACGTGATGCAGCTCACCACCCTGCACGTGCGCAAGGCCTACCAGCGCGACACGCACCGACTGCCCCGCATCGCCTCCTTCATCGCCACCTCCAACAGCTACGAACTGCTCGCGGACCCTTCGGGCAGCCGCAGGTTCATCTGCGTGGAGGTGGAGCACCCCATCGACAGCACCCGCATCGACCATGCCCAGGTCTATGCACAGCTTAAATCACTACTCCTTGACGGCGAACGTTATTGGTTCACCCATCAGGAAGAGGCCGCCATCCAGCAGGCCAACCTGATGTTCAACCGCACCAGTCCGGCAGCGGAGGTCTTCGCCCGTCATTTCCGTGCCGCCCGCCCCGGTGAGGAGGCCGTTCTGTATTCCCTATCCGAAATTATCACCCTGCTGCGCCGGAAGCAGCCCGGCCAGCTCATCGGCACCGGCATGCAGGAGTTCAGTCGCGCCTTGGTAGCCGCCGGCGTGGAACGCAAGCACACTGAAAAGGGAAACCGTTACCGGGTTATGCCGATAACATAGACACCCGAAAGTGGTCTATACGTAAGTGGCTATGGGTGACTTGTCACCTGACGAAGGAGGGAGGGAAACAAGGTTGCGGATGTTTATGCCGAAGTGGGCATTCAAGAGACAATATGGCGTCACGCCAACGGCACGCGCCACCATGGTATCTCTTTGTCTGATGAAAAGGGCAGGCACTAAAGTGAAAGGGAGTACGGAATAAATAGAACTGTCTATGGATGCTTTGTTTTCTCGGCCTTTCCATATAAAAGTTCAGGCTCTGCGGCCATAAGATTATTGTCACTTTCCGGTATTTCGTATGTTTTGACTTTGCGGTCTTCAAGATAAATGTGATTCAAGGTGTAAGCCAATGATTCCAATGTCTGCATCCGGATTTTAGGTTTCAGCTGACATTCCCATATAGTGATGCAATGCCAACCCATAGCTGCGAGTTGGCATTGTTCCTTTTTATCACGTTCCTTATTCCGTTCAATTTTCTTTTGCCAAAAGTCGATGTTAGTCTTAGGCAGGCGGAAGTATTTGCAATTCTCATGACCATGCCAAAAACAGCCGTTCACAAAAATGACCGTGCGGTATTTACGCAGCACCAAATCAGGATGACCGGGCAGACGTGGATGGTTGAGCCGATAGCGGAAACCTCGGCTGAAAAGGAATTTCCGCACTAATATTTCCGGCTTTGTATCCTTTCCACGTATAGCAGCCATGTTACGATGGCGTTGTTCGTTGGTCAGTCTGTCCATAATCGGTAGCTTTTATTTTTCTATCTGAATTAGTGGTTACTTGGCCAATTCAAGAGAATCTATTCATCAAATATATCTTTTTTGAAGGTTAATTATCTATTTTCGAATTTTGCCATTAAAAAAGCTATCTATTATTGTTGCGTGACTAAATTGGGTAAGCAAATGTTCTACAATTATTCTTTCACCTTTTGTAGTTAAAGGACCCATCATGACCTCAATATAATCCAGTTTATTTGCATTTAAAGGTACATCTATATAGCTGATGTTGATCGGTGTATTTATTGCTATGGAAGGCCCTAATGTTTCCATAAGCTTGAATATAAGGTCAAAATCTGTTTTTATTTTTGTATCATTAATAAGAAAAGGGTTGATTGGCATTACATTGATTTTAAAACGACACTCTTTCTGAAAAGACCATTCTTCTCTTTTGAAAAGTCCTATCTTGTCTGTTTTGAATCCAGCTCCTGTTTCACCAACTTTTTCTATTAGGTTATTCATTTCTGATTCAAGGTTCTGAACATAACTAATGTCATATAGTTTTGCTTCATTTATAAAAGCAGACACCATTGCGTTGCCTAAAAAATCTATCGGTTTACTAAAATAGGATTTGAATTTGTCATTAATCTTATGGGTAATAAACATGTCTTCATCTAATCCAATCCTCACGCCTTTGTTATTCGTATACATTTTCCACAGCGAAAGATTTTCTTTAGAATCTTTCGTCCAGCATGAGACGAATGTATATTGTCCTAATTTTATGTTTGTTGGGCCTGATCCATACAAAGACTCTTCACAATCATCTACAAAATCTAATCTATTAAAGCGGATTGTTTTATTTTGTACGATAAGAGCTAATGTTTCTATTGATGTGTAATGATAGATTTTCATGCTTATTATATTATTATTCTTTCTAACGTTTCAAATGTTGTATCAATAAAAGTATGGCAAATCATTTTATGTGTATCAATCTTCTGATAATCCGCAAAAAGTTGCCTGCTGAACCGCAACTCAAAAGCCAATCGTAAATCATCTATAGCCACTTCATCACCTTCTGTCTGTTTAGCTTCCTTTGCGGTTATAGTGCGTACTCTGACAATCTCATAGACATCCCGAATCCCTTGCCCTTTAATGTAAGGTATGAAGAAGTGTAAGTTTTGTAATGCTATGGTTGTCGGGAATTGTTTGCCCGTATAATACAAGGTTGCTGTTCCGTCAAGGAAACTTTGTGTATAACCCCGGCGAACACTGTTGCCGACCAGTCCGATAAGTACACGGTTTCCTACATCTACAAAAGTACCCTTTTGCGGAATGACACGTGATATGGTTTCCTGTGATTTTGTATTTATCAGACCTTCAATGAAATGTTCCAATAACTTTCGGTTGCATTCATCTTTAGGGCGTAAAGGGAAGGCTCCGATATTTACTTCCGCAATGCTTTTGTAAAAATTGGAGACTTCCACCTCTGTTGGCTCTCCATCACCGGGAAAAAGAATATAGCCGCCAATCACTTCCTTTTTGAGCGCATCAGACGAATAGTCCTTGTAATATATGGCATCTCTGTAGCGGTGCATCTGGTTGATTGCATCGTCTGGCGGCACGTCTACACCCCTTACCTTTCCACCTATGCGGTATTTCGCATCGAAAAGGTATGTCAGCTTCATTCCTTCTTGCAAGTCGTTCTTGGTCAACCGTAAAACAATGTCTGGCTTCTGCGGAACAGTTTTGGTAACTAATTCCTTTATGCCTGTTGAGTTGTTGTCGTTCTCCGTGCTTTTCGGGTTATACACCAGCTCTGCCAGTTCTACGTTGTCTTTCTTGAACAGAATACGCGAGTGCTCACCCTTGCCCAACTCCCATGTAAACAGGCCGTTCATTTCCATGCGGTTGTGATGGTCTATGTCTTCATCGTTCAGATGCAGTTGCTCCTTTACGATGTGGCTCACTTCTATGAAGCACCATATCTCATACAGAGTAGCAATGTCCTTTGTCTGAAGTCTGTAAATGCCGTCGTTGAGTGAATAGGCACGCCGTAGCATATTCCATGTGCGGTAAACTTGGCTGTAGCCCGAAGCTTTCTGCAAGACCAGACTTTCTTGGTTCAGCCCCTTAAAGCGTCCTATGGTTCGGAAAAACGGATTGCTTTGCAACCGTTTCAACGTGGTTGACACGGCCTGCATTTCTGATTTCATGGCCTCCGACACTCCCTTCACGCTTTCAATCTGTTTCTTCAGTGCTTCATATTTATTGGTTATTTGCGCGAGGGAGAATTTCAGGAAACGGTTTTCCGGTGTGTCGTTCGTGTGTATTTGTTCTTCCACACGATACAGATGCGCTGGTTCCAGTCGGTGTTCTGCCAGTTCGTTTTCGATGGATACAGGGAGATGTCTCAGTTTATCCGCTTTTAGACAGGTCTGATGTCCATGCAACCTGCGCCGTGGGCGCTCAATGATGTTCTTGCAGGCCTTGATGAATTTTTGTTGCTCTCCGGCGAATATGCTCCACCATACTATTTCTGGTGTCTCACCGTTCTTGTCAGGAGTAAATCCGTGGAATGTTCTTCGCATATAGTCGAGTGACAGCATACGGTATTCCCGTTCAATATCCTCAATGATGGCTTTCCAATGCTTGTGGTAATCGAGCTTGCTGCTGAGCACTTCAAACGAAAAGCTGAAACGGCGTGTTTCATTGCCGACTTTATATATCAACCGGATTTCACTGCGACCTATTTCATTGCCGTAGTTCAGGTAGCCTGCAAGGATGTGCCGATGAAAGGTAAACCGCTCATTGTCGCCTTGCAGGATGGAGCCAAACTGCGCGTCTTTCACATAGTCCTTGAAGTCCACCCACACTGGGTAGTCCGTATTGTCGAAGAATACGGCTTTCGCCCGAACGCCTTGCTCTATTGGCATTTCTTTGTCAGAGCCTTTTAAAAAAACGACAGACTCCACTCCATCAGACCATGAATAAGAGGACAAAAGTGCTTTTTCGCCCACATTATTCTTTGCCTTTTCCCAAGTGACATCGAATTTTGTACATTCAATGCTCAACTCGAAATCCCTATGCCGTATAGTCAGAAGTTCCATTGTCAGCTCCAAAAACTTGTATAGCCGGATGACAGCCGCTGTTTCATCTCATCCAATTTCTTTAAGGATACCGATTTTTCAATGGGGAATCCGTCTGATATGTTTGCCAGTTCTTCGGTTATGACTCGTTTTAGGTTGTCAAGTAAGCTATCTGTCACTTTGGTGTCATCACCTTCAATGCGCGACAGGATTTTCATGTTCGTCACCTCGTCCAACGCCCTTGCTACCACATATCCGTCCGGCAGTTCATTGCCTTCTTCATCTTTGTTATAAGGCAAATTGTTCACTACATAAAGCAGGAACTCGTTGCGTGTGCGGTAAGCCACCTTGAATGGAGTACCCTCCAGCACAGCATTGACTACTTTCAGGTAAATTAACGCCTTGTCACAAACTTCCCGATTGTCGGAATAAACATCCACTCCTTCCACAGCCGTCCCTATAAGTTCTTCATAGCCCAGCTTCCCGATATGTTCGTAACGCTCGGTCAATCCTGCATCCAAATCCACTTCGTTCATTTCTATGGTCATGGCTCGGTCAAGCACTTTTCGTGAGAATGAGAAGGTGGTTTCATCCATGTTCACGGTGCCGATAACTATCAGATTAGCAGGTAAAGACAGACGTTTCCCGTTTTCTTCCGTCAAGTATGCTTTTCGTTCTTCATCATCCGTGAACAGTTGGTCTATAAGACTTTTGTAGGCGTCAGTCTGTTCAAAATCTACAATCGGATCGGTTACGACTACTCCATCCGCATTTACTTTACGCGATTCCACCACGCTCAGGTATTCAGCAAAATATTGCTCTACAGGAGCAAGGTTCATTTCGTCCAAACATAGGAAATGAGGAATTTCAGGGTTTTGTTTAGCCTTGACTAAAAATCTCAGGAATGGCCCGACAACATATCTTTCGCCGTTTATCCGGCTCACATAACCTATCAGCTCGCTGGAGTCATGCCAATTCGGTTTTACTTGAATCATCTCGAAATTCATAGGCTTTTGGGCCTTGAATTCTACAGAGTCCTCATCCCAGCAGGCACGTGCCATTTCACGTACAATACGGCTTTTCCCTGTTCCTGATATGCCAGCCAATAATAGAAAAGGTTTTGATTTAATGGCGGTAATGTAGGGGCGGAATGACATTGATATAAATCCCTTAGGCATTTTTATCCTTTTAGTGGCGTTGTCGAAATTTTTATAAAACGCTTCCTTGTCTTGTCTATTTGGCATCGTTCTCATATAATCTTTATAATTAGCTGTTAAATATGCTTTCCCGTCTTTAACGGATATGACTTTAGAATAATTATTGAGCGCATTTGTAATAATGTCCATATTACCCATTTGGTCATGGAAAATCTCTGTTAAAGTCCCCTTTAAATCAGTGGGACTTCCCTTTTGTTCTAAACATTTTACCAGTTCTTCTATAAGATATACAGGCGTTTGTAAACCTTTTAGGCTTTTTGTATAAGGATTAGGTGCATAATAACATTGAATCCAATATTCCAAATAAGCCTGCGCTTCTTCTTCTGTTATGTCATGAGAAAAGCGCGGTATGTATTTTCCGTTACCTTCATAATATAATCCTAATTGACAAGCAAGTTGATATGGCGTATGAAAAAAATCGTCTCCCATTTTCAACCTAAATTCTTCGGAAGTCATCTGCGCATGTGGCAAATCTTTTACCAATTCGCATACTGTTTTAGGAGTTGCATTTCTCCATCTACAAATTACATCAGCCATTATATCCGTATTTTGTTATATCCATTTTTTTGAGTAGAGCCATTAAAACATCTACAATAATACTGTTTCCTGCTTGTTTATATGTTTCCGTATCAGAACAAACTATTTTGAAAGAGTCATCAAAACCCATAAGTCGAAGACATTCACGTGGAGTAAGTTTTCTAAACCTTCCAAATCGTTTGTCTATATCTTTCGAATCGGCAACAATCATTTGTTCTGTTTTGCAATCCAATGGACGAATGGCATAAAGTTCAGGATGAAAATCTGTATAATATGTTTCTTCATAATCTGCCAATCTAAAAAGATATTCATCTGTCTTTATTGTACTTACATCGCATATAAGTTTAGGATGAAATATGAAGTCGCCATGCCAATTGAACTGTTGATTTCGTTTTTGGCAAAGAAGTACATCCCCATTTATTTGTGTGTAACTTTTTTGATGATTAATAGTTCTTGTTATAAAGTTTACCCCTTTTTGTTTTAGTAAATACTTCCTATCAAATTGAGACTGAAGAAAGTCATAAACAGTTCTTGTTAATGGTATTGGTGCGGGATACTTGAACTCGGTCTCTTTCTTAAATCCTATGCAATATAGACGCTCACGGCTTTGTGGTATACCATAATCTTTCCCATTTAACACTTGGAAATATACATCATAACCACAGTCATTTTCAAACGTGCTTTTAATTATTTCCCAAGTTTTCCCCTTGTCATGACTAAGCATACCTTTGACATTCTCAAAGATAAAGACTTTTGGTTGGCATTCTATAACAAGACGTGCAAACTCTCTGAATAAAGTTCCTCTTGTGTCTTCAAACCCGCCATGTTTACCTCGGAGAGAAAAAGCCTGACAAGGGGCTCCTCCAACAAAAAGATCCACACTCCCTTTAAACGGACGAGCATCCATATTGTGAATGTCAGAATGCCACTGCTTTTCCGATATGTTGTAATTTGCAAAATATGCTTTTTTACAGTTTTTATCTATATCACCAGCAAATTGAATTTGACTTTTAAGACCTAGTCTATATAAAGAATGTTCAATAGCTCCTATTCCGCTAAAAGAAGTTGCAAGTCTAATTGTCCTCTCAGGATGAGAGAATTTTGAGAATTGCCAATCGGTAGTGAAATCTATATTTGCAGATGAGTTTTGTATTTCAGAATACTTATTTTTCATTTCTATTTATTCCGTATTTTGTAATATCCAACTGTTTTAATATGGCTATCAAGACATCAACAACAATACTATTTCCGGCCTCCATATATGCAGATGTATTGCTTACAACCAATTTGAAATCATCCTTAAATCCCATTAGTCTTAGGCATTCTCTTGGTGTAAGTTTCCTTAGCCCACCAATTCCTTTAGATTTATTGAATGTGACATAATTATCAACTCCGGCTCGATGCATCTTATGCATAGATTGCAAAAGAGGGCGAGCTATGTCAAGATCTGTTTTAATTGGAGTTTTGAAAGTCTTAGTACCAGTACATAAAACGTATTTTGCTACTTTCTCTGACAAATAAAACTTGTCTTCAACTTCCTTTATCGGGAAAATAAAATCATTAAAATTTTCAGTAACTAGTCCTTTTATGAGGGCTTGCCTATGCTCTTCATTGGGAGACAAAATTTTTGATTTCCGTTCATATTCATAATATGAACTATTTGTACAATCTTCAAGAAAATCGTACATTTTATATTTGAGAGGTATTGGGGCAGGATATTTGAATTTTGTTTTTTTCCTAAATCCTATACAAAATAAGCGTTCTCGCGTTTGTGGTATTCCGTAGTCTCTCGCATTTAGAAGCTGGTAATGAACATCATAGCCACAATAATCTTTAAAAGTATTATATATAACTTCCCATGTGCGCCCTTGATCGTGTTTAAATAATCCTTGAACATTCTCAAAGATAAATATTTTGGGTTGGCATTCTTTGACTACCCTTGCAAACTCTCTGAATAAAGTTCCTCTTGTGTCATTAAATCCTCTTTGTTCCCCGACAATAGAAAAAGCCTGGCAAGGTGCTCCTCCAACGAATAAATCGACTTTACCACGGTATGGCTTTGCATTAAAATTATGTATATCAGTATGCCATTGCTCTTCTGATATATTATAATTTGCAAAATATGTCTTTTTACAATTAGGATCTATGTCGCCTGCAAAAATTATTTGAGAATGTAACCTCAAACGCTTAAAAGCATATTCAATTGCGCCTATGCCGCTAAATGATGTTGCTAGCCGTATAATCCTATTAGGATAAGAAAAACTCCTTTCCGCCCATGGTGTACCTTGAAAATCTATGTTTTCTTGTGAATTTTGCATACTCTTTTGCATCGTAATATAATTTTCCAGTCAATTTATTTTTAATTGTTTCCTACTAAATGGGAATAGTTTTATTTAAAAACATTTGTTAAAAAACTTAGACTGGAGAATCTGTTATTTTATCTAATAAATAAGGGATTTCATTTTTATGCTTTTTTCTTAAAATCATCAAATCTTACCAAGTCCGTTAATTCGACCTCTAAGAGTTTCGCTATTTTCATTAAACTTTCCAAATCTGGTTGACTTGTATTTGTACACCACTTAGAAACGGTAGACGGGGTGACATCCAGTTGCTCTGAAAGCCACTTGTTTGTTCGTTTCTTTTCAGCCAAGATTACCTTAATTCTATTTAAGTCGTCCATATAAACTAATTTGTGAGTACAAAATTAGTGATTTTAATTCACTTAATCGCACGATGCAGATATTTATTGTGCTTATTTATTATGCTTCGGGTTTCCTATGACGATAATTTAGATGAGTTATTCTCTTTCTCTCTTCTCTCCTTAACCTTATCCAATCCGGGCATTTTCTTGGATACGGCACTCTCGCCAGCGGGGAAGTATGCCTTGAAAATCTGACATAAGAAACTCACAATGTCGCTGCGCTTCTTGCCCATGTTGGAGAAAACGGAGTAAACGTAATACATGAGTTCTTGCTGACTGCACATTTCGTTTGGCTGGATTATAATTGAGGGTGGAAGAATCAAATCGTGTTCTGCAAATGCGTAGGCACTGGCAAGAATAGCCTTTTGTTCCTCTTCGCTAAACATCTTGATTTTTCCGGCAAACCATTCAAGTTCTCCTTTTTGAAGTGCTTGTTGTTGTTCGCTCTGACGTTCCATCAGAATGGATACTTTCTCTTGCTCTTTTACGGTAAGGGCTTCTTCAAGTACGCGGTTCTTACGCTTCAGGACATTATACTTTTCCATACAAGCAATAAAAATACAGAGATAACCTACGGCTATGGCAAGCACTAATACCGCATGGAAGCGGAACTTGGAAGGGAAGTCCGGCAAAGCATCAACATAGTCGCAAACGATAAGGGCAACTACAAGCATAAGCGCAGCTCCGACATACATCGCCCGAACTTTGACTTTTTGGCTCGCAGGAGAAACGCCCACAAGCATAGCTATAGCCAAAGCAGCAACCAATAAGATGGATGTCAATATAAAAATTGTCATGTGTCACGTCCTCCCTATTATGGTTTTACTATGATGCGCCAGTAGCCGCCATGGTCAGCTCCTTCTCTGACAAGTAATCCTTTGGCTTTTAGATTTGCAATTTGCATTTCAATGGCACGTTTGCTTACTCCAATCTTTTCTGCCATCTTGTCTTGGGATATGGAACCGTCTGATATTACAAGGTCGAGAATGCTTTGCGCCGTTCTACCCAATCGTTTCTGTTTCACCGAAGATTTTTGCGAATCACCGAAGTTTTTCACCGAAGATTTTTGTGAATCACCGAAGTTTTTCACCGAACTTTCTTCGGTTACACCGAATTTTTCAGCATTTACACCGAACTTTTTCTCCGAACCTTCTCCGTTTACAGAGTACTTTTTGAGGGTACTGTTTACCCTGTCGGCCACCTCTTCTACGGGGATTCTACCGTTCTCACCCCAATTCAGATTATAGAAAGTGGTGAAGAACGAGGAGGCTTCTGTTTTGTAACGGGGTTCTTTGCCAGGCAGGAAGTTGGGCAGCTTCTCGGTTAGTTCACGCATCTTGCGCAGGCCGGAACCACGCTTCTCCATATAGTCAAGCTGGGTAAACATATCAGCGATGACGGGGTTGCGGCGTATGGACGGAACATTGTAAATGTCACGGTCTTGAATCTGTGTGCCGTCAAGCATTGCACCGGGCGACACCAGCTCCACACGGTCATCATAGATGTCGATATGCACCTCACCGCCCATCACCGTGTAATCCCTATGTATAAGATGGTTGACCAATCCTTCAAAGATAGCACGGTCGGAATAGTCGGGCAGATTGAGGCGGTAGTTGGGCATCTTGACCCAACCGCTCATCGTGTAGTTCTTGATGAAGTCCATGCCGTACTTTAAAAGTAGGACGAGGTTTGCCCTATGTTCTATTGAGCTGATGGCATCGTCTTTATAACGCCTCGTCCAACGGGTGCAGAATATGCGCGATTGGAATACGGTGCAGTTGTCCACAAACAGCAGTCCGGCATTGGTCAGCTTACCATCAGGAGTAACCAGCCCGAACGACTCCAGATATTTGTCGTTCCATTCTTGATGCGTCTGTTCGCGGAACGTATTGGCAAGGATGATGAAAGAGTGCTTGCTGGCGTCCACTTGCGTAGGAAGCGAATCCCATGTCATGTGCGTACCTTTCAGCACCAGCGAGAGGAGTTGCTGCGCATTGCACTCCACACTCTCATTGCCGACCCGTACAAAAGCCGTGCGTGTTCCGTCTTGATAATAGTAATAGGGTGTCAGCACTCCGGCCTTGACTTTCACTTCGAGCAGGGTGCGTCCTCCGTGTTCTATCGGTATGAGCTGAACTTCCGGTACAGGGTCAAGCCGCGCTTTTATCATTTCGCTGATAAAGTCGGCATCCGCCTGTGCGTTCTCCAATCCCACAACTTCACCTTCATCGTTTACACCATAAAACAAGCTGCCGCCCTCCGTATTGGCAAAGGCCGACACGGATTTCAGCCACGACTTCACTTTCTTGCGTTCCAGCATCTCCTTGAAATCGTAAGACGTACATTCTGCTATAAGTCTGTTATCGTGTATCTGCATGATTTTCTCGTTGTTGTAAGGGTACAATACTCCCATATCATCTACAAACATACATAAAAAAGTTCATTTTCCGTTCAGAAGGGATGAATAAAAGCGGATTTGGAAGAAAATTCCTTTATAAAGCACTTTCTTACCTTTATCATGGAAGATAAAAGAGGATTGGATAACAAGTGTTGTATAAGGACGAAACCATTTGGGCTACCCAAAAGGCAATGGCTCAGTTGTTTGATTGCTCAACAGATAATATCGGTGTCCACCTGAAAAACATTTTTACATCTAATGAATTAGACAAAGAGGCAACTACCGAAAAAATCTCGGTAGTTCAGAAAGAAGGTGAGAGGGATGTAAACAGGACTACTACGTTCTACAACCTCGATGCCATCATTTCTGTAGGCTACCGTGTCAATTCCGTTCGTGCCACCCAGTTCCGTCAATGGTGTACTTACGTGCTTCGTCAGTTTGCCATCAGAGGATATGTCATTGACAAAAAGCGAATGGAGAACGGTTCATTTATCGGAGAAGATTATTTTGAGCATTTGCTGGCCGAAATCCGAGAGATTCGTCTAAGCGAACGGCGATTCTATCAGAAACTTACCGATATCTATGCCACGTCCATAGACTACAATAAAAGCGCACCTACCACACGTTTATTCTACAAAAAGGTTCAGAACAAAATGCACTATGCCGTGCATGGGCATACGGCGGCGGAACTGATTGTTGAACGTGCCGATGCCTCCAAGGAACACATGGGACTGACCACATGGGAGAATGCTCCGGACGGGAAAATCGTGAAGCCGGACGTAAGTATAGCCAAGAATTATCTGAAACAAACCGAGCTGGAAGATATGGGGCGGCTCGTCAGCGCCGTGCTTGACATGGCGGAGCGTATGGCGAAACGACATATCCCAATGACAATGGAGGATTGGGCGAAGCGCATAGACCTGATACTGGAAGCCGGAGGTGATGTCGTGTTGGACAATGCCGGACGCATTACGGCTGAGTTCGCCAAGCAATTCGCCGAAGCCGAATTTGAGAAGTACCGCGTCATTCAGGATAAGAACTTTTCTTCCGACTTCGACCGGTTCATTGATGACACCTCTTTGCCGCTCGATTTTGTGCCGGAGGACTAACCACAAACAATAAAGAAAACATAATAATTTTTGAGGGAAACCTTCCCGATGCTATTTCAGGTTATCATTTAACATTGATATTTTTTCGTTTATGGGGGATGGAGTTTGTCCATGCCGATTAGATGCCGACAGGGATAAAAAATCCGCTCAGTCTTTGTGGGACGGAGCGGATGTGGTGTTGACAGGTTATAGCCGTTATTTCAGGTTGTCGATGAAGAAGTTCGTGATGCTCGTGTAGAGGTGGTGGCGGGTGTTGCCGCCCGTGATGTTATGGTTGCGGTTGTTGTAGGGGAGCATCATGAACGGCTTGCCGGCCTGTACCAGAGCCTCGGCATATTCCATGGAGTTGCGGAAATGCACGTTGTCATCCGCCGTGCCGTGGCAAATGAGGAGCTTGCCGTGCAGTTTGTCGGCTTGGCTGATGGGGCTGCGGCCGTATCCGGCGGCATTCTCCTTCGGGGTGCGCATGAAGCGTTCCGTGTACACTGTGTCATAGTAACGCCAGCAGGTGGGCGGGGCCACGGCCACGCCGGCGGCAAATACCGGGCGTCCTTCGCTCATGCTCATCAGGGTGTTGAAGCCGCCGTAGCTCCATCCCCAGATGCCGATGTGCTTGCTGTCCACGTAGGGCAGCGTGCCGAGGTAGAGGGCGGCTTCCACTTGGTCGCGGGCCTCCCAGTAACCCAGGTTCAGGTAGGTGCATTTCTCGAACTCCGCCCCGCGCCCGCCGGTGCCGCGTCCGTCCACGCAGACGCAGATGAAGCCTTGCTGGGTCAGGTATTGCTCATAGAGCGTGCCGCCCATGCTGCCTGTGCCCCAAGAGTCAAGCACTTGTTGCGAGCCGGGGCCGCTGTATTGGAACATGACTACGGGGTATTTTCTGGAGGCGTCGAAGTCGGCAGGTTTCACCATGTAGCCATTCAGCGTGATGCCGTCGCCCGTAGTGAACTGGAAAAACTCGCGCGCGCCCAGCCCTTGTGAGGCCAGCTTATCCGCTAAAGTCTGGTTGTCCTCCAGCACCTTCAGGGTCTTGCCGCTGCGGCTGCACAGCGAGGTGACGTAGGGCGTGCGGATGTTGGAATAAACATCCATGTAGTATTTCAGATTCTTGCTGAAGATGGCGTTGTGTTCACCTTCTTCGGCGGAGAGTTTCACGGTTTTTCCGTTGCCGTTGCTTTTGTAGATGGCCGTATGCGTCGGGTCGTCCGCATGGTTGGCGGAGAAGTAGAAGCAGCCTTCGGCGGTGTCGTAGCCGTAGAAGCTCTTGACGATGAGGCGGTCGTCCGTCATCTTTTTCACTAACGTTCCGTTTAGGTCGTAGAGGTACAGGTGGTTGAATCCGTCACGTTCGCTGGTCAGCACGAAACGTCCCGGATAGAAGGCCAGGTTGCGGAACACGTTCTCGTTGACGTATTTGTCCACTTCGTCGCGCAGGATTTTCTTGCACTCCGTGGAGCGCGGGTTGGCCATGTACACCTCCAGGCAGTCCTGGTGGCGGTTCAGGGTGAAGACGGCCAGTTTGGACGGGTCGTCGGTGAACCGGATGCGGGGGATGTAGCTGTCCGCTTCGAGGGGGAGCTTCATGGTCCGGATGACGCGGGCCTTGATGTCGAACGTCTGCACGCTGACGGTGGAGTTCGTGGTGCCGGCCATGGGGTATTTGTATTCATAGCGTCCCGGATATTCGGCGTATTCCTCCTTGGCGGGATGGCTGCCCTTGTACCACGGGAAGGAGAAGGTGCGTACCTGGCTCTCGTCGTAGCGTATCCAGGCGAGCATGGTGTTGTCGGCGTTGAAGTCGAAGGAGCGGTTGTTGCTGAACTCTTCTTCGTTCACCCAGTCGGGGATGCCGTTGATGACCCGGTTGAATTCCCCGTCCTTGGTCACCTGGCTTTCGCTGTTGTTGAACAGCAGTTTGACGAGGAAGAGGTTGCCCTCACGCACGAAGGCCACGAGGTTGCCGTCCGGCGAGAATTTGGGTGACTGCTGCGGGCCGCCGTCCGAGAGCGGCTCAAGCGTGCCGTTGGCGATGTCGTACAGGTAGTACACGGCGGTGAAGGAATGCCGGTAGATGGGTTTCGTCTCGGTTTGTATTAGGATTTTCTTCTCGTCCGGCGACAGGATGTAGCCGTCGATGCTTTCCAGTTTCACGTCGCGGGCCGTGGCCACGTCGAACAGCACGTCTTTTTGTTGTCCGTTCCGGAAGGAGTAGGTGACGATTTGCTTGTGGTCGTCGCTCAGGCGGGAGTAGGTTTCCCCGTCGTTGAGCGGGTTAACGCCGTTGATGCGCTTGGCGGCGTACTCGCCCGAGCAGATGTCTTTCAGGGAAAGGCCTTCGGCCTGTGAATGCATGGGGAAGAGGGCCATCATGCATCCGATAAGGAATGTCGAAATCTTTTTCATACGCTTCAAAATGTAGGAA
The DNA here is from genome assembly GCA_944320765.1 of uncultured Paraprevotella sp. Taxonomy (GTDB): domain Bacteria; phylum Bacteroidota; class Bacteroidia; order Bacteroidales; family Bacteroidaceae; genus Paraprevotella. Next base: position 16,890 of record CALUIS010000016.1, read on the forward strand.
TGATATTCTTTGTCTCTAATTTCTGTTTCCGCAAAGATAGTTTTTTTTTCTATCTTTGCGGAGAGATACGGACTGAAAATGTATGGCCATACCTTATTTATATACTGAGTACGGGGAGTTCCTCCGCCGGGCGTTCCCGTTCAAGGTGCAGAAGATTTCCGTCAACGCGGGCTTCACCTGTCCCAACCGGGACGGGACGAAGGGTTGGGGCGGATGTACCTATTGCAACAACCAGACGTTCAATCCCGCTTATTGCCGTACAGAGAAGACGGTGGCGGAACAGCTGGAGGAGGGGCGGAGGTTCTTCGGGCGGAAATATCCGGAGATGAAGTATCTGGCGTATTTCCAGGCGTACACGAACACTTACGGCGAGGTGGACGATGTGGTGCGGAGGTACGAAGAGGCTTTGGCGGTGCCTGATGTGGTGGGGCTGGTCATCGGAACCCGTCCGGATTGTATGCCGCAGCCCTTGTTGGACTATCTGGCGGAATTGAACCGCCGTGTGTTCGTGATGGTGGAGTATGGCATTGAGAGTGCGGACGACGCGACTTTGGCCCGTATCAACCGGGGGCATACTTGGGGCGAGACGGAGGAGGCCGTGGGACGCACGGCTGAGGCGGGCATTCCCGTGGGCGGGCATGTCATTCTCGGATTGCCGGGAGAAGGGCATGAGGATTTGATGCGTCAGGCGGTCAGGATTTCCGGCCTGCCGCTGACGGCCCTGAAAATCCACCAGCTCCAGCTGATCCGGGGTACGCGCATGGCTCGTGAGTATGCGGAACGGCCGGAGGATTTCCACTTGTACGGCGTGGATGAATATATCGACTTGGCCATAGACTATGTCGAACGCTTGCGGAAGGACTTATATCTGGAGCGTTTCGTGTCCCAGTCTCCTAAAAGCTTGTTGATTGCTCCCGACTGGGGGCTGAAAAACCATGAGTTCACCGCAAGACTGAGGCTCCGGATGGCGGAGCGGGGGGCGTGTCAGGGAAGGCTCGCGGAAAGGTAATCGGGGAAAAGCTTCGCGGAATCGTTTTTTTTGTTTACTTTTGCCCTGAACGGGGAATACGTGAAAGACCAATCATTCATCTTATAAATATCAATCTACATGAAACACGTGAATTTCAAGTTTTTGTCCTTGTGGATGGCCCTGCTGTTCGGTGGGGTGTCCGGGGCGGCGTATGCCCAGGCGGGGACGGGGTCGGCCGAGGTGTTGCGGCTGATAGAGAAAGTGAACGGTTACTGGCAGGCGCACAACTCGCCCAAGACTCGGGCGTTTTGGGACCATGCCGCGTATTACACCGGCAACATGGAGGCTTACCGCCTGACCGGGAATCCGGCCTATTACGAGTACAGCAATGCATGGTGCGAACACAACAACTGGCGGGGGGCCAACAGCGACGACAAACGGAACTGGAAATACAAGACGTATGGAGAGGGGCAGGATTTCGTCCTCTTCGGCGACTGGCAGATTTGTTTCCAGACTTATATTGACATGTATCATTTGAACCCTGCGGACTATAAGGTGGCGCGGGCCAAAGAAGTGATGACCTACGCCTGCCATTTGGACGAGAACAAGTTCTGGTGGTGGGCCGACGCGCTGTATATGGCCATGCCCTTGATGTCGAAGATGTACAAGCTGACGGGCGACCGGATGTTTCTCGACCAGATGTACGAGAACTATCTTTGGAGCGACAGCCTGATGTACGACCCGGAGGCGCAGCTGTACTACCGGGACGCGAAGTATATCTACCCGAAGGTGAAGACCGCCAGCGGGGGCAAGAGCTTCTGGGCGCGGGGCGACGGCTGGGTGCTGGCCGGACTGGCCAAGGTGCTGGCCGACCTGCCCAAGGATTACGAGCATCGGGATTTCTTCGTGAAGCGTTTCGGCGAGCTGGCGCAGGGCGTGGCGCGTTGCCAGCGGCCGGAGGGTTATTGGAGCCGCAGCATGTTGTGCGAGGAGGATGCCCCGGGGCCGGAGACCAGCGGGACGGCTTTCTTTGCCTATGGCCTGATGTGGGGCGTGAACCACGGTTACCTGGACAAGGCGGAATACGCGCCGGTGATAGAGAAGGCTTGGAATTATTTGGTGAGGACGGCCTTGCAGCCGGATGGCAGCATCGGTTACGTGCAGCCCATCGGTGAGAAACCCGATCCCACCCGCAAGGTGGACGCGAAGTCGCAGGCTCCTTTCGGCACGGGTGCCTGGCTGCTGGCCGCTTGCGAGCGGGTGCGTTATCTGGACGGCAGTGTGACGGATGCGGTATCGCCGAAAGTGACGGTGGAGGTCAAGAATCCTACGGGGGACAACCGGGGCGACGTGGTAGAACTGGATGCCAAGGAGGTGTTCGGCAAGTTGGGCATTGGCGGAGGACGCCAGTTCGTGGTGTACGATGGCGACCGTACGGAAGTGCCTTACCAGCTGACGCACGACGGCAAGCTGCTGGTGCAGGTGTTTGTCCGTCCGCAGTCTTCCACCGCGTTGACCATCGTGAAGGGTGTGCCTTCTGACTATCGTTTTACGGCTTGGGGCAGGATATATGCCTCGCGTGAGGACGACTTGGCATGGGAGAATGACCGTAACGGGTGGCGTGCTTACGGACCGGCCATCCAGAACAGCGGGCAGCATCTTTATGGCTTCGACGTGTTCAACAAGAACGTGCCTTATCCCATGTTGGAGACATTCTACCATAGTGAGCTGACTTCCTATGGCCTGCAGGATCGGCTTCGCAAGGCCGGGCGGGGCAACGAGTGTGACGCGCTGCACCGCACGCTGACTTATCACCGCGACCATGGCTATGGCATGGATGCCTATACCGTGGGACCGACCTTGGGCGCCGGCGTGCCGGCATTGCTGGACGGAGACCATTTTGTTTATCCGTTGTGCTACAAGGAGGCGGAAGTGCTGGACATGGGGCCGTTGCGCTTCACCGTGCGCCAGACGTTTGGCGGTGTCCGCGTGGGCGGCGACCAGGACGTGGTGGAGAGCCGCGTCATCACGCTGGACAAGGGGACGCACCTGAACCGTTGCGAGGTGAGCTACGAAGGCCTGTCGGAATCTCGTGAGGTGGCGGCCGGCATCGTGGTGCATAAGAGCAGTCCGGAAGCTTACGTCATGAACAAGAAGAAGGGCTACGTGGCCTATGCCGACCCGATGGACCATCCGGAGGCCATGAACGGGCTGGTTTACATTGCCTGCCTGTTCCCCGGCGGCGTGGATGCGGTGAAGTACATTCCGATGGAGAAGGAAGCAGCCGGAGCCGTGGGGCATGTGGTCGGCTTGGACGAGTACAAGCCCGGCACGGCCTTCACGTATTATTTCGGTGCGGCCTGGAGCAAGTACGACATGCCTACGATGGACCTCTGGCAGGCCACGTTGGAGCGTTACGCCCGTCAGCTGGCCGAGCCGCTGGAGGTGACGGTGAAGTAAAATCAGTAAACATCATATCGGTAGGCACAGGCTCGTCCCTTTTTGGGGGCGGGCCTGTTTTGGTGGTTACTGGTGGTTAGCGCATCTTTCAGGGGGTGTCATGAATTTGTGCGACGGCATCGCACGTTTTTCAGATTCATGCGATACTGTCGCACGTTTTTCTGTGTCAAACAAATCTCGTATCTGCGGATATTCCAAATAAAATGCGCGAGAAACCCTGAATAGCGTTTCATTCAATCCCCGGCAGTTTACTTTTTCTTCAAGCCGTTTGAGCAACCGCTCCCCGTATTGAGCACGGTCTTTCCCTTTCTGTTCGTATTCAACAATATAGCAACCAATCAGCCAGTTGCGCAATGTAGCACACTGATCATCAGTTGTACTTGACTGATTGTATTAGATATGTCTTCCTATGGTTTTACCCATTTGGAGTAATTGGTAAGATTGTCCATCACAAAAGTGTTTTTCTCTATGGCAGCCGGGCTTGGGGCGGCTTAACTTTATGGTAAATTAAAAAGAGAAACATTATGAGAAAGTTGTTGTGGATGGTATGCATGGGGGCTTTTTGTGCCTCAGGCGCATGGGCGCAGGGGGAGGCTTACAGGAATCCCGCGCTTTCGCCCGCCGAACGGGCGGACGACTTGTTGGGGCGGCTGACCCTGAAGGAGAAGGTGTCGCTGATGGTCAATTCCTCGCCGGGAGTGGAGCACTTGGGCATCAAGCCTTACAACTGGTGGAGCGAGGCCTTGCATGGCGTGGCGCGCAGCGGGCTGGCCACGGTCTATCCCATCACGATGGGGATGGCTTCCTCGTTCGATGAGGAGGCGGTGAAGGAGGTGTATGCCACGGTGAGCGACGAGGCCCGCGCCAAATACCACGAGGCGCACCGGCACGGGCGGTTCGGGCAGATGAACGAGGGGCTGACGTTCTGGACGCCCAACGTGAACATCTTCCGCGACCCGCGCTGGGGAAGGGGACAGGAGACCTGGGGGGAAGACCCTTGGCTGACCGCCCGTATGGGGGTGGCCGTGGTGGAAGGCCTCCAGGGGCCGCGGGACGCGAAGTACGACAAGCTCCACGCCTGTGCCAAGCATTATGCCGTGCATAGCGGCCCGGAGTCCAAGCGGCACTATTTCAACGTGGAGCATCTGGACCCGAGGGATTTGTGGGAGACCTACCTGCCTGCCTTCAAGGCGTTGGTGCAGGAGGCCGACGTGAAGGAGGTCATGTGCGCCTACCAGCGTTTCGAGGGGGAGCCTTGCTGCGGGAGCAACCGCCTGCTGGCCCAGATTCTCCGGAACGAATGGGGATACAAATATCTGGTGGTGAGCGACTGCGGGGCTATCGGGGACTTCTACCATAAGGGACTGCACGGGACGCATCCTGATGCGGCAAGTGCCAGCGCGTCCGCCGTGGCGAACGGCACGGATCTGGAGTGCGGGTGGGGCGACTACCTGCAGCTGGAGGAGGCCGTGGCGCGGGGATTGATTGCGGAAGAACGCGTCGACGCCAGCCTGCGCCGTCTGCTGGAGGCGCGTTTCGCCTTGGGCGAGATGGACCCGGACTCCATCGTGCCGTGGAGCCGCATCGGCATCGACACGGTGGATTGCGCCACGCACCGGCGGTTGGCCTTGGAGATGGCCCGCAAGTCGATGGTGCTGCTCCACAACGACGGGGTGCTGCCGTTGGACAAAGAGGCGGAGGGGCTGGTCGTGATGGGGCCGAATGCCGTGGATTCCGTCATGCAATGGGGGAACTACGAGGGGACGCCTTCGCATACTTGCACGGTGCTGGACGGCATCCGTGAACGGTTGGGGGCGGATGTGCCGTATGAGAAAGGGTGCGGGCTGCTGGACAACGAGGTGTCGGCGGCGGAAGTGGTGGGACGCGTGCGGGATGCCGGGACGGTGGTGTTCGTGGGCGGTATCTCCCCGGCCTTGGAAGGGGAGGAGAAGAACGATGTCCACCGCCCGGGCTTTGCCGGAGGCGACCGCACGTCCATCGAGCTGCCGCAGGTGCAGCGTGATATTTTGCGGACCTTGAAGGAAGCCGGAAAGAAGGTGATTTTCGTCAACTGTTCGGGATCGGCCATGGCGCTGGTGCCGGAGTTGGAATCATGCGATGCCATCTTGCAGGCGTGGTATCCGGGGCAGGCCGGCGGGCTTGCCGTGGCGGACGTGCTTTTCGGCGATTACAACCCCGGCGGGAAATTGCCGGTGACGTTCTACAAGAATACGGGGCAGTTGCCGGACTTCGAGGACTACAGCATGAAGGGGCGCACGTACCGCTACATGACGGAGCGTCCTTTGTTCCCCTTCGGGTACGGGTTGAGTTACACGACGTTCAAGATTTCACAAGGCCGGTTGGACCGCACGTCCGTAAAGGCCGGACAGGAGGTGACGTTCAGGGTGAACGTGGAGAACACCGGGGAGCGGGACGGCGCGGAGGTGGTGCAGGTGTATGTCCGGAAGGAGGGCGATGCCGGCGGCCCGCTGAAGAGCCTGCGCGGTTTCCGCCGCGTGGAGCTGAAGGCCGGGGAGTCCCGCGAGGTGGTCGTGCCTTTGCCGGCCGGGGCTTTCGAGTTCTTCAGCCCCGCCACCAACACCATGGAGGTGGAACCCGGCGAGTACGAGGTGCTGTATGGCAACAGTTCTGATACGCCGGAAGAAAACCGCCTGACGGTAGAGTTGCTGTAAGGAAATGATTTGAGAATATGACAATGAGGGTGTAGCAAAATGAGTTCCTCCACTGCAAGGCGGAGGAACTCATTTTGCTACTTATTTTGATGCGACCTCTTATTATGTTAGGGATTCCTTATTTCTTCAGGTCTTCCCACTTCGGGGGGCGTACGCCCATCAGTTCTTCCACGAAGAAGTCGAAGCGCTTGTGTTCGCCGAAGCTCTCGCCCATCGTGTGGGCGGCCCCGGGCAGCACGACCAGCTCGAAGTCCTTGCCTGCCTTGATGAGGGCGTTGGCCACCTGCAGGGTGGAGGCTGGGTCCACGTTGTCGTCCATCTCGCCCACCACGAGCATGAGCGGGCGGGTCAGCCGCCAGGCGTTCTCCACGTTGGAGCATTCGACGTAGCTGCTGTCCACGGGGTAGCCCATCCACTGCTCGTTCCACCAGATTTTGTCCATGCGGTTGTCGTGGCAGCCGCAGCTGGAGTAGGCCGCCTTGTAGAATTCGGGGTGGAAGAGCACGGCGGCCATGGATTCCTGCCCGCCGGCCGAGCAGCCGTAGATGCCCACGCGGGTGGTGTCCATGCAGGGATATTTTTCCGCTGCGGCCTTGATCCATTGGATACGGTCGGGGAATCCGGCGTCCTTCAGGTTCTTGTAGCAAACCTCCTCGAACTTCTTCCCCCGGTAGGAGGTGCCCATGGCGTCCAGCTGCACCACGATGAAGCCCAGTTCGGCCAGCGCGGTGGTGTAGCCGTTGTAGGGGAGGAAGCTCTTGGGCGTGTAGGCGTCGCCGGGGCCGGAATAGATGTACTCGATGACGGGGTATTTCTTTTGCGGGTCGAAGTTCGTGGGCCGCTGGATGATGCCCCACATCGGGGTCTTGCCGTCGCGCCCGGGGGCCGTGAAGATTTCCGGGGCCACCCATCCGGCGGACCGGATCTGGCTGAGGTCGGCCTGGGCCAAAGTCTGGGGCTGGCCGCCGTCCGTGCTGCGGAGGACGGTGACGGGGGCGCGTTCCACGGTGGAGTATTTGTCGACGAGTAGGGTGTAGTCCTCGTTGAACACGGCGGAGTGGTTGCCTTCCTCCGGCGTGAGGCAGACCATGTCCTTGCCGTCGAAGCCTATCTTGTAATAGTGTACGTGGTAGGGGTCTTCCCCGGGATTGACGCCGCTGGCCGTGAAGTAGATGGTCCGGCGTTCCTCGTCCACCTTGAGCACGCGGCGCACCACCCATTCGCCTTTCGTGATTTGGCGTTCCACCTTGCCCCGTTCCAGGTCTATCATGTACAAGTGGTTCCAGTTGTCGCGCTCGCTCATCCAGATCATCCGTCGGTCACCGTCGAGCTTGTGGCGGAACATCCGCTGGTGGTTGACGAACGTGGGGCTGGTTTCTTCCACGAGTGTGCGCACGTGGCCGGTCTCGGCGTCCAGCTCCAGCACGCGGTACGTCTTGTGGCCCCGCTCGTTGTACTCGAAGGTCAGCGTGCGGCTGTCGGCGTTCCATTCCGGCCCGAACAGGTCATACTGGCGGGCGAAGAGTTCCGTGGAGGGGATGGTAGCCTTGCCGGTCTCCACGTTGAACGCGCAGGGCACCTTGAAGCGCAGCTCGTCGCCCGGCTTGGCGTACTCCTGCTGGTGCAGGACGGGCTGGAGCTGGTTCTTGGGCGAGCTTTCCACGTAGTAGACGTAGCGTTTCTGTGCCGGGCGGATTTTGTTGGTGGCCACGTGGCGGCTGTCCGGGCTCCATCTGATCCAGCTGGAGTAGTAGTTGCCCACCGTGCCGTCGTTGCTGAGGGCGCGTTCGTGGCTGCCGTCGCGGTGGCTGACGTACACGTTGTCGTTCTTGATGTAGGCCTGCAGCTTGCCGTCCGGCGAGACGACCGGACCGGCCCCCTTCTCGTCGTCCACCTCCATCCAGTGGCGGGGCTTGTGCCAGGGGGCTTTCTTTATCTCTTCCTTACGGTCCGTTTGCGGATGGCTTCCGAAGGCGTCCCGGATGTTCCAGCGGTATCCCCCGAACTCGAAGGAGACGGTGGCGGAGTCCGCGCCGAATGCGGAGAGGCGGAGGTTTTTCCGTTGGATGTCCTTTCCGGTCTCGCGGGCCAGCAGTCCGGACAGGGCTTCCATGTCCACGGCCTTCACCTCAGCCTGAACGTTGCCATCGGAGGTCTGCCCCACGTAGTAGGTGATGCCTTCCGGGGTGTAGGCGGAATAGTGGAACACGCGGTTGCCGTTCCAGCGGATATCCGCCGGGTCGTCGTACACTTGCGTGGCGTTGAACTTGCCGTAAAGGGAGTAGGCCCGTTGGTAGTCCTCCAGCGTGCCTTGGGCGTGCAAGTTCATGGCACTAAGGAACAAAGCCTGAAGGATCAGGCCTTTGGTTAAGGTCTTGCAGTTCATCTTTTATAGGTTTTTTCATTAGTTCTTTTGCCGGGCCGGACGGGCTTCCGTGTCGCGGATGAGGGTGGCGAACTCCTGCGGCGACACCTCCACCGGGCCGCTCATGAACTCGGGGATGTTGTAGCTGCGCATGAAACTGCGGTGCATGTCCGGGTCGTCCTGCGGCAGCTCGAACGGCTTGCGCCCCTTTCCGTCCTTGTCGATGTAGGCGATGAAGGGGCGGGTGTAGTTGCCGTCGTTCCTGCGGCTGCTGAACACGATCCAGCGTCCGTTGCTGCTCCACATGCCTTGGCTCTCAGAGTCGGGCGAGTTGGCTTCTGCCAGGGGACGTGCCTGCCGCGTGCGCAAGTCCATCAGGTACAGGTCGGCGTCTTTGTGCCAGATGTGGAACACCCCGTATCCGCCCAAGGCGAAGAGGAGGAAACGTCCGTCCGGCGAGACGCGTGGCATGGTGGCGCTTTTGTTGAGGCCGGCGGCATCGAAGACCAGTTCCGCCGGCCCTACTTCGCGGGTCGCGGGGTCGAAGCTCCGGCGGTAGAGGTCGTATTTGATGTCCTTGTATCGCGCGATGGTCTCGCTCGTCAGGTCGGCGGCCGTGTCGGTCTGCGCGAAGCGGGCCGAGGCGTAATAGAGGTGACGGCCGTCCGGGCTCCATCGCGGGAAGACTTCCAGCTCGTCCGGGTCGCCTTTGATGCGGGTCACTTCGTTGCGGTCCACGTCGTAGAGTATCAGATCGCTCCGGGTGTCCTGCACTTCCACCTTCTGCAGGTCCAGGGTGTGGAAGGTCTGCCCGGTCTGGTTCACGGAGTAAGCGATGATTTTTTCCGTGGGATGCCAGTTGGGGTAGACGCCGGCCGAAATCAGCGAGTCGGTCTTGAGGTTCACCTTGGCCAGCTGCCCGTCGTAGGCGATGACCGTGCCGCCCATGTCCTCCCGCACGTGGAACTGCATACGGGCCGGGTTGTAGTTCTGGTAGGAGTGGCAGTTGATGCACTGGGCGTGTTCCACGTCCGTGTTGATCATGTTGCCGTAGATGACGCTTTCGTCAAAGTTGGTCAGGTTCCGCTGGTTCAGGGTCAGGTCCTTGTAGGTGACGTAGGACGGGCTGATGAGGCGGTAGGAGAGGTAAGGGTCGATGGGTTCTTCGGCCACGTGGAAGGTGAAGGGGCGGCGGCGTGTCCACTTGCCGTCGTGTTCCACGAACACTTCCACCCGCAGGTCTTTTCCTTTGGCGGTGGCCAGCATTTTTTGCCAACGGCCCACGCCGGGAGTGACTTCACGGTCGTCCGTGGCCCATTCCCCGCCGGGGTAGCTGATGCGTGTCACGTAACGGTCCGCCGTCTCGTCCACGATGAAATGCAGGGGTGCGATGTTCGGCGGGATGGTCACGCCGGCATAGTCCGGATAGATGTCCGGCAGGTCCCGGCTTTCCGTGTAAGTGTCCGGCACCTTGGGGGTGCAGCTGAAGAAGAGGGCGGACAACAGTCCGTAAGTGATGGTCTTGGCAATGGCTTTCATGTGTTAATAGGTTTGCAGTCCGTTGACTAAGAAATAGAAATAATAGAATGTGTCGCCGAATTGCGGGCGGAAGGCGATAGCCATCTGGTCTTCCGTCATGCCGGCGCATTGCTGGGTGAACTCCATGAAGCGGCGGTAGCTGTCCTTCACCTCCTGGTCGAACGGCATGTGGCTGATGTCCACCTGATGCTCCAGATGGCCGTACAGGTAGGCCGCCTCCTGGTAATGGCGCGGCATGTGTTCGCCCTGGTGCAGCGTGGCATACTGGAAGAAGCGGGGCCAGAACAAGGCGATGTCCTTCATCTGGAGGGCGGCGATGAGGGTCTGCTCCTGGAAGAGCGGGTCGCGGCTTTCGCTGTTCGCGAAGGTTCGGAGCAGGTACATCTCGATGACGCTCAGGTCGGAACTGAGCTGGTCTTGCGCGGGAAGAAGCCGCACGACGGGGCCGAACTCCGTGCTTTCCCTGATGCGTTCCGGATGGTCAAGGTAAGCACTGTATTTTTTTGCCCACTCTTTCTGGAAGAGGGTGCGGCCCAGCATGTCGATGTATTTGCGGGCCACCTCGTGGTCTCCGTTGGCGATGGAGGCCTTGGCCATGTATTTCAGGTATTCGGTGCGCCATCCGTAGACTACGCCGTCTTCGATACACCAACGGTAGCAGTAGTTTTCCTGCCCGTAATGGAAGTACAAGGCTTTTCCGCCCACGTGGGCCAGCCGCACGAGGAACGGGGCGTCGGGGCGTGCGCCGCCTTCGCGGTAGCGGAACATCTCGTCGCCCGCACGGCCCAGGCGGAACAAGGCCAGGTTCTTGTTCATCACCATCAGGCGGGTAGGCTCTTCTTCCGCGCCCAGGAAAATGGCGGGGATGCTTTCCCAGTCCTCCTCTTCTATGGCGCGGGCCATGAGCAGCTCGCGGCGGAAGTTGTCGTTGGTGTACCATGCTTTCTGGAGGCCCCATGCCGTCGCGGCCAGCAAGAGGACATGGAGGGCCGCGATGCTCCAGGGGCCGGGCTTGGCCGGCTTGTAGTCGTAGAGCGCGGCGCCCATGAGGGGGATGGCGAACAATATATAATAAGGTATGCGGTAGGAACCGAACACTTCGCCGGCCGCGTCAAAGCTGGGCAGCGCGGCGGTGTAGATGGCCGAGATGTTGGTCTGCGCGTAGAAGTGCCAGGCCACAAGGGGCGTCCCGACCAGCAGGAGCAGGCCGAGGGCCGTCGGGACAAGGCGGGACTTGTAGGATGCGCCCGGCATCCGCCAGCAGAGCACCGCCATGTAGAACGTTCCGGCCAGGGCATAGGCCCCGAACAGCGGGTAGCCCGCAAGCGTCCAGACGGCCATCCACGCGTATCCAAGGTACGGGCGGCGGGACAGGCGGCTGAAGCCCCACACCGCCGACAAGGCCAGAAGGATGCCCAGGCTGGCCACGAAGGCGTAGCCCGGCAGCTTGATGTAGTAGATGAAATAGCCCATCTGCACGATGCCGGCCAAGAGGGCGGCGGGGAGCAGGGGCGTCAGGATGCTGCCTGCGGCGGACAGCCGGAAGGCGGACCGCGTCACGCCACAAAGGGCCGCCCACAACACGACCAGCAAGGCGACGCCCAACGCCGGATAGTAGAAGAATTGGGTGAGGAAGCAGGCCATCCATTCCAGCGTGCCGCCCGGGTAGGCCGAAAAGCCGTGATAGAAGGCGGCGTCCGGCAGGAACAGGTTCAGCTCCTGGATGCGGAACAAAGTCTCCTTTTCGTAGGAGTATAGACAAAATCCCATCACTGCGGGGAGGACGAGGCCGTAGAGCCAAGGAAGCCCTTTCTTCAGGCGGGCGGCCGACAGTTTTCCGGCGGGACGCGCCGAAGCGGAGGTCTGAGGGTTGTAAGGTTGTGAAAAGTCTGTATTCATGAGTCTCGATTCGTTTTTTCCATGGGAGATTCGGATTTTTCCCGTCAAAGTTAGTGAATCCTATCCACGAAACCGTAATATTTTGAGGAAAACTTAGCCAGCGGTAGGAAAAAACGGATAAAATGTCGTATCTTTATTCCGTATTTCCTAATTTAATATTCATCGCGTCCAGGTGGCGCAATCAAAAACAAATGTACCATGCTTAAACAATTGATGTTTTCTTGTGCATGTCTGGCCGCCCTTTCGGCCAGTGCGCAAAAAGACAAGCCTTGGTGGCTGGACCCCGAGGTGAACGAGGTGAACACACTGGCTCCGCGGGCGGCGTTCTTCGCTTACGAGTCGGAAGATTTGGCTAAAGCCGGGCAGAAGGACCGGTCGGAACGCTATCTGTCGCTCGAAGGCAAGTGGAAGTTCAATTTCTCCAAGGACCACGACAAGGCCCCGCAGGGTTTCTACGCCGTGGGGTACGACGATTCCCGATGGGCGGACTTCCCCGTGCCGGGCATCCTGGAGCTGAACGGCTACGGCGATGCCATCTATTGCAACAACGGCTATGCCTGGCGGACGCAGTTCCAGCCCAACCCGCCTTTCGTGGAAGAGCGGAACAACTACACCGGCTCTTACCGCAAGACCGTGACTGTGCCGGCTGACTGGAAAGGCGAGAAGATTTACTTGCACGTGGGGTCGGCCACGTCGAACCTGATGGTGTGGGCGAACGGCAAGTTCGTGGGCTACAGCGAGGACAGCAAGGTGGCGGCCGAGTTCGACCTGACGAAATTCCTGAAGCCGGGGCAGGAGAACCTGATTGCCATGCAGGTGATGCGCTGGTGCGACGGCTCTTATCTGGAGGACCAGGACTTCTGGCGGCTGACGGGCATCGCCCGCGAGGTGTACCTCTACGCCCGTCCCGAGGCGCAGATCGCGGACTGGTTCATCACGCCCGACCTGACGGACAATTACCGGAACGGCACGCTGTCCGTCAAGTTGTCTGCCGCGAACGCGAAGGGCTGCGAGGTGGAGTACTCCCTGGTGGACCGGGACGGGAAGGAAGTGGCCGGCAAGGTGGTACCGGTAGGCAAGGACGGGCAGGCCGATGTGGACTTTGAAGTGGAGAACCCGCTGAAGTGGACCGCCGAGACCCCGAACCTGTACACCCTGTATGCCACGCTGAAGAAAGGGGACTCCGTGGAGGAGGCCATCCGGCAGGAAGTGGGCTTCCGCAAGGTGGAAATCAAGGATGCCCAGGTGCTGGTCAACGGGCAGCCGGTGCTGTTCAAGGGGGTGAATCGTCATGAGATGGACCCGTTGAGCGGTTATGTGGTGTCGATGGACCGCATGTTGCAGGACATCCAAATCATGAAGGAGTTGAACGTCAATGCCGTGCGTACCTGCCATTACCCGAACGACCCGCGCTGGTATGAGCTGTGCGACCGCTACGGTCTCTACATGGTGGCCGAGGCCAATATCGAGAGCCACGGCATGGGCTATGGCGACAAGACGCTGGCCAAGGAGCCGATGTACGAGAAAGCCCATCTGGAGCGCAACGAGAGCAACATGAAGATTTACAAGAACCATCCGGCGGTGATTTTCTGGAGCTTGGGCAACGAGGCCGGCTACGGGCCGAACTTCGAGAAGGCCTACGATATGGTGAAGGCCTATGACCCCAGCCGCCCCGTGCAGTACGAGCAGGCCGGGCAGGACGGCAAGACGGACATCTTCTGCCCGATGTACTACCGTTACACCGGGTGCGAGAAATATGCGCAGGGCGACAACCCGCGCCCGCTCATCCAGTGCGAGTACGCCCACGCCATGGGAAATTCCATGGGCGGTTTCAAGGAATACTGGGACTTGGTGCGCAAGTATCCCAAGTACCAGGGCGGTTTCATCTGGGACTTCGTGGACCAGGGCTTGCGCGTGAAGAACAAGCAGGGCAAGGACATCTATGCCTACGGCGGCGACTTCGGGCGTTATCCTACGAGTGACCATAATTTCAACAACAACGGTATCATCAACCCCGACCGCCATCCCAACCCGCACGCCAACGAGGTGCGCTATTTCTACCAGGACATCTGGGCCACGCCCAAGGACCTGAAGACGGGGACGCTGGAGGTTTACAACGAGTACTTCTTCAAGTCGTTGGACAACGTGGCCCTGCAATGGACGCTGGAGAGCGAGGGGCAGGTGATAGCCAGCGGCGAGGAAAACCTGGACATCCAGCCGCAGGAACGCAAGACGGTGGCCCTGTCCGGATACGAATTGCCGGAGAAGCTGGAGAAGGAGACGGTGCTGAACCTCGATTTCGTGCTGAAACGGACTGAACCGATGCTGAAGGCCGGTTATGCCGTGGCCCGCCAGCAGTTTGTGGTGAATCCTTACACCTTCCCGACGGTGGAGGCCGTGCTGGCGGCTGCTCCCGACCGTGCGGTCGGCGAGGGAGAGAAAGTGACGAAGGAAGAGATGGTGGCTTGCGTGACGCTGACGGCCGGCAACACTTCCGTCACGTTCAACCGTTGGACCGGATGGATTGACTATCTGGATGTGGATGGCCGGCCGATGCTGGAAGAAGGCTATGCCATCATGCCGGACTTTTGGCGCGCACCGACCGACAACGATTATGGTGCAGGTGCGCAGCGGAAGCTCCATGCCTGGAAGAACCCGGAGATGAAACTGAAGTCGTTCGACGTGCAGTGGGGCGAGAAAGACGCGGACAAGCATGTGGTGGCAGTCTACGAGATGCCGTCGGTGGAGGCCACGCTGACCATGACCTACACGCTGACGCCGGCCGGCGAGCTGGTGGTGGATGAAGCGATGAAGGTGAACCCGGACGCCAAGGAGAAGCCGGAGCTGATGCGCTATGGAATGCAGATTGTGATGCCTAAGGCTTACAGCTCGCTGACTTATTACGGCAAGGGACCGGGCGAGAACTACATCGACCGCAACCACGGCGACCGTCTGGGCGTGTACGACGCGAAGGTGGCCGACCAGTATTGGGGCTATATCCGCCCGCAGGAAAGCGGCAACAAGACGGAAGTGCGCTACTGGCAGGTGAAGGACGAGTATGGCCGCGGGCTGGAATTCTACGCCACGGCCCCGATGGAGTGCAGCACGCTGAGCTATCTGGCTTCGGACCTGGACGACGGTTGGGACAAGAACGCCCACCAGAGCCACTCCGGCGACCTGACTCCGCGTGATTTCAGTGTGGTCAAGGTGGCGGCACGCCAGCGCGGCTTGGCTTGCGAGGACAGCTGGGGCGCGATTCCGCTTCCGCAGTACCGGATGCCTTATCAGGACTATGACTTCACTTATGTGATTCGTCCTTTATAATAAAGGTGAGGATATGAAAAAGGCGCGTCCCGACGACGCGCCTTTTTCATGTCCTTTCAGGATGGGGATTTACGGCACCAAGACCTTGGCGGAACGGTCGCCTGCCTTGACCACGTAAAGGCCCTTGCCCAAGCGGCTGTGGCGGGAAACCTGTTGTCCGCCTATGGCGTAGATGCTGTAGTCATCCGTGCCTTCCACTACAATCTGCCCGTCGCGTGCCGTGACCTTCAGCGGGGACTGCTGCTTGACGGCTTCGATGCCGGAGCCGCCTTCCGGGTCGTCGCTGACGGCAATCCATCCGATGACATCGCCGTTGTCGTCCACGAAGTCACTCTCGGTGGTGGTGTCGGTATTGTCTTTCTGGCGGATAATCCGTGCGCCGGTCGTGGCGGGTGTCCCTGCGTTGTCCACCACCTTGTTGTCCGTGCTGTAGCTGTGCATGCGGTAGACGGATGCGGGGGAATAGTTGTCGGTTTGCGGCCCCATCAGCATGACGGGGTTGAACAGGTTGACCGTTTCTCCGGCCTCGTCCACGAAATCAATCGGGCGGTAACGTCTGCCGTCCACCAGTTCTTCTGTATTGCGTCCCACGGTGAGGATTTTGCCGTTGTCCATCTTGGCCGTTCCGGGCGTGGCGGCCACGTAGAAGATTTCTTGTCCCACGAAAGAGGACGAAGCATCGTCGAGGGCGGCCTGGCGGCGCAGTTTTACTGTAAAACCTTCGTTCGTGATGCCCCAGACTTTGGCCACATACGGATTGGCGTGTCGTGAGAGTACATTGACGATGACCACGGGAGTCACACCTTCCGGGAACGGTGTCGCGAAACTGATCCAGGTGCTTTCATTCTTGATCCGCTCCCCGCTTTCGCCTACTTCCAAGGTGAGGTCGCCAATCTTATGCGCCCCTTTCTTCAATACCATGAAGTCCGTGGTTTCCGGGTTCGAGATGGTCTGTTCATAATCTCCTTCGCTCCACGGGATGACGTGGAACGAGAAGCGGTCGTCCAGTACGGTCATGACGGTGTTGACCGGCACGGTGCCGGAGTTCTTGTATGAAATCAGTCCGGTGAAGACGGCCGGTGTCTCTTCCTCCCCGAGGGAGGTGAAGGAGGTATAGAAGTCGTTTGTGTCGGCAATCTTCAGTGTGCCATATTGGAATCCTGCTTCGCCTTCCGCACCCACCACGGACAGCTGGACTTCGTCGGTCATGCGTTCTTCCCCGTCGATGTCATAGTTGTGTACGCGGTAGGTGTAGATGCCCCGCTGGAAATCCTCCGGGAAGGTTTCCGTGTAGCGCATGGAGCTGTTTTCCAGCTCGCTTCCCGTGTATTTCTTGACGGTCTGCCATTCGCCTTCGTTGAAACGAACCTCCAGGAAGGCGGAGTCCGTGAACTCCAGGTTCGGATGGTTCCACGTGAGTACCAGCTCGCGGGTCCGTTCGGTGTAGTCCAAGGCCAGCCCGCCCGGTTCTTTGATGACGACCTTGGGGACATATTCGTAGGCTTTGTTGTAGCCCATGCCGGACTTCATGTCGGCATACCACTTGCCGAGAAGGGAGAGTTCGCCGCCTTGGTCGTTGTACTTGAACAGTTTGGAGCAGTCCTTCTCGCTGTTCCAGTAGGCGTAGCGTTCCACGTAGGGGAAGTTGTTCCAATTCGTCAGGACTTCGGTCATCACATCGTAGTTCTTCTGTTGGTTTTCAGTGGAGAAGCTTCCGTCTGTGGCGAAGATGCCTTTGTTGTAATCGTCGCCGCCCCACGAAGCCCCCCAGACGAACTCGGAAACCCAAATGGGACGTTTGTAGGTGTCATAGTACCCTTTGAGTTCGTTGTTCAGTTTGTTTTGGTTCCAGTAGCAGTGCATGTCGAGGATGTCGCAGCGCCAGCCGCGAGCGTCGATGGCGTCCATGAACTCGCGGAGCCAGCCGAGGCTGCCGTCGTGCGAGGACGGGGAGCAGAGGCGCATGCCCGTGGCCATCAGGTTCTCCCAGTTGTTCAGGACGGTCTCCACGTCTTGCGGATGGTCGTCCGCGCTGTTGCCCGGCTCGTTGTTGGTCTGCATGTGGCAGGATTGGGTCACGCTGCCGCAGGTGGCCACGGACGGCCAGTCCTCGTAGATGTGGTGGGGCACCCATTCGGCATCCGGCAGGTTGCTGCCGTTGCCTTGTCCCCAGTCGTAGCACCACGTGACGTTGAGGGTGTCCACAATCAAAGCCCCGCCATCGCTGGCGATACCTTTTTTCTCGTAGTTATACCATTGGAACACGCGGTAGGAGGAAATCTTCCCGTCCATCTCCTTGGGCAGTTCCGCAAATTCGAGGTCTTCCTTGTCGGCGATGAAGCAGCGGCTGTAGCCGCGTCCGCGCGGGCTGTTGGAGAAAGTCACCATGTAGCCCCGTTTGAGCTTGAAGCTCCGGATGCGGTTGTTGAGCTTGGCGGCGGTGAGGGTGTTCATGTAGCCGCCGGAATGCTCCGTGCCGAAGTCGTTGACCGACTCGCCGCCGAAGTCCGGTTCGGAATAGACGGTCAGGGGCTTGAAGTCCTTGCCGTAGGGCATGATGATGGTGCCGGAGGCATACATCTTCACCTGGCAGTTCTCGCCGTCCACGGCATCCTCTCCGTTGATTTGGATGAAGCCCAGGTAGCTGAAGGCGTCGCTGGGGCGGATGTTCTCGAAGATGATGACGGCATGTTCCGTGTTGGTCAGGTTGATGCTGCCGGTCGTGGTGAAGGGCGTCTCTCCCGTGATGGTGTAGTCCACGTCCTCCGTCAGGGTGACGGCATTGGTCACTTGCGCCACCTTTTCAACCGTATTGGCAGCCCATGCGGCCGGGCTGAGCGCGGCGGCCATGGCAAAGGTCAATAGTTGGTTTTTCATTGTAGGATTGTTGTTAATGGTTTGTCATTTGTCGTTAGGAAAAGCCTTTTCCAGCCGTTTCAGTTCTTTCTTGGTGATGGCGATGACCGTGCCGTGGCGCGGGGTGAACTTGCCCTGGGTGGCGGTGTCCTGCACGCGCTTGAAGCTCTTCAGGTCCTGGCTGGTGCAGAACTGGTAGTGTCCGTTCATGTAGCAGTCGTACATCAGCACCCAGTCGCCCTCGATGCGCTGGAACACGCCCGAGCCTTCCACGGCTTTGTCGGTGTCCTCGAACGTTCCCGGCAGCAGTTCCCACTGGCTGGAGTCGTGCAGGTCCCGCGTCAGATACTGGCGGATGCCCTTTTTCTGTTCGCCCTCGGTCTTGAAGAACACATGGTAGACTCCGTCCTCGTCCTGCACGATGTCCGTGTCGATGGCGGACTTTTTGTAGTCGAACAACACTTGCGGTTCGCCTTCCAGGTCGCTGAAGTCCTCATTGGCGTATGCCCAGTACACTTTGTCGTAGGGGCAGCTGCCGTCGTCGGTCAGGATGGAGAAGTAGACCATGTACTTCTTGGCTTCCTTGTCGTAGATGGTCTGCGGGGCCCATACGCGGGTGACGTGGGCGAACATCGTTCCGGCATATTTCTCCGGGAAGTTCACGGTGTGGTGCGCCCAGTTCACCAGGTCCTTGCTGCGCATCAGCACGATGCCCCGGTTGGAGGCCCATCCCTGGCTGGAACGCATGTCGGTGACCACCATGTAGAAGTATCCGTCTTCTCCTCTCAGGATATGTGGGTCTCTCACGCCCTTCTTGATGGAGATGGTGTCGGAACCGATGATGGGTTCCCCGTTGTTCAACGGGGTGTAGTTGTATCCGTCATGGCTGATGGCGTAGCAGATTTGTTCCTCTTCAGGAGCGTTGCCTGTGAAATAAGTGAAAAGGTAAGCTACTTTCTTCTGGGCATGGAGCATCGGGGCTTGGCCGAACAGTCCGGCACACATCAGGCTGATGCCCAATACGGTCTTTAGGTTTTTTCTCATGATGAAAATGAATAGGTTAATAAACAGTCAAAAGTACGAAAAAAAGCCTATAGCCTTTCCTTGCCGCTCTTTTATTAACTACAATTAACTTTTCCCGCGTTTCTCGCGGAGGGCTTCTGCCAAGGCCCATTGGATGGAAGCTTCTTCTTCCTTTCCGCAACGGGCCAAGGCGTCGCCGAACAGTTCGTGCGCTTTGGCGTGTTGGGGCTTCAGGGAAACGGCCTTGTCAAAATCGGCGACGGCTTGTTCGATGCGGCCGCAATGCAGGTGGTTCTTCCCCCGGTTGTAGAATGCCTTGAAGCTGGCCGGGTTCAAGGCGACCGCCTTGTTGAAATGTTTGAGGGCTCCGTCAGAGTCTCCGGCGTCCTGCAGGGTGATGCCTTTGCGGATATGGGCATCCACATAGTCCGGGTCGAGCGAAAGGGCCTTGTCGTAGTTGGCCAAGGCGGCGCGTACGTTGTGGGCCTGCAGGATGGAGGCGTTTCCTAATTCGTAGTACTCCCGGGCATAGCCTTTCATCAGGGCTTGCTGGTCGGCCAGGCGTTGCTTCAGCTGTTCGTTTTCCTCTTTCAGGCGGCGGATGATGCCGAGCTTGCGGCAGATGAAGCGTTTTACGACCGGTTTCTCAATGTCGTAGCGGCTGTGGATGGCGGTGAGGAAATGCTCCAGGAACTCGGGAAATTCTCCACGGTCGAAAGCTTGCACGGCGGCTTGGTATTCAATGTCGGCCTTGGCCTTTTTCAAGGCTTGCCCGATGGCTTGCGGGTCGTTGAACTGCTGGGAGAAGCGAAGGATTTCCGGTTTGACGAAGATGTCGGACCGGGCGATTTCCTTTTTCAAGGTGATGCCTTGCAGGGAGGTGCAGCGGCTCAGGGCCACATAGGCTTGTCCGCCGGCGAAGACGCCGCCGGTGAAGTCGACGGTCACCTTGCGGAACGTCAGTCCTTGGCTCTTGTGGATGGTGATGGCCCAGGCCAGGCGCAGGGGGAACTGGCGGAAGGTGCCAAGTTCTTCTTCCTCGATTTTCTTTTCCTGTTCGTTGTAAGTATAGCGCATGTTGCTCCACACTTCCCGTGCCACTTCCAGTTCCGCGCCGTCCTCATTGACCACGTAGATACGTCCGTTTTCCTCGTCGATGGCGGACACGATGCCCAACGTGCCGTTCACCCATCGTTTGTCCATGTCGTTCTTGACGAAGATGACCTGTGCGCCGGGCTTGATCTCCAGATTCATCAGGGTGGGGAGCGAGCTTTCGGGAAACTCGCCCTGTATCTCGCCGGTGAAGACCGTGCTTTCGGCATCTATCTCTGCCAGACGTTGCTGGTTGATGTAGTCCACGTTGTCGCGGCGGGTGGCCAGGGTGATGTTCAGGTCGTGGCCGCTCTTTCTTTCGTCCGTCCGGTTCCACCGGGTGTTGAGCAGTTGCAGGTCGGCGTTTCCGGCCTGGTTGGTACGGATATGGTCGAGTACGGCGATGAAGGCAGCGTCTGTCTGCCGGTACACTTTCTGAAGTTCGATGGATACCAGTCGCATTTCCTCAAAAACCTTGGCCGAGAAGAAGTAGGGCGAAGGGTAGTAGCGGTTTAGCATTTCCCGTTCGTTGGCCTTCACCACCGGTTCCAGTTGGAAGATGTCGCCCACGAACAGCATCTGTTTCCCGCCGAACGGTTCCCGCAAATTGCGGCTGTAGAGGCGCAGCACGCGGTCGATGAAGTCGATGATGTCCGCCCGCACCATGGAAACCTCGTCGATGATGATGAGTTCCACCTCGCGGATGATTTTCTGTTGTGTGGCGTTGTATTTCAGGAAATCCTTCAGTTTCCGCAGGCTGAAGCGCGGGTCGTCGGGCAGGAGGGGATGGAAGGGGAGCTTGAAGAAGCTGTGGAGCGTGCTGCCGCCGACGTTGATGGCGGCGATGCCGGTGGGGGCCAGCACCACATGCTTCTTGCGCGTGTGCGTACATATATATTTTAATAAGGTGGATTTGCCCGTGCCGGCTTTTCCGGTAAGAAAAACCGAATTGCGGGTAAACTGAATCAGTTTCAGGGTATTCTGAAACTCCGGATTCCGGATGTCTATTTCAATTTCGTCTTTCAACGTTTACGGATTGATGGAGTCTTTTTCTGTTGCATTCCCGGCTGGCGGGACTATGCGTCCTGTCGCGGATATGGGGGAAGCGTTCAACGAGTCGCCGGCGATTCCTAAGGTGTCCGTCGCCAAGGAATCCGGTTGCGGATAGTAGCTTTCGCAGAGATAAGTCGACGGGTCGATTTCCTCCAGCGGTTGCTTGGGGAACTTCACGCGGTATTGGGCGAAGCGGTCGTCCAGCAGCACTTTCTGGATGAAGTTGCCGAAGATGGGCAAGGCCGTGCGGCTGCCTTGTCCCAAAGCCCCCGTGCGGAAGTGGATGCTCCGGTATTCTCCGCCGACCCATCCGCCAGCCACCAGTTTGGGCGTGACTCCCACGAACCATGCGTCGGAATGGTTGTTGGACGTTCCGGTCTTTCCGCCGAAATCCGAATACTTCAGTACGGGGTGGATATAGCTCCACAAGGCGGCCGTGGTGCCGCCCGGTTCGGTCAGCCCTCCGCGCAGCAGGTGTTGCATGTAGAAGGCGGAACGGTAGGGGATGGCTTGTTTCTCTTCAGGTTCGGGCGAGTAGATGATATTGCCGTCGCGGTCGAGTATCCGGGTAATCAGGATGGGCGGGGTCGCGATTCCGTCGTGGATGACCGTGCAATAGCCGTTGACCAGTTCCAGCAGGTTCACGTCAGAGGAGCCGAGGCTGAGTGACGGTGTCTCGTGCAGGGGAGATTCGATGCCCATGGCATGGGCCGTCTGCGCCACGTTATGGATGCCCATCTCGTAGCCCAACTTGACCGCCACGCTGTTGATGCTTTGGGCGAAGGCCGATTTCAGGGGCATGGCGGCTCCCGAGAAGGTACCGTTTGCGTTGTGGGGGGTCCACTTGGTGGGTTCGCCGTGTATCGTGTCCGGGTATTGCATCCATTCGTCCACGCGGGTGTCGCAAGGGGTCAGCCCTTGGTTCATGGCTTCGGCATAGACGAAGAGCTTGAAGGTGGAGCCGGGTTGGCGCATGGCCGTCACCTTGTCGTATTTCCACGAACCGAAGTCGATGTCTCCCACCCAGGCTTTTACTTGCCGGGTGTCCGGTTCCATGGCCACGAAGCCGCAGTGCAGGAACTTGACCATGTAGCGGATGGAGTCCATCGTGCTCAGGCTGTCTTCCTTGTAGCCGTCGTAGCTGAACACTTTCACCTTGTGGGGGAGGTTCAGGTAGTAGGCGACGGAGTCCGGTTGGTCGGGAAAACGATGGGCCAGGTATTTGTAATGGGTTGTCCTTTTGGCCAGGTCTTCGATGAAGTTGGGGATTTCCTGATGCTTTTCGTCTTGCCAGGGATGGGTCTTGCCCCAGTGTTGGTAGAAGCGTTCCTGAAGGATTTCCATCTGTTTCACGGCCGCCTCTTCCGCGTATTTCTGCATACGGGTGTCGATGGTGGTATAGATTTTCAGCCCGTCGGCATAGAGGTCCAGTTTGTTTTCGCTGTCGTATCCTGTGATTTTCCCTTCTTCGCACAGCTTGTCGATATATTCCGGCAGCTGGGTGCGGAAGTAGGGGGCGATGCCGTCGTAGCTGCTCTCTTCCTTGTGGGGGCTGACCACCATGGGCAGGGCCATGAGGGAGTCCAGTTGCGCGGCTGTGGCCTTCTTCCCGTCGAGGATCAGATGGCCGTGGTCATAAAGGTTGGTGAGCACCACGTTGCGCCGTTGGGTGCTGTTTTTGGGGTTGAGTTTGGGGTTGTAGGTGGAGGTGGCTTTCAGCAGGCCCACGAGGGTGGCGGCCTGTTCGTAGGTCAGCTGGTCGGGCGTGGTGTTGAAGTACGTGCGGCAGGCGGTTTTGATGCCAAAGGAATTGCTGCCGAAGTCCACCGTGTTGAAATACATGGTGAGGATTTCTTCCTTGGTGAATATCCTCTCCAATTTGACCGCCACGATCCATTCCTTGGCTTTCATGACCAGGATTTTCACGCCGGGAATCTTGCCCAAAAGGCCGGTGGAGTACTGTGTGCGCACGCGGAACATGTTCTTGGCCAGTTGCTGGGTGATGGTGCTGGCCCCGCGGGCGTTGCCCTGGAGGATGTCCTTGATGGCGGAGAAAAGTCCTTGGAAGTCGATGCCATGGTGGCGGTAGAAGCGTTCGTCCTCGGTGTCTATCAGGGTCTGGATGATGATGGGCGAGATGTCCTCGTATTCCACGGGGGTGCGGTTCTCGCTGAAGAAGCGTCCGATGAGTACGCTGTCTGCGCTGTAGATTTCGGAAGCCTCGCTGTTGACGGGATGCTCGATGTCCTTGAATCCCGGGGATTTGCCGAAGAGGTAAAGGAAGTTCAGGTCTACGGCCACCAGCAGCAGGATGAAGGCGGCGACGCAGGTGGCCAGCCAGCTGGCGGTTTTCTTGTACCAAGGGCCGCGATACAGTTTCGTGAATTGGGACCAGCCCCTTTTCAGCCCTTGGCCGGTCTTTTGGAGTATGCGGTGCATGTGAATGGGTTTCATTAAGGTTGATGATGTTCGTAGGGCAAATTTAGGAAAAGTTTACCGTATAACGGCCTTTTCCAACAGATTTTTTATGCCCGCCCGGTCATCGGGGTGGAACCAGTGGATGTCCGGGTCGCGGCGGAACCACGTCATTTGCTTGCGCGAGTAGATGCGGGTATGTTGCTTGATCTTCTCCACGGCGGTTTCCAAGTCCCACTCCCCGTCCATGTACTGGAACATTTCTTTGTAGCCCACGGTGTTCAGGGCGTTGGTGTGCCGGTAGGGCAAGACGCGGCGGGCCTCGTCTTCCAGGCCTTGTGCCACCATTTCGTCCACTCGCCGGTTGATGCGGCCGTACAATTCTTCGCGTTCGCGGCGGAGGCCGATTTTCAGGATGTCGAAGGGGCGTTCCTTGGCTTGGCTGGTGCGGAAGGAGGAATAAGGCTTCCCTGTCATGTAGCAGATTTCCAAGGCATGGATGACCCGCTTGGGGTTCTTCAAGTCCACGGAACGGTAATATTCCGGGTCGAGCAGCCGGAGTTCCTTGCAGAGGGCTTCCAAGCCCGCTTCCTCGTACCGTTCCAGCATGAGGCGGCGGGTGTCTTCGTCCACGGTGGGGATATCGTCGATGCCTTTGCACACGGCATCGATGTACATCATGCTGCCGCCTGCCAGCAGGGCGTAAGGGTGGTGTGTGAAAAGCTCGCCTAACAGGCGGAGTGCGTCGGTCTCATATTGGGCCGCACTGTAATAGTCCGTAAGGGAGAGAGTGCCGACGAAGTAGTGCTTGACGCGCCGTTGCTGTTCGGCTGTCGGGGCTGCGGTGCCGATGGGCAGGTCCCGGAACAATTGCCGGGAGTCTGCGTTCAGGATGGGGGTATGAAGAAACTCAGCCATCGAAAGGCTGAGTTCCGTTTTTCCTACGCCCGTAGGGCCTATCAGGACAACCAATAAGGGCTTCATGGATTATTTGTAGGGATTTCCCTCGCTGATTTCAAATCCTTCGGGGTCGAATTCCTCCGCGTCGAAGTTCTCGTTGTCCGCGAAGTCCTCGTTCAGGTCTTCTGTGTTCAGAGAGCTTTCCTTCTTCAGGAATTCTTCCGGGTCGCAGGCTTGCTGTGGCGCTTCCCCGTAGCCGCGGCTGCACACCGGTTGCGGCTGGGGATGTCCGAAGATGATTTCCGTCAGTTCCATGAAGAACATGCGTTCGCCCAATGGGTCGAACACATATACCAGCCTTTGTTTTTCGTCTTCCAGCATCTCGCTGAGCCGGGTGTCCTTCATCAGGTACACATCCTCGTCCTCGCGGCTGGTGCCCATGTCTTCCAGCAGGATTTCCTGTTCCTGTTCCCACGCCTCGTTGCAGATGAAGAAGCTTGTGGGCTGGTCGTCCGCATAATGGCAGGCGGACAGGATGGCTTGGTGGAGGTCGTGGAATGTGGCCTCGGAGTCAATCTTGATTTCCCGGAAGAAGTCGTCTGTTTCATTGGAGACGAGGGTGAAACGATATACCATGGCAGGGCAAGGGTTAAGGGGTTAATGTACGAATCCGCGTTTGGATTGTTCGATAAAGTCGATGATGTAGTCTCTTTCGGGACTGGCCGGCACCTCTTCGCGCACTTTCTGCAGGGCTTCTGCCAGTTGGAGGCCGCTTTGCAGGATGATGCGGTAAGTGGTATGGATGTTCTCAATCAGTTCGTTGCTGAATCCCCGGCGGCGCAGTCCCACGATGTTCAGGCCGCAGTAGGCTGCCGGCTCGCGGGCGCACATGCTGTAGGGCAATACGTCCTGGCTGAATCGGGTGCCGCCGCCTACCATCGTGTATCCGCCTACGCGGCAGAACTGGTGCATCAGCACGTTGGCACTGATGATGGCATGGTCGTCCACGACAATCTCGCCTGCCAGTTTTGTTCCGTTGCCGATAATGCAGTCATCTCCCACCGTGGCGTCATGGGCCACATGCACGCTCTCCATCAGCAGGTTGCCGCTACCGACCTTGGTCCTGCCTTTGGCGGCTGTTCCCCGGTTGATGGTGACATTTTCACGGATCTTATTGTTGTCGCCTACTTCCGCAGTGGTTTCTTCTCCTCTGAACTTCAGGTCTTGCGGGACGGCGCCGATGACTGCTCCCGGGAAGATGGTGTTCCCGTTTCCGATGCGTGCGCCGTAGAGTACTGTCACGTGGTTCATCAGCACGTTGTTGTCGCCGATTTCCACATTCTTGTCGATGAAGCAGAAAGGGCCAATCTCGCAGTTCTCTCCGATTTTGGCTTCCGGGTCGATGAATGCCAATGGGCTTATTTTACTCATATTTTTGGATTTACTTGTTCTTTACGATTTGTGCGGTAAAGGTGGCCTCCATCACGACGCGTTCGCCCACGAAGATGTAGCCGCGCATGGAGGAAATGCCGTGGCGTACGGGGGCCAGCAGTTCCACCTTGAATAATAAGGTGTCGCCCGGCACTACTTTCTGGCGGAACTTCACCTGGTCGATGCGCAGGAAGTAGGTGCTCCAGCGTTCAGGCTCGTCCACGGAGTTCAGCACCAGCAGCCCGCCGGCCTGGGCCATGGCCTCGATTTGCAGCACGCCCGGCATGACCGGCTCCTGGGGGAAGTGTCCCGTGAAGAACGGCTCGTTGCTCGTCACGTTCTTCACCGCCACGATGGTGGTGGGACCCAGTTCGATGACCTTGTCCACCAGTTGCATGGGATAGCGGTGGGGCAGGAGCTCGCGGATGCGGTTCACGTCCATGATGGGCGGTTCGTTGCAGTCGTATCCCGGAGCTTGTATTTCGTGCGCGCGGATTTCCTTGCGGATGAGCCGTGCGAACTTGTTGTTGATGGTATGCCCCGGCCGGGTGGCGATGATGCGCCCTTTGATGGGCTTGCCAATCAGGGCCATGTCGCCGATGATGTCCAGCAGCTTGTGGCGTGCCGGTTCGTTCTCCCATACCAAGGGCTTGTGGTTCAGATAGCCTTTCTCCTTGGCGTCATGGTGCGGCACGCCGATAGAGTCGGCCAGTTTGTCCAACCGTTCCTGCGGCATCTCGTTCTCATAAATCACGATGGCGTTGTCCAGGTCGCCGCCTTTGATGAGGCCTGCGGCCATGAGTTGTTCCACCTCGCGCACGAAGACGAACGTGCGGCTGGGGGCGATTTCCTGCTCGAAGTTGTCCATGTTGTCCAATGTGGCGAACTGGCTGGAGAGTACTTTCGAGTTGAAGGAAATCATGGCGGTGATGCTGAACTGGTCATCCGGCAGGATGGTGATGCACGAGCCGGTCTCCTCGTCCTTCACTTCCAGTTTCTTGCGGATGATATAACAGTCTTTCACCGCGTTTTGTTCGGCTATGCCCACACGCTTGATGTTCTCCACGTAGATTTCGGCGCTTCCGTCCAGAATCGGCAGTTCAGGTCCGTTGACCTGCAGCAGGCAGTTGTCCACGCCCATGGCATACAAGGCCGCCATCGCGTGTTCCACTGTGCTGCATCGTGCTTCTCCGCGGCCCAACACTGTGCCTCGGGTGGTTTCTATCACGTTTTCGGCCACGGCGTCAATGATGGGACGGCCTTCCAGGTCGATACGCTGGATTTTGTATCCATGGTTTTCGGGAGCGGGGTTGAACGTCACGGTCAGGTTCAGGCCCGTGTGCAACCCTTTGCCGTACAATGAAAAACTTCCTTGCAATGTTTTCTGTTTCAGCATAGCTCTTTATTTCTTCTTGTTCAGTATTTCTTTCAGTTCCTCTATTTCCTTTTTCATGCGGTTCAGGTCCGAATACATCTCCGGCAGGTTCTTGAACACGACGCTCGAGCGGGCGAAGTTCTTGGCTTCGATGGCGGGGGAGCCTTGCACCGTGGCGTGGCCCTTGCGGATGCTTCCGGCGATGCCCGCCTGTGCGCCGGACCGCACCTGGTCGCCGATGACGGCATGGCCGGCGATGCCT
Organism: uncultured Paraprevotella sp.; assembly: GCA_944320765.1. Classification (GTDB taxonomy): domain Bacteria; phylum Bacteroidota; class Bacteroidia; order Bacteroidales; family Bacteroidaceae; genus Paraprevotella. Next base: position 44,547 of record CALUIS010000016.1, read on the forward strand.
ACCTGGCCGCCGAACATGCACCATTGCCCGATTTTGGTGGAGCCGGCCACACCCACTTGGGCGGACATGACCGTATGGGCGCCCACTTCCACATTGTGGGCCACCTGTACCAGGTTGTCCAGCTTCACTCCTTTCCGGATGTAGGTGGACCCCATGGTGGAGCGGTCCACGCAAGTGTTGGCGCCGATTTCCACGTCGTCCTCAATGGTGACGATGCCGATTTGCGGAATCTTGTCGTAGCCGTGGGGGGTCGGCGCGAAGCCGAAACCGTCCGCGCCGATGACGCAGCCGGAGTGCAGGATGACGCGGTTGCCGACCTTGCAGTCATGGTAGACCGACACGTTCGGATACAATATGCAGTTTTCCCCCACTGACGCATGGTCATACACGGTGGTGTGGGGGTAGATTTGTGTGCCTTTCCCGATGCGCACGTTTTCGCCGACATAGGCGAAAGGCGCGATATAGCAATCTTCGCCGATTTGGGCGGTAGGCGCGATGTAGGCCAGCGGGTCGATGCCTTTTTTCTTCGGTTTGCTCATCTCGTACAATGTCAGCAGTTTGGCTACGGCATCGTAGGCGTTGTCCACGCGGATGAGGGTGGCCTTTGTTTCTTTTTCCAGCTTCAGGGCCTTGTCTACCAGCACGATGCTGGATTGTGTGTCATAAAGGTAATGGGTATATTTGGGGTTGGACAAGAACGAGATGGCCCCCGGTACACCTTCTTCTATCTTGGCGAAAGTATGCACCGTGGCGTTTTCATCTCCTTCTACCGTCCCTTGTATGAATTCAGCGATTTGCTTGGCGGTAAATTCCATGGCCTAATGTTGTTGTCATTACTAATTTTGCAAATTTCGCAAAAAAAATCGAAATACGTGCTATTTTAGCCTATAAAATCGCCCGCGCCCCCGTTTTATGCTGTCTTTTTGACAAGTTGCGGGGGCGCGGTGCGGGTTTACAGGTTCTGGAGCTGGGCGGCCATCTGTTGCTGTACCTCCCGTGCCTTTTCCGCAGCCACGGCGGCGAAATTCTCCGTGGAGTCGGCATAGATGATGGCCCGGCTGCTGTTCACAATCAGTCCGCAAGTCTTGTTCATGCCGTAGCGGCACACTTCCTCCAGCGACCCGCCTTGTGCGCCGATGCCCGGCACGAGCAGGAAGTGTTCGGGTACGATCCGGCGGATCTCCTCGAACATGCGGCCTTGCGTGGCGCCCACCACGTACATCATGTTCCCGTCGTTGCCCCATTCCTGGCTCTTGCGCAGCACTTTCTCAAAGAGGCGTTCGCCTTGCGCGTCTTCCGTCAGCTGGAAGTCGTGCGAGCCCTTGTTGCTGGTCAGGGCGAGCAGGATGACCCACTTGCCTTCGTAGCCGAGGAAGGGCGTCACGCTGTCCTCGCCCATGTAGGGGGCCACGGTCAGCGCGTCGAGCTGCATCTCCTTGAAGAAGGTGCGGGCGTACATGGCCGAGGTGTTGCCGATGTCGCCGCGCTTGGCGTCGGCGATGATGAACTGGTCGGGATAGTTCTCGTTCAGGTATTGGATGGTCTTTTCAAACGCGAGCCACCCCTTCACGCCCATGCTTTCGTAGAAGGCCAGGTTGGGCTTGTAGGCGATGCAGTAGGGCGCGGTGGCGTCGATGATGGCCTTGTTGAAGGCGAATATCGGGTCTTCTTCTTTCAACAGGTGCTGCGGGATTTTCTGGATGTCCGTGTCCAGTCCCACGCAAAGGAAGGACTGTTTCTTCTTGATGTTCTCGAAAAGTTGTTGCTTGTTCATGCTGTTATGTTTTTGATGTGGTTGTAGTCATTTCATGAGGTAGTAGCTTTTCATGAGGGGCTGTCGGGTGAAAAAGCGTCTCATCTTATGTCGTTCTTACAGTTCGCTCTCCTTCATCCGCTCGGCGTTCTCGGCCACGGTCAGCTGGTCGATGCAGTCCTGGATGTTGCCGTCCATGAACGACGGGAGGTTCTGCATGTTGTAGCCGATGCGGTGGTCGGTGATGCGGCTTTGCGGGTAGTTGTAGGTGCGTATCTTGGCCGAGCGGTCGCCGGTGGACACCATCGTCTTGCGGCGGCTGGCGATGTCGTCGATGTATTTCTGGTGTTCCTTGTCATAAATGAACGTGCGCAGGCGCGCGAGGGCGCGTTCCTTGTTCTTGGGCTGGTCGCGTGTCTCGGTGCATTCGATGAGGATTTCCTCCGTCTCGCCCGTGTTGGGGTTCTTCCACAGGTAGCGGGCGCGCACGCCGGACTCCACCTTGTTCACGTTCTGCCCGCCGGCGCCGCTGGAGCGGAACGTGTCCCACTTGATTTCGCCCTCGTTGATTTCCACGTCGAACTCCTGCGCTTCGGGCAGCACGGCCACGGTGGCGGCCGACGTGTGCACCCGTCCCTGGGTCTCGGTGGCGGGGACGCGCTGCACGCGGTGTACGCCCGACTCGTACTTCAGCGTGCCATAGACTTTTTCGCCCGTCACGCTGAAGATGATTTCCTTGAAGCCGCCCGCGGCTCCTTCGGTGTAGCTGGACACGGCCACTTTCCAGCCTTTCATCTCGCAGAACTTGGTGTACATGCGGAAGAGGTCTCCGGCAAAGAGGGCCGCCTCGTCGCCGCCCGTGCCGCCGCGGATCTCCATGATGACGTTCTTGTCGTCCTCCGGGTCGGCCGGCACGAGCAACAGTTTGATTTGCTCCTCGATTTCCGGGATGCGCTTTTCGGCGGCGGCCAGTTCCTCGCGGGCCATTTCCTTCATTTCCGGGTCGTCTTCCGTGGCCAGCATGTCCTTGGCCTCCTGCACGGTCTGCAGGCAGTCCATGTAACTTTTCCTGGCTTTCATGATGTCCCCCAGGTCCTTGTATTCTTTTGTGAGCTTCACGTAGCGTTTCTGGTCGCTGATGACGTGCGGGTCGGTGATGAGCGTGCCGACTTCTTCGTAGCGGCTCACCAGTCCTTCCAGTTTGTTTAATATCGTATTGTTTGCTGCCATAATATCATGTTTCCGGGTGCAAAGATACACAGAAAAACTGAAAGGGCTTTGCACGTCGGGCTGCAAATGTTTCCAGATTCCGCAGAGGCTGCCGGAGTACTCCGCGCCAAGTACTGTCGCGGCCTGTGCGGGACGTTTCCCCTGGAGTGGACGGGCGGAGGGGTAAGCGTCGTTCCGGCATCGGGGAGGGCGTGCCGGGATGACGCAAAACCAGTGGGATGCGACTGCCCCGCCTGAAAGGGGGGCTGGCCTGAAAGGCCTGAGGGGTCTGACATCCACGGGAACATACCTTGGTAGTATGTCTTGTAAATGTTAAACCCCTCAGTCGCTTCGCGCCAGCTCCCCTGCAAGGCGGAGCAGGTTTGTGCCGCAATGTCTCGCTACTGGTTGCGCGGCAGGAATGCCGCACCTCCTTTACTGCACGAACACCTTGCGGGCGGACTTCTGGCCGCTGACATGCACCAGGTAGATGCCCGGCTTCAGGGCGTGGCGGAACGAGCCGCCCGTGGTGCGTTCGGCATGGACGCGTGTGCCGGACGGGTCGTAGAGTGTCACGGTGTCACCCTCGCGCAACCCCTCCACATAGAGGATGCGCCGGCGCACGTAGACGTTCAGCGTGCCGGCCGTGTCGTCCGCGATGGACGAGAAGGAGAGGGTGAAGCGTGCCGCGTCGTCCGCCGCTTCCGTGAGGGTGAAGCGGTAGTCCGTGCGGCGGAGGTCCACCTTCGCGCCCGTCTTGTGGTCGGTCAGCCATACTTCGGTGGCCGTCTCGATGTCCGCCGTCTCTCCCAGGGTCATCGTGTATTCCCCGGCCACGGCGCGGATGCCCACCTGCAAGCTGCCCGCCGCGTCCACGGCGTTCATCAGCGAGAAGCGCGTGCCCGTGCGGTTCACGGCATAGAGCTGCGGCGCGTCGGCCCGCGGGGCCATCATCTTCAGGCCGTCGGCGCCGAGGGTGAAGTCGCCGTCCGTTTCCTCGTTTGTGGGGGAGAAGACGAAGCCGTCCGCTCCCGTCTCGCCCCACAGGCCGAGGCGGTACTGCTGCAGGTTCACCCCGTTTCCATCTGTTGTTTCGCCGGGGGCTGAAGGCCGCCGGAAGCGCAGGGACTCCGTCTGGCCGTCGCCGATGACCGCCGTCTGGGTGAAGACGCCCTTGCCGAAGCTGAGCGTGCCGTCCGTCGTGCCGTCCGGACGGGTGGTGGTGCCGTCCCAGCTCTGCATGGTGAAGTATTGTCCGTCCTGCAGGGTATAGAGGATGTGCGGCAGGTCCATGGCCGGCGTTGTTCCGGTCAACTTGGCCGTCAGGTCGTAGCCGCTCACCAGATAAGGCAGGCCGAAGAGGTTCCAGCCCATGTTCTCCTTGAAGGTGAATTTCGGCGTGCCGTCCGCGTTTACCGTGTTCTCGTCGTATTGCGTCAGGGCGACGGTCTTTTCCGTCTCGTCCGCCGTTTCGCTGTAGACGGGCGCCGTGCCGTTTTCCGCTCCGGCGGTGAAGCGGTAGGTGCCGTCCGTTCCGGCTTTCAGGGCGAAGCCTTGGTTGGCGTTGAAGGAGGTGGCCGATTCGTTCCAGAATTCCGAGTCGGACTCGTGGAAGGCGAAGAGGCTTTCCGCGCGTTTGGCCCCGTTGTAGGTCTCCGTGCTGTCGGCCTCGATCAGGGGCGTGAAGGCCGTGGCCTTGCCGGCCGCCTCGTCCACCCGGCTGATGCCGTCGCGCCGCAGGGCATAAGGCACGGCTGCCAGGTTCCAGCCCGCGCTGAGCGCGCGCTCCGTGGCCACGTAGGGCAGCGACACGTCATGTCCGTTGCCGTAGAGCGAGGCACCCTCGCGGAGCAGCAGGTAGCCCGGTGTGAAGGGCGTGGTCGTGGTGACGGTGCCGGAGGTGGTCCGGGTGTCGTGGCCTACCACGAAGTGGCCGCCTGTGTTCACGTAGACCACCGACCCGGCCACGGGGTAGTGCTTGCCGGCGGCGATGCCGTCACCCTGGACCGTGCTTTGGTTGGCCGTGGCCAGTTTCCCGTTCTCCGGCACGCTCCAAGTCTCGAAGCAGCCGTTGTCCGGCTTGCCGTTCAGGAGGCGCGGGTTGCCCGCCAGGTCGCGGTCGTGCCCGGCCAGTTTCATATAGGCCGTGATGTCGTGGTTGCCGTCAGGGTCGATGTCGGCAGACTCCTCGTCCAGCTGGTAGTTCCAGGCCTCGTCCGTCTGGTTGTGGATGTAGCGGTTCTTTCCCGTTGCATTTTCGCGGTTGTTCAGGTTTGTTCCGGCGTTGATGGTGCCGGTGGCCGTGACGTTCACGATGGTGCCGGTGGTGCCGGCCGCTCCGTCCACGAACGAGTTGTAGAGGACACCCTCTTCTTCCATCGTCACGTTTCCTTCCACGATGGAGGTGGAGAGCATACCGCGTTGGCCTATGGTGGCCTGGCCGTCCACCAGGAAGCCGTCCACCACGGAGGTGTTTTTGTTATCTCCTTGCTCGGCTTTGATGGCCAGTCCGCTCACGGTGGAGTGCTGCCCCTGGCTTTCCATCATGCCGCGCCGTTGTGCCAGCAGTCCGGCCACGGTGTCGGTGGCGGCGGTGTCGGTGGCGGCGGTTTCGCTGCCGTTGTAGCGTTCGGTGTGCATGCCGCCGTACACTTTCGTGCCGCCCAGCTGCACGTTGAGGCTCGCGACCCGCCCGTCTTGTCCCACGGTGCTTTGGGCGAAGACGTAGCCGTATTCGTTCGGGCGGGTGTTGGCGTAGATGCCCGCCAGGTTCACGGCGTCCTGCAGGTCCGTCAGGGCGTTTTCCCACGAAGAGCCGTCGCCCGCCGTGGTGAGCCGGTCGTCCACGTAGATGATTTGCCGCATCGGCGCGGCGTATTCGTAGGCCCCCACGTCGATGCTTTGGTCCACGAAGCGGGCCGTGCCGCCCAGGTCGGTTTCGGCCGCCTTGGCCGCGTCGCTTACGGCATCATCCGGGTCTTGTCCGTCCTGGATGAATCCCGGATAGCGGTAGTCTTCCATGAAACTTTCATACGGCGTGTCGTCGCCCTGGTCCAGCAGGGCGATGCCCGGGCGGATGTGGTAGTCGCGCGACAGCACGTCGTCGGCGGTCGGATTCACGAAGTTCGGGCCGTTCACGATGTCGTCGTTGTCCGTTCCGGGAGCGAAGGCCACGTTATGGTTCGTTTCGTTGTCCGTGAGGGTGGAGAGGTGTTGGTTCTTCGTGTTCTTCCACGCCACGGAGTTCTGCACCGTCGGGCTGCCCGTGAAGTCCGTGCCGTTCTGCGCGAACGTGCCGTTGATGACGGTGGCTGTGGCGTTCTGTTCCACTGCCAGTCCCGTGCCGCTGTTGTCCGCGAAGAGCACGTTCACCAGCGTATGTCCGCCTTGGCTGCCGCTTTCCACGACGGCACCCTTCCCGGAGTCGCGCACCTGCACGTTTTTCAGCGTGACTTTGTTATTCGTCTGGCTGGTGTGGATGCGTATGCCGTCCCCTTTCGTGCCGTCTTCCTTCGCGTTATGGAAGAGGATGCCTTCCACGAACACTTCCCGTCCGGCTTGCGGGACGTTGATGTCCAGCAGGGTCTCCGTCTCCGCGTCCGGATGGGCGTAGATGACGGTGGGGTTCGAGAAATCCTGCACCCCTTGTTCGTTGTACGAGCCTCGGATGGAGAGGGTTTGGGCGGAGGACATGGTCGTAGACCCCATGGTGGCGTTGAAGGCCGTGTTGCCGGCAAAGGTATGCGCGTTGGCATACTCGCCTTGGCGGATCAGTACGGCATTGTAGGGCCAGTTCTTTTTCTCGGTCGTGTTTTGGTCGTCGCTGGCATTGGCCAGCCCCACGATGGCCCCGCGCAGGTCGCTGGTGGCGTTGGCCCAGTTGAGGCCGTTGGCTTCTCCTGCATCCATCGTCGCCACGTAGATGGTGTCCATCTTGTCGAAGGCCAGGTTGTACTGGTACTCGTACAGCCCGATGTCGATGATGCGGTCCATGTCTTGGTTGTCCTCATCTTTCGGCCCGCTGTAGCGCAGGTAGAGGGAGCCGTCCTCTTTCTCCATGAAAGCGTTGAGGATGGGGCTGTTCGGGTCGTAGGTATCGGTCAGCCTTTCTTTATAAGCACCTTCAGCCGCCCCGTAATAGTCCGGCACTTCGGCTTCCGAGGTGGGGAAGGCCACGTCCTTGTCCACCACGCCGTCCCCGGCATCCGTCAGGATGGAGATGGAGCCTGGATTCCAGCGTTCGGCGGAGGAGAAGCCCGCCACGCCGGCCGTGGCGGAGGGGGCGGCGAAGCGCGGGCCGTCCACCGCTCCGTTGTCGGCGGAGACGGTGATGTTGTGGTTGCCGGTCGCGTCGGTCTTTCCGTCCGGTTTCTGGCTTTCCGTCCAGTGGTTCTCTTCCGTGGCCGAATAGCGTACGGAGGTGGTCAGGTTGCGGTGGAAGGATTCCGGGTTGGCCCCGTCGGTATATTCGTTGCCCCAGGCCAAGGTGTTGAGGATGTCCCCATGACGGGCCGTCACGGCATATTCGGCCGACTTGTTGCGCACGAGGGTGTTGTTCACCAGCAGGATGCCCGTCTTTTCGTCATCGGAGGACGGGAACACCGCCGCCGCGCCGCCGTCGCCCGTGGTCTCGTTGTTGGCCCAGAGCGTGTTGAAGGCCTTGAGGCCGTAGTCGCCGCCGTAGACCATCGCGGCACCTCCGCCCAAATAGTTGTTTTCTTCCGTCTTAGGATCGTCCACCGTGCTGTTGCCCGCCAGCATCGAGCCGAAGAGGCGGAGTCCGGCGTCGTGCACATAGATGGCGTTGCCTATCACGGCGCGGTTGCGCAGCAGGCGGCAGCGGTTGAGCGTGTATTTCACGCCGCTGGAATAGATGCCGCCGCCGCGTCCCACCACACCGGTGCCTTCCTGCGCGTTTTCGCTTTCAGCGTAGGCCGTGTTGGCGGTCTGTCCGTCCATGATGGTCAGGCCGTCCAGCGTCACCTCGGCAGCCATATTTTGTGGGATGTCATAGCTTTGGTCGTTCTGTCCTTTGTTCTCCGTGTCGCTATAGATGACGTGGTAGGCATTCGTCTCTGTGGTGGACACGTTGATGTTGCCCGAGAGGATGCTCTGGTAGCTCATCTCCCACGGTTCCAGGATGCCGTTCGAGTTCAGGTCGCTCTGCTCGCGGGCGGCGAGGATGTTTTCGGTGGTGGCATTGGTCTGCCAGTTTACATTGGAGACACCCGGTATGGACGTGAGATTTTCATTGTTTTCGTTGCAGATGTAGCCCTCTTTTCCCGAGAATCCGCCGTAGATCTGCACGCCGTAGGGGACGTTGAAGGAGTTGAGCCGCTGGTCGTTGACGAGGCCCGGCGCGGTATTGTTGTCGCGCTTGTAGGTGGGCTTGTACGTGCCTTCGGCAATCAGGATCTCGAACGTCTTCTCCCGGGCTTTTTCGTATGTTTTCCTTACTTCGCGGACGTATTGCAGGGCCTCGTCCAGGTGGGAGAACGGGGTGTAGAACGAGCGGCCCAGATAGTCTTCCACGTTGATGTCGTCTGGAATGCGGTCATCGCGTCCCGTAGCCGCCACGAAGAGTCGGGTGAACCACTTGTTCGTGCTGAGCCGTCCGCCCTCGAAGGCGAAGGCTCCCACGTCGAGACGATCCATGCCGGTCTGTTCGCGTTCCAGCCGGTTGATGTCGGCGGAGGCGACACCCATGCCCGTCACGAGGCGGGTCTGGTAGCCCACGGGCATACCCGATTTGATGAGCGGGGAGAAAGCCCGCAGCATGTAGTTCACCTCGTCGGCAAAGTAGTCGTTGGGTTCGCGGGTCATGCTGGTGTTCTGCTCAAAGGTGGCGGGCAGTTCCGTCTGTTCCACGAAGCAGCTGTTGAAGAGGTAGATTTCCGTGGGGGCGTCGTCGGCTTGCCCGGTCAGGGTGTGGCCGATGTAGTCGTCGGTGAACCGTGTTTCGGTGACGCCGCTGATGTTCATGTCCGAGCTGGCCTCGTTGCCCCAGATGACGGAGTTGAGGGTGACGGCCGCGCCGTCCTCCAGGTAGAGGCCGCCACCCGTGTCGTCGGACGTGTTGCCGGCGATGGTGGACGAGATGATGTAGGTGCCGGCGGTGGCGGTGGGGGCTTCCGCGCCGGTATGCCCGTTGGCGGCGTAGATGCCCGCGCCGTAGGTGGCCTGGTTGTCCTTGACGAGTGTGCCGGAGACGGTCGCGCCCGCCTCCAGGTAGAGGCCGCCGCCGCTGGTGGCGGTGTTGTCCCGCACGATGCAGTTGCGCACGTGGCCCCATGCCGGCACCACGGCCCCGCCGCCCTTGTCGTTGTCACGGCCGGAGGAGGTGGCCTGCCCTTCCGTGAGGGTCACGCCGTCGAGGATGGTGGTCAGGCCCTGCGTGTCGCCCTCCGGTTTCTCCCCGAAGGTCACGGCGTGGTGCCCGTTCACCGTCTGTCCGTCGCTGAGCGTCACCACGGGGCTGAGCAGGGTGGGGTAGTTGCGGATGTCGCGGCAGTCGGGGTTGGAGGTCTCCTGCCAGTTGTCCTCCGTCTCTTTGTAGCCGCCCATGAGGGTCACGCCGTAAGGCACGGTGTAGGTGTAGCTTTGCGGGTCGTTGGGGTCGCTCAGGTCGTCCTCGTTGGGATGGTAGACGAACGGGTTTTCTTTCTGGTTGTAGCCCGCCACCTTCACGATGGCGCGGTGGCCTGTCCCCCCGGCCACGTACTGTCCCGCCGCGTCGAGGATGTCCTGCAGCTTTTCGGCGCAGGCGGCCTGGTCGAGGCTGCCGCCGCTCCGCGTGCCGCGTCCCGCTTGGGTGACGTAGTAGGTGGCGGTGGTGATGCCGTTCTCCGTAGTCGTATTATGTTGGATATTGGCCGTATTGTCCAGCTCGTAGGCTCCCACGTCCACGGTGCAGTCCTTGATGCGGTCGGTGAAGTCCACGTCGGTTTCGGGCAGTGCGCTGCCTTCGTAGCCGTGGTTGACGCACCAGTTCCCCACTTTCAGGCGGTAGTTATTGTTGGTTTGGGCGTTGGCATCGGCAAAAGGATATTCCAAATAAGATCCGTTTTGGCTGTCCACCAGTTTGTTCCGGATGCCTTCGCTAAGTTGGGTTGCTGTATGTATGTAACAGTTGTAAGAAAGTTGGAAGGTACCTTCGCTGGTGGACTTGATGGCGAGGCCCGTGTTTCCGTAAAACAGGCAGTTGTAGATTTCCAAGTTGGACTTGATGCCGGTTGTTGTCCATTGGGTCAGTCCGCCGCCGTTGCCGTAGTTGGTTGTGCGGTTGTAGGCAATGGTGTTGTTGTAGAACTTGGCGTTCTCAATGAAAATGCCTCCGCCATCGACCTGGGACGAATTATTGGCCACCAACAAGTTGTAGCCTTTTCCTGCAAGCATGTACATGCCGCCGCCATAGGATTCATTGCCGTTGCAGGCGTTGTTGATGACGAAGCAGTTGATGACCTCACTGTAGTGGTCAAGATGGGTAGAGCTGTCGCCGTCGCAATAGATGCCGCCTCCGCGGTTTCGACTGGCACTGCCGTTGTAGTTTTGGGTCACTACGCAGTTGCGCAATTTCACGCCGCGGAACATGCGGACACCGGCCCCTCCGTCGCGGTTGGCAATATAGTTCTTGTAAAAACCGTGTCGGATGGTGAACCCGTCCCAAGACGCTCCTTCATATTCTACATATCGGGGATCGTAGTTTTGGTTCTTTTCGTAACGTGTGGTGTTGGTGGTGGCATCATTATCATTTAAGTTGAAGTTGGGGTCACTTCCGGCTGTGCTTCCGGGAGCTTTTGTGGGGAGGCAGACATCCGGCTGGAACAAGACGGGTTTGCGTAGCACGCCGTCCGATGTCGCGACATTATCGAAACGGCTTGAAATGTACGGGGTATTGCCGTCCCACCGGTCAAACATGGATTGCTCTTGTATTTGCAGGATGGTTTCATATTTAGCCCTGTCCGCTTCGGTGGCACCTTCGCGCAAAGGGATGTACTGCGACATTAGGGCTTTGCGCTCGTCCATACCCGGACACCCTTCGTTGGGGAAACCACCATAGACATCCACGCGGTCGCGGATGACGTAACCTTTGTAGTCCGTGTAGATGCCTGCGGCCACCCATACTTGCCTAATTTGTCCAGAAGGATCTGCTGCGGAGGCCTTCTCCACGGCATATTGCAGGCCGCTGATGTATCGTTCTTTTCGGTTATTGGTAATAGTGGGATATTTGTTTGCCTTAATGAAGTCCTTGCTGGCACCGGACTGTTCGGCATAGGGGCGATTTATCTCATCGTAAAAGCCGATATACCGTGAGTTTGTAGTGAGAATCTTGTTTCCTCCTTCTGTGATGTATTGGTTATTGTCCAAATCGTAGATATAATTCCCCGCGATGGCGTTCTCCCAAGAAGAGCCGTCCATTTTGCCTGCGCCTTCGGGCGTGACGTACCACACTGTTCCTGTTTCCGGCAGTTCCGCCTCGTAGGCACCGAGGTCGGTCATGCCGCCGAGGTTGCGGGAGAGGCCGGCGATGTCTTGGGGGATAGGCATACTGGATGTCTGATTGATGACTTGGTTGGCAGCCTCCACTGAGCTGGTGAGCGGCTTGAAGGAAGAGTAACCGCCGCGGTAGGTGTCGAAGCCGAGGGTTGCGCCCTTGCCGTTCGTCGGGTTCTGGAAGTGCTCGGCAGTGACGTCGAGCGGTACGTTGTTGGAGCTGGCCAGCGTGTTGCCCATGGAGAGGCAGTTGGTGGCGGAGGCGTCTCCGCTATGCTGCGCATAGCTTCCTCCCGCATTGTTGGCGAAGGTGACATGGCGCAGGGTCAGGGCTCCGGCGATGACCGAAGCGGCGTTGGCATCGGCGTTCGTGTTGTTGTTCACTACGCAGTTGTCCATGTTTACAGTGGAGCCGGTTCCGCCGTAGATGGCCGCGCCCTGGTTCGCGCTGCAGTTCTCGATGATGCACCGCCGGAGCGTCACTGTGGCGTTTTCTTCGATGAGGAGGCCGCCGCCCTGCAGGTAGACGGCCTCGCCCGCCGCGTTGCCGTTGATGATGTGGAAGCCCTCGAAGGTGACTTTCGCGCCGGGCTGCACGTGGATGCAGTGGTAGAGGCCGTCGGCCCGGTCGCGTCCGTCCGGGTTGCCGTTGATGACGGAGCGGTAGGTGAGCGGGTCGTGGTCGTGGCTGTCGTTGTCCGCGAAACCGCCCTTGACGGTCAGGGGCAGCCCGCTCTGTATGGCCGGCACCCCGATGGTGGCCGACTTCGGGTCGTCGCTGGCGAAGGTGTAGCGCGGATAGATGGTCTCGCTCTGCAACACGTAGATTTCCAACTGGTTGACGCCTTGGGCTTCCATTTCGGCCTTCGTCAGGTCCGCCATATAGCTGATGGCCTCGTTGACGGAGCGGTAGCCCCTCTCCCAGCTGCTGCCGTCGTGTTCCGGTTCCTGGCAGGACACGTCCACATAGAGGCGGAGGGTGCTGCCATTCTTTTCAGGGACCAATTGCACCGGGTCGATGCGGTGTGCGCCGAGGGCCGGCTTGCTGTGCAGCGGGTCGCCCTTGAGGTCCACCTGCGGGATGAGGCTCACGCCGGAGGGCATGGCGAGGGGCGGCAAGCCCTGGGCGCGGAGGTTGCTGCCCTGCACGGCTTGCCAGAGGTAGTCGATGTCGGTCCAGTTTTCCTGGATGCCGTATTCCGTTCTCAGCGATGCCGCGTCGGCGAAGTTGGTGCTTCCGCCCGCCGGGTCGGAAAAGTCCGGCGCGAGCAGGGTGGTGTTCCCGGCTTCCGGCACGTTGTTGTCGTCGCTCAGGCGCAGCACGTCCTCCTGCAGGATGTTGTACCACACCGCGCTGTTGTAGCCCGACACGGCGGAGTTGTAGAACCGCACTTTGTCTGTGGCCGGGTTGAGGGCGTAGAAGGGCGCGTTGTCCGACGCGCCGTTATGGTTGTTCCACAGCACGGAGTTCACCACCAGCCCGTATTCGTAGAGGTAGAGGCCGCCCGTCTTGGAGGCGTCGCTCATGGCCGCGTCCGTGGCGCGGGGGGTGTAGTTGTTCACGATGGTGCTTTGCACCACGGTGCCGCCCCGGTAGCAGTACACCGCCCCGTTCTCCAGGCTCTGGTTGTTGCTCACCACGCTGGTGGAGAGGGTCAGCTGGCCGGGGTATCCGCCCGCGGGACAGTTCATGAACAACGCCCCGCCGTTGTGGGCCGAGTTGTTGGCCATCATGCAGCGCAACACCTCGCCCCGCGTGTCGGCGTACACCGCCCCGCCATGGCCGGTAACGGCGCTGTTGTTGTAGATGAGGCAGCCTTCCACGCGCCCGCCTTTCAGGTAGATGCCGCCGCCATGGTTCTGTGCGCGGTTCTCCTTCACCACGCAGTTGACCAGCGCGGTGCGTTCGCCTTGCATGTACACGCCGCCGCCCAGTCCGTCCGTGCCGCTGTTTCCTGAGGCATAGCCGCCCCGGATGGTGACGCCGCACAGCTCGGTGCGCAACCCGAACTCACCCTCGCCTTCGCCAAGAGGGGCGAACCACACCACGTGGCAGGATTCGCTGGTGGGGGTCCAGCTGTTGTTGCTCGCGCTCCACGTGCAGTCGCCGTTGTAGTTGTAGCCTTCGAGGATGGTCTCGCCGCCGTTGGCGTAGGCCCACGGGCGGTCTCCCCTTGTCAGCTTGTCGCGGGTCATGTCTGCCGGTTCCTCCGGGAATCCGCCGTAGACGCTGATGCCGTCGCGCATCCGGAAGAAGACGGTGGCCGTGTTGCCTGCCACGAGCTGTCGTGTGGGCCGGTAGGTGCCGGCGGCCACCCACACCTCTCCCCGTCCGCCCATGTCGGCCAGGTCGTCAATGGCTTGCTGCAGGTCTCCCATGGCCTGGCTCCAGCTGGTGCCGTTGCCCGTTCCTCCCGCCTTGACGTAGCGGATGTGTCCGGCCTCCACCTGGCGGTACTCATACGCGCCGATGTCGGGGAGCGTGCCGGAGGGGCGTGCGGTGCCGATGGGGTCCAGGGCCAGCACGCCTCGGACGGCGGCGGGGAGGTCCGCGATGGCGGCTCCCCGGTCAATCAGCACCGAACCGTGGCGCAGCTGGTAGCTTTGGTCGGGGTAGGGGCTTTCCTGCCAGTTGAAGTCCTGGTCGAAGCCCATCTTGGGCGAGGGGTCGTCGAAGAGGGGCGGCTGGTCGTCCAGGTCGAAGTTGTTCGCTCCGGCATAGATGTTGCCGTAGCCGTCCGCCGCGCCTTTGTCGGCTTCGGGATAGGCGCAGTGCGACATGCCGGGCTTGTTCGCCTCGGTCTCGTAGAGGGCGGAGTTGCCCCAGATGACTGTGTTGTACACTTGTATGCTGCCATCGGCGGGGTCGGTCAGCTCCACGGCAGCCGCCGTGTTGCGCGTCACGGTGCTCTGCACCACGCGGGCCTCGGGCGACATGAGGATGCCGCCGTTCTCGTTGTTGGCCACGACGGTGTTCACCACCATGCCGCGCCCGGCCAGGTAGATGCCGCCGCCGTCGTTCTGTTGCGAGGAGCGCGTGCCCGCCGCGTTGTTCATCAGGTAACATGACTCGATGGTGGAGGCGTCCGATCCGGCACCGTCATGCACGTAGATGGCGCCGCCCGTGGGAGCGTAGTTGTAGAGGAAGAAGCAGTGGCGGATGTGGTAGGTGCCGCTGCCGCTCACCACTACCGCGCCGCCAGGGCCGTAGCGGTTGGCATCGGTGTTGTGGGCCGCCGCGATGGTGAGTCCGTCAATCATCGTGGCTTCCGTGCCGTCGGTGGCGAGGGTGAACACGTGCGGGGCGTTGTCAGCCCGCAGGTCGTCCGGGTCGTCGGTGGGGAAGATGAGCGACGGGCCTGCCGGGAAGTACTTGTCGTCCTTGTCCCGGTCGGCCACGACGACGGAGATGTAGCGGAACTCGAAGCGGTCGCCCCGCCGTGCGCGGTTGTCCGGCGTCTCGGTGGTTTCCGTGCCGCTCTCGCCCGAGAAGCCGCCGTAGATTTTCACGCCGGCGGGGACGGCGAAGCCCTCTTCGGACGGTACGACATAGACTTTCTCGCGACTGTCCACCTTCTCATAGCCCATGAGGCGGATTTCGTCGCCGGCCTCCGCCTGCCGCAGGGCCTCATAGAGCGTGGTGGCGTCCTGCCAGGAAGAGCCGTTTCCCTTGCTGGCCTCGTTCAGCGGTTTGACGTAATAGATGTTTTGTGCCATGGCCGTCATGGCGCAGCATAAAAAGAGGCAAGCCGCGAGGAAAGCGGCCTTGCGTGTCGTTCCCGTTGCTGAATTCATCTTATATAAGTCCTTCATCTTCATGTCTCGTTCCTATTGTTTTCTTCCTCTATTATATTCAGACTTTGAATTGCTCCCCTGCGAAGCGGGGCAGTTTTTGGCCGCGGGCTTCCGTTCGGCGATTGCTCCGCCTTGTAGGGGAGCTGGCCCGTAGGGCCTGAGGGGTTTAACGCGCACGTCAGCAAACTTTTAAAGTCAGCTTTCGTGTTTGTTCCCCTCGTGGGCGTTTTCCTCGTGGGCGTGAGACCCCCCAGCCGCTTCGCGGCAGCCCCCCTGCGAGGCGGGGCAGTTTTTGGTTGCGGGTTCTTTCTTCTCCTCGAACTCCGTTTGTGACAGTTCCGCCCGACGTTGCGATACGGCTGTCTGGATTTGTCGGACTACGACAGACATGTTGCGGAACACATCTTCGTTTTCGTAGCGGAGAATCCGGATGCCATGTTCGCGATAAAGGTAGTCACTCCTTTGTCGGTCGTGTTCCAGTCCGTCGGGGGAATAGTGGCCGTCTCCGTCCAGTTCTATGCCCAGCCGCAGCTCGTGGCAGTAGAAGTCCAGGATGTATGGCCCCACGCCATATTGTCTTCTCCATCGGCTACCGTTCATTTGTTTGCCGCGCAGCAATTTCCAGAGTGTCGCTTCGGCCGGGGTCAGGTTGTGCCGCAGCTCTTTCCGGCGGGCTTTGCCGTCGTATGGATTGTCTGTCTGGTATTTGCTTCGGTCGTATGTCATCTTACGTTTTGTTTTGTTTTTATAACTGCTCCGCCTTGTAGGGGAGCTGGCCCGTAGGGCCTGAGGGGTTTGACATTCACGTCAGCAAACTTTTAAAGTCAGCTTTCGTGTTTGTTCCCCTCGTGGGCGTTTTCCTCGTGGGTGTGAGACCCCCCAGCCGCTTCGCGGCAGCCCCCCTGCGAGGCGGGGCAGTCTTTTTGTCCCTGTGGGTGGTTTCAGTTCCCGCTGCCCGTCGGCAGGCCGGTGAGAGTGACGCGCAGGCGGTAGTAGGCCACGTCGTCCGGATTGTACTGGTCCGGCGTGTATGTACGGTCAATGGAGTACGTTCGTGTCTTGTCCGCTGTTTGCTCCATAATTTGGATTTGGTAGTTTATCGTTCCGCCGCCAGGCTGGAAGATGTAGGTGTCCTCGCGGCCATAGACGGCGGTGCCGGCATTCGCGTCCCCGTCATCGTTGAACAGGAGCGTTTGTTCGTTTCCTGTACTATTCTGTGTCGGCTTGAACACATATCCTTCTTGGGGCAGGCCGCTGAGTATGATGGCATTCAGGAACGCGTTGGGGTGCGCCTCGTGGAAGGTTTCAGAGAAGTTCCACTGGATGTCCACCTTGGCCGCCACATGGTGAAGCGTACCGGTCACCTCGCTTTGCTTCTGTCCGTAGTTTTTAACGGGGATGGCTCCGTTCACCACACCTTCGGCTGCATTGTAAGAGGAATAGAGGTCGCGAAGCGAGATGGAATGGTTGTCGAATGACAGGGTGATGGCCTCTATCGCGGCCTTGCTCTTTTTCTTAGTTGTTCCGTCTTCCGAAAGCTCGTCCGGTTGGGGCAGGCCACCGTACACATCTTCCGCGCCCAAGTCGTCCGCACTGGCGATGATGTAGCAGTATGCGTCCGTCGCGCCGTCGATGAGCGGCAGGTTGATTTGGTCGGTGTAGGAGTACACATATACGTTCTGTCCCGTGCCGTCCGTGGTCCAGCTGTCCCGGATGCCGGAGTACTCGCTGAACAGCACTTCCTTGGTGTCGCCGTCGGCATCCGTGAAGGCCGTGTAGACGTACAGGTAGTCCGGCAGCGGCAGGCGCGCGTCGCTGCCCGGGTCGCCCGGCGAGCGTTTGAGGGCTTCCGAGGCCGGGATGCTGATTTGCAGCGGCACGTAGCGGTCCTCGTAGGCCGGCGCGGGCACTTCGTCGTCGTGTTGGCAGGCGGTGAGCGCCGTCAGGAGGGCGAGCAGGGCCAGTAGTCCTGCCGCGCCTTCCGTCAGTCGCTTCTTATATAAATAGTTTAGTGATGTGTGATGCATGATGTCCATTCTCCTTGTCGTTTAGATTTCCACTTCGTGGTTGCCGCCGGGCTTCCAGTCCAGTTCCACGCTCACGCCCACCGACTGGTCCGAGGTGACCACCTGGCCGTTGTCGTTGAGGCGCGCCTTGATGACCTTCAGGCGGCCGGCGGGCAGGGGTGTCTTCACGTGGAGGGTGCTGCGGGTGGTGCTGCCGTCCGCCAGGGTGGCGTACACCTCCATGCGCCAGAGGCCCTCGCCGCTGGTGGACACGTCGCCGTTGCCGCGCGTCTCCGGCCCGTCGGCCGAGGGGAAGCACACGGCATGGAAGGCGATGAGTCCCGCCTCGTCGGTGCGCAGCGTGCGCACCACGGGCGAGCGGTCGTAGCCCGTGAAGGTGCTGTCGGAGGGGGTGTAGCCCGTGGCCATGTCGCGCACGTAGGCCGTGAGGGCTGCGGGCTGCGCCCCGGCGGTGGGCTGTAGCACGAGGATGGCGGCACTGTTCTGCATGCCCAGCGAGAGGCTGAACTGCTGGCTCTGCCCTGCCGAGACTTCCATTTCCGCCGTGGTGGAGAAGATGCCCGTGGTCTGGCTGTCCACCGTGTCGGCTTCGGCCTGCTGCACGCGCAGGGTGGCGAAGCGGTCGGCGGCGGCATATTGCAGGCTGCCCATGTCGGCGGTGTTGGCCAGCGCGGCGTGCTCGTAGGCCCGTGGTTCCACGTAGAGGGTGAACGAGGCTTGCCCGGCGTTCACCGTGTAGCGGTCGTGCCGGTAGAGCGACTTGTCGTCGCGGTCGAAGAACGAGAGGTCGATGTCTCGTGCCTGGTTGGTGAACACGCCTGCGAGCCGTTCTTCCAGCCGTGCGGCCAGCTGTTGTTCGGCGGCCGTGGTCAGTTCCGTCTGCAGTTCCGTGCGCAGGTCGAGGGACAGGCGCAGGTCGTAGCGCAGGGCCACGTCCGCGCCGCACTTCGAGAGGTCCTCGTTGATGCAGCCTGTGAGGGCGAGCGCGGCGGCCGCAGCCAGTCCGGCCCGTCGCAGGGGGCGTGGCACCTTCCACCGCCTCGTGCTGTCGGCGCGTGGCGGGAGCTGCTCTGTGCGGGAGTGCCTTGTTCCGATGTCAGCTCTCTTGATGTTCATTTCCTGTATTTCTTTTTGTCCTTTGGTGGGCGGCGGGCCGGCCAAGGCCCGCCGCCCTGTCAGCTGTTTCCAGCTGTTTCCCTTTTGGGGTGTGAAAACTGCTCCGCCTCGTAGGGGAGCTGGCCCGTAGGGCCTGAGGGGTTTGACGCGAACGTCAGCATTCTTTTGAAGTCCGCTTCTGTGGGTGTTTCCCCTCGTGGTGGTTACCGTGGGTGTGAGACCCCTCAGTCGCTTCGCGACAGCTCCCCTGCAAGGCGGAGCAGTTTTTTGTGTGTGGCTGTCGCTTTACCTATTTATATATAGGGCGTCAGTTGATGCTTACGTTGAAGGTGTAGCCCTTTTGCCACTCCAGGTCTACGCTCAGGCCGAGCTGCAGGTTCGTGGCCCGCAGGTCCGGGATGGTGACGTAGGCGTTCTCCAGCGAGCTGATGGTAACCGTCGCCGTGGTCTTGTAGTCCTGCATGAAGATGTGGTCTACGCCGGAGGGAGCGGGGGATGAGGCGTTGCCGCCACTGGCCTTGTTCAGCGTGCCGACCAGGTAGAACTTCATGCCCTTGGCGATGAGTCCGCCGTCTACGCCGTAGAAGGCGTCGCCGTTGTTCGTCATTTCGAGGGCGAAGTTTACTTTATCGGCTTCTGCGCCATTACCGCCTGCACCCTTGTTGTCCAGGAGCAGGGTGTAGTTCGCGTTGGTCGCTGCGGTGGTCACGTAGGTGTTATCTGCGACGGCGTTGTCGTACACCGTCTGTGTGAATTCTGCGGCTCCAGTTCCCGTTGCAGGCAGGAGGTTGTAGCCCAGTTTGGTGGGCTGTCCGCCCACGAGGATGCCGTCCAGCGTGAAGCGGTCAATGCCGACCACCACGCTGTTGCCTTCAGAGTCATCCACGTTGTTTTTAGCGAACTTCACGGTCGTCGCCAGCTGCGCTACGCCGTATTGGATGTTCTTCTCCAGTGCCACGAGGCGGGTGGTGGGCTGCACGGCAGCTTCCCAGCCGCTCCAGTTGCCAGTATTCATCCAGCTACCTGCCGCGGGGAATGAGGCCGTGGGGTCATCGTTCGTCTTGGCTGCGGTGCTGATGTAGTAAGCCAGCGAGGCCGGATAGGTCAGGCTGTTGAGCGGCACCTTGTTGTCGCCGGAACCCACGATGATGCCATCGCTGCTGCCTCCCGTGTTGTTGTCCTTCACGTAGGCGAAAGCACTGTTATCCCACTTTACCTGCATCGCGCCGTCCGGCAGGTTGAAGTTTTCGGGGAATTTCTTGACGTTATCGTCTACGCCGGTCTTCCATTCAATGGTGGTTGTTCCGGCTCCGGCTCCGGCATCTTCCTTGGTATAGAACAGCGGAGCTTCCGTTACGGAACCGCTGTTATCGTCGTCAGAGGCGATGGCCGCTTGGATGGCTTTGGCGATGGTGACGGGGTTGTCGTTGCCCGCAGTGCCTTCCGTGTCATTGGCAATCTTATCTACGGCAAAGTAGAGTTCCTCCATCGCGGCCTTGATGGCGTTGGCCGAGCCGGCCTTGAGGGTCTGCATGGCATCGTGGAGTGCAATCAGCGTGGCTTTGTCGGGGTTAGACGGGGTGTCATCCGTCAGTGTGCTCCAGCCGCTTACGTCCATCACGTCGTCCAGCTGGTCCAGCAGGACGTTCTGCGGAGTAGTGAGGTCTCCGCGATTTGTCAGGATTTGCTTCAGGTTGAAGGTGATGTCGTTCACCGTGCTGATGCTACCGTCATCCAATGAAGTCTCCAGCGCGCCTTGGGCGAAGTATTTTTCCGCCTCGGTGGAATATGCCGGACTGGTTTTGTACAGCGCCTGTCCGTAGAAGAGGAAGGTGTTCGTACCCGTGGGAATCTCCACGTCGCTGTAAATCTTCTGGCCTTCGTTGTCGGAGGGGCCGCTCTCGCCGTCACCTGTGCCGCCGAAAGAGGCCGTGATGTTGCTCAGCCGGATGATGGAGGAAATCCCTTCCGAGCCGGTCACCGTGCCGGCAGTACCGGGATTGGCGATGTTCAGCGGAATGAGGTTGATGCCCTCCATGCCGAGGAAGTTGTTGCTGCCGCTGCTGGCAGTGTTCTGCGTGTTGTCCGACGTCATGCGTTTGTTGGTGTTGGCGTGCGGGATGTTGATGGCGAATTCCGTCTTTACCGTTTCCCCGTTGTAGCTGGGGTTCACGAGTGCGGTCTCCTCGGCGAGGTTGTCGTCGGAGCTGCAGGCGGTGAAAGCCGCCGCGCCTGCCAGCAAAGCCATGCTGAACAGACTGTACTTTGTGAATTGTTTCATAACGTTTACGTTTTAGGTTTTTAACTATGTTTGTTTATCTCTCTCTCTGTTTCTGTGCTTTCTGGACCTCTGCGCTCAGGGGAGGGTGACATCCTGGGTGTAGCCCTGTTGCCATTGCAGGTGTACCCACAGGGCGAGTTGCAGGCTGGTGGACCGCAGGTCGGGCACGGTGAGGTAGGCGTTCGCCAGCGAATGGATGGTGACGTTCGCCGTGGTGGTGTAGTCCTGCGCGAAGGTGCGGCCCGTTCGCGTGCCGGCCGAAGCCTCTTCGGGGTCCAGCTGCCCCACGAGGTAGAACTTCATGCCGCTGGCAATCAGTCCCCCGTCGAGGCCGTAGAAGGCGTCGCCGTGGTTTTGCAGTTCCAGGGCGAAGTTCACGGTCTCGGTCGTGCCCTCCCGCTGGTTGTCCAGCAGCAGGGTGTAGTTCTCGGGAGTCGCCGTGGTGGTCACGTAGGTGTCCGCTGCGACGGCGTTGTCGTACACCGTCCGGTCGAACGTCGTGCCCGTGGCGGGCAGCAGCCGGTAGTCCGTCCGGGCGGGCTGTCCGCCCACGAGGATGCCCGTAAGCTCGAAGCGGTTGTTGGCCACCGCGATGCGGTGCCCCTCCGAGTCCTCCACGGGCGATTGCGCGAAGCGCACGGTGGTGGCCAGTTGCGCCACGGCGTATTGGATGTGGTCCTTCAGCGCCACGAGGCGCGAGATGGGCCGCACGGTGTTCGTCCAGCCGTTATCATCCCAAGGGCTTGTCTCCCAGCTGCCCGCGTCGGGGAACTGGGCCGACGGGTCGTCGTGGCTCCGCACGGCGGAGCAGGCGTAGTAGGCCAGCGAGGCCGGATAGGTCAGGCTGTTGAGCTTCACCTTGTCGGTGCCGCCCACGGTGATGCCGTCGCCGCCGGTCTCCGTGTCGTCCTCCACGTAGGAGAAGCGCCCCTTCGTGTCGTTCCACGCGAGTTGCACGGCGCCCTCCGGCAGGTGCTGCGCGGCGGGGAAGTCGGTGATGGCTTTGTTCGTGACGGCCCATTCCAGTTCGTAGGTGCCGTCCCCGTCCGTGTCGGATGCCTGGAACAGGGCGGACTGGCCTGTGATGGCCGTCTGGATGGCTTTGGCGATGCTTTGCGGCGTTCCGCCCGCTTGTGCTTCCGCAATGGGGCTTACGGCGTTGTAGAGGCTTTCCAGCGTCAGGCGGACGGCTTCTGCCGAACCGGCCTGTAGCTCCTGCATGTTGGCGTAGAGCACGGCCAGCGTCTGCTCGTCGCGGTCCGTGGACGCGTCGTCCGTCCCGCTCCAGCTGTTCACGCCCATCACTTGGTTCAGCTGGGCGAGCAAGGCGTTCTTCGGGGTTTCCAGGTCGGCGGTCAGGATTTGCTTCAGGTTGAAGCCGATGTTGTTCACCGTGCTGATGCTGCCGTCGTCCAGCGAGGTCTCCAGCGCACCCTGGGCGAAGTATTTGTCTGCATCGGTGGAATAGCTGTCATACTTCGCCTGCCCGTAGAAGAGGAAGGTGTTCGTGCCCGTGGGGATGTTCACGTCGGTGTAGATTTTCCGTCCCGCGTCGTGCCCGTTCGTGGTGGTGCCTGTGGTCCAGTCCTCTCCGCCCGTGTCGTCGATGTCGTCCAGGCTGATCATGTAGCTCAGGTAGCATTCGCTGGCGTTGCCGATTTCGCCGTCGTATGCCGTAGCCAGCGGGATGAGGCGGATGTCCTGCATGCCGAGGAAGTCGGGCTGATTGCCGCCCTGCACGTTCCCCTCCGCCATGCGCTTGCCCGTCCGGGCTTGCGGGATGGCGATGGCCAGCTCCGCTTTCACCGTCTCCCCGCTCATCGCGGGCGGGGCGGGCGTCTCCCCTTCGGAGGCCGTCTCGTCGGCGGTGCAGGCGTTGCAGGCGGCCGTGGCGGCCAGCAGGGCCATGCAGTACAGGTAATATGTCGCTTTCTTCTTGCTCATCGATGGCTTTCGTTTATTCTTGTTCCTCCATCAGTGCGCGTTGTGCGGCGATGAAGTCCATCTGCTCCGTGTTCTTCGGCGCGTCGTGGTCGCCGCGTCCGGCGGCCTGTTGCAGGTAGCGTGCGGCCTCTTCCGCGTGCCCCGTCAGGTAGAGGGCGCAACCCAAGGTGTTCCACGAGCGGGGGTCGAAAGCCACGGTCCGCACCGTGCGCAGGGCCTCCTCGTTCCGTCCCTCGCGGATGAGGGCGATGGCGCGGTTCACGATGGGCGGCACGGTGTCCGGCTTCACATCGTAGTACACGCGCAGGTATCCCGAATAGCGCTGGTCCTGCAGCACGTTCTTGCGCAGGTAGTCGTAGGCCCATCCCCGGTCCAGCGTCTTGAGCAAGTACTCGCGGCGGTCGGGGTTTTCGGTGTGGTCGATGATGTCCAGCATCTCCTGCCGGTAGGGCGCGTCGCTCTCCGCAATCTGCTGCCGCAGTTCCGTCCAGGCCTCGCCACCGTTGATGACCTCGAAGATGGAGTCCGGGATGTCCACCCGCTGTTGCAGGTAGTCCTTCAACGCCTGCACGCGCCGTCCGGCCAGCCGTTCGTTGCGGCGGCGCGGGCCGTCCGGCGAGGCCATGCCGATGATCTGGATGCAGCTGACGTGCGACACCGTGTCGATGGCGATGGCGGCGGTGAGCTGCACGAGGCTGTCCAGCCGCTGCCGGTTGTTGCGGAAGTCGCGCCGTACCTCATGCACATCCATGGGGAAGTGTACATAGAGTGCGCCCCGTGCCTTGCTGATGGGCTTCTTCGGGTCGTATGGCTCATACTCCGACACATGATGCAGCACGGGATAGCGTTTGGCCAGCTCACTGGCCACGCCCCCTTCGGGCACCCGGGTCAGATAGGGGACGAAAGGCGGGATGTAGGCCGTGCGGCCCAGCTTTTGTGTGGGCAGCGGGGACACGTCGCAGCACCCTTCTTTCTCGGCCTCCACGCAGAAGTCCACCGCCCCGCGCTTCATCCATGGCTCGGGGCTGACGGTGCGCCGCCAGCTGATGGTGCGGCTGTCCGTGTCGTAGGCCGGGGCCGTCTCGCTGGTGCGCAGGGCCGGCAGTTCCTCTTCCGGCGTGCCGGAGAGGCGCAGGGCGCGTTCCCACCGTTTGCGGTTCAGTTTGCCGCGTATCACTTCGGGGGCGAAGCGCAGCGTGTCTTCCCCGTTGCAGAGCATGGGCGTGAGCCACAGGCTGTACTCGCGGGGCAGGCGTTCGTCCAGCCGTTGGGTCCAGGCGAGGTCGAGCCGCCCGTCCGCCGTCCATTCCATGCGGGCTTGCGGTGCCTCCTGGGCTTGGGCCGTGAGTCCTATACCTATTATATATAATATGGTCGCAATCTGTTTCATCTCAGCCGTCCTCCTTTATTTGATGATGTAAATGAACGAAATGGCCAGTTTGGTGGGCATGAAGAGGTGGCGGTTCTCCGTTCCCTTATAGTTCCCGCACGTCTGGCATTCATAATGTTTGTAGCGGGTGAAGCCGTAGCCGATGCCTGCCGCCGCCTCGATGCTCCAGTGCGGGGAGAGAATCCAGGAGTAGCCGTAGGTGAAGCCCGCCCCGTAGAGGTCGCCCTGGTAGCGGTTGTCCTCCAGTCCGTCCCACAGTCCGAAAGGCACGCGCACGCCGCCCGCGTTGTAATGGGAATAGAAAATATGCCCGCCGACATAGTGCCCGCCGAAGGGGGCGCAGAGCCAGTAGCGCACTTCCGGCTGCACGAACACGTGCTTCCATTTCTTGTTGCCGCGATAGGAGAAAGGATTGTAGCTCAACCCCACGTTGAGGGTGGCTTTCGGGGCGATGCGGACCTCTGCCGCAGCGTTGGGTGATGCCGTGCCCCAGCCTAAAAGGTTGGTCTTCACCGCCCAGCGGGGTGAAGGCGCTGCTTGCGGGAGGGCCAGGATGCCGCTCCGTTCCGTCGTGCCGGCTTGAGGCTGTGCGTATAAGTGGAAGGGGCATCCCAAGAAGATGCAAAATAAGACTCTCAGGAAAAAGCCGCGTGAAAATAGTTTTCGCAAGTCTTGCCGTATGTATGATGGTGCAAGTCTCATGTCTGCTGTCAATTTAGTCGTTTTCGTACAAGTTGTGGAATGTCAGCCGCACAGTTCATCCCTTTCCAGACTGCAAATGTACGCATTTTTTTTCTTCGTGCATAAAAATAAAAATAAAAATAAAAATAAAAATAAAAATAAAACCTAAGCCACTAAGGGAAGGGGGGGTGGCGGGTGGGGGAGGCAGGTGCGGGCGGTTGGCCGGACAAGAAGTTTGTCCGGAGTTGTTCCTGAGCAAAATGTCAGGGAAAGGGGCGGAAGAGCAGCAGAAAGTCAGGAAATCCATGGATGTCGCATGGTTCGGAACCGATGAAAGGCGACGGAAAATCCTTTAATTGTTAAAATGTGGTGCCGGGAAATGCTTGTATGGCGCATTTCTTCGGTTTGAAACCCGTTTTCATGCGGTCAAAATGGAAATTCTTTGCTGAAAGAAATTTATTTCTTGCCGCAAAGACGGGAATTTCTTGCCGCAAAGGAATTTTCAGGCGGGTGGGAAGCGGGTGAAAGGCGGGCTTCGTGCCGTTTTTTTCCTCTGTTTGGAGGCTTTCCGCATACAGATTCCATCTGACTTTTTGTGATGGGATGCGGCGGAAAGCTGACAGCATACGGAACGCCGTCCGCATCTCCCCTTCCGGGGGCTTTCGTTTGGAAAGGGAAACCCCGTCCGGGCTTTCATCCTGATTTTTCGTGTCGGCATGAGAATCGCGTATTTCCGTTCGGGTCCCGCCTGGTGGCTGTCCGTGCGATTCTCGTGCCTCCGCTTTTGACACTTTGACACTTTGTCATTTTGACAATCTTCCCCCCTTGCCATATATAATAATAGGTGTATTTTCCTTTTTTGCGGAAAAAGTTGTTTTTCCCTGAAAAAAGTCTCCGCAATGTTTGGCGGTGAATGGAAAAGGGCGTACCTTTGCACTCGCTTTCGGGGACGACCCGGGGCGCGAACAGAGTTCATTGATAGACTTACATAGACAGCAGCAAAGAGACAGAGAACATGAACCTCCTTTCCCGCCGGGCCGGTCCTGTGCGGTGAGAGGAGACGAGGTAAATCACGGACCTGACCGGACAGACAAGTAATCAGCGCGGTGGTGGTTATCCACCCCCGGCTTATGATATTATACAATGAAGAGTTTGATCCTGGCTCAGGATGAACGCTAGCTACAGGCCTAACACATGCAAGTCGAGGGG
>CALUIS010000017.1 GCA_944320765.1 uncultured Paraprevotella sp.
GGAAAGGCTGGCAAAAGGACAGATGGATTTTGCACGCGGGAAGCCTCCAACCAGGAGGAAAACGCCGCCCGAAGCCCCGTTTTTCCCCGCTTTCCACACTCCCGGAAACGTCTTTGCGGCAAGAAATTCGCGTCTTTGCGGCAAGAAACAAATTTCTTTCAGCAAAGAAATTCCATTTTTGCCGCACAAAAACGCCCGCCGGGGCGGAGAAATGCTCCATACGGGCGGTTTTCCCGCCCGTTTTTTAACACTTCGGACTTTGTTTGCGCCCAATCGTCCCGAAAAGGAAGGGCGGAATTCGTCGGGAATCCTTCCTTTTTGTCGGGAAATCCAAGGGACTCATGACAATTTGGCACTCGCGTAAAGGATTCTATAGGGGACAAGAAAAGGAAACGAACCGGTTTGCAACGGCGTTCTTGCCGGGGAAGCCGTTGCAAACCGGTCTTTTGGGGGGGGATTTTTACGGGCGTTGCCTCTTCACGCCTTCATGCGTGGGGACGACGGGCTTGATGGTGCCGTCCTCGTTGAACTCCATCCGGTCGATGCAGACTTCGCGGTGTACGCCCGGCTGGTGCTTGATGTAGTTCTTGTTGATGCGGTGGTACACGATGTACCATTTGTCCTTGCCCGGAATCTGAAGCACGGAGTTGTGCGCCGTGCCGTAGATTTCCTGGTCGGGACGCTGGATGAGGATGACGGGGTCCTTGGCCACCTCGATGGGGCCGAGGGGCGACTTGGCCGTGCCGTAGGCCACGTGGTAGTTGGGCGAGCCGGTGTCGTCCACGCTCCAGAGGAAGTAATACAGCCCTTTGCGGTAGAACACGTAGGGGGCCTCGCGGTAGGCGTAGTCCTGCAGGGTGCCGCCTTGCGGGGTCATGAGGGTCTCCGTCTCGGGCTTGATGCCCATCATGTCGTCGTTCAGCTCCGCGCCGGCCATGTAGCCGTTGCCCCAGTAGAGGTAGCTCTTGCCGCTCACGGGGTCCTCGAACACGTCCACGTCTATCTGCTGGCCGCCGCGCTGTCCCTTGGGCAGGCGGTCCACGATGGGGGCGCCGGAGTCGGTGAAGGGGCCGCAGGGATGGTCGGCCGTGGCCACGCCGATGGCTTTCCTGCCGGAGGCCGTGTTGCCGCTGAAGTAGAAATAGTATTTGTATTTCCCGTCCGTCTTCTTCTCGATGATGGCGGGGGCCCAGGCGTTGCCGTCGGACCAGCCGACCTGGTCGGTGCCGAGGTCGAGCATGATGCCCTCATGCCGCCAGTCGGTCAGGTCGTCCGAGCTGAACACGGTGAAGTAGTAGCCGCCCCATCCCGGCGTGCCGTCGGTGGTGGAGTAGATGTAGTACTTGTCCGTCTGTTCGGCGTAGAGGATTTCCGGGTCGGCATGGAATTCCGGAAGCACGGGGTTGCCCGTCTTGGGGCGTTGCGCGTCGAGTTGTGCCGGGAGGCCCGTCAGGCAGGCCACGGCCAGTAAGGTTAATGTTTTCTTCATTGGTTTTTAGGGTTAAGTTAAAAAAAGTGGTTCGGTCTCAGCACCCCATCGTCTCGCGGTAGAAGTCCAGCATGTTGAAGATTTCCTCCTTGTCGGCGGTGCGGTTGATGCGGATGTCGCCCGTGTCGCCCAGCAGGGTGAAGTTCACGTGTCCGGCCGTGTTCTTCTTGTCGTGGGTCATGAACTGGTAGAGGGCCTCGTATTCCTTGCAGTCGATGGCGAAGGTGCCGTAGTACGTCTTGATGAAGTCCGCGGTCTGGCGCATCTTGTCCTTGGGGAAGCCCTCGCGCAGGCAGCTCAGGTAAAGCTCGCACACCATTCCCCATGCCACGGCGTAACCGTGCAGCACGGTGCGCCCTTCCTGCAGGGCCAGGCTCTCGAAGGCGTGTCCCGCCGTGTGTCCCAGGTTCAGGGCCTTGCGGATGTTCTGTTCGTAGGGGTCGCGGGCCACGATGTCCTCCTTGACGGCCACGCTCCGGCCCACCAGGTCCTGCAGGCGGCGGTAGTCCACGTCCTCCAGGTCGAAGCCCACGAGTTCCGCCCAGTGCGCCTCGTCGCTGATGAGTCCGTGCTTGAGCATTTCCGCGTAGCCGGATCGCAGGTTCTTGTAATCCAGGGTTTTCAGGAACTCCGTGTCCAGCAGCACGCTGGCGGCGGGCGCGAAGGCACCGATTTCGTTCTTCAGCCCGTTGAAGTTGATGCCGGTCTTACCGCCCACCGCCGCGTCCACCATGGCCAGCAGGGTGGTGGGGATGTTCAGGTAGGGGATGCCGCGCTTGAAGGTGGAGGCGGCGAACCCGCCGAGGTCGGTCACCATGCCGCCGCCCAGGTTGACGAGCAGGGAGTGGCGGGTGCCGCCTTTCTCCCCGAGGGCGGTCCATACCGCGGCCAGGGTCTCCAGGTTCTTGTGTTCGTCGGTGGTGCCGATGGTGAGGACCTCTGCCTGGCGCATGAAGGGGAAGCCGGAGAGGAGCGGCCAGCATTTCCCGTGTGTGGTCTCGTCCGTCAGCACGAAAAGCCGGTCGTAAGTCTGTCGGCCCAGTGCCTGTTCCAAATCCTTTTCCAGTTGGCGTGAGATGATGATTTCTTGTTGTCGCATTCTTCAGGTTGATGATGATTTGGTTGCAAAGATAGTTCTTTTGGAAGAAAATGCCGGGTTTTGCTGTTTCTTTCTTGCGGTTTATTTAATTTTGCAGGCGGTTAGGCAGGCGGTGGCCTTTATTTTTGTTAAAAAGGACGGGCGGGATTAAACCGGAGGGGGAGACGGCCGTCATACCACCGTATGGCGTTTAATTTTTAGCAAGAAGAATCTAAGAATATGGGAAAGAGAAGCGTGCTGGCCTTTGTGCTGTGTGTGTGGAGCGCCTGCCTGTGGGCGCAGAAAGTGACGGTCAGCGGGACTGTGATGGAAGAGGATACGAACGAACCGGCCTTTTCGGCCTCGGTGGTGCTGCTGAGGCCCGACAGTACGCTGGTCACGGGGGCCAGTTCCAACCTGGACGGCAAGTTCTCCATTCCGGGGGTGAAGCCCGGCAAGTACATCTTCCGTATCACCTCGGTGGGGTTCAAGCCTTATTACAAGGACCTGCAGCTGACGGCCTCGAAGCCGAGAATGGCGATGGGTACCATCAAGCTGCAGACGAATGCAGCCGTGCTGTCCGCCGTGGAGGTGACGGCCCGGCAGGCGCAGGTGGAGATGAAGGCCGACACGTTCGTGTACAACGCCGGGGCCTACCGCGTGCCGGAGGGGTCGGTGCTGGAGGAGCTGGTCAAGAAGCTGCCCGGCGCGGAGGTGTCGGACGACGGGACCATCACCATCAACGGCAAGGAGGTGAAGAAAATCATGATCGACGGCAAGGAGTTCTTCGACACGGACACGAAGATGGCCATGAAGAACCTGCCCACCAACATGATCGAGAAAATCAAGTCGTATGAGCGGCAGAGCGACTACACCCGCATGACCGGCATCGACGACGGGGAGGAGGAGACGGTGCTCGACCTCTCGGTGAAGAAGGAGATGAAGCAGGGATGGATCGCGAACGTGGACGGCGGATACGGCACGGAGAAACGCTACACGGGGCGGTTCATGGTGAACCGCTTCACCGACAAGCTCCGCCTGACGGCCATGGGGACGGCCAACAACGTGAACGACCGCGGCTTCTCCGGCGGATTCCATGGCGGATGGGGCGGCAACGGCGGACTCGTGGCCACCAAGACGGCCGGACTGGACTTCAACTGGGAGAACGGGAAGAAGGAGCGGGAGGCGGGACGCCTGCGCGTGGCCGGCAACGTGCGTTATTACTATCGCGGCACGGACCAGCTGACGAATACCAACTCGGAGACGTTCCTTTCGGCCGGGGCCAGCAGCTCGTTCTCGAACAGCAGCAGCCGTTCGCGCTCGGGGAACACGAACGTGAACTCCAACTTCCGCCTCGAATGGTCGCCCGACACGATGACCCGCATCATGTTCCGCCCGAACTTCTCTTACTCGGAGAACTACAGCAACTCCTGGAGCAGCAACGTGACCTTCAACGAGGACCCCTACGCCTTCGGCATGGCCAATCCGCTCGCCCAATATGAGGCTTACGTGAAGGACAGCATCGTGGTGAACGACAACAACCGGAGGAGCCACAGCGACGGGCAGAGCTATTCCGTGGACGGGATGCTCATGGTGAACCGCCGGCTGAACAGCAAGGGGCGCAACCTCACCCTGCGCCTGCGCGGCGGCTATTCCGATTCGGACAACAAGTCGTTCAGCGTGTCCGACGTGAACTATTTCCTGCAGCGCAAGCCCGGGGGGAATTATGAGAAGACTTACACGCACCAGTACAACGTGAATCCCTCGAAGAACTACAACGGGAGCGCCGACCTGAGCTACAGCGAGCCGCTGTTCACCGGGGCGCACCTGCAGTTCAGCTACCGCTACCAGTACCGTTATTCCGATTCCGACCGCTCGATGTATTCCCTCGACAGCCTGGTGTCCAAGGGCGTGATTACGGAGGAGCAGCTTCAGAATCTCCCGCTGGAGTATATCCCGGGAGTGGACTGGCTGGAGCTGGCGCGGAACTACCGCAACAGCCAGTATGCCACCTACAAGGAACACAACCAGGACGCCACGGTGATGTTCCGCTACCGGTTGGGCAAAATCCGCTTCAACGCCGGCGTGTCCGTGCAGCCGCAGAAGACCTACATGGACTACACCAAGGGCGGGCTGGACACCACCGTGGTGCGCAAGGTGCTCAACTGGTCGCCGCGCATCGACTTCCGCTATAAGTTCTCGGACACGGGGCAGCTGCGCTTCCGCTACAACGGGCGCTCCTCGCAGCCTTCGATGACCAACCTGCTGGACGTGACCGACGATTCCGACCCGTTGTACATCTCACGCGGAAACCCGGGGCTGAAGCCGTCGTGGACCAACAGCATGAACCTTTTCTACAACAATTACATCCCCGACCTGCAGCGCGGCTGGATGGTTCATGCGAACATGAACATGACCCGCAACGGCATCAGCACGGCGACCCTTTATGACGAGGATTCCGGACGGCGCACCACCATGCCGATGAACATCGACGGCAACTGGAACGCCTGGACGGGCGTGATGTTCAACACGGCCCTGGGGGAGAAGAAGTACTTTAACTTCTTCACTTTCACCTCTTTCCGCTATGCGCACGACGTGGGCTACATCAGCTCGGACTCCAACCTGGGCGGCGCGGACGTGACGCCGGAGCAGATCGAGCGTTTCTGCCAGAAGAGTACGACGAAGTCCTCCAACGTCGGCGAGCGGCTCAACTTCAACTTCCGCAACGACATCTTCGAGGTGGGCGTGAACGGCAGCATCAACTACCAGCACGCGCGGAACGAGCTGCAGGAGAACGCCAACCTGGACACGTACAACTTCTCCTACGGCGGCAACGTGCAGGTGAACATGCCCTGGAACATGAGCCTGGCCACGAACATCGGCCAGAGCAGCCGGCGCGGGTATGAGGACAAGTCGATGAACACGGACGAGCTGATCTGGAACGCCCAGCTCTCGCAGAGCTTCCTCAAGGAGAACGCGGCCACGGTTTCCGTGCAGTGGTACGACATCCTGCGCGAGCGGAGCAACATCAGCCGCACGCTGTCGGCCGTGAGCCGTACGGACACGTGGAGCAATTCCATCAACAGCTACGTGATGGTGCATTTCATCTATAAGCTCAACCTGATGGGCAACCGCGAGGCCCGCGCGGGCATGGGCGGCCCCGGGGGACCCGGTCCGCGCCGCGGTCCCGGCGGTTTCGGCGGCCCGCGTTTCTGAAATGCGTGTCCGGATCGCCTCTGTTTCTGCAAATCTTGCCATTTTTTTCCCGTCGGAGGAACAACTATCGATTCTTTTTCGTAAGTTTGTTACGGACAAACGGATTGGGAAGTGTTTGACGTGGTTCTATACAGCGTGCTGGGTGCCTTCTATTTGTTTATCGTGCTCAGCCAGATGGTGGTGGTGATACTGGAAAACCGTCAGCCGGTCAAGACTGTGGCCTGGCTGATGGTGCTTTTTTTCCTGCCCATCGTGGGGCTGGCCATCTACTTCTTTTTCGGGCGCAACCGCAAGCGGGAGCATTTCGTGAGCCGGGCGTGCGCCAGCCAGCTGGCCCGGCGGTCGGCCGTGCGCTTTTACCAAGGGGGGATTCCGGAGGTGCCGCAAGAGCATAAGCAGCTTATCAGGCTGTTCCGCCGCCAGAGCGGGGCTTTCCCGTATGCGGACAACAAGGTCCGTTTCTTCGCCGACGGGCTGGACATGCTGGACTGCCTGCTGCGCGACATCGCGGCGGCCCGCCACCACATCCATGTGGAGTTCTACATCATCGAGGACGACCGGGTGGGGCGCAGGGTGCGCGAGGCCCTGGCGGCCAAGGCGCGTGAGGGCGTGAGCGTGCGTCTGGTGTACGATGATGTGGGCTGCTGGAACGTGAAGGGCCGCTTCTTCAAGGAGATGGAGCGGGACGGTGTCCAGGTGGCCCCCTTCCTGCCCGTGCGCTTCCCAAAGTTCACCAGCAAGGTGGATTTCCGCAACCACCGCAAGATCGTGGTCATCGACGGCATCATCGGTTATGTGGGGGGGATGAACCTGGCCGAACGGTATGTCTACCCTGCGGGGGGCGGGCGGTCCGCCTGGCGCGACACGCATGTGCGTATCATGGGCAATGCCGTGGGCGGGCTGCAGCGGGCTTTCCTCTCGGACTGGTTCGTGGCGGCGGGGCAGACCATCACGGCCCAGGTGTATTATCCCCGTGAGGAGGAGTGCCGGCGGATCATGGACGGCGACCGCGAGCCTTATGCGAGCCGCAACGCCTTGGTCCAGGTCGTCACTTCCATTCCCACGGCCCCGTGGCCGGACATCATGCAGGGCATGATTCTGGCCCTGATGCGTGCGCGGCATTACTGTTACCTGCAAAGCCCTTATTTCATGCCTACGGAGCGGATGCTTTTCGCCTTGCAGACGGCGGCCCTGGCCGGTGTGGACGTGCGGCTGATGCTTCCTGAGCGTGCGGACAAGCGTTTCCTGACGTGGGCCTCGCGTTCTTTCCTGCACGATGTCATGCGGGCCGGCGTGCGGGTTTATCTTTACGAGGGCGGGTTCCTGCATTCCAAGACCCTGGTGTGCGACGACTCGCTGATGTCCTGCGGGTCCACCAACATCGATTTCCGGAGTTTCGAGCGTAATTTCGAGGTGAATGTGTTTGTCTACGACCGCGAGGCGGCCTTGTGCATGAAGAAGCGTTTCCAGGAAGACCAGGGGCATTGCCGCCTGCTGAATATCGAGACGTGGGAGAAGCGCCCCTTCTGGTGCCGGGTCGGCGAGTCTTCTATTCGCCTGCTTTCTCCCTTGCTCTGAAGAACGAGAAGTTCACGCTGCCGTAGGCGCGGTGTTCCACAAAGCAGGGGTGGGAGGTGAAAACGTCCTTTTGCCCGTGTTCCAGCACAAACAGCCCGTCGGGCTTCAGCAACTGGCGGCCGAGGATGAGGTCCGGAAGGGTCGTGAGCCGTTCCAGGGCGTATGGGGGGTCGGCGAAGATGAAGTCGAACTGTTCGCGGCATTGGCCGAGGTAGCGGAACACGTCAGCCCGCAGGGGGACGCAGTTCCGGTCGCCCAACGTTTCCACCACATGCTGGATGAACTTGAAATGCTGGGGGTCGCGTTCCACCGACACGACCCTGCCGCAGCCGCGCGAGAGCAGCTCGAGGGTGATGCTGCCCGTGCCGGCGAAGAGGTCCAGGGCCGCAGGGGCGGCGTCGAAGTCGATGTAGCCGTTAAGCACGTTGAAGAGGTTTTCCTTGGCGAAGTCCGTGGTGGGACGCGCCTTGAAGGTGCGGGGCACCTCGAAGTGCCTGCCTTTATAGATGCCGGTGATGACTCTCATAAGAAGAAGGGGTTAGATGACATGTACCAGGAGGGCCAGCAAGTCGAACGGGACTTGCGGGTTGCGGGCCAGGGCGGAACGGCGGAAGATGTCCGTGGCCTCGGTGTTCCGCACGTGGGGCAGGAAGCGTTCCAGCCTCAGGGCCGTCTCGTCTTTGGCTTCCCCGCGGCCGGCCAGCACGCAGGTGTCCTCCCCGGCGTCCAGCCCCAGCCCTTTCCATACGGAGAGGAGGAAGTACGCGGCGTTGTCCGCCTTGTCGGCCGGAAAGGTGTTGGCATATTGCAGCTTCTGTTCCTTATAGCAGAAGAGGAAGGCCTGGTTGCCGTCGAAACAGGCATACAGCGTCTTGGGGGAGTCCTGCCGCTGCAGGAGCCAGAGCTTTTCCAGTATCATGGAATGGCTGTGGTAGAACCGGATGCCGGGGAAAGCCAGGCGGAGAAGGTGTTCCGTCTCCGGGTCCACCGTGAAGATCTGGGCTACTTCCAGATGGGGCAGGATGTTGTAATAGGTCTTTCCGGTCTTCTCCTGGGCGTAGGTCAGGCGGTAGAGCGTGTGGACGTCTTCCTTGCGGAAGCATTCCAGCGGCACCTGCATCGACGGGCTGTCCGTCAGGGCGTATGTGGTGGGGCTGTCGCATTCCCGCAGCATGGGGGAGCGGTCGAGCGCCTGCCTCAGTGTCTCCACGGCCGTACGCCCGGCATACGGGTAGTGTTCTATGGCCACCTGCCCGGCCTGGGCCGTGTTGCAGCCATAAAAAGAAAGTCCATCCGCCCGCAGGCGGATGGACAAGATATAGGATTGGTTCTGATTATTCCCAGTTGCCTGCATTGTTGTTCGGGGTCGTGAGGTCGCCAATCTTGAGGCCCGGGTAGCGGCTTTGCTTCTCGGCCGCGTCGGTCAGGTTGTAAATCTCGCGTTCGCTCAGCCCTGTCAGGTAAGCCGAGTAGGGTGCGCGGCATTCCATCACGTTCTGCACCACGCCGGAGCGTCCCACGTAGATGGTCTTTTCCAGCTCGAACACGGCACCTTCGCCGTAAGGGATGTATTGGAGGGAATCCGGGTTCCCGTCGGGGCCCACGATGGATTCGGCCATGGAACTCCATGTCGTGTCGCGGCGGAAGCCTTCCAGGCCGTTGGCGGCGATGGCGGCGGCGTCACCGCTGTTCACGATGGCGGCGGCTTTGGCTTCGGTCAGGCCCTTTTCCATTTGTTCGTCACTCAGTTCGCCCACTTTGTGCACATGGGGGAGGCGGGCTGTCTTGATGAAGTCAATCAGCACGCTGAATGTGTCGCAGAACTCGCCTTCGTGTTGCAGGCGGTATTGCTCCTCCGCGTTCTTGATTTGGAGCAGACGTGCCTTAACTGCCGCTTCGCGCACTCCCATTTCCTTTTGGAACTCGATGGGCTGCATGATACTCTCGTAGCAGAGATAAAGCAAGACCAGGGCGCACAGGCCCAGGATGACATTAATTGCTTTTTTCATGATACACTTATAATTTTATTTGTTACTTTCGCATCGCAAAAGTAAGATAAATAAATTTAATATCCGACATTTCGGCAAACTTTTTTATGATAAATAAGGAATTGGAGCGGTTTGTCACGGGAAAATGTCCGTTTCGCGTGACAGAGGGACAGCGGGAAGCCATCGCCGTGTTGGCGGACTTCCTCCTTTCAGGGGACAAGGACGGCGCCTGCCTGGTGCGGGGGTATGCCGGAACGGGCAAGACGGCGGTGCTGGCGGCCTTGGTCCGCGCCTTGGGCGGGCTGGGGCGGAAGGTGGTGCTGATGGCCCCCACGGGGCGGGCGGCCAAGGTGTTCGCGCACCATGCCGGGCATCCGGCATTCACCATCCATAAGCGCATCTATCGCCAGAAGGCGTTCTCGAACGACACCGGGAACTTCCAGCTGGACGCCAACCTGATGCGGCACACGCTGTTCATCGTGGACGAGGCGTCCATGATTGCCTCGGAAGGCGGCGGGTTCGGCACGGGGCGGCTGCTGGACGACCTGGTGCGGTTCGTCTATTCGGGCGAGGGCTGCCGCCTGCTGCTGGTGGGCGACGCGGCGCAGCTGCCGCCCGTGGGCGAGGAGCTGAGCCCGGCACTGTCGCGGGCGGAGCTGGAGGGGTATGGGCTGCACGTGTGGGAGGCGGAACTGACGCAGGTGGTGCGCCAGGAGGAAGACAGCGGCATCCTGTGGAACGCCACCCGCCTGCGGCGGTGGGTCACGTCCGATGGCGGCGGGAGCCTGCCGGGCGTGCGCTTCTCCGGTTTCGCCGACATCCGCCGGTTGCCGGGGGGCGAGCTGGTAGAAGCGTTGGAAGAGGCCTATTCCCGTTGCGGCGCCGACCAGACCCTTGTGGTGACGCGGTCCAACAAGCGGGCCATTATATATAATAATGGTATAAGGGGGCGCATCTTCGGGCGGGAGGAGGAGCTGACGGGGGGCGACCGGGTGATGGTGGCCCGGAACAATTACTTCTGGGCGGGCGAGGGCGAGGAGCGCCCGTTCGGCTTCCTGGCCAACGGCGACATGGCGGAGGTGTGCCGTGTGCGCCGCGGGCGCGGGCTGTACGGTTTCCGCTTCGCGGACGTCCTGCTGCGCTTTCCCGACTATGACGGGGCGGAGGTGGAGGCCACCGTCCTGCTGGACACCTTGCAGAGCGAGGCGCCGGCCCTGACGCGGGAACAGTCCGACCGCCTGTTCCGTGCCGTGGAGGAGGATTATGCCGACGTGGCGGCGAAGCGCGAGCGGATGAAGAAAATCAAGGCGGACCCGTATTTCAACGCCTTGCAGGTGAAGTATGCCTACGCCGTCACCTGCCATAAGGCGCAGGGCGGGCAGTGGCGGAGGGTGTTCGTGGACCAGGGCTACGTGCCGGAAGAGGCCTCGCCGTCCGACTACGGGCGCTGGCTCTACACCGCCTTCACCCGGGCCACCGAGGTCCTCTACCTGGTCAACTGGCCGGAGGCGCGGACGGAGGGCTGAGGGCTGTACTTTTTGGGAAATCGTTTGTACAAAAATTACCTGTTAACTTAACAGATGTTAACGAGGGGGGGGTAAAAACGCAGTTTGTAGTTTTTATTTTATATAATTGTAGCCTGAAAGGACGGAGACAGACTTCCGTCCGCGAAAATGACTTGTACGATTTAACTTTTCGCTATGGCTAAAACACTACATCCCGATGCTCTGTGCGCATTGGAATACGCGGAAGAGCACTTTGTCTGTGAGAACTATATGTTAGGGACGAAAGGCGTGTTAGGTCTTTTGGAACGGCATCGCGGCCAGCTCCTGGTACGTGACGCGGTGGTCCGTTCTTCATTGTTGTTTCTCCTTTCGGGGCGTTTCAGGGTGTAAATTCCTCCGCCTTGTAGGGGAGGTGGCGCGAAGCGACGGAGGGGTCTCACGTCCACGAAGACATACTTTATGTGTGTGTCCGTGGGTGTGAGACCCCTCAGGCCCGTTGGGCCAGCTCCCCTGCAAGGCGGAGCAGTTGCTTCTCGCGGGTTTTGCTATACCCTCGAGCTTATTTTGTCTTTTCCACTGTGCTGTTCTTTTCCTTTACAGCGCGGCCAGTTCGACGAACTTGTCCACGGCGGCGCTCAGGCCGTCGGGGTTCTTGCCGCCGGCGGTGGCGAAGTGGGGCTGTCCGCCGCCTCCGCCCTGGATGAGCTTGGCGGCCTCGCGGATAATCTTGCTCACGTTCATGCCGTGGTCTTTCACCATGCCGTCCGAGGCTGCGGCGGTGAGCATGGGCTTGCCCTCATGGATGCTGCCGATGATGACCAGCGCGTTCTCCGCCTCGCCACGGAGCTGGAAGGCCATGTCCTTCACCACGTCGGCGGGCATGGGGACGACGCTGCGGAAGACAGTGACGCCGTTGACCACCTGGGCCTGTGCTATGATGTCCTTCTTCACCTGGGCGGCTTTCTCGCGGACGGTCTCCTCCAGCTGTTTCTTCAGGCTGGCGTTCTCTTCGATGGCCTTGTGGATGGCGGCCTTCACGTCCGGCGCGTTGTTGAACATGGCGCGCAGGTCGTTCG
Organism: uncultured Paraprevotella sp.; assembly: GCA_944320765.1. Classification (GTDB taxonomy): domain Bacteria; phylum Bacteroidota; class Bacteroidia; order Bacteroidales; family Bacteroidaceae; genus Paraprevotella. Next base: position 11,931 of record CALUIS010000017.1, read on the forward strand.
TCAGGTCCTGCATGGCGTAGAGCCTGTCCTCCACCTTCTTGCCCGTGATGGCCTCGATGCGGCGCACGCCGGCGGCCACGGAGCTTTCGCTGAGTATCTTCACCATGCCGATGCGTCCGGTGGACTTGGCGTGGCATCCGCCGCAGAACTCCACGCTGTCGCCGAACTGCACGACGCGCACACGGTCGCCATACTTCTCGCCGAAGAGGGCGATGGCCCCCAGTTCCTTGGCCTTTTCAATGGGCATGTCGCGGTGGTCCTGCAGGGGGATGTCCTCGCGGATCTTGGCGTTCACCATCCGTTCCACCTCGCGCAGCTGCTCGTCCGTCACCTTCTGGAAGTGGGAGAAGTCGAAACGCAGGTATTCGGGCGTGACAAGCGAGCCTTTCTGCTCCACATGGTCGCCCAGGACGGTACGCAACGCCTGGTCGAGCAGGTGGGTGCAGGTGTGGTTGGCCTCGCTGGCCGCCCGCAGGTCGGTGTCCACGCAGGCCATGAAGTCGGCCTCGGGATGCTGCGGCAGCGTTTTGGCGATGTGCACCGGCAGGTTGTTTTCGCGTTTGGTGTCGATGATGTCGATGGTCTCGTGTTCGGAGCAGAGTGCGCCTCGGTCGCCCACCTGTCCGCCCATTTCGGCATAGAAAGGTGTCTTGTCGAGCACGATTTGGTAGAACGACTGTTTCTTTTGCGTCACCTTGCGGTAGCGCAGGATGTGGCATTCATATTCCGTGAAGTCCCATCCCACGAATTCCGTCTCGCCTTCGGCCAGCACCACCCAGTCGCCGGTCTCCACGGCGGCGGCGTTGCGGGCGCGTTCCTTCTGCTTCTGCATCTCGGCGTTGAAGGCGGCCTCGTCCACGGTCATGCCGTTCTCGCGGCAGATGAGTTCCGTCAGGTCGAGCGGGAAACCGTAGGTGTCGAAGAGCGTGAAGACCTCCTTGCCGTCGATGACGTCCTTGCCGGCGGCGCGGGTGTCGGCCATGACGCGGTCGAGCAGGCGGATGCCCGTCTCGAGCGTGCGCAGGAACGATTCCTCCTCTTCCTTCATCACTTTGGAGATGAGCACCTTCTGTGCTTCCAGTTCGGGGTAGGACTTGCCCATTTCCTGAACGAGTACGGGCAGGAGCTTGTACATGAAAGCCTCTTTCTGTCCGAGGAAGGTGTAGGCGTAGCGCACGGCGCGGCGCAGGATGCGGCGGATGACGTAGCCGGCCTTGGCGTTGCCGGGCAGCTGCCCGTCGGCGATGGAGAAGGCGATGGTGCGCAGGTGGTCGGCCACGACGCGCATGGCCACGTCCTTCTTCGGGTCGTCGCCGTAGCGGCAGCCGGAGAGGTCGCCGATGACCTTGATGATGGGCTGGAACACGTCGGTGTCATAGTTGGACCGCTTGCCCTGCATGACGGCGCAGAGGCGTTCGAATCCCATGCCCGTGTCGATGACCTTGGCGGGCAGCGGCTCGAGAGACCCGTCGGCCTTGCGGTTGTATTGCATGAACACGAGGTTCCAGATTTCGATGACCAGCGGGTTGTCCTTGTTCACCAGCTCGCGGCCCGGCACCTTGGCTTTCTCTTCCTCGGGGCGCAGGTCGATGTGGATTTCGGAGCAGGGTCCGCAGGGCCCGGTGGCGCCCATTTCCCAGAAGTTGTCGTGCTTGTTGCCGTTGATGATGTGGTCTTCGGGCAGGTATTGCGCCCAGTAGCCGGCGGCCTCGTCGTCGCGCTCCAGCCCTTCTTCGGGCGAGCCTTCGAAGACGGTGGCGTAGAGGTTGCGCTTGTCTATCTTGAGCACGTCCACCAGGTATTCCCATGCCCAGCTGATGGCCTCCTTCTTGAAGTAGTCGCCGAAGCTCCAGTTGCCGAGCATCTCGAACATGGTGTGGTGGTACGTGTCGTGCCCCACCTCTTCCAGGTCGTTGTGCTTTCCGCTGACGCGGAGGCACTTCTGGGAATCGGTGCATCGCTTGCTGGTGGCCGGGCGGTTGCCGAGTATGATGTCCTTGAATTGGTTCATGCCCGCGTTGGTGAACATCAGCGTCGGGTCGTCCTTGATGACCATCGGCGCGGAGGGCACGATGAGGTGTCCTTTAGACTCGAAAAACTTGACGAACGAGTCACGGATTTCATTTGCAGTCATTCGTTTCTTATTTTATGTATTAACAAATTCCAAAAAAGTTTTGCAAAGATAGCCCGTTTTGCCTACTTTTGCAAGTAAATGGCTGGAAACGACTGATAAAAGCACCGAATTATGGCACTGAATCCGAATAAAGAACTGAAATTGTATTATTCCATTGGCGAAGTGGCGGAGATGATAGGCGTGTCCGAGACGCTGCTGCGCTATTGGGAGAAGGAGTTTCCCACGATTTCTCCCAAGAAGGCCGGGCGCAACATCCGGCAGTATTCCCAGGAGGACGTTCGGGAGGTGCGGCTGATCCACCATCTGGTCAAGGAGAAGGGCATGAAGCTTGCGGCGGCCCGCAACGCGCTGAAGAACAGCCGCGGGGAGATGGAGCGCGACATGGAAATCCTGAACCGCCTGCAGGCCGTGCGCGAGGAGCTGATGCAAATCAAAAAGGAATTAGACGGGCTGGCCTAATTCCTTTTTGCAGTTCGGCGGACATCAGTCTATTCGCGTGACTTCCTCCACGCCTTGCAGGTTCTTCAGTTTGTTGCAGATGGTCTTGACATCCTCCACGTCGTGTACGCCCAGCTGGATTTCGCCGTCGAAGATGCCGTCCTGGGTGGTGATGGCCAACTTGCGGATGTTGATGTTGAGTTGCCCGGAGAGGATGCCCGTGATGTCGTGCAGGACGCCCACGTTGTCGATGCCGCTGATTTTGATGGTGGCGGGGAAGTAAAGCGTCTTGTGCACGTCCCACGTGGCGGCGAGGATGTGGTTGCCGTCGCTCGTCTTGAGCTTGGCGGCCACGGGGCATTGGCGCTTGTGGATGTAGACATGTCCGTCGCCGTCGAGGTAGCCCAGCACATCGTCGCCCGGGATAGGGCGGCAACAGTCCGCGATGATATACTTCGGCAAGCTTTCCTCGTTGAGTATGACCGGCTTCTTTCGGTCGATGGCTTCCGGTTTGGGGGCTTCCGTTTTTCCGTTGTCTTTCGGTGCGGCCTGCTTTTTCTTGAGGAAGGGGATGAAATGCGTCCAGCTGCTGTTGGTCTTGTTGGCCGGTTTGTCGTGGAGTACGTCCAGGTCTTCCTCTCCCAATACGACCGTCCTGCAGCCGATGGCCTGATACAGTTCTTCGCGGTATTTGATGTGGTGCAGGTCGCAAAGTTTGTCGACGTTCATGCTGGTAGGTTCGATGTCGGCCTTCTCGAAGAATTCGTTGAGCATCTCTTCCCCTTGCTTTTGTTGCTCGCGTTCTTCGCGGCGCAGGATGGCCTGTATCTTGTTTTTGGCCTTGGCGGTGGTGGCAAAGTTGATCCATTCCTTCTGCACCCGCTGGGTCTTGGAGGTCAGGATTTCCACCTGGTCGCCGCTCTGCAGCTTGTGGCTGAGCGGTACCAGCTTATGGTTGACCTTGGCGCCGATGCAATGGCTGCCGAGGAAGGTGTGGATGCTGAATGCGAAGTCGAGGGCGGTGCAGTCCGCCGGCATGGTCTTGAACTCCCCCTTGGGCGTGACCACGAAGATTTCCGAGGCGTAGAGGTTCAGCTTGATGGCATCCAGGAAGTCGAGCGCGTTGGGCTGCGGGTCGTCGAGTATCTCCTTGATGGTGTGCAGCCATTTCTCCAGTTCGTCCTCGCTGTCGGCTGTCGTTTTGGTGCCTTCCTTGTATTTCCAGTGTGCCGCGAATCCTTGTTCGGCCATCTCGTCCATGCGCGTGGAGCGGATTTGCACTTCGATCCATTGTCCCGTCCGGCTCATCAGCGTGACATGCAGGGCTTGGTATCCGTTGGCTTTGGGGTGGGTGAGCCAGTCGCGCAGGCGTTCGGGATGCGGCTTGTAGATTTGGCTGGCGCAGACATAGATGCGGAAGCAGTCGCTGATTTCGTCCTCCGGCTTTTGCGGCTCGAAGATGATGCGTACGGCCAGGATGTCGTAGACTTCCTCGAACTCGATGTGCTTGTTCTGCATCTTGCACCAGATGGAGTAGGGGGTCTTGATGCGGGCCTTGACGGTGTAGGTGAGGCCCATCTTGTCCAAGGCTTCGCGGATAGGCTGCGTGAATTCCTCGAAGAGGCTTTCGCGGTGTTCCCGGGTCTGTGCCAGCTTCTCGATGATCTGCTGGTACTCTTCCGGGTGTTCGTAGCGGAAGCTCAGGTCCTCAAGCTCTTCCTTGATTTTGTTCAGTCCCAAGCGGTTGGCCAGCGGGGCGTAGATGTAAAGCGTTTCGCCGGCGATCTTGTATTGTTTGTTGGGCGGTTGCGACCCCAAGGTGCGCATATTATGCAGGCGGTCGGAAATCTTGATGAGGATGACGCGGATGTCGTCGCTCATGGTGAGCAGAAGTTTCTTGAACGACTCGGCTTGTGCGGAAGCCTTGTCGCCGAAGATACCGCCGGAGATTTTGGTCAGCCCGTCCACGATTTGGGCGATTTTGGGGCCGAAGATGTTGGAGATGTCCTCTACGGTGTAGTCCGTGTCCTCCACTACATCGTGGAGCAGGGCGGCGCAGATGGAGGTGGACCCCAGCCCGATTTCGCCGCAGACGATTTGCGCCACGGCGATGGGGTGCATGATATACGGCTCGCCCGAAAGGCGGCGCACGCCTTTGTGGGCTTGTTTGGCGAAGTTGAAAGCCTTGGTGATAAGTTCCACTTTCTTGCGGTGGCGTGAAGACAGATAGGTGTCTACCAGATGCTGGAACGCGTCGCTTACCATTTTCTCCTCGTCGATTGTCTTTGTGGATAGGTCCTCCATAAGTTGCCTCCTTTCTTGGATTGGTTTATCTGACTCTCAGTTTCTTCCCGGCCCTGATGCCCGTGCCTTTGATGCCGTTGAGCCGTTTGAGCTTGGACACGGTCGTCCCGTATCGTTTGGCGATGGTGGAGAGGGTGTCTCCCGGACGTATGGTGATGGTGCGTGCCTTGCTCCGGCTGCTCTTCTTGCCGCTGCTCTTCGCACGGGTGGCGGAATGGGTGACCTCCACCTCGCTCCGGCGGGTGAAAAGCTCGTCCGACTTATAGTTGTACACGGAGTCGCCGGCGGCGATGAACGCGCTGATGCCGTGGGTGGGCAGGCGCAGGATGCAGCTGGTTTTCGAACCGGGTATCAGCCCTGTGCGGTATTGCGGGTTGAGGGCCTTGACCTCCTCGGCTTTCACGTTGCAGACGGCCACAATCTGGTCGAAGTGTACGTCGCGGTTGACGATGATGGTGTCCGTGCTCGGTGGCAGCGTGGTGGTCATGGGGCAGATGTTATGCTCGCAGTAGTAGTTCATGACATAGTTGGCCGCGATGAATGCCGGCACGTAGCCCCGTGTCTCTTTGGGCAGGTAGGGGTAGATCTTCCAATAGTCGCGGCTGCCCCCGGCGCGGCGGATGGCCTTGTTCACGTTGGCCGGTCCGCAGTTGTAAGAGGCGATGACCAGGGTCCAGTCGCCGAAAATCTTGTAGAGGTCCTGCAGGTAGTGTGCGGCGGCGTAGGACGACTTGATGGGGTCGCGCCGTTCGTCGATGAGGCTGTTCACGTCCAGCCCGTAGGATTTCCCGGTGGTGATCATGAACTGCCACAAGCCCGCCGCCCCGACCCGCGACGTGGCGGACGGGTTGAGGGCCGACTCGATGACCGGCAGGTATTTCAGTTCCAGCGGCAGCTGGTAGCTCTCCAGGGCCTCCTCGAAAATGGGGACATAGAAGTTGTTGGCCCCCAACATATAAGACACGGAGCGGCGCAAGCGGGTGCAATACTGGTCGATGAACTTCCGGACCACTTCGTTGTAAGGCATCTCGATGACGTTGGGCAGGCGGTTGAGGCGTGAGATGTATTCCTCTTTGCTGTATTCCGGGTTTTCGTCCGAACTCTCGCATTTCTCGTCCGTTCCCAGATAGTTTTTGGCGTTCCATTCCTGCAGCAGGCTGTCTATCTCATAGGTCATGCCTTCAGGCAAGGCGATGACCTCGTCTTGCCCGGTCTGGTCGTCGTGGACCGTGATGTCGTTTTGCGCCCAAAGTCCTGTGGCGAACAACGTGGTGATGCAGAAAAGTCCTATTTTCTTTCTCATGAGTCTAAAAATTTAAGTTGCACTGGACTCCTACGGAGGCATTCCGTTTCCGCCCGCCAAAGTCGAAGATGGCCGGCTCGATGCGTAGTCCCAAGTCGCGGGAGATGTCGAAGGACGAAAGTTCCGCGTCCACATAGGCGTCCACGATGGAAAGCAAATAGACGGCAATCATGGCAAAGATGCTCATGTCGCGGTATTTGCGGTAATAGTTCTTCTTGTTCTTGAAAATCTCCTTGTATTGCTCTTCCCGCCCCTCGATGCTGTAGTTCAGCGGCAGCATGTTCTCGTAGCTTTTCGTGTTGGGGTCATCGTCCATGATGTCCAGGTAAGCCTGCGAGTAGTCGGAGAGCATCTGGTTGTTCCATGTCAGGGCGTAGAGGCAGCCCAGGAATCCGCCGTAGACAATGGGGAGCTTCCACAGCTTGCGGTTGTAAATCTGTCCGGCCCCCGGCACAATCAGCGAGAGCCACAACGCCCGTTGCGGATTGGGGATGAACCGTTTTTCGTTGAAAGGCACCTGCCGGAGCAAGGAGTCGCTTCTCAGGCCGATGGCGGTGGTGTCCAATGCGGTGGTGTCCGGCGTGGCGGTTGGCGGGATGATGCTGGCGGTGTCCGCCGTGAGGCTGTCGGCCGCGAATGTGCCGGCGGCCGGGAGCGAGTCGGTCGTCACTGTCAGGCTGTCGGCCGGGGCGGTCAACGTTCCGGCAAAGGCTCCCGTGGGCATGAACAAGATGCCGATCAGGGCGGGCAGGTGGCGTTTTATGGATGAAGTCGGTCTCAATTCTTTAAGCGGTCAAACAGTTCGATGATGCGTTCCAGTTCCTCTTCGTTGGCAAAAGGGATGCTGATTTTGCCCTTGCCTTTGTCGGAGCAGGTGAGCTGCACCCGCGTCTGGAAGAACTTGGAAAGGCTTTGCTTCAATATGTTGTATTCTTCGGGGAGGCGTGCGCCCTTGGGCGTGATTTTCTTTCCGCCGCTTCTGACGCTTTCCCCTTCGGTCAGGGCCTTGACCATTTCTTCCACCTTGCGCACGGAGAGCTTCTCTTTGGTAATCTGCTGGAACAGCTTGAGCTGCAGCGCGGGGTTGTCCAAAGCCAGGAGGGCGCGGGCATGGCCCATGTCGATTTCCTTGTTTTGCAATGCCATCTGGATGGTGGCCGGCAGCCGGAGCAGCCGGAGGTAGTTGGTGATGGTCGTGCGGTTCTTGCCGATGCGTTCGCTCAGCTTCTCCTGCGTCAGGTTGTATTGTTCTATCAGGTGCTGGTAGGCCAGTGCGATTTCCACGGAGTTCAGGTCCTCGCGTTGGATGTTCTCAATCAGGGCCATTTCCATGACATTCTCGTCGTCGGCCGTACGGATATAGGCGGGTATGGTGCGCAGCCCGGCCAACTTGGAGGCCCGCCACCGGCGTTCCCCCGCGATGATTTGGAATGTGCCGTCCTCCATCTTGCGCAACGTGATGGGCTGCACGATGCCGATTTCGGCTATGGAGCCGGCCAGTTCGCCCAGGCTTTCGGGGTCGAAGTCCCTTCGTGGCTGGTTAGGGTTCGGGGTGATCTTGTCCAGCTCAATCTCGTTGATGGTGGACGACCCGTCGGTGTGGACCTCACTGGTGGAGATCAAGGCGTCCAACCCGCGCCCCAAGGCAGGATATTTCTTATGTACGGCCATGCTTATTTGTCTTTTTCGATGATTTCTTTGGCCAGGGCCAGATGGTTCTTCGCTCCGGTGGAATCCGTGTCATAGAGGATGACCGGCAGTCCGTGGCTTGGCGCCTCGCTCAGTTTGACGTTCCGTTGGATGACCGTGTTGAACACCAGTTCCTGGAAGTGTTTCTTCACCTCGTCGTAAATCTGGTTGGCCAGCCGGAGGCGGCTGTCGTACATGGTGAGCAGGAAGCCTTCAATCTCCAGCGAGGGGTTGAGCTTGGACTTGATGATCTTGATGGTGTTGAGCAGTTTGCTGATTCCTTCAAGGGCGAAATATTCGCATTGCACGGGAATGATGACCGAGTCGGCGGCTGTGAGCGCGTTGACGGTAATGAGGCCCAACGAAGGCGAGCAGTCTATCAGGATATAGTCGTACTCGTTTTTTAAGGGGGCGAGAATCTGCGAGAGGACTTTCTCGCGGTTAGGCAGGTTGAGCATCTCGATTTCCGCGCCGACCAGGTCGATGTGCGAGGGGATGATGTCCAAGCCCTCGATGTCGGTCGTGTAAAGGGCATCCCGCGGGTCGGCATGGTCGATGATGCACTCATAGATGGAACATTCTATTTCTGATACGTCTACTCCCAAGCCGGAAGAAGCATTGGCTTGCGGGTCCGCGTCGACCAGCAATACCTTTTTCTCCAGTGTCGCCAGCGAGGCGGCCAGATTCATCGAAGTGGTGGTCTTTCCGACCCCTCCTTTCTGATTCGCTAAGGCAATAATCTTTCCCATATCATCAAATTTGGTTGTCGCAAAAGTAACGCATTCCGGACGACCGTGGCTGTAGCAAGGCGTGGAGAAACGTTAAATTGTTGAAAACTCAATGTTATTGTTAATAACTATGGAGCGTATCATTTCACAAAGATAATGTTTTTCGGTGAAAGCACTGAGCATTTAAACCTTTTTTCGTACTTTTGTGCGAATAAATATGGGTGAAAATGAACGACATGAGACCGCTGTTCCTGCTTTCTAATGACGATGGAGTGCAGGCCAAGGGATTGAAAGAACTGATAGACATGTTGTCTCCGCTGGGAGATTTGCTGGTCATGGCCCCGGACGGCCCCCGTTCGGGTTCGGCATGTGCCATCACTTCGCACGACCCCCTGCACTATCGGGTCGTGGAGGTGCGTCCGGGCGTAAAAGTCTGTGCTTGTAGCGGGACGCCGGTGGACTGCGTGAAGCTGGCTTTGGAGCAGGAGGCCGGGCGCAAGCCGGATTTGGTGATAGGAGGCATCAATCATGGAGACAACTCCTCGGTGAGCGTGCATTATTCCGGCACGATGGGTATCGTGTTGGAAGGCTGCATGAAAGGTATTCCTTCGGTCGGGTTTTCCTTGCGCGACTTCGGCGCGGATGCTGATTTCTCCTTTGCCGTTCCTTTCGTGCGGGACATCGTGAAGCGGATGCTCGGCGAGGGATTGCCGCAAGGGACGTGCCTGAACGTGAACTTCCCGAAGGCGGAAGGAAAGGCTTACGCCGGCCTTAAGGTGTGCCGCATGGCGCGGGGGACTTGGACGAGCGAATGGGTGGAGGCCCGCCATCCCCGGGGGATGAAGTACTTCTGGCTGACGGGACGTTTCGTGAATCTGGAGCCGGAGAGTACGGATACGGACGAATGGGCCTTGGCGCACGGCTTTGTGTCGGTCGTGCCCGTCAAGATAGACCTGACGGATTGTGCGTTGCTGGATAAGCTAAAAGGTTGGGAGGCGTTATGAAGTATTATCTGATAGTGGGCGAGGCCAGCGGAGACCTTCATGCTTCCCGCCTGATGAAGGAACTGAAGGCGCAGGACCCCCGTGCGGAATTCCGTTTCATCGGCGGCGACCTCATGCAGGAGCAGGGCGGCTTGATGGTGCGGCATTACAAGGATTTGGCCTATATGGGGTTCATTCCGGTGTTGCTCCATGCGCGTACAATCCTGAAGAATATGAGAGCCTGCAAGCGCGATGTGCTGGAGTGGAGACCCGATGTGTTGATATTGGTGGACTATCCGGGATTCAACCTTTCGGTGGCGGAATACATCCATGCCCACAGCCAGATTCCCGTGTTCTATTATATTTCGCCTAAAATCTGGGCTTGGAAAGAATACCGCATCAAGAACATCAAACGGGATGTGGACGAGCTGTTTTCCATCCTGCCGTTTGAGGTGGACTTCTTCGAGAACAGACATCATTATCCGATTCATTATGTGGGAAATCCTACATTGGACGAGGTGGAGGCTTACAAACGGGAGGCGCAGGACTCCTTTGAGCGCTTCGTCTTGGAGAACGGTCTGGACGGACGGCCTGTGATAGCCTTGCTGGCGGGTAGCCGCAAACAGGAAATCAAGGACAACCTCCGGATTATGGTGAAGGCGGCTTCGGCATACGCGGGGCGGTATGAGCTGGTGCTGGCGGCGGCTCCCAATATAGAAGCGGACTTTTATGAAAAGGTACTGGACGGCAGGAAGGTGAGCATACTTTATGGGCAGACCTACCGTATCCTGAGCCATGCCCGTGCGGCGTTGGTCACTTCGGGGACGGCCACATTGGAGGCGGCGCTTTTCCGTGTCCCCCAGGTGGTATGCTACTATACGGCTTGCGGAAAACTCGTATCCTTCCTGCGCCGCCATATCCTGAAGGTGAAATACATCTCGTTGGTGAATCTGGTGGCGGGGCGTGAGGTCGTGCGCGAACTGGTAGCCGACGGGATGACGGTAGAGCGTGTGCGGGAAGAGCTGGGACGGATTCTTACGGACGGACACGACCGCGGGGGCATGCTGCAGGGGTACGAAGAGATGGCTTCCCGTCTGGGAACACCGGGCGCGCCGGTGAGGGCGGCCCGGGAAATGATCTCGTCGCTGAAAGCGGGAAAGCCCTGATTACAGTAAGGTCAGTGTATAGATATAGATGACCGCCGCCGGTATGGCCAGCAAGGAGCTGTCGAAACGGTCAAGCATACCGCCATGTCCCGGAAGGATGTTGCCGCTGTCCTTGATGCCCAACTGGCGTTTCAGCAGGCTCTCTACCAAGTCGCCCCACGTGCCGAACACCACCACTACCAAAGACAGTCCCAGCCATTCCCAGCGGGACAGCCCCGGTTCAAAACATGCCAGGATTTGCGAGGCGGCCAAGGCTGTGATGCCTCCGCCGATAGAACCTTCCCAAGATTTGTTGGGGGAAATGCGCGGGAACAGTTTGTGACGGCCCAGAAGCGAGCCGAAGCAATAGGCTCCGGTGTCGTTGGCCCACAAGAAGATGAATACCGAGAGGGGAAGCAGCCCGCTGTAGGCGACCCCCAGGCTGTAGGTGGATTCCGGTTGGAAGGCCAGGACATTCAGGGTGGCCAAAGGGAGAGCCACGTACATCTGGCTCATCATGGTGTAGGCCCAGTTGTTCAGCGCGTGTTCACTCTTGAGGTAAAGCTCGCTGACCAACAGATAGACGACAGACAGCAGATAGGGGATAAACACGCCCGACGGGGTGAGGTTGCTGCAAAAGCCCGAAACGGCCAGGAACAGATAGACACCCGCCACCGTGCAGATGACGGTGTTGACCTGCACGTCCGTCCGCCGGTTTACGATCTGGCAGAATTCCCACAGGCTCAATCCGGTGATGGCGGCGAACAAGAGGGTGAATGATACGTTGTTCCATAAAATACCGCCCACCAGTATCGCGACAAAAGCGATACCGGTGGTTGTGCGGATACATAGGTTCTTTATTTTGTCAGTCATTTCCTTTCCGTACTGTCTGTTTTTTCCGGTGTGCCGTCGGCCTGGCCTTGTCCACCGGCCTTTTCTGTTTCCGGTTGACCTGAAGGTCCTTCCAGAGCCGGTGCCTCTTTAGGCTCTTCTTGTGCGGCCTGTTGTTGCTCGGCCTCCAGTTTCTCCTGTTCTTCGTTCAGTGTCAGCAGCTCTTCCGTGCGGCTGGTCCAAGGACGTTTGCCGAAAATCTTCTCCACGTCCTCGGCGAAGATGACTTCCCGTTCCACCAGGATGCGGGCCAGTTCGGCATGGCCTTCCTTGTGTTCGCTCAACAAGGCCTTGGCCCGTTCGTACTGTTCGGTAATCATGCGTTTCACCTCCTCGTCGATGAGTTGCGCCGTCTGGTCGGAATAGGGCTTGGTGAAGTTGTACTCCTCATTATTATAATAGCACAGGTTGGGCAGGCGGTCGCTCATGCCGTAATAGGCAATCATGCCGTAAGCCTGTCGGGTCACCCGTTCCAGGTCGTTCAACGCGCCGGATGAGATATGTCCGGTGAACAGCTCTTCGGCGGCCCGTCCGCCCAACGTGGCGCACATTTCGTCCAGCATCTGTTCCTTGGTGGTGATTTGCCGCTCTTCGGGCATGTACCATGCCGCTCCCAAAGCCCGTCCGCGCGGGACGATGGTCACTTTGACCAACGGGTTGGCATAGCGCAGGAACCAAGAGATGGTGGCATGTCCGGCCTCGTGCAGGGCGATGGTCTGCCGTTCCTCGTTGGTCATGACCTTGGTCTTTTTCTCCAGGCCGCCGATGATGCGGTCCACGGCACTCAGGAAGTCGTCTTTGCTGACGGCGTTCTTGTCATGCCGTGCGGCAATCAGGGCGGCCTCGTTGCAGACATTGGCGATGTCCGCTCCCGAGAAGCCCGGTGTCTGGCGTGCCAGCAGGTCGATATCCACGGTGCTGTCTGTCTTTACCGGTCGGAGATGCACCTTGAACACCTCCTTGCGTTCGTTCAGGTCCGGCAGGTCCACGTGAATCTGGCGGTCGAAGCGTCCGGCGCGCAGCAGGGCCTTGTCCAGGATATCCACGCGGTTGGTGGCGGCCAGGATGATGACACCGCTGTTGGTGCCGAAACCGTCCATTTCTGTCAGCAACTGGTTCAGCGTGTTTTCCCGTTCGTCGTTGCCGCCCATGGCCGGGTTCTTTCCGCGTGCCCGTCCCACGGCGTCAATCTCATCGATGAAGATGATGCAAGGGGCTTTCTCCTTGGCCTGGCGGAACAAATCGCGTACGCGGCTGGCTCCCACGCCGACGAACATCTCTACGAAGTCGGACCCCGAAAGCGAGAAGAACGGCACGTTGGCTTCTCCTGCCACGGCCTTGGCCAACAAGGTCTTGCCCGTTCCCGGAGGTCCCACGAGCAATGCCCCCTTGGGAATTTTTCCTCCCAGGTCGGTGTATTTCTTCGGGTTCTTCAGGAACTCCACAATCTCTTCTACCTCCATCTTGGCTCCGGCCTGGCCGGCCACGTCCTTGAACGTCACCTTGGTGCCTTCGCCTTTTTCAATCAGCCGGGCCTTGCTTTTGCCCACGTTGAACACGTTGCCTCCCGTGGGGCTTCCGCCGCTCATGCGGCGCATGAGGAAAATCCAGATGGCGATGATGATGAACAACGGGAAGAGGTTCCAGAAGATGTTGCTTACGAAGTCGTTGCTTTGCTCGAAGCGGAGAGTGCCGGTGAATTTTTCCTCTTGCCGGGCTTTGTCCACCAGCTCCATGAGCTTTCCGTTGTCGGCATATTCCACCGTAACCGCCGGAGCGCCTCCGATTTTGCTGAGGTCATTCGTGTTGAACACGTCTTTGAGGTGTTCTTTCGTCACATACATCTGCAACACGCCTTTGTCCTTCTGTGCCACGATTTTGGAAGCGTATCCGTTTTCCACATATTGCTCAAAGGTCGTGTAGTCCACGGTTTTGGAAGTGCTGCTGCCCGTGCTGGTGACGAACAGGTAGACCAACACCAAGACAATCATGCCGTAAATCCAGTTCATGTTGAACCGGGGCATCTTGTTCTTATTCTCTTTTTCGTTCATAGCGTTTCGCGATGGGGGATTTTAGTCGATGTCGGGCAGCTCCGTCAGTTTGGCATCGGCCCATAAGTGTTCGATGTCGTAGAATCCGCGTGCTTCCGGGAGGAAGATATGTACGATGATGTCCACGTAATCCATTGCCACCCAGGTGGCGTTTCTCAGGCCGTCTACGGCCAGGGGCTTGGTTTGGCATTTCTTGCGGGTGGAATCCGCGACGGCCTCCTCGATGGCCTCGATTTGCGCCGGCGAGTTGCCTTGGCAGATGATAAAATATTGGCAGATGGTGTCGCCGATACCCGTCAAGTCCGCGATGACGATTTGTTTTCCTTTCTTTTCCTGTATGCCTTCCGTGATGGCATTGAGCAATTGTTGCGTTTCGTTCATTCGTTGATTTCTACATAAATTGTCGGGCAAAGATAGCATATAATCTCTGATTCATCCAACTTTTGACAGTAAAACCGTCGGGATTTTATCTTTTTTAGGTAATAAGATGTCTCCTCGTGGCATCCCAAGGGGCGCGGTTGGAAGGGAAAATGTGGAATCCGGGACTTAAAGGGCAAGAATACAAGAAAAAGTAGGGCAAAAATTTGTGGGTTCAAAAATAACTCGTTACCTTTGCAGTCGCAAAAGGACAATGGGCTATGGTGTAACGGTAACACAACAGATTCTGGTCCTGTTTTTCCAGGTTCGAATCCTGGTAGCCCAACGAAGCGGCACGGGTGGTGTCCTCGTTTGTATTGAGATTGGACTATGGTGTAATGGTAACACAACAGATTCTGGTCCTGTTTTTCCAGGTTCGAGTCCTGGTAGTCCAACGAAGAAGGCTTTCCTCATGGTGGGGAAAGCCTTCTTCGTCGCAGGGGGAGGCCAAGGGTTTCAGGGCAGCCGTATGATGCCCCAGTGCGGGTTATGGTCGGAAATGTGTCCGGTGGTGCCGGCATTTTCCCGGATGATGCCGGTCTGGAGTACCTCGATTGCAGGACTGGCGAAGATGAAGTCTATTTTGCTCCGCCGTTCCGGGGGAAGCTGTCCGAAATTGTGGTAAGTGTAGGCCGGTCCTTTCTTTGAGGGGCTTTTCAAGTATACATCCTGCAGGAAAGCCGGGTCTGCGGTCAGGATGCGATAAGGTTCGCTGTCCGCTGTGACATTGAAATCCCCGGTGAGGATGACCGGGCGGTTTCCTGCCAAGTCCTTGATTCGTTGTGAGACCAGGCGGGCGGCGTTCCGCATGGCCTCTTTTCCCACATGGTCGAAGTGCGTGTTGACGAACAGGAATTCCTTTCCGTTCCGCTTGTCCTCGAATCTGGCCCAGGTGGCGATGCGCGTGCAGGCCCCGTCCCATCCGATGAAACCGGCACTGTCGGGATATTGGGAAAGCCAGAACGTCTGGCTGTCGAGCAGTTTCACCCGTAGAGTGTCGTAGAGGATGGGGGCGTATTCCCCCCGGGTCTTGCCATCGTCGCGTCCTGCCCCGACATGCCGGTAACCGGGAAGCCTTTGCAGGAGGTCCTGCAACTGGTGGTGCAACACTTCCTGCATTCCCACGATGTCCCACCCTTGTGCGGCGATGAGGGCGGGGACGGTGTCTTTCCGGACTGCCCAACGGTTGTTCCCGTCGCCGGAATTGTCGTAGCGGATGTTGAAGGTGGCCACTTTGAGGGAGGAATCTTCGGTGTCCGGTGTGGCTGGAGTGGCATACAGGCCGGTGAGGCAACACCATGCTGTGATAAGTGCGGTTACATGTTTTTTCATATCCGTAAAGATGGAAGACACCGCTCTCCGGTGGGGCGTAGGAAAGCGGTGCCGTGTGTCTATGGGGTTAAAGTTGTCATGCCTGTTCGCTGATTTCCTTGTCGATGGCGGCGATTTTCTCGCCCAACAGCTTCAGGTCGTCTTTCAGTTTTTCCATTTTCTTGTTCATCTCGTTGAGCAGGCTGCTGCCTTTCTTCGAGCTGCAAGTGAGGAAGCCCAGGTTGTTCTCGTACGTCTTGATTTCGTTCCGCTTGGCTTCGTAGGCCCTCATCAACCGTTCCCGTTCGCGTGGCAAGCCTTGCCCGCCTTCTTTCAGGTTGTTCTTCAGGTTGTCTTTGAAGTGGTCCAGCCGTTTGCGGGCGGCCGATATGTTCAGGGCTTTGAAGAGCTGGTCTACGGTTTCGTGGTACACCTTATATATTTTGTCTTTCTCCTTGAAGGGTACAAAGCCGATGCTGTTCCATTCCTTCATAAGTTCTCTTACGGTGTCCTGCCTGTCTTCCTCTTCGCTTTCCAGCAACGCTTTCAGCTTCTCGATGATTTGTTCCTTCTTTTGCAGGTTCTCCTTTTCCTCGCTGCGTTGCGATGACTGGTTTTTGTTTTTCTGCTCGAAGAAGTAGTCGCACGCGCTGATGAAACGCTGCCACAAGGTTTCAGAATATTTTTTGGGTACGGCGCCGATGGTCTTCCATTCTTTTTGGATTTGCATGAGCTGGTCGGCGGTGGCTTTCCAGTCCGTGCTGTCCTTCAGGGCTTCCGCTTTCTCGCAAAGTTCGGTCTTGCGTGCAAGGTTTTGGGCCTGTTCTTCCTTCAGTTTCTTGAAGAAGGCCGCCTTCTCGGTGAAGAAGCGGTCGCAGGCGTTGCGGAAGCGTTCAAAGATTTTCACGTTCATCTTTTGCGGGGCGAACCCTATGGTGCGCCATTCTTTCTGCAGTTCGATGATGGTTTGTGTCTGGCTTTCCCATTCGCTGGCTTTCCGGATGGCCGTCGGGTCGATGGCCTCGATTTTCTCGCAAAGTTCGGTCTTGTGCGCCAAGTTCTCTTCTTCTTTCTGTTTCAGGTCGTCGAAATACTGCTGGTGGCGTTTGTTGACCACCGTGGAGGCAGCCTTGAAGCGGGCCCAGATTTCCTCGCGGAGTTCCTTGGCCACGGGGCCGGTCTCCTTGAATTCCTGGTGCAGGGCCTGCAGCTGCTGGAAGGCTGAAATGACGTCCGGTTCCTCTGCCAGCTTTTCTGCCGCCTCGCACAAGTGGGTCTTGGTCTCCAGATTCTTCTTGAAGTCGTATTCGCGGAACTCGTTGTTCAGCTTCAGCTGGTCGTAATACTGTTCCACGTACAGTTGGTAAGTCTTCCACAGTTCGTTGGCCTTTTCCGCCGGTACGGGCTGCAGCTCTTTCCACTGGTTTTGCAGTTCCTTGAATTCCTTGTAGGCCTGATTGGCTTCCTCCGGAGTGGTGCTCAGCTCCTTGATGCGTTCCAGGATTTCCTGTTTCTTCTGCAGGTTCTCCTCTTTCTTGCGGTCCAGTTCGGCTTGTTGCTCGGCCCGTTTCTGCTTGATGACGTTCATGGCCGTCTTGAATTCATCCTCCAGTGTGTTGGGCGCGGGGAGGAAGGCTTCCGGGTCGCCGCCCTCTTCGATGAATTGGGTGCGGGCTGCCGCCACGTTCGCCTTATGTATTTTGTAGAACGCCTGTTTCAGGGCGTCCAGTTCTTGTTTTTCTGCAATGGCATCGGTCTGGGCCAGTTCTTTTACCCTTGCAACGACTTCCTCCTGGGTTTTCGGGACTTCCACGGTCTGGGTGTCGGTCTCGTTCACTTCGGGTGTTGCGTTCTCCGTTACATTCTCTTCCGTTTGTAAGGTCTCTTGAGAATCCATCATGTGAATTGTTTTAGTATCTGATTCTGTATTGCTGTTCGTTATAATACGGCGCAAATTAAGTATAAAAAACGTTTGCAACCTAAAAAATCGGCTGTTTTTTTGCTTCCTGGGCCTTTAAATCCATGTTTTCCGTTTGAAGTACCACACGAAAGCGACGGTAATCCCTACGGTGAGCATCAGTGCCACGGGGAATCCCCAGCTCCAGTTTTCCATGCCGTTCACCAGGTTCATGCCCAGCAAACTGGCGATGAGCGTAGGGAACATGAGGATGATGGAGATGGAGGTGAGCATCTTCATCACGCCGCTGGTGTTGTTGTTGATGATGTTGGCGTAGGTGTCCATCGTGGAGTCGAGGATGTTGGCGTAGATGGAGGTGGTCTCGCGGGCCTGGCTCATCTCGATGTTCACGTCCTCGATGAGGTCGGCGTCCAGTTCGTCCACCGGCAGTTTGAATTTCAGCTTGGAGAGCAGGGTCTCGTTGCCCCGGATGGAGGTGATGAAGTACGTCAGGCTGTCCTGCAGGCGTGAAAGGTTGATGAGGTCCGCGTTGTCCACCTTGCGGTCCAGGTGCTGTTTGGCTTTTTCGATGAGCAGGTTGATTTGCTTCAGCCGTTTCAGGTACCACACGGCGGAGGAGAGGAACAGGCGGAACACCATGTCCACGGAGTCGGTGAATCCCACGCCCCGCTTCTGCTGGTAGCTCACGAAGTCGATCATCATGTTGGTCTCGAAGTTGCACACGGTGATGCAGACTTCCTTGTTCAGGATGATACCCAGCGGGATGGTGGTGTAAGGTGTGCGTGAGCGCACCTCCTTCACGTAAGGGATACGCAGGATGATGAGTATCCATCCTTCGTCGAACTCGTAGCGTGCACGCTCGTCGGTGTCGGCGATGTCCATAAGGAAATAGTCGGGAATGTGGAGCGTGTTCTCCAGGTAATCCATGTCGTCCTGTGTAGGACAAGTCACTTGCACCCAGCAGTTGGGTTCCCATTTGTCAAGCGTGCGCAAGCCGCGGTTGGTGTTCCAGTAAGTTCGCATGAATAAAATCCTCCATAATTTGACGGGACGGAGGCAGCTCCTTGCAAACCCCTGTCCGGCTTAATCCATATTTTCCGCGTGATAGTCGTCCATTTTAAACAAACACTCTGGTTAAATGCGTTGCAAAGATACTCAAACCATTTGAAGTGGCAAACAAAAAACGGGCTTTTCGGCCCGTTTTTTCTGATATTGCTTTTATGACATGCCGGCCGGGCGTGTTTCCTCGGTCATGGCGCGGGTCAGACGGACAAAGTCGTCCACCGACAGTTGTTCCGGGCGCCGTCCGAAGATTTCCGTCTCCAGGAACGCCGTGTGTTCGCGTGGGGCGAGTCCCTGTTGCCGGAGCTTGTTGTCGGCGTCGGCCAGAACGGGGCGGATGGAGTTGCGCAGCACCTTGCGCCGCTGGTTGAAGGTGGTCTTCACCACTTGTTTGAAGAGCCGCTCGTCGCATCCCAGGTCCGTCGTGGCGTTGCGGGTCATGCGGATGACCGCGCTTTTCACCTTGGGGGGCGGGTTGAAGACGTGCTCATGCACGGTGAACAGGTATTCCACATGATACCACGCCTGGATCAGCACGCTCAGGATGCCGTAGGTCTTGCTGCCCGGCTCGGCGGCGATGCGCTCCGCAACCTCTTTCTGTATCATGCCCGTGCAGCAGGGAATCAGGTCCTTGTAGTCCAGCATCTTGAAGAAGATCTGGCTGGAGATGTTGTACGGGTAGTTTCCCGTCAGCACGAACGGCTGTCCGCCGAAGGTGTGTTCCAGATGCATCTTCAGGAAGTCGTCCTCGATGATGTGGTCCTCCAGTTGCGGGAAGTTCTCGCGCAGGTAGGCCACGGACTCGAAGTCAATCTCCACCACTTTGAGCGGACGTTCCTTGCGCACGAGGAACTGGGTCATCACGCCCATGCCCGGTCCCACTTCGAGAATGGGCAGGCCGGGGCAGGCGTCCACGGTGTCCGCTATGTCTTGGGCTATTTGCAGGTCCTTTAAAAAATGCTGTCCGAGAAACTTTTTGGGCTTGACCGTCTTCATTGTAGTTTTTTTGTTTTACTTTTGCGTCTGCAAAGATAAATAAAAACAAGGATAGGCCGCATTGGAAACTTCTAAGATTATTCGTAATGCGTTGAAAATCGCTTTCCCGTTGGTGTTGGGAGGGCTGATTCTGTGGTGGATGTACCGCGATTTCGACTGGAAGGGATTGTGGACGGCGTTGGACGGCGGGATGGACTGGACGTGGATGTGGCTTTCCATGCCTTTCGGCGTGATGGCGCAGGTGCTGCGTGCCGTCCGCTGGCGGCAGGCCTTGGAGCCGTTGGCCGAGCGGCCGCGGACGATGACTTGCGTCCATGCCGTGTTCCTGTCCTATGCGTCCAGCCTGGTGGTGCCCCGCGTGGGCGAGGTGTTGCGGTGCGGGGTCCTGAAGCGTTATGAGGGAACTTCCTTTACCAAAGCCTTGGGGACGGTGGTCACCGAGCGCATGGTGGATTCTGTGGTCATGCTGGTGCTGTCCGCCCTGACGGTCCTGCTCCAAATCCGGGTGTTTTCCGTCTTCTTTGCCGAGACGGGGGTGGGTTTCGGGGAGCTGGCGGGACGTTTCTCGGCGGCAGGCTATTGGGTCACGGGCGCCTGCCTGCTGGTGCTGGTGTCTTTCCTTTGTTTCATGGCCCGCAGGCTGGAGTGGTTCAGCCGCACGCGCGGCCTTTTCCGCAATGTGGCGGACGGCATCCTTTCGTTGCGCGGCATCCGGCATATACCTTTATATATAGTGTATTCCGTGGGCATCTGGGTGGCCTATTTCCTCCATTTCTATCTGACGTTCTACAGCTTTTCCTATACGGCGGATTTGGGGATGATGTCGGCCCTGATTGCCTTCGTGGTGGGGAGCTTCGCCGTGCTGGTGCCCACGCCCAACGGGGCCGGCCCCTGGCATTTTGCCGTGAAGACGGTGCTGGTGCTGTATGGAGTGGGCGAGTCGGACGGGGTGATGTTCGTCCTCATCGTGCATACGTTGCAGACGTTGCTGGTCATCCTGCTCGGGCTGTATGCCGTGGCGGCGTTGGCCTTCACCCGCCGGCGGCAACCGCAGACCGCCTGTGCGGCCGCATGAAATGGAACCAACCTTAAAAATAATAGGATTATGAGTGAAGTGAAGAATCTGGAACCGCAGGGCGTATGGAAGAATTTTCATGCGTTGACGCAAGTGCCCCGTCCGTCGGGCCATTTGGAGAAAGTGCAGCAATTCCTGTTGGACTGGGCGGCCTCGCGCGGTATCGAGGCGTTCAAGGACGGCGGCGAGAACATCGTGATGCGCAAGCCGGCCACGCCGGGGATGGAGAACCGCAAGACGGCGGTGTTGCAGGCGCACATGGACATGGTGCCGCAGAAGACGTCGGACAGCACGCACGACTTTGAGAACGACCCGATAGAGACTTACGTGGACGGCGAGTGGGTGAAGGCCCGCGGCACCACGTTGGGGGCGGACGACGGCATCGGCGTGGCCACCATCATGGGCATACTGGAAGACCCGGCGCTGGAACACGGCCCGCTGGAGGCTTTGATCACGGCGGACGAGGAGACCTGCATGTACGGCGTGAACCATCTGGCCGCCGACACGTTGACGGGCGACATCCTGCTCAACCTGGACAACGAGACGATGGGCGAGTTTGTCGTGGGCAGCGCCGGAGGCGTGAACGTGACCGCCACGATGGGGTACAAGCCGGCGGAGGCCGAGCCGGGCGATGTGGCGGTGCGGCTGAAGGTGACGGGGCTTCGCGGCGGGCATTCCGGATTGGAAATCAACGAGAACCGGGCCAACGCCAACAAGCTGATGGCGCGGTTGCTTTATATGGCCGTGCGCGAGGACGAGGCCCGTCTGGCATCGTGGACGGGCGGAAACATGCGCAATGCCATTCCGCGCGAGAGCGTGGCCGTGGTGACCCTGCCGGAGGAGGCCGTGGACGGCCTGCAAGAGCTGGTGGACGACTGCCAAGAGCTTTTCGCCGGAGAATTCCGTGGCGTGGAAGAGCATATCGCGGTGACGATGGAACGCACGGACGCGCCGGAACAGCTGGTACCGGAAGAAATCCAGGACAACGTGCTGGACGCTGTCATGGCCTGCCACGACGGCGTGCTGCGCAACATCCCCTCCATGCCCGGCATTGTGGAGACTTCCTCCAACCTGGCCATCGTCAACGTCACGCCGGAGAAGGCGGAGGTGCTCATCCTGGCCCGCAGTTCGGACGAGGGCATGATGGATTATGAGACTACCATGCTGGAGTGCTGCTTCAACATGGCCGGGATGAAGGTGGAGTACGGCGGGCGTTACGGGGCATGGCAGCCCAACTTCGACTCGCCCATCGTGGCCCGCATGGCCGGTGTCTACAAGGGGCTGTTCGGTGAGGATGCCTTGGTGCAGGTGGTACATGCCGGTCTGGAATGCAGCTTGATCGGCGGGGCCTACCCGAAGATGGACATGGTCAGCTTCGGCCCCACGCTCCGTTCGCCGCACACGCCCGACGAGCGTTGCCACATCCCTTCCGTGGCCAAGTTCTGGACGTTCATGAAGGAGCTGCTCCGTCAGATTCCGGAGAAGGACTGACCGGAAAGGAGGAGGGTGTGACAAAATGAACTCCTCCGCCTGAAAGGGGAGGTGTCGCGAAGCGACGGAGGGGGTTTACGCCCATAAAAGCATACTTTATGGATTATACGTGGGTGTGAGACCCCTCAGGCCCGTTGGGCCAGCCCCCCTTTCAGGCGGGGCAGTTCATTCCTTCAGGGGGATTGGGTTGATTGCGGACATTCATATTGCATTTTGTCAAAACGTCAAAACCGACCCCGCGAGAATCGTGCGGACGGGCGCAAGGGCGGGGACGGGAATAAATATGGGATTCTCGCGGCTTCACGGGAATGCAGGATGACAGCCGGAAACCCAGTTGCGGCGACACTTTGCCGCCCGACACGGCACGCTGTGCGGTCGGATGCCGTTCCCGCGTCAGCCCGTGAAGGGAAAGGCTTGCAAAAAGACAGGCGGATTTTGCACGCGGACGGCCTCCAATTAGGAAGGAAAAGCCGCCCGAAGCCTCGTTTTTCCCTGCTTTCCACACGCCCGTGAATTGCTTTGCGGCAAGAAATTCGCGTCTTTGCGGCAAGAAATAAATTTCTTTCAGCAAAGAAATCCCGTTTTTGCCGCACAAAAATGCCTGCCGGGGCGGAGAAATGCTTCATACGAACAGTTCTCGCGCCCGTTTTTTAACACTTCGGGTTCTATTTCACCTCTTCCATCCAGCCACGCGGATGCTACATCCGACGAAAAAGCTTTCGCTTTGACAAGAAATCGCGGGATTTGATGACATTCCGGCACTGGCGCGGCTGGGGATTCCTCCCCGCTGGATCTTTTCTGGTTTGCGGTGGCGCGGCCTGCCGGTCCCTGTCCGCACGGACGCGCATGCCGTATAAGTTGTGGATTTTTAACGCGGAAAATTTCCGTTTCCCGCAGGGAATGCTTTTATTTACATCATTTTAAAACATCGGACTATGAAACGGATTGTCTTGTGGACGCTTTGTGCCGTGTTCCTGTGTGGCGCGGCGGCGGAAAGCCGGGCGGACAGCTATGAGGGATTGTGGAAACAAGTGAAGGAATATGAGCGGAAGGACTTGCCGAAATCGGCTTACGGCGTGGTGGGGCAAATCGCGGCCAAGGCCGGCAAGGAAGGGAAGAAAGGCCAGCGGATGGCGGCCCTGCTCTATGGTTGCAAGCTCCGCCAGCAGGTGGTGCCGGACAGCTTCTACACCGACATGCTGCGGCTGGAACGGCTCAAGCGGCAGGCGGCGGACGAGGTGGAGCGGGCCGTGCTGGCTTCGGTCATAGCCGGGTTGTATGACAGCCATACGTTGCGCAACCGGAACCGCAGCGGACGGACGGACGCGCATCCGGACAGCCTCCGCGAGTGGTCGGAAGCCCAGTTCAGGCTGGCCGCCTCGGAGAACAGCCGCCTGTCGATGGCGCATCCCGCGCTGCTGGCCGAAGCCAAGGCCGCCGATTACCTGCCTTTCGTGGAGCGGGGGGAGGACGCCTCGTATTTCAACGGCGACCTGCTGAACGTCATCGGGCGGCGGGCTTGTTGGCTGTGGAATCCGGAAGACAGCGACGAGGGCCGTCTGGCCGTTTGCGGCCTCATGGCGGAGACGTACCGGGCGAGGGGCAACCGCGAGGCGGAGCTGCTGGTGATGCTGGACTCGCTGGAGGTCGTGAGCGACGGGGATCGCAGGTATGTGATGGCTGAATACGATGGTGAAACCGCAGAGGGCGAGCGGTGGGTGCTGTCTTCTTCATCGTCCTACAAGGCTTACCGGCGGATGCTTGGCCGTTTTGGGGATTTGCCGCTGGCCGCCGAGGTGTATATCGCGATGGTGGACCGCCTGCCCGTGACGGACTCCCTGAAAGTGAGCTGGGCGGAAGAAGGATATGGGAAATACAAAAATTACCCGAGGGCGAAGGCGTTGTTGAACGAGAAGAAGCGGCTGGAGGCGTCTTCGCTCACGTTGTGGGTTCCGCCGACGATGAATCCGGATGTTCCTTTCGAGGGGGTGGTGGAACACCGCAACGTGTCCGGCATGGAGCTGCTCTGGTATCTTTTGCCGGACGGAGTGCCTGAAGACGGGCCGCGGAGGGCCGCTTACCAGAAGAACCACGGGGATTACGCGAGAAAGTATGGCCGCCTCATGAAGACGCAACGGCTGGAATGGCCGGCCCGTCCGGCTTGGGCGGAGGTGCGGGATACGTTCCTGCTGTCATGCCCCGGAGTGGGGCATTATGTCGTGGTGGGGAAGCCGGAAGGGACGAACGCCTCTGTGGCGGATCTGTCCGAGCATTTCGTGGCCACGCGGTTAGAGTTAGTGGGCGGCACCTTGCCGGACAGCACCAGTTTCTACACCGTGCTGGACGGGCGGACGGGCCGTCCCGTGCAGGGGGCTACCGTGGAATGGCTGTCGGGGGACCGGCTGGTGCATTCCGCCGTGACGGACGCGGATGGCAAGGCCCGCTGGAAGGAAGCCGACCGTTGGATGGAGAAGAACAACCGGAGTTCCCTTTCGGTGAGAGTCCATAAAGGGGAGGACCGTTGCCATCTGGGTGCAACGGCTTGGCTCTCTTCTCCTTTTAGTGAATATGACGGGGTGCGGGAGACGGAACGCCTCTATACCGACCGGGCCGTCTATCGTCCCGGGCAGACGGTGTACGTGGGCGGCTTGTGTACGGACGAGCGGCGCGGAGAGGAGAAGGCGGTGGCCGGACGCAAGGTGACGCTGGAACTCCGCGACCCGAACCGGAAAACCGTGGCGGAGCAGACGGTGGAGAGCGATGGGATGGGTACCGTTTCCGCCACTTTCACCCTGCCTTCCACGGGGCTGTCCGGAACATACGTGCTGAGGACGAAAAGCAGTGCGGTGACCTTTACGGTGGAGGAATACAAGCGGCCTACGTTTGAAGTCACCTTGGACGAACCCGCCGGCCGTTGTCAGGCCGGCGACACGCTGCGCCTGACGGGGGTGGCCATGAACTACAACGGCGTGCCGCTGCGTGCGGCCCGCGTGTCGGCGACATCTTACGTGGCGCAATGGCTCTATCGGCGGGATGCGGGGAAGGAGCCGGTCCGGCTGGATACGGTCTATACCGATGCCGAAGGACGTTTTGTCTTGTCCGTCCCGGTTGTCGAAGTGGCAGAACGGAGGCTGAAGGGCTTCGGCTTCCGGCAGGTGGTGGACGTGGCGGTGCTGAGCGCTTCGGGGGAGACCCGGACGGCGCAGACTTCCTTCCCCTTGTCGAAAGAAGGCTTGCAACTGTCGTTGGAGGGCTTGCCTTTCATGTTGGGGAGGGAATCGCTTCCGGAGCTGAAGGCCCGGGTGGTGACTGCAGCCGGGGCGCAATGGAAAGACGAGGTGACGGTGACGTGCGACATCTTCCACGCGCCGGAAGGGGGGGCGAGGAAGAAGGTCGTCTCCGGCATCCAGCTGCCGGCCAACCGGAAGGTGCGGGTGGCGGAACTGTCCGCCTTGCCGTCCGGATGCTACCGGCTGGCCTTGCGGGCCGTGGCGGCGGAAGATACGGCGGAATATGCCCAGGATTTCAGGATTTTCAGCCTTTCGGACACCCGTCCGGCGGACGGTGTGAAGGACTGGTTCTATTGTGTGAACGACACCGTGATGCCGGGGCGGCCGGGACATCTGAAAATTGGTAGCGCGGCGGACAGCGTGTCGCTCTATTACATGCTTTTCTGCCGCGACCGCATCCTGGAAGAAAAGGTGGTGCAGTTCTCCGATTCCCTGTTGGACTTCACCTACCCGTCCATCCCCGAGGGGGCGGACGGCTTGCAGGCCGTGTTCTATTTCATGAGAGACGGGCAGTTTTATAGCCACAGCCAGCATGTCGTGCGGAAGCGCCCCGACCGCAGCCTCCGCCTGTCGTGGCTGACGTTCCGCGACCGCCTGCAGCCGGGGACGGAAGAGACGTGGCGGCTACGGGTGACGATGCCGGACGGACGGCCTGCCCCGGCGCAGCTGATGTCGGTGCTGTATGACGCTTCATTGGACGGCATACGGCCGCACGCCTGGCAGTTGCAGCGGTATTTCACCTACGCTTTGCCGAACGTGTCGCTCAATAAGATGTGGTGGTTCGGCGGGAATTACATGACGTGGACGGCTCCTTTCCGGCTGGCAACGGTGAAGGGGCTGAGTTTCGACCGTTTCAATCCGGACATGCTGTCTTGGCCGGGAGAGGCCTTTCCTATGGTGTTGAGGTCTTCTAAGGTGGAGATGTTGTCCATTGCGGACAATAGTGGAATGAGCCGTCTTGCTGCCCCGATGGCCAAGTCGGCGGCAGTGGGGAATGCCTCGGTCGAGTTGACGGCTGATGAGGAACAGGCCGGGCTTGTGGCGGCTGGAGGAAGCCCTGAGGAAGGCGCGGATTCGGGAAAACCACGAATCGCCGTGCGCGGCGACTTGCGAGAGACAGCCTTCTTCTATCCCCGCCTGATGGCGGACTCCGCCGGCATCGTGACCTTGCGGTTCACGCTGCCCGAAGGACTGACCACGTGGAAGTTCATGGCCCTGGCGCACACGGAGGACATGTACGCCGGGACTTTCTCCGACGAGGTGGTGGCGCAGAAGGAAGTGATGGCCCAGCTCAGCCTGCCGCGTTTCGTGCGGTTGGGTGACCGCGCCATGCTTTCGGCCTCGCTCTTCAACCTGACGGAGCAACCGCTGCAGGGCCGGGTGACGATGGAGGTGTTCGACCCCGCCACGGAGAAAATCTTGTGGAGCGGTTCGATGAAGGTGAACCTGGACGCGGAGGCCGATTCCGTGGTCAGCTTCGCGTACGAGCCGGAGGCCGGGGTGTCGCTGCCCGCCTGCCGGGTGCTGTTCGAGGCCGGGGAATATACGGACGGCGAGCAGCGTTACCTGCCCGTCCTGGAGGACAAGGAATGGCTGACGCAGACGCGTCCGTTCGTCGTGTCGCACCGGGGGGACACGCTCGTCCGGCTGGACGGGCTGTTCCAGGACAACCACCGGGAGGCAGACCATAGGCGGCTGACGGTGGAATACACGGCCAACCCCTTGTGGTATGCCGTGCAGGCCCTTCCGTCCGTGCTGCAACCGCAGACGGAAGACGTGCTGTCGATTGCGGCGGCTTATTATGCCTCTACGTTGTCGGAAAGGCTGGCCGGGCAGTATCCGCAGATGAAGACGGCCATAGATGCTTGGATGCAGGACGGCGGCGAGGCGTTGAAGAGTCCGCTGGAGACGCAGGAGGAGCTGACGGGCATCGTGCTGGAGGAAACCCCGTGGGTGGCCGATGCCGAGGCGGGGACGCGGCGGATGATGGCCCTGCAACAGCTGTTCGATGCCAACCGCCAGGCCGACCTCCGGCGGCAGTTCGCCGTTTCGCTGGGCAAGTTGCAGCGCGAGGACGGTGCTTTCGGCTGGTTCGGCGGCATGAAGGGCAACGCATACCTGACGCGGCGTGCGGCCCGCCTGCTGTTGCGCAGCGGGGCCGGACAGACGGCGGACGCGACCTTGACTTCCGCCGTGGACGTGAAGAAGATGATGCGCTACCTGATGGACGAGGCGCATGAGGATGTCTTGAAGGACAAGGAACACCGGGCGGAGCATAAGGCCTGCCTTTATTCCGCTTCTTATTGGCTGGAGACATTGTATTTGTTGAATCTGTGCGACGCGTCGTGGCTGGAGGGCGCAGACCGCAAGGATGCGGATTATATGCTGGCCCGCCTGACGGAAGGGATGTACGGGCTGGCCTTGGCGGACAAGGCCGAGGCGGCCGTGGTGCTGACGCGCATGGGCAGGCCGGACGATGCCGCGCAGTTGCTGGCTTCCATCCGCGAACATCTGGTGGACGGGCCGGAGGGCCTGCACGTCGAATATCCGTCCAACGGCGTTGTGGGGTCGGACCGCAAGATGGCCGTGCACGCGATGCTCATGGAAGCCTTGGCCTTGGCGGGCGGCGAGGATCGGGCGGAGGCGGACGGGCTGTGCCGCTGGCTCTTGTCGCAGAAACGCCTGCAGGACTGGGGGACTTCCACCGCCACGATGGATGCCGTCTATGCCTTGCTGCAGGGACAAGGGCGGGGCTTGACGCTGCATACGGATGACGAGGTGCGGCTGGAATCCCCCAAGGGGGAGGAATGGGCCGTGCTGCATACGGCGGAAGACGCCCCGGCAGGACTGGGGACGGTGACGGCCACGGTGGAAGGCCGTGAGCTGGACGGCGGCGCGGGGATACTGAAGATTGTGAAGACGGAAGAGACTCCCTCGGCCTGGGGCGCGGCCTACGCGCAGTTCCGCCTGCCGCTGTCCGAGGTGGAGCGTGCGGCTTCCGGTTTGCGGGTCCACGTGGAGACGGACAACGAGTCCCCGAAAGTGGGCGACCGCCTGAAGCTCCGCTATGTCATCACTTCCGACCGCGATTATGAATACGTACGCCTGAAGGCCGGACGCGCCGCCTGCCTGGAGCCGGTGGAGGCTTTGTCGGGCTATGAATACCGCAACGGGCTGGGCTATTATAAAGAGGTGAAGGACGCCTCGACGAATTACTTCTTCGAGCGGTTGCCCAAAGGCACGTACGTGCTGGAGATGGAATGCTATGTGGAGCGTGCGGGCCGCTATACGGTGGGGGCGGCGAAGCTGAACGGCGTGTATGCGCCTGAGTTCAGTGCCTATGCTCCCGGCATGACGTTGGAGGTGCGCCCATGAACGCGGGCCGACGGCGTTGGGGGGCGGTGGCGGTCGGCGTCGTTCTGGCCGCAGGCGTGGCGGCACAGACGGTGGGGCTGTCGTCCCCTCGCGACTTGGGGCGGTGGCAGGTGCCGCCGGGCCATTACAGCGGGATCACGCCGATAGGGAACGGACTTTATGCCGTGGTGAGCGACAAGGAGGTCCGGGACGGCTTCTTCGTGTTCCGCATCGTGCAGGATTCGCTGACCGGACAGGTAAGGGACGTGCGGAACGAAGGTTTCCGGGGAACGCCTTCCGGACGGGAAGGTGGACGCGATGCCGAGGGGGTGGCTTTCACCCCGGAGGACTCCTTGGTGTGGATTAGCGGGGAGGCCGACCAGCGCATTGTGGCCTGCCGTCTGAACGGCACGAAGGCGGACAAGGAGCTGGATGTTCCCGTTTCTTTGGGAAAGGACTCCATTTATCCCAATTACGGTTTCGAGGCCTTGGCCTACGATGAGGCGGCGGGACGTTTCTGGACCATGACGGAGAACGTGCTGCCGGCCGACGGGCGGCCGGTAGGGCCGGGAGTGGAGGAGCGGGCGCCCTTGCACTTGCAGGGCTTCGACCGCGACGGCCGTCCTTCGGAAGAGTATGCCTATGTGTTGGATGCCCCCCGGTCGAGGGCGAAAGGGCGGCAGTACGCCTTCGGGGCCGTCGCCCTATGTCCGGCAGGGGACGGGCGGCTGTGGGTGATGGAGCGCGAGGCCGACGTGCCGAAACGGCGGCTGAAGTCCCGCGTCCATATCAGGATATATGAGGTATGGCCGCATGAAGGGGCGGGGGAGCGGCCTTTGGCGAAGCGTCCCGTGGCGGCTTTCTCCACCCGGATGCGCCTGATCCGTCCCAGATGGGCCAACTATGAGGGCTTGTGCGAGGGCCGGAGGCTGTCCGACGGGCGGCGGACATGGCTGCTGGTGAGTGATTCCCAAGGCGGATACGGCAACCGCTTCTGCCATTTGCGGGACTGGATACGGGTGTTGGTGCAGGCAAAAGAGGAATGAATCTCTTCAATTGCCTGGAATTCAGGTAGAATGTAAAACTAAAAAGGAATAAAATGAAAAGGAATGGATTTTTCCGGACGGGCTGGCTGGTTATGGTGCTGGCGGCCCTGATGTCGGCGTGTGACGGACAAGAGAAGAAGAAAGTGTCGTTGGGGGCATCCCAGGGTTTGCCGGGGGAACTGTTGCTCATCGTGGACCCTTCGTTGTGGAATACGGATGCGCGGGATTCGTTGGAGAGTGTGTTCCAAGGCAGTATGCCCGCCTTGCCGCAGAACGAGCCGGTGTTCCGCATGATGCGGATTTTTCCGGAGAACTATTCAGGGCGTTTCTCCATGATGCGCAACATCGTGGAGGTGCGCGAGGACCCCAAGGTGAAGGAGGTGGAGATGGGCGTGGCCTATAATGTGAAGGCCGTGCCGCAGGTCTATGTCAGCGTCAAGGCCCGTGATGCCGCCGCGCTTAACCGCTTCCTGTCGGAATACCGCGACCGTCTCACGGGATATTTCGTGGAAGGGGAGTTGCGCTGGGAGGCGGACCGCTTGAAACGGAAGTACAGCAAGATGGTGGACGACGCCTCGCGTGAGATTTTCGGCTGGTCGGTGAAGACACCGTCCGAGATCCGGAGCATTAAGAAGGGAGAGGATTTCCTTTGGGCTTCCACCGACCGGCTGGACCAGGACATGAACTATGTGTGCTACAGCGTGCCTTTGGCCGACAGCGCGAAGATGCTGACGGCGCGTTGGGTGGAGTTGCGCGATTCGGCCATGAAACGCAACATTCCCGGTTCCACCCCGGAGAATTGGATGACGACCACGTATGAGAACGACGAACCGTTGGTGATGCAACGCCGGGTGGAACTGCCCGATGGGCGGAAGGTGTATGAGATGCGCGGGCTTTGGGAGATGCGCAAGGGGGCGCTTGGCGGGCCGTTCGTGTCCTTGGCCTATCCGGATTCGGCGCATGGCCGGATGCTGGTGGCGGAAGGCTTCATTTATTCTCCCAGGTCCAAGAAACGGGATTTGGTGCGCCGGATGGAGGCGGCTTTGCGTACGCTGATGCCGGCGGGAAAATGAAAAAAAAGGCTTGCCTTTTGGGGGTTGGGGCTGTTTTTGTTATCTTTGCTGTACCAATGAGACAACGGATATGGCGATAAAGAGAAGCTTTTTATTATATATAACGGGGATGATGCTGGGCGGGGCGGCTGTGGCGCAGCCCCGCCTGACAGTGGACCGTGATGTGGCCAACATGGGGGAAATCATGTTCCAGCTGCCATCGAAAGTGAGTTTCACCTTGCGGAACACGGGTGACGAGCCACTGGGCATCACGGAGGTCATCCCGTCGTGCGGATGCACGGCGGTGGAATGGACGCGCGAGCTGATTGCCCCGGGAGCGGAGGGCACGGTGACCGCCGTGTACGACGCGAAGATGCTGGGTAGCTTCCAGAAAGACCTGGAAGTGTATACCAATGCTTCCGGGGAGCCGATATACCTGCACATGCAAGGGCGGGTGGTGTCCAAACTGTCCGACTATTCCGGGTCGTTCCCCGTGGATTTGGGCCATGTGCGGCTGAACACGGACAATGTGGAGTTCGACAATGTGAACCGGGGCGACCGCCCGATGGTGGAATTGCAGATTGTCAACACGGGACGGAAGAGCTACAAGCCTTACCTGATGCATCTGCCCGCCTATCTGTCCGCACAGTATTTCCCGGAGCAGTTGAACGGCGGGCGCATGGGCAAGATCCTGCTGACGCTGGACAGCGAGAAACTGCACCAGATGGGGCTGACGCAGACTTCCATTTATCTGGCCCGCGAGGTGGGCGACAGGGTGTCGGAAGAGAACGAAATCACGGTGTCGGCCGTATTGTTGCCGGATTTCTCGTCCTTGTCGGTGAAGGACCGTGAACTGGCCCCGCAGATGGAACTGTCGGCCGACACGCTGGATATGGGAGAGATGGGGCGGAAACGGAAGAAATCCATGACCGTGGAAGTCCGGAATACGGGCAAGCGGACGTTGGAAATCCGTTCGTTGCAGGTGTTCAACAAGGCTCTGACCGTGTCTTTGAGCGACCGTAACGTCAGTCCGGGCGAGACGGCCCAGCTGAAGGTGACCGTGTGGGACAAATATCTGGACAAGGTGAAGAACACGCCGCGTGTCCTGTTGATCACGAACGACCCGGCACGGTCGAAAGAGATTATAACGGTGAAAGTGAAACCTTGATAAAAAGAGTGTCTGCTATGGAGCATCCGGAGAACAGCGCGGAGTATAAAGGCCTGGCCGTGAACAGCGGGGTGGCGCAGCCTTCCATCGTGAACCCTTACCTGAAGCGGGGGCGTTACCGCCATCGGGAACTGTCGGCCGCCGACTATGTGGAAGGCATACGGAAAGGTGACGTGACGGTGCTGGGGCGTGCGGTGACTTTGGTGGAGAGCACGAATCCCGCCCATCAGACGGTGGCGCAGGAAGTGATAGAGAAATGCCTCCCTTATTCCGGCCGTTCCGTCCGCGTGGGCATCAGCGGGGTGCCGGGAGCCGGCAAGAGCACGAGCATCGACGCTTTCGGCATCCATGTGTTGCAGGAGTACGGAGGCAAGCTGGCCGTCTTGGCCATCGACCCCAGCAGCGAGCGCAGCAAGGGAAGCATCCTGGGCGACAAGACGCGGATGGAGAAGCTGGCCGTGCATCCCGATTCGTTCATCCGTCCCAGCCCTTCGGCCGGCTCGCTGGGCGGCGTGGCCCGCAAGACGCGGGAGACTATCATCCTTTGCGAGGCTGCGGGCTTCGACAAGATTTTCGTGGAGACGGTCGGCGTGGGGCAGAGCGAGACGGCCTGCCATTCCATGGTGGACTTCTTCCTGCTGATACAGCTGGCCGGCACGGGCGACGAGCTGCAGGGCATCAAGCGCGGCATCATGGAGATGGCCGACGGCATCGTCATCAACAAGTGCGACGGGAACAATGTGGACAAGTGCCAGCTGGCGGCCACGCAGTTCCGCAACGCCCTCCATCTGTTTCCCGCACCCGAAAGCGGATGGACGCCCCAGGTGCTGACTTATTCCGGCTTTTACAACTTGGGCGTCAAGGAAATCTGGGACATGGTGTACCGGTACATTGATTTTGTGAAGAAGAACGGCTACTTTGAACACCGGCGCAACGAACAGGCCAAATACTGGATGTACGAGACCATCAGCGAGCAATTGCGCAACAGTTTTTTCCAGAATCCTGAGATTGTTTCCCGTCTGCCCGAGGCGGAGAAGATGGTCCTCTCGGGGCGGCAGACTTCGTTCGTGGCGGCCAAGCAGTTGCTCGACGCTTATTTCTCCGCTGTCCGCGGAGAAAAATAGGGCGACACCGGACTGTTCCGCCTTCGGGCGAGGGTACGGCAAAATGAACTCCTCCGCCTGAAAGGGGAGGTGTCGCGAAGCGACGGAGGGGGTTCACGTGCACAAAAGCATACTTTTCGGCGGATGGACTCGTGGGTGTAAGACCCCTCAGTCCCGTTGGGCCAGCTCCCCTTTCAGGCGGAGCAGTTCATTCGGTTTCCCCGCAAGGCGGTTACAGGCTCCGGTTCATTCCTCTTTCCCTGTCAGCCTTGTGTGAGTCTTTTCCCTATTTGCCTGCTGATGGCTTCGGCGCATTCCTCCATCAGCCATTTGGGGGTGGAGGTGGCTCCGCAGATTCCCACCGATTCACAGCCCTCCAGCCACGTGAAGTCTATTTCGTCCGCGGCATCCACCATATAGGAGCGTGGATTCACATTCTTGCATTCGTTGTAGAGTACCCGTCCGTTGGAGCTTTTCTTGCCGCAGACGAAAAGTATCACGTCGTGCCGGGCGGCGAACTCGCGGATGTGCGGCATACGGTTGGCCACCTGGCGGCAGATGGTGTCGTAGTAGCGGAAGGTGGCCGCCGGAGAGATATGCGTCTGGATGTATTCCACGATTTGACGGAATCCTTCCAGGGGTTTGGTCGTTTGGGAGTAAAGGCAGATGTCCTTGCTGAAATCCAGCTTGCCCACCTCTTCCGGCGATTCGATGACGATGGCCGTGCCTTCTGTCTGCCCTACGAGGCCCAGCACTTCCGCGTGTCCGTTCTTGCCGTAGATGACAATCTGCCGGCCCGGTGTGCCGCCGGACTGGTATTCTTTCTTGATGCGTTCCTGCAGGTGCAGCACCACGGGGCAGGTGGCATCGATGATGTCGATGCCGTTGGCCCGGGCCTGCTGGTAGGTGGCGGGCGGTTCGCCGTGGGCGCGGAGCAGCACTTTGGCGCGGTGCAGGCCGGCGAACGCTTTGTGGTCGATGGTGATGAGGCCCAGCTTCTTCAGCCGGTCGCATTCCTTTCCGTTATGTACGATGTCGCCCAAGCAATAAAGCGCGCTTCCTTGTCCCAGCTCCTCTTCGGCTTTGTTGATGGCACGGGTCACGCCGAAGCAGAACCCCGAGCCTTGGTCGATTTCTATCTTCATAATGTGGAGTCCTTTTATTCCGCCGCTTTACGGAACTGCGCCAACAGCCATTCTTTCTGTTCGGGGATGGTCATGTGGCTGTTGTCCAGTTCGACGGCATCGCCGGCCTTGCGGAGCGGACTGACGGTGCGGGTGGTGTCGATACGGTCCCGTTCCTTCACGTTTTCCAGTATCTCCTCATAGCTTCCCGGCTCCCCTTTGGCCTGCAGCTCGTCGAAACGCCGCCGGGCGCGGATTTCCGGCGAGGCGGTGACGAAAATCTTGAGTTCGGCATCGGGGAAGACCGTGGTGCCGATGTCCCGTCCGTCCATGACAATGCCTTTTTCGCGGCCCATCTGCTGCTGGAGCCTGACCATGGCCTCGCGCACGAAGCCGAGCGCGGCCACGATGCTGACCTTGGAAGACACGGCCATCGTGCGGATGTCGTTCTCCACGAGCCTGCCGTTGAGGTACGTCTGCGGCCTTCCCGTCTCCGGGTTGAGGCGGAAGGAGACGTTAAGGTCCGGCAGCGCGTCTTTCAGCCGTTCCGTGTCCACTTCGTCTCCGTGGAACAGTCCTTGTTCCAGGCAATAGAGCGTGACGGCGCGGTACATGGCCCCGCTGTCGATGTAGACGTAGCCGATTTCGCGGGCCAGATCCTTGGCCATCGTGCTTTTACCGCACGAGGAGTATCCGTCTATGGCAATGGTAATCCTTTTCATATATTTTTATTATAAACAGTAAGAAGCGTTGAATACGAACGAGGGGGCGGACAAATGGTATTGGGCGTAGGCCAGTCCGAAGCTGAAGCGGGAGAGGTGGAGGCCCGCCCCCGCGCATAGGCCTGCCGCATGGGAGGAGCCGGCGGCGTCCATCTCGTTCGCTTTCCTGAAATTATATCCGAGCGAGAGATACATGTAGTCGGTGGGCAGGAAGTCCACTCCGGCGGCCAGATGGTTCATGAGCATCTTGCCGGTGGATATGTCCTCTCCTGCGGTGAAATAGTATTCCTTGTCCCAGCGGGTCAGGTCCACAAGGGTGACGGACACGCGGAACGGGGCGTGTGCGAGCCTTTTTGTGAAGCCCATTTGCAGGGAAAACGGCAGTCTTTCGTGCGTGTCGCCGAAAGCTTTCACTTGTCCGCCCAGGTTGCGGGCCACGGCCGAGAGCGAGAAGTCGGTCTCTTCATTATAATAATTCACCCCCAAATCCACGGCCAAAGCAATGGACGAGTAATCACCATATTTGGAATAGATGAATTTGCCTGTGGCCCCGCCGGCCCAGCGGTCGCTCAGGTTGTAGGCGTACATCCCGCTCAAAGCCATGTCCATGGCCGAGAACGAGCCTAAGGTCACGTTGTCGGCCGTGGTTTCCTCCATCTTGCCGTAGTTGGCGTATTGGGCCGTGACGCCCAAAGTGGAACGCTCGCCCAGAATCTTGACGAATGCCGCGCTGCCCACGTTGCACCCCTGCAGGTAGGTCATGAAGTTTAGGTTCAGGGTTTTGTCGCTGACGGAACTCAGCAAGGCGGGATTGCTGAAAACCAGTGAGGCGTCGTCTTCAATCAGGGAGATGTTGCGGCCTCCCAAGGCCGTGGCATGGGCAGACACCGGCATCTCCAGGAAGTTGAAAACGGAATTGCTCTCTTGGGCTGCGGCGGTGGAAGCAAGCAGGATATATAGCACGAAAACGAGCTTTTTCATCATCTCAAGTGAATTTTGTGGCCAAAGATACGTATTTTTTGAAATATCTGTTTAATTTTGCAGGGGAATTCCGAAAAGGACACGCCGCTGCTTTTATCATAAACGCGGAAAAGCCCGGTTTAGGGTGCGGAGTGGAAAAAAAATGTAGGGAGCGAAAAAAAATGGGGCGAAGCGTGTGCCTATATAAAAAAAATGTGCTACTTTTGTCCCGTTATGAAGAATACATAAAAAACAGTATCATATGGAAGTTAAAAAATCACTTAAGGCGGACCTCGAGGGAACCAAAAGCACAAGCTGGCTTATTGGTCTGGTTCTGGTCATGGCGGTTATGTTCGTGGCTTTCGAGTGGACCCAGCATGACATCAAGATCATCGACAACAGTGAACCCGTGTTTACGGCGGCCATCGAGGAGGACATGATTCCTATCTCGCATCAAGAGGAAGTGGCGGCACCGCCTCCAGCAGCGGCACCGAAAGTGGCTGAAATCCTGAACATCGTGGACAATGAGACCGAACTGGCGGACGATGAGGACATCGAAACTTCTGAGGAAGTGAACCAGGTCATCGCCGTGGGTACGGGTACCGGCGTGGTTGGTCCGGTTGCTACGGGTCCTGTGGGTCCTGTGGTAGAGGAAGTGGACGAGAACCAGATTTATGACATCGTGGAAGAGAATCCCAAGTTCCCCGGTGGCGAGGAGGCCTGTATGAAGTGGTTGTCAGACAACATCAAGTATCCGCCCATCTGCGTGGAGCAGGGTATCCAGGGACGTGTGTATGCGCAGTTCGTGGTAAACAAGGACGGTTCCATCGTGGACATCAAGATTGTCCGCAGTCCGGACCCCTATTTGTCGAAAGAAGCCGAGCGCGTCTTGAAGATGATGCCGAAATGGAGCCCCGGCAAGCAGAGAGGTAAACCGGTACGCGTGAAGTTCTCTTTGCCGGTGATGTTCAGATTGCAATAGTATATAATAAAGGTATATAAAGGGAGGCTGCCCATGGCAGCCTTCTTTGGTTTAAAATAAAGAAGTCATGTATAATTGGAAAGAACTTTTGGACTATGTGAACGGCGAGCTGGCCCGTCTGCCATTCGACCGTAAGCCTGCGGAACTTTACGCGCCGATTCGTTATGTCCTTTCAATCGGCGGGAAACGTATCCGGCCGGTTTTGATGCTGATGGCTTATAACTTGTATAGGGAGGATGCCAAAGGCATCGCTTCGCAAGCGTTGGCCATTGAGATTTATCACAATTACACTTTGTTGCATGACGATTTGATGGACCATGCCGACATGCGGCGCGGAATGCCTACGGTGCATAAGAAATGGGATGAGAATGCCGCCATCCTGAGCGGGGATTCCATGCTGGTCATGGCTTATCAATACATGATGAAGGACTGCCCTTCGGAACATGTAGGCGAAGTGATGCGCCTGTTTACGGAGACAGCTTTGGAGATTGGCGAAGGGCAGCAGTACGACATCGAGTTTGAGGGCCGTTCCGATGTGAGCGAGGACGAATACATCGAGATGATTCGTCTGAAGACATCCGTCTTGCTGGCTTGTGCCTTGAAGATAGGGGCGGTGCTGGGAGGGGCGTCCCGCCAGGACGCGGATGCCCTTTACCGTTTCGGCGAAAGCCTTGGCCTGGCCTTCCAGTTGCAGGATGATTATCTGGATGTGTATGGCGACCCGGCTGTCTTCGGGAAAAAGATCGGGGGAGATATCCTGTGCAACAAGAAAACCTATATGCTGATTAACGCTTTGGGACGGGCGCAGGGGGAAGACCGGACTTTGTTGAAGCAATGGCTGTCCCAGAAGGACGGCACTTATGCCGCCGAAGAAAAAGTAGCGGCAGTGACTGCCTTATATAATAAAATAGGTATCCGTGAACTCTGTGATGAGAAAATCCGCTTCTATTTCGAGAAGGCCCGCAGGATATTGGGCGAGGTTTCTTTGCCGGAGGAGAGGAAGAGGCTTTTGTGGGAAATGGCCGAAAGCTTGTTGGGGCGGAAGTCGTAAGTGAAAGTGCCGGATGGAGAACATGAGGCTTATCGACACACATGCCCATTTGTTTGACGAAGCCTTTGCCGAGGATTTGGGAGAGGTGGTGGAAAGGGCCCGCAAAAGAGGGGTGGAGAAGATCTTCCTGCCGAATATAGATGAGAGTACCGTGCCGTCCATGTTAAGTTTGTGCGGGCGGTGGCCGGATTTGTTTTATCCCATGTTGGGGCTTCATCCCACGGAGGTGCGGACGGACTACAATGAGGTGCTTGACCGCATGGAACGCTTGCTGGTGCCGTCCCATCCTTTCATCGGCATCGGGGAGGTCGGGTTGGATTATTATTGGGACCGTACTTATTATCAAGAACAGCAGTCGGCTTTCTGCCGTCAGGTGGAATGGTCGTTGGCGTACGGCTTGCCCCTGATGGTCCATTCCCGTTCCGCGCAGGCTGAGTTGGTGGGCTTGCTTCGGCCTTACCAGGCGAAAGGCATACGCGGCGTGTTCCACAGTTTTGGCGGCACATGGGAGGAAGCCCGGGAACTGCTGGCATTCGACGGCTTCATGATTGGTATCAACGGTGTGCTGACTTTCAAGAAATCCGTTTTGCCGGAAGTGTTGCGCCGGATTCCTCTGAATCGTGTGGTGCTGGAGACGGATGCGCCTTACCTGGCTCCGGTGCCTTGTCGCGGGCGGCGGAATGAGAGTTCGTATGTCTGGCATACGATGGAACGGATGGCGGAAGTTTACGGCCTGCCGTGCGAGGCGGTGGCTCGTCAGACTTACGAAAACGCCTTGGAAGTGTACCCCAGAGCTGCCAAATAGGGCGTTTCAAAAGTTAAAATTAAGTTTTTTGCGTCTTTGGGCAAACTTTTTTTGCAGAGTATAGTGATAGTCCAGAAAAAAAAGAATATTTTTGTACCGGAAAACGGAAGCATATCGGTTTTTTTTGTAACTTGCGTCCGTTTTTCATAGGGAGAGATGCTCGAGTGGCTGAAGAGGCACGCCTGGAAAGCGTGTATACGTCAAAAGCGTATCGGGGGTTCGAATCCCCCTCTCTCCGCAAAGCATAATAATAAGAGGAAATAAGAATAAATTTAATATTAATCTTAAAAAATTAGACACACAATGAAAAAGTTATTTGCAATTGTTGCGATGTTGGGAGTTTTTGCTTTCGGGGCGACTCAGACTGTGATGGCTCAGGAGGATGCTGTGGCCGTGGCTGATTCTGCTGCCGTAGTAGATAGCGCGGCTGTGGATACGGCTGCTGTAGAAGAGGCTACGGAAGATGTGACTGAAGCTGCCGCTCCGATTGTAGAGGAAGAAAGCTTCCACAAAGAATTGAAGACGAAGTTCATCGAAGGTGACGCTGGCTTTATGTCATTGGTGGCCATCGCCCTCGTGTTCGGTTTGGCATTCTGCATTGAGCGTATCATTTATCTGAGCTTGGCTGAGATCGACTCCAAGAAGCTGATGGCCGACATCGAACAGCTGGTGAACGCTGGTGATATCGAAGGTGCGAAGGCATTGTGCCGCAATACCCGTGGTCCTATCGCTTCCATCTGCTATCAGGGCTTGATGCGTTTCAATGACGGCGTGGAAGACGTGGAACGTTCCATCACTGCCTACGGTAGCGTGCAGGCCAGCTATCTGGAAAGCGGTTGCTCCTGGATCACCTTGTTTATCGCGATGGCACCGTCACTCGGGTTCTTGGGTACTGTGATTGGTATGGTGATGGCGTTCGATGATATCCAGGCAGCCGGTGATATCTCTCCGACCATTGTGGCCGGCGGTATGAAGGTGGCCTTGATCACGACAATCTTCGGTATCATCGTAGCCTTGATTCTTCAGATTTTCTACAACTACATCCTTTCCAAGATTGAATCTATCACTGCCAACATGGAGGAAGCTACCATTTCTCTGCTTGACATGTGCATGAAGTATAACCTCAAAAAATAAGACTGACCCATGGCAGCAAAGAAATATATGACATCATACTATGTCCTGTATGCCTGCTTTGCGATTATTATCGTGATGTTCGCGGCATTCTTCGGATATCGGTATGACAATGAAGTGGACGGCCTGAACGCCCCCTATTGCACGGAAGGGCTGATGTGGCTGATGTATGGGATGTTCTTTGTGACCTGCATCCTCGCGCTTTGGAGCGTGGTGCGGAGCATCAAGATATCCATGAGTGCCAAAGGTGAGAACATTACAGGCGTGCCGGGTGGCAAGGTCATGGCTTTCTCGTTCATCTTCATGTTCCTCTCGTTGGTAATCGGATTGGTTTGCAACTTGGGAGAGCCTGACTTCGTGGCGGCCGACGGCAATGTGACGGCGGGCTACATGGTGACAGTGACGGACATGTTCCTTTATTCTACTTATATTCTCTTGGCGTTCACTGCGCTGGCAATGGTGGTGAACATGTCGGGAGTGATGAAGAAAAGAAAATAAGCGGATCTTTAAAACGAGTAGATAATGGCAAAAGGTAAAAGAAAAGTCCCCGGAATTAATGCCAGCTCCACGGCCGACATTTCTTTCATCTTGCTGATATTCTTCTTGGTGACCACATCAATGGACTCCGACAAGGGATTGGCGCGGCGTTTGCCGCCTCCTCCCGAGAACGAGCAGCAGGATGCTGAGATTGATGTGAAGGAGAGGAATGTCCTGAAGGTGAGGGTCAATGCGGCGGGCAACCTGATGGTCGGGGGCGACTTTATAGAGATTGGACAGCTGTGCGACAAGGCGAAAGAGTTCATCAAGAACGAGAACAACAGTCCGAATCTGCCGGAGAAGCATAACAAGAACATCCCGTTGCTGGGCAACTGTGTGGTGACGGACAAGCATGTAATTTCCGTGCAGACTGACCGCGGCACGAGCTATGACGTGTATTTCCAAGTGCAGAACGAATTGGTACGCGCCTATAACGAGTTGCGTGACGAGTTGAGCTTGGCGAAGTTCGGGCGTGTGTACAGTATGCTGGATGACGAGCATCAGGCTGCCATCCGTGAATATTATCCTCAGAAGATTTCTGAGGCCGAACCTAAAAATTATGGAGGAGACCAACAATGAGTAGATTTAGTAAAGGTGGCGGCCGGGAAATGCCGGAGCTGAACACTTCTTCATTGCCTGACTTGATTTTCTCCATCTTGTTCTTCTTCATGATTGTGGTGACCATGCGTGAAGTGGAGCTGAAGGTGAAATTCACGATACCGGCAGGTACGGAGCTGGAGAAACTGGAAAAGAAGTCTGCCGTGTCTTACATCTATGTGGGACCTCCGACGCAGCAGTACAGGGGTTCGATGGGTACGGGTACGCGTATCCAGCTGAATGACCGATTCGCTGAACCGGCGGAAGTGATGGACTTCATTGCCGAGGAACGTACACACATGTACGACCAGACCGAGCAGGTAGTCTCATTGAAGGTAGACCAGCACACCCAGATGGGTATCGTCACGGATATCAAGCAGGTGTTGCGTAAGTCGTGGGCTTTGAAAATCAATTATTCTGCAACGAAGCGTGCGGATTGATAAAGCGTGATTGTATAAAAGAGCGGCATTTTCGTAATGAAAGTGCCGTTTTTTTGTCCCTTTGCTACCAAAGTCTTTGTTTTTTCCTTATTTTTGCACCAACTAATATATTGGACTTATGGGTATAGCTAATTTGGATGCTCTGGACGAGCAGATTTTGAGACTGATAGCCGATAACGCGCGCATTCCTTTTCTGGAAGTTGCCCGTGCCTGCCATGTGTCGGGTGCTGCCATCCATCAGCGGATTCAGAAACTGACGCGGCAAGGGGTGTTGAAGGGGTCGCATTATGTGCTGGATCCGGAGAAGGTCGGATATGACACTTGTGCGTTTGTGGGGTTGTTCTTGAAGGACCCTTCGGACTTTGACCGAGTGGTGGAAGAGTTGCGGAAGATTCCGGAAGTGGTGGAATGCCATTACACAACGGGGGGGTATGACATGTTCATCAAAATCTACGCCCGTAACAATCACCACATGTTGAGCATTATCCATGACAAGTTGCAGCCCTTGGGCCTGCAGCGTTCAGAGACGATTATTTCCTTTCATGAGGCTATCAACCGCCAGATGCCGATACCGGAATATGGGTATAAGAAGCCGTTGGCGGAAGAGGACGCGGCGGAGGAAGACCCGGCGGGAACGGATCTTTAGTTATATGGCGAAGGAAGGGGCTTAGGCTCCTTCCTTTCGTATATAGTCTTTGAACGCGAATTTGAATGCGTGTCTTTCGTCCCTCTCATGTGTTTGTTGCCCGGTTGTTTCCCATTCTTCATGGCTGAAAGGCGGGAAGAAGGCATCTGCTTCACGTGGGGTGTCTTCAATCTCGGTGAGATAGAGCTTGTGGGCGAGGGGGAGTGCGGCTTGGTAAACGCTTTCTCCGCCGATGATGAATACCTCCTCTTCCGGCGGGCAATGGGCCAATGCTTCTTCAAGGCTTCCGAATGTCTCAGCCCCGGGGAATGTGGCCGATGCGTTCCGGCTCAGCACGATGTTCCGGCGGTTCGGCAACGCACCTTTCGGGAAGGATTCGAAGGTCTTGCGGCCCATGATGATGGTGTGGCCGGTGGTGAGTGACTTGAAGCGTTTCAGGTCGTCCGGCAGCCAATACAGCAGTTTGTTATGAAGCCCGATGGCACGGTTCCGTGCGATGGCGGCAATCATGGAAATCATAGTCTTTTGCCTTAGGGTTTATACGGATACTTGTCCGGCGATGTGCGGCCAAGGGTTGTAGTTCTCCAAGATGAAGTCTTCGTATTGGAAGTCGAGGATGTCCTTCACGTCCGGGTTCAGTTTCATCTGTGGTAGCGGGCGGGGTGTCCGGGTGAGCTGAAGCCTTACTTGTTCCAAATGGTTCTTGTAGATATGGGTGTCGCCCAGCGTGTGCACGAAATCACCGGCCTTCAGTCCGGTGGCTTGGGCCATCATCATGAGCAGCAGCGCGTAGGACGCGATGTTGAAAGGCACGCCGAGGAAGGTGTCCGCGCTTCGCTGGTAGAGCTGGAGGCTCAGCCGTCCGTCGGCCACATAGAATTGGAAGAACGCATGGCAGGGAGGCAGGTTCATGTTCCT
Organism: uncultured Paraprevotella sp.; assembly: GCA_944320765.1. Taxonomy (GTDB): domain Bacteria; phylum Bacteroidota; class Bacteroidia; order Bacteroidales; family Bacteroidaceae; genus Paraprevotella. Next base: position 54,793 of record CALUIS010000017.1, read on the forward strand.
CAAGTCCCCCACGTTCCATGCACTGACGATGATGCGGCGTGAGTCCGGGTTGTGCCTGATGGTGTCCACGGCTTCCTGTATTTGGTCGATGAAGCCGCCTTGGTAGTCAGGCCATGATCGCCATTGGTATCCATAGATATGGCCCAGGTCGCCGTTCGTGTCCGCCCATTCGTTCCAGATTCTCACTCCGTGTTCCTGCAGGTATTTCACGTTGGTGTCTCCTTTCAGGAACCACAGCAGTTCGTAGATGATGGATTTGAGATGCAGCTTTTTGGTGGTCAGCAGGGGGAACCCCTCTTCCAGGTTGAAGCGCATCTGATGTCCGAAGATGCTGATAGTGCCCGTTCCCGTGCGGTCGTTCTTTTCCACGCCTTCGTTGAGGATGCGGGCCAGTAAGTCGAGGTATTGTTTCATTGTTGTGCTTATTGTTTTTTTCTCTTTCCGGTCAGGGCCGTCAGCCAGTCGGCGGCGGCGATGCACAGCAGGACTACGCCCGCCACATGCAGCAGGCTGGTCAGGTGGAGAATCCATTCCACCGCGATGCACCCCACGCCCCAGCAGGCATATCTGATGGCGGCTTGCTGGAGCAGCCCGTTCCGTGTCTCTTCGTCCACGGTTTTTCGTTCCGGGTCGTAGGCCTGTCTTTCAATGTCCTGTTTCTTTTTACGGTTGGAACGGTATATCAGGTAGATAACCAATCCTACGGCCAGGAGGGGAAGCAGGAAGGCGAGGGTGGCGAACAGGATGAGGAAAAATCCGGTGAGGCCTAACATTCCGGCAATCAGGTCCAGGAATCCGTCATTCCCGAAAAAGTCCTCAAGCGGGAGGCGGACGAAAGGGGCGGGCTGGTTCCATGCGGTGTCAGTGGCGGCGTCTTCCAGTACGGCGGTCGTGTCGGAATAGGCCGTGATGCCTTGTGCGTAGGCCGTGGCTTGCAGGGCGCATGTCATGAAGAGGCAGAGCCATGCCCGGCGGCTTGCGCGGACAAGCGGATGATGTTTCATGCTGTCGGTGTGTTGGTTTGTTTTGCAAAGATACTTTTTTTTCTCGGAGGGGCGGGTATAAATGCGGGATTTGTTGTCCGGCCCGTTTTTTTTGCCTACTTTTATCCTCTCAAACGAATGACAGATGCAACCGGAGATATCACAGGATTTCAAGGACTATGCTTTCCGTCTTTTGGGGCGGGAGCGTTATGGGCGTTTTTCCCGGGCTTTGGCGGAAGGGCCTTCCGTCAGTGTGAGGCTGAACCCGTTCAAGGCCGGACTTCCCGGATGGGACGGTGGAAGGCTTGACGGGGCGGATGCGCCTGTGCCGTGGGCTGACGGATGGGGGTATTATCTGGCTTCCCGTCCGTCGTTTGCTTCCGACCCGCTTTGGCACGCGGGGGGTTATTATGTGCAGGAAGCCTCTTCCATGTTTCTGGGGCAAGTCTTGCGCCAATATGTGGACCGTCCGGTGGTGGCTTTGGACCTGTGTGCCGCTCCCGGAGGAAAGTCCACGCACCTCCGGTCCTGTCTGCCCGGGGGAAGCCTGTTGGTGTCGAATGAGCCGGTACGGGCGAGGGCGCAGGTGCTGCTGGAGAATCTGACCAAATGGGGGCATCCGGACGTGGTGGTCACCCAGAGCTACCCGCAAGACTTCTCCGCTTTGCCGCATGTGTTTGATTTGCTCGTGGCCGATGTGCCTTGTTCCGGCGAAGGCATGTTCCGCAAGGAAGAAGAGGCTGTGGCGGGATGGAGCATGGAGCAGGTGATGATGTGCCGCGACCGCCAGCGCGCGATCCTGGAGGACGTGTGGCCGGCCTTGAAGCCGGGCGGGTTGTTGGTGTACAGCACTTGTACGCTGAATGCCTACGAGGACGAGGAGAATGTGGCGTGGATTGCCGGCACGTTGGGGGCGGAGGTGCTTCCGGTGGAAGTGGACGACGCTTGGGGCGCGACCGGTAATTTGTGCGGGGACCGTTCTTTTCCGGCCTACCATTTTATCCCCGGCCTGGCCCGCGGCGAGGGCTTTTTCCTTGCAGTTTTGCGCAAGGCGGGCGAAGAGGAGGCTTCAGATGCGGGGGCTATCGGGAAGGAGCGCCGGAGGGGAGGCAAGAAGAAAGATTTGGGGCGGCCTTCCGGAATGGCGTTGCCGAAGGAATGCCAATCCTGGCTGTCGCATCCGGACGAGTTCGAGTTCCGCCAGGAGGGCGGGGCTTGGTCGGCCGTAAGGCGCGGGTTCGGTTCTTTGGTCGGCCGGTTGCGGGAAGCGGTCAACGTCTGGCAGGCCGGCATCCCTGTGGCGGTGCTTAAGGGGAAGGACTGGCAGCCGTCTCCGGCCTTGGCCTTGTCGGTGGAGCTGGATGCCTCGCGTTTTCCCGTGTGCGCGGTGTCCTACGAGACTGCGGTCGCCTTTTTGCGTAAGGAGACGTTGGTCTTGCCGCCGGAGTTGCCGAAAGGTTATGTGCTGCTGGCTTTCCGGGATGTGCCGCTGGGGTTTGTGAAGAATATCGGCGGACGGGCAAACAATCTTTATCCGGCGGAATGGAAGATCCGTTCATCCCGTCTTCCGGAATATACGTTAGGATGGAATCCGGCTTGAAATTCGTGCTCAAAGAATAAAAAAACTATAAAACCGTAATATTTCCTCCGGGATTTGTTTGTTTTGTGAAATAAAAGCGTTATATTCGCCCGTGAGAGCTTTAACTCGGTGGAAGCGCGGGGAGAGGCCAGGGCGCGGAGACCGGAATGTTTCACTTTAATCTGAGTTGCGCTATGAAAATCTTGTTTATTGGATCCGGATGCGCCTGCAGGTTGCCTTTTGTGGAATATCTCTTTAAAAAGAAGCTGCAAGAGGAGCAGGTTCAGGACGTGGAAGTTGAGACGGCCGACATGGCCGTATGGGGGGTTACCTCGAGTGGAGACGCGATGCCGCAAAGCAGCGGGCCCGAGAAGGTGGGGAACTTGTTGGAGGACGCTGACCTGATTGTCGTCATGGAGGACAAACAGCGTAATTTCCTGACGCGCTTTATGGATTACAGCAGCTGGAATAAGATTCACAAGTTCTTGGATTACTGCACCTCGAAGAAAGACCAGCTGGTCAGCTCCGTGTATGGGTATGTGGATTACCATACGCAGGACGAGGAGGTGTCGGACGGTTGTGCCAATTTGCTGGACCGCATCAAGCTGTTCCTCAAGGAACATTTAAGTGAAAAGACGGAGAACTCTATGTTGGTCCCCGTTTAAGCGATAACCATACAGTGATAGTACTCCACCGGGAATGTCCGCCCGGTGGAGTACTTTTTCAGGAAGAGACCAATGTTTGTAGTCGGATATGGCAATGATGAACTAACCTGTGGACAAGTTGGAGGGTTTCTCGCATGGTTTGGCTGTTGTAAAACAAGGCGGGAAGTACGGTTTCATCAATAAGAAAGGTGAATTTGTGATACCGCCGACTTTCGACTATGCGGTTAATTTTGGTGATTCAGATGAAAACTTATCCTGAGAAATACAACGACTCGCAACGGCGACAAATCCAGTCAAAAATGAAGCAGATAAGGGAAACCATAATAAGTCATGGCGGTACTTGTTCTAAATCGAGTATGGAAACATGGCGGCCATAGGCTATAGTTTATATAGAATCCACGTAAAGGAGGGCATTCGGACGGTTGTGCCAATTTGCTGGACCGTATCTTGGGGGAGGGCCGTTGGGCGATTCCGCCGCCGCGCCAGTGCCGGAATGTCGCCAAATCCAAGGTTTTTCTGTCAAAGTGCAATGTTCTCCGCCTTCTCCCGCGTCAGTGCGGCGGGACGGAAGGGAGGAAATAGATCCCGAAGTGTTAAAAAAAACGGGCGCGGGAACTGCCCGTATGGCGCATTTCTCCGCCTCGGCGGGCTTTTTTGTGCGGCAAAAACTGGATTTCTTTGCTGAAAGAAATTTATTTCTTGCCGCAAAGACGCAAATTTCTTGCCGCAAAGAAATCCACGGGCGGGTGGAAAGCGGGGAAAAACGGGGCTTTGGGCGGATTTTTTCTTCTGGTTGGAAGCCGTCCGCGTGCAAAACCCGGCTGACGTTTTGCAAGCCTTCCTCCCTGTCGGGATGGCGCGGGGGCTGCGCCCGTCCGCACGGCGTCCCGTGGCGGGCGGCAAAGTGTCGCGGAAGCGGGGCTTCCCGTTTTCACTTTGTGTTTCAGTGGGTTCGCGAGAATCGCGCATTTCCGCCCGTTCCCGCCCCGGCTCCGGTTTGCGCGATTCTCGCGGGGCCGGTTTTGACGTTTTGACAAAATGTCATTTGGCTGTTTCCGCCTCCCGCCGGACTTCGGGAGACCGCCGTGCTTCCCTTTGTGTAAAAAAAGATTGTTGCTTTTGCTTGGTTGCTGAAAATGTCGTACATTTGTTAGGTATTTGATTGGAAGTCTTATGAGAAGAATCTTGCTTTTGACGTGGCTCGTCTGCGGGATGGGCTGTATGGAGGTTCAGGCCCAAGGATGGGCGGTTGTGGGCGGGAAGTCGGCTGAGGTGAAAGCCGGGGCGGATGATGGCTTCAAGCTGCTGGGGACGGCCAAGCGGGGTGATGTGCTGGATTTGCGGGAGAAGGGCGCGGATGAGGACTATGCGTATGTGTGGTTCAAGGGGAGGTCCGGACGGATTCTGCGTGAATCGGTTTCGTTGTTCCGTCCGTCGGGCTTTTTCCCCGGGACGCTGACCCGGACGTATGACATGTTGGCTTCGTGCGGGACAGGGGAGAAGCGGGGCAGGATGGATTTTGTGGTCCTCGACAGCCTGCTGCTGATGCGCCTGCGTTGGGCGGACGGCAGGAAGGACACGGAATATTATCTGATGGATACGGACTCCTTGGGGGTGCGGGCCAATCGCGCGTTCGTCGGGGAACTTCCTTCTGGCCGGAATGTTTTCCTGAACACGTCGAAAACCCTCCAGTTTGCGCGTGTCTTCCATTACGACAAGACAAGGCGGGCTTTTTTCGACGGGGATGCTTTTTACTTTGCGGAGGACACTGCGGCGGCACGCAAGGACCTTGCCCTGTTTGACCCGGTGTGGGAACGGTATAAGAGTTTAGGGAAGCAGCGGAAAGAGATGAGGCCGGATAAGGAGGCCATGTTTCCGGGCGGATTGAAAAAGTGCGTGGCGTTCCTGTCAGGGAACCTCAAGTATCCTCCCGCGTGTGCCAAGGAGAAAATCCAAGGGCGGGTTTTTGTGCAGTTCGTGGTGGAGAAGGACGGGAGCATCGGACAGATTAGGACCTTGCGCAGCCCGCATCCCTATTTGTCGCTCGAAGCTATGCGCGTGGTCGGAAAGATGCCGGACTGGCAACCGGCTGTGAAAGGCGGAAAGCCGGTACGGTGCTTGTTTGTCCTTCCCGTCAATTTTACCTTGGATCGAAGAACGAGGAAGTAAGTCGGGGGGGCGTGGTAAAGAGGGTCATTCCTCTTCCGTTCGTGCGGCAGGCCGTTGTTTTTCCGCTTCCGTCCGGGCCGGAGGGGTGGTCGGCGTGTCGAACAGACCGTAGGTGGTGCGCAGCACGCGGAACTCCGTGCGGCGGTTCAGGGCGTTGCAGATTTCCTGCTGGTCCTCGGGCAGTTTCAGGATGAACGCTTCCGTGAGCGTGTCGTTCTCGTGCAGGAAGGGGTAACGCTCCGTCAGCCGGCGGCGGATGACTTTGGGGCGTTTCTCCCCGTAGCCGATGGGCGTGAGGCGGTCCATGGCCACGCCGTGGGCTATCAGGTAATTCACTACGGACTCCGCGCGGCGTTGGGACAGCCGTTCGTTGTAGGCGTCGTTGCCCCGGTAGTCGCAGTGCGAGCTGAGTTCGATGGTGATGTTCGGGTTGTCCTCCATCAGCACGACAAGGGAGTCCAGGGCCAGCGTGGACGAGTCGGTGAGTTCCGCGCTGTCGAAGGCGTAGAACACGTTGTCCACCAGCACGGGGGCCGTGATGGAAGCCAGTTCGAACTGCAGGACGTATTCCTTGCTCACGCTGCTGGTGTCCACCCGCAGCTGCTCCTTGTGGTTCAGGAAGCCCTTGCAGGTGCCCAGGAAGACGTAGTCCACGTTCGGCTTGATTTCCTGGGTGAAGGAGCCGTCCCCCTTCACGCTCAGCTTCAGGTTCGTCCCGTCGTTGCCCACCATGTACACCAGCCCGTCGGGCAGCTCGTACCCGTCTTTCTCGTACACCCATCCTTTCACGGTGAGCAGCACTTCCGGACACTCGAAGCTCATGATGTGGTCCCAGCCGCGGGCATCCCCCCGGTTGGTGCTGAAGAAGCCCCGGTTGTGCAGCCCCTCGAAGGTCATGGCGAAGTCGTCGCCTTGCGAGTTCATGGGCCATTGCAGGTTCTCCACCGTCCACGCGCCGGTGCTGTCCTGCACGGCCTTGAACAGGTCCAGCCCCCCCATCCCGATATGTCCGTCGGACGAGAAGTAGAGTTCCCCGTTCGGGCGGAAGGAGGGGAACATCTCGTTGCCCGGCGTGTTGATGGGTTCGCCCAGGTTGTCCACGCCCCCCATGCCGTGTTCGTCCAGTTGCACGCGCCAGATGTCCAGCCCGCCCACGCCGCCCGGCATGTCGGACACGAAGTAGAGCCACTGGCCGTCGGGCGAGACGGTGGGGTGGGCGAAGGAAGAGAGCGTGTCTTTGGTGATTTCCAATAGTTTGGGCGTACTCCAGTTGGCATCCGACCGTTCTGAGGTGTAGATTTGCGCGTAGCGCGGATAGTCCGGGTCGTGCGTGCAGCGGGTGAAGTACATCGTCTTGCCGTCCGGCGAGAAGGCGCACGCCCCTTCGTCATATTCGCTGTTGATTTCCGATTCGATCCATTCCGGGGCCTGCCATTTCCCGTTCTCGTCCTTGGTGGCCACGAAGAAGTCTCCGGGCTTGATGCCCGTGATGCCGCTCAGTTCGTTGCCGGTGGCCTGCGGGCGGGTGGAGGTCAGGTAGAGCTGGTCCATGTCGTCGCCGGCCAGCATGGGGCAGTAGTCCGAGCGGCGGGCGTTGAAGAGCGGTTCTTTCTTGATGGAGTAGAGGGTGGGGTGCTTTTTCCAGATGGGGGCCAGGGTGCAGCTCTGCAGCCCGTTGCGTGCCAGCACGTCGTCCGGCTTGTATTGCAGGAATATCTCGTAGTTCTTGGCCGCCTTCTTGTAGTCTCCGTTCTTGCGCTGCATCTCGGCCAGGTAGAAGAAGGCGGCGCTGTCGGGGTAGTTGTAGCGCACGGCGTTCTGGTACGAGCCCATGGCGCGCGCCGTGTAGTTGATGCGGCGGTAGCAGTCGGCCGCCTTGTAGGCCCGTTCGCCGCGTTTGGCCCGGTCTTTGGGCTTGGTGCGCATGTAGGCCTTGCGGTATTCCGCCCCGGCCTCGAAATATTCGCCGATGGCATAGAACTTGTCCCCTTTCTTCACGTTGCTTTCCGCGCTACAGCCTGCCAGCCATAGCGTCACGCCTACGCACCATAGAAGAGACAGCCATTTGTTCATATTCCCGTTTGGTGTGCAAATATAATTTTTTTATTTCATTCGCGCTTTCTTGTGCGCGTATTTTTTGTGAATGTTTCACGGTCGGGGGGAGGATATAAAAAAGATAGCCCCGCCTTTCGGGGGCGGGGCAATCTGCTGTCATGGCAGGGCGACCTTTTCCTGCTTCCGGCTGCCGTCGTCGAAGACGGTCTGCCGGATGTAGATGCCCTTGCCCGGACGGCTGGCTTGTATGCCGTCCAGCGTGTAGTAGAGGGTGCGCACGGCGGTCTTGCCTGCCGCGGCTTCCGTTCCTTCGACGCTGCTGCCTTTGACGGGGACCAGCTCGAACGGGTAGGCGTTCAGGTCCTCATAGGATACGGCGTCGATGTTGCCGCTCCGGTCCACTTGCCAGCAGGTGCGGGAGGCGGTGATGGCCAGCGGCGACAACTCCTTTCCGGCGATGCCGTAGATGCGGAAGCGTTTTGTTGCGGCTGCGCTATTCCCTCCGTCTGATGCGACGTACGCTTGGGCGGACACGGACATCATGCTGTGCCGGTTGGACGGCCCTTCGCCTTCTATGTGCCATTGCTGCGTGGCCGGGTTGGCATCATCCTTGCTTCTAAACGCGAATGCCTCTCCATTGCCCGGGTCTGTCAGGTAAGTGTTGTCCTCAATGTGCCGGATGTAGTAGTCCCCGGTGGGGATGAGGCGGTATTCCGCATCTCTGACCAGCACGTGGAAAGTCTGTGAGGAAGAGAGTCCTAATGCCGTGTAGGTCACGGTGTAGTCTCCGGATGTCTGCAGGTCCTTGAGCTTGAGGCTCTGTGCGGTGGAGCCGTCGCTCCAGGCGTAAGTCCCGCCGGGATGGTATTCGGACGGTTCGACGGAGAGGGTCAGGCTGTCCCCCGCGTCGACGATGGCCGTCAGCGTGTCCACGTAAGTCCGGTTCTTGTAGGTGAAGTCCGGACGGATGATTTGCACGTCGAGGTGGAAGGTCACTTTCTGCCGCCGTCCGCCTTGTCCGGTGAACATGGCGGAGATGTCGCGGCTGGTGGTGACGTGGGGCAGGGTGATGGAGGTCGTGGTGGCCCCGTTCTCCCATACGTAGCTCCCCCATCCGCCCTTGGCGTAGACTTCCAGGGTCACTTCGCTGCCGTAGAGGACGTTGGCGGAGTTTGCTGCCATCCGTTCGCCGTCTATGGTGATATAGGTTTCTATTTGGGTCTCCTCGCAGTCGCCGTCCACGGCGATGGTAAACACTTGTTCGCTCTCCACTCCGTTTTCGTTGGTATAGGTGGCTCGCCATACACCGCTGTGGTCGGCCACGACGGTAATGTCCTTGGTCGTCTCTCCGTTGTTCCATTTCCAGTTGCCCGTATCTGTGACTCCGGCAGGCAGCTGCGGCTTAAGGGTGACCACAGTTCCGGCGGGCAGCGGTTCGGTGGATTGTACCACGTAAGTGTTCCTCAGTCCTCCCAGTTCGGCCTGTTCCACGGTGATGCCGTTGTACTCCATGAGCGGGGTGAGCGGGGTCGGCACCAGGTTGGCCGGTGCGATGGAGTCTCGGGTGTTCAGCAGGACGGAATACCCCAGGTGGTCGTAGCCGCCGCTGGTGGCGCCAGCCCCGCCACCGTCAATGCCCATTTGTTGGTAGGCCCACTCGGAGAATGGCATTGTCACGCCTTTCACGCCTTCATAGTGTCCGATGACGGTTCCCCAATAGGGGCGTATATGGGCGCCTAAGGCCGGTCCCGTCTGTAATTGTGACCTGTAGTCAGACCAGTGGAATCCGCTGGTGGCGTAGTGATAGTTGGTCCAAGGCAGGTTGGGAATGCTCTGACATTGTGCCGCGAGGTATTCGATGCCTGCTGCCAGACGATGGTCCATGAAAGAGAAGAGGTCGTCGCCTTGATTCCAGCCGATGTGTGCCAGATCAATGGCCAGTCCGGCGGCCATGGCGGCATGTCCGGCATCGCGTCCGCTTTCCTGCATTTGCCCCAATTTGCCGTAGGCGCCAGTCTCGAGGTCGGATTCCACCGTGGTGACCACCAGATTGCCCAAGAATTCTGTCAGTCCGTCGTTCAGGATGGGGTTGGCCGTACGCGGGTCTTCGAACGTACCAACCTGGTCGTGTTTGAAGAACGACATGCCTTGGTTGTAGATGAACACGTCATCGCACAGGATGCCGATGCTCACCACGGCCAGTGCGTTGCAGAGTCCCCAGTTGGACCAATAGTGTCCCGGACACTGCCACCACCGCGCGGCATTCTCCCATGTTCCTTGGCGTCCGCGCAGGAAAGTGATGCAAGACGGATACCACAGGTTGAGCATCCACTGCTTGAACTCGGCGAAGTCTTCAGGCGACCAGCCTTCGTAGTCGCGCACCAGCTCCGCCGCGTTGGCGAACTGGTAGCCGTAGAGTCCGCTGGCGAGGGCCCAGTTGGAGTCTCCGCCGATGGCCTTGGTGGTCCGTGCCCACGACATCAGTACGCTCACGGCGTGCCGCGCGTGTTCCTTCGAGCCGTCGATTTTCCAGCGGAGCGCGTTCTGGTAGGCGATGGTCGCCCCGCGTGCCGCGTTGATGTAGTTCTCGCCGACCCCTCCGCCTCGGACGATGGTCTCCACGGGATAGGTGGCACAGTCGGACTGTGCGTATTCCGCGTTGGTGAGTACGCTGTAGGCTTGCTTCACCTTCGAGTTTCCGCCGGGGCTTTGCAGCTGTTGGCGGATGCGCTCGAAGTCCGCGTCGGTGTGGAGTGCGCCGGGATGGCGGAATCCGCGGTCCGTGTCGTAGCCTTCCGTGAGGTCCTCGCCGCCGAACTCGAAACCGGCTGTGGCTTCCAAGGCCGTGCGTGCGCTGCGGAGGGCGGCGAGCTGTTCGTCGATGATGGACTGGTTGACCTTGCCTTCGTCCACGAGGGCTTGCGCCATGTTGATTTCATCCTCGTAGATCATGAGGGCAGCCGCCGGATAGGAGGAGGCGTTGCCGTCCACGAAGTCCCGTGCTTCTTGTATGGCGGTTTTCAGGGTGGTGAAGTCGCCGGTCTCCCCGTAGCGGTATTCATGGTCCAAGTCCGCTGCCGTTTGTGCCAGTCCGCTGATTTCCGTGGCGGTCAGCACCTTGTCGTAGAGGCGGATGCCGTAGACGAGCGTGTTCGTCAGGTAGCTGTCGGCCGAGAAAGGGGCGCGTCCGATCCAGGCGTAGGGCACCGTGCCGGTGAAGTTCGTGGTGTTGGAGGGCATGTTGCCCACGCTCCCCTTGCGCTCGCCGTCCAGATAGAGCGTGGCGGCCGAGCCGTTCTGGGTGTACACCACGTGGATCCAGCGTCCTTTCTCCGACTCCCCGCCGAGTTCGATGCCCGTCTCGTTGTTGTATCCGCCGGTGGAGACGGCGAAGCGTTGGGCGTTCAGTCGGTAGGCCGAGTATTTCCCCTCCGTGGCCGTGCAGGCCGTGGAGGTGGAGAAGGCCCAGAGGAAGTTGCCGGCTGCGCCGATGGAGGCGTTCTCGTCCACGCGGTAGTACATGGAGAGGGTGTAGGCGTTCAGCCCCTTGAAAAGCTCGCCGGCCTGTCCGGTCAGGTCCAGGTAGCCCGTGCCGTTCCCGAGGTCGAGCACGTGGTATTTGCCCATTTCCACCACCTTTGCCTGGTTGTGCAATGTGGCGGTGATGCCGGACGTGGCGGCGTCCGGCACGGAGGTGCCGCTGGCGTTCTCGAAGTCGAAGTCCATGAGGAGTCCGTCTTCCTGGGCGGCGGCTTGCGGCCCGGCTGTCGCCACAAGGGCGGCCGCGAGCCACATTCCGAGATGTTTGCTTATCGTTTTCATCTTGTTTGATATTTAAGGTTTGGTACTATTGTTGCGCTACGGGGGCGTTCCAGTGGCTTTCCAGCCGGTCGGCCTCTTCTTTCGTCAGGTGGATGACCGCCCCGTGCTTGGGCGAACGGAAGTTGGTGGCCTTCATCTTATCCTCGTTGAACCGTCCGATGTTTGTGAAATGCACGAAGTCGCTGGTTTCCACGAAGCCGAAGTTGTGCGGGTTGATGCTGAACACGTCGTACATCAGCACCCACTTGTCCTCGCCGATGCGCTTCCACACGGTCGGGGCCTCGCAGGCCTTCGGCTCGAAGTCGATCCAGCGCGGGTCGTAGGCGTAGCCGCCGTCGATGCGGCCGGACACGGCGTGCTTGATGCCGCCGGCCTCCTCATGCGCCACGTAGAAGAGGTGGTATTCCATCTTCTGCTTCTCCTCGTTCCACAGCGGGGTGATGTCGCCGTCGATGGCCGATATGCCGTCCACGGGATACTCGAAGAGGATTTGCGGCGTGGACTCGATGCGGTCGTAGTCCTCGTTCACGTAGACGTAGTACAGGCGGTTCTGCTCGTTGCCGAAGCGCATGGTGAAGTAGATCATGAGCCGTCCGGTGGCCGGGTCGAAGACCGTTTCCGGCGCCCAGGCGCAGCCTATTTCGGCGAATTCCTTCGACAGTTGGTCGAAGCGGATGTTGGCGCGCGTCCAGTGGATGAGGTCGAACGACTTCATCAGCACCAGCCCCCGGTTGTTGCCCCATCCGTAGGCTTTCCCGTCGCGTTCCCATTCCGTGTCGCGGTAGCCCTCGCGTTGGGCGTAGATGTGCAGGTCGGTCATGGCCAGGTAGAATCCGCCGTCCGGCCCGCGGTAGATGTGCGGGTCGCGGATGCCCTTCTGGTCGGCGATGGTGTCGCCGGCGATGACGGGCTTGCCGCCGTTCAGGGCGGTGAAGGTGTAGCCGTCGCGGCTCAGGGCCATGTGCAGGCCGTGGTCCTCATCCTGGTGGTAGACCATGAGGTAGGCGGCCATGTCCTTTTCCTGCGGGATGGCGTTCCGGTAGGTGAAGTGGGAGAAGGTGGTCTTGCCCTTCCCGGCGGCCAGCAGGGCGGGGCGGAGGGCATAGAATCCGCCGTAGTTGTTGTGGTTGAGGTCGGACACGTCGATGCCTTCGGCCAGGGTCTCCCAGGTCTGCCCGTCGGTGCTGGCGGCCACGGTCAGGCGGTTGGCGCGGTTGAGCAGGCGGAGGTGGAAGTGCTGCCCGAGTTCGGGGCGGAGGGCTTCCGCCGCCTCTCCGTTGCGGTAGAGGGTGAGGTCCTTTCCGTCTGAGACGATGCCGGCGAAGGCTTTCTCGTTATAATATAGGAGGAGTCCGCCTACGGCCCGCTTGCCGAGGGTGATTTCCGTCTCCACCTCGTAGCTCTTGTCCGTGGGGGTGACGGTCAGCAGCCGTCCGTCGGCCGGTGTCTTTCCCTTGCCTTCCACGGTGAGTCCCTTCTCGCCGAACGAGAGGGCTTCGGGGGCGTATTCTTTCCAGAAGGCCCATTGCAGGCCGAGCTTTCCGCTCCGGAAGTCGTCGGAGAGGAAGTCGGTCTCGGTGCGGCTTTCCGGTTGGGCGGCATTTTCTCTGTCAGTGGAGAGTTTGAGCCAGCCGTCGGCAGTCCATTCCACGGGGTCGATGAGGGTCTGGCGGCCCAGGGTGTGGTAGCCCGGGGCGTAGGCGTGGTAGACGATCCACCACTGCCCGTCGGCATCGTCCACCAGCGTGCCGTGGCCTTTCGACCACCACGGCTCCTTCGCGCTGTAGGTGTGTACCAGCGGGTTGTAGGGCGAGTTTTCCCACGGGCCGAAAATGCTCTTCGAGCGGGCCACCACGGCCATGTGGCTCGTGGCCGGCCCGGCCGTGCCCCCTTCGGCCGACACGAGGTAGTAATATCCGTCGTGGAAGGTCAGTTTCGGGCTTTCCAGGTACATGTCGTTCCCTTCCGTCTTCCAGTTGCGCGGCCATTGCCAGCCGTCGTACACCTTCTTCTTCCCTCCGGTCACTCTCAGTCCGTCGTCGCTGAGCGGCACCACATAGCCTTTGTCCACGAAGAGGTAGCGCTTGCCGTCCTCGCCCACGACGTGTCCCGGGTCGATGCCCGTCACGTCCAGCCTCACCGGCTCGCTCCACGGGCCTTCGATGCGGTCGGCGTGGATGACGTAGTTGACGCCCTTGGCCGGATAGTAGATGTAGTACCGCCCGTCGTGCTTGACGAGTTCGGGGGCGAATACGGAGCCGTCGCACGAGGTGAGGGCGCGGGTCACGGGCTGCCAGTCCACCAGGTCCGTGGAGTGCCAGATGAGCAGCCCCGGCGCGTAGTGGAAGGACGAGTGGGTCATGTAGAAGTCCTTTCCGTCGCGCAGGATGGAGGGGTCGGGATAGTCGCCGGCCATCAGCAGGCGTGGCGTGGTCTGTGCGCGGGCGGTGGCGAGGACGGCGAAGAGCAGCAGCGTCAGGCAGGCCCGCAGGCGGAGTTTGGGAAGATGTTTCATGTGTTTCTTGAAGTTAATGATGAATATGCGTTTTTACGTCTCTAAAGTTATATCAATAAATACGAATGAGACGGCTAAAATCCCGCAAACCCGCCTGCTTTTTAAGTTGTTTTAACGCATGGCGGCTTTGAGTCGGCTGTTGCGTCCGGAAAAAGAAAGGCGGGCCTCACGGTCCACCTTTCTCATTGATTAACTAATTTCTAATTGCCCCAGATGTCGGTGAAGTCGTTCTCGTTCACCAGCACATCGCTCATGTCAGCTGGGGCGTCGAAGCGATGCAATGCCTTGCTTGCGGCCATCATCTGGCTGGTCTCTACGTTGCAGACGTCGACCACCGGTCGGATATATTTGCTCTTTTTCATGTTTTCTTGTTTTTAAGGGTTGTTTTAATCGGGTTATTTCACTGCCTTCTTCGTGCCGTTCACGATGTAGATGCCTTTCTGCAGGCCGTCGAGGGCCTCGCTCATCTTCACGTTCTGGCGCACGAGGATACCGTTGAGGTTGTATACGTTCACCGGAGCATCCTCTTCAGCAACTGCACTTTCGATGTCCGTGGTCGTGCCGTCGCCGTCAATACTCTTCAAGATAAAGGCTTGTACGTTGCTTCCGGCTGCAGCGGCCTCGGCGTTCAGGTATGCGCGGTTGGCTTTCACGGTCGGCTTATCAGTCTCCACTTTGTAGAATCCCACGCCCTTTTCGGTCTGGTTCTGGAGTACGTAGGTGCCTTCAATTGCTTCCATTTGGGCGAATGTACCGGTGAGTATCCCGACGGTGTAGGCCGTTTTTTCGGCGGCTCCGAACCCTTCAAACGTATGGGTGAAGTCGGCGGCGGCTTTCACGATATACGGTGTGTTGGCAGCGATGGTTTCTTCGGCTTCCAATATCAGTGCCGCGTCCTCTCCTTCGGTCTCCGTGTCCGCGCAGGAGTAGACTTCCAGTCCGTCGGGAATCTCCGCGTTGAACGGCAGGATGAGGGTGGCCCATTCGGCTGCGGTCGTCAGGGTGACGGACGGCATGTCAGTCTCGGTGATGGCGAATGTCGGGTGGCTGCTGGTGCCGTACAAGCC
>CALUIS010000018.1 GCA_944320765.1 uncultured Paraprevotella sp.
TTGTTTCATGGCACAAAAATATAATTTTTATGGGATTATAGAAAGGAACGCAACCGGATTTTCGGACTGATCCGAAATAGGGGACGAATTGTTAAAAAACGGGCGCGTGAACTGTCCGTATGGAACATTTCTCCGCCTCGGCGACCGTTTTTGTGCGGCAAAAACGGGATTTCTTTGCTGAAAGAAATTTCTTTCTTGCCGCAAAGACGAAAATTTCTTGCCGCAAAGAAATTCCCGGGAGTGTGGAAAGCGGGGAAAATCGGGGCTTCGGGCGGATTTTTCCTTCTGGTTGGAGACTTTCCGTGTGCAAAATCCGTTTGTCCTTTTGCAAGCCTTTCCCCTTCGCGGGCTGACGCTGGTGCGGTGTCCGTCCGCATGGTGTCCCTTGGCGGGCGGCAAAGTGTCGCGGAACCCCGGCCTTCAGCTTTCATCCTGCGTTTCCGCAGGCTCGCGAGAATCCCGTATTTCTGCCCGTCCCCGTCCTTGCGCCCATCTGCGCGATTCTCGCGGTGGCGGTTTTGACGTTTTGACAAAGTGGCATTTTCAGATGCGGTCCGCCTCGATGTAGCCGTTCATCACGGCATAGATGGTCAGGGCGGATACGGAGCGCATGTGGAGTTTTTCCATGATGTTCTTGCGGTGGGAGATGACGGTGGTGGTGCTGATGTACAGACGGTCGGCGATTTCCTTGTTGGTCAGCCCGCGGACGATGAGGACAAGCACTTCTATCTCTCTGGTGGAAAGCCCGTTGGGGTCGCCTTGCGGGAAGCTTCCGCCGTGCGTCCTGCTTGGGTCCGGCGGCAGGTGGCGGCCATGGGCGTGTGCGCCTTGTTGCAGTTGCAGCAGGGAGCGGGTCAGGGCCTCCTCGTCCAGGCAGACGTTCAGCGTGTGGAAGTTTGAAGTCTGCGGCGCACCGGCGGTTCCATTGGTCAGGACGATGGTCTTGGCCTTGCGTTCCACGAAGAACGCGCTGTGTTCCAGCAGGATTTGTGAAGAGATGAAATAGTGGACGTACATGTCCGGCGTGTCGCGCACGAACCGCTCGAAGGAGTTGAACGTGCGCACCACGGCAAAGGGCATCATCCGTTCGATGAGTCCCCTCAGCCCGATGCAGGCCAGCGTGTCGGAGTTTATGATGGCGATTTCAGGAGGTTGTGGCATCATGAAAAGAATGCTTTTGGAGGGCAAAGTTACGGAAATCTTTCCGGCTATGAAAAGAAATAAGGGCCTCTCTCACGAGAAACCCTTACGTTATTCGATTTTAAATGTTTTCAAACTAAGGTGCATGGCCTTTAGCAAGCCGCACCTGCATTCAAGTTTTGGTTTCCGAACAACATCGAAGTGCTTGAACCCAAGAACTTGCCATTGTTGTTCTTCTTTGAACCGTTTGCAACCGCCATGGCTACCACGGCAACTGCGATAATCATTACTCCTGTCATAATCTTCTTACCTTTCTTTTTAACCTAACAATCTTTTACCTCAACAACTCCCTTTCGGGAGCTAAGTACCTAAAAACTAAATCTCTTTTGTTCCTTATGACACTGCAAAGGTACGGCGGTTCCGCGTTTCCGGCAAGCAAATCGGCCCTTTGTTGCCGGGAAACGGGCTTTTTCTTGATATAAATCAAAAAAAGGGTTGGACGGAATGCGTTTTTTTAATACCTTTGCAACAGTTTTGTTCCGGATGCCCCCGGGGACGACCTGGCGGGGCGGCGGATGAAAAGGGAATCGGGTGAAAGTCCCGGACAGTCCCGCTGCTGTAAGCTCATTATGCGGTTTGTTTATTACCTCATGCCACTTCCTTATATTATATAAGGTGGGAAGGCGAACAGACCGGAGTAAGTCAGAAGACCTGCAAAACTGAAGTCATGCTTCGTTCCCTCGTGGGATAGGGTGCGGAGGCCGTGCAAAAGAATTTTAGACGCATTTCAATGGGAAAGAAAGGAACGGAAGCCTGCCTCCGGTGGGGCTTTGTGGGTTGGATGTACTTGGCTTGTGCCTTCATGGCGGAAGCGCAGGTGCCGGCGGACACGACGGAAAACGGGTTGCGCCGTATGCCCGGCGTGACGGTGACGGAACGCCGTCTGCCGGCCTCGTTGTCCGCCGGAAGCCCCCTGCAGCGCATGGACAGGGCGGAGCTGGAGCGGTTCGGCGCGTTGGAGGTGTCGGATGCCGTGCGCCATTTTTCCGGTGTGAGCGTGAAGGACTATGGGGGCATCGGCGGCATGAAGACCGTTTCGGTGCGCAGCTTGGGCGCACAACACACGGCCGTCTGCTATGACGGCGTGGCCGTGAGCGACTGCCAGTCCGGCCAGGTGGACATCTCGCGCTTTTCCTTGGACAACGTGTCGGCCTTGTCGCTGACCATCGGTCAGGGCGACGACATATTCCTGCCGGCCCGGATGTTGGCGTCGGCAGGCGTGCTGGCCATTGAGACGGCCCGCCCCGATTTCGGGCGGTCGCCCTTCCGACTGTCTGCCAAGGTGAAGGCCGGTTCCTTCGGGTTGGCCAATCCCTCGCTGTCCGCAGCGTTCAGGTTGGGCCGCGGGGTGGCACTCGCTTTCGATGGTGATTATTTGCGGGCCGATGGAAACTATCCGTTCGAGTATGTGAACGGCACAAAGCGGATAGAGGCGAAGCGCAACAACAGCGACATACAGACTTATCGCGGCGAAGTGAACCTCTATGCTTCCCTGCGCGGCGACCAAGAGCTGCGTGCAAAAGCTTATCTGTTCCATTCCGGGCGCGGGTTGCCGGGGAGTGTGGTCTACGATAATCCCTATGCCGAGGAACGGCTTCATGACCGCAACTACTTCGGGCAACTGAACTACGAAGCGCATTTTTCTCCCCGATGGAAACTGAAAGCCGGGGGCAAGTTCAACTATACGTGGAATCGTGACACGGACCGGAAGGCGGCGGGATGGCAGGACGACCGTTTCAAGCAGACGGAGACTTACCTGACGGCTACGCTTTGGAGCGAACCCCTGCGGGGGCTTTCTTTCTCGCTGGCTCAGGATTTTGCCTATAACGACTTGTCCACGACGTTGGCGGGTTGCCAGTATCCGGAACGTTATACGGTGCTGACCGCCTTGTCCGCACAATACCGCCGTCCGGCGTTCCGGTTGACCGCTTCGTTGCTGAACACATACGTCACGGAGCGGGTCCGGGTCGGGATGGCCGCTGACGACCGCAAGCGGCTCTCGCCTTCGTTCGGCTTGTCATGGAGGCCGGTGCGTGCGGTGGCCTGGCGGCTTCGGGCCTCTTACAAGGACATCTTCCGTGTGCCGACATTTAACGACTTGTATTATAGGCAAATTGGCAATACGCGGCTGAAGTCGGAAAGCACGCGGCAGTGGAATGTCGGGACCACATGGGGCGGGCGGATTTCCTCCGTGTGGGAATCTTTGGATGTCTCCGTGGACGCTTATTATAATAAGGTAAAGGACAAGATTGTGGCGATACCCACCATGTTCGTCTGGAAGATGTCGAATGTGGGAAAGGTGGAGACGGTAGGCGTGGACGTGAATGTCGCGACGGGAATACGGATGCCGGAGGACTTCCGGCTTCACTTGTCTGCCACGTATAATTTCATGCGGGCCGAGGACGTGACCGACCGCGACAGCAAGTTGTGGCGCAACCAGATTGTCTACACTCCGCGCCATTCGGGCAGCGGAAGTGTGACATGGAGTACGCCTTGGGTGGACGTGGCCTATAACGTGGTGTACGCTTCGGAGCGTTACCGGATGGCCCAGAACTCGGCGGACAACCGCATCCGCCCGTATGCCGACCACAGTCTTTCGCTGTTCCGCACTTTCAGCTGGGGGCGGCACGCCTTGCGGCTGCAGGCCGACGCGCTGAATCTTGGCGGGAAGAATTATGAGATTGTCCGCTTCTATCCGATGCCCGGACGCAATTACAAGTTTACTGTGACCTATGATTTATAAACTAAAAACAAAAAGAATGATGAGAAAAATGTGGTACAAACCGGCCTTGGCGGCCTTGGCCTTGGGATTGTGTGTGGCTTGTAATGAGGAGGAAGAAGGAACGGTGGTCGTCCCGCCTGTTCCGACGACATCGGGACTTTATGTGCTGAACACCGGAAACTGGGGCGGTAATGACGCTTCCATTCAGTATTTCGACCTGAAGGGCCTTTCCATTGGTGGTGACCTGTTCGCAGCGGCCAATGGTTTCGGATTGGGGGATTTGGGACAGGACTTGTGCCTGTACGGTTCGAAGCTGTATGCCACGGTGAGTGGTTCGTCCAAGCTGGAAGTGATGGACCGCAATTGCAAGGTGGTTAAGACGATACCCGTGAGGGCGGAAGACGGGACGACACCGGCCGAGCCGCGCTACATGACGGCTTGCGACGGTTGCGTGTATTTCACTGCCTACGACGGAACGGTGTCCCGTCTGGACACGGCCACGTTGGAAATCACGGGGAAGGTGGCCGTGGGCGACCATCCCGAAGCGTTGACAAACGCCAACGGCAAGCTGTATGTGAACATCTCGGGTTATGGCAGTGGGACGACCGTGGCCGTGGTGGACGTGGCGTCGTTCACCAAAACGAAGGACATTGCCGTGAAACTGAATCCCTACACGCAGTGTTTCACCGGCGACGACGGCTATGTGTACACCGTGTCCAACGGGAACTATGCCGGTTCGCCGGGCATGTCGGAAGACCAATACGTCTATGGCACGTTGCAGCGCATTGACCCGGTTACGGACACGGTGGAGGATGTGTGTCGGGCCACGTATGCCGCCAACCATGGCAGCAAGATGTATGTGCTATATTCGGAATATTACCTGCCGGAGACGAAGCGGGCTTTCGTGCTGGACCTGAATACGGGTGAAGAGGCTGACTTTATTGATTTGGATGAATTCTCATCTCCGAATGCCATTGGTGTGGACCCTTCCACGGGGGATGTCTATGTGGCCGATGTTCCTTACGGAGCCAATTCAACCGTTCGTGTGTATGACGCTGAGGGGAATCTGAAGAACACGTTCGAGGCCGGATACTCCACATCCAGGTTTGTATTTGTCACCGAATGAGACAGCTTTTGAGTATATGTTGTACGGTCTGTGCCGCCGTGTGGCTCTCCGCTTGCGGGGGGCGCACGGCGGCACGCCCGTCTTTAGGCGGCGACACGCTGGATCTGAAATATGCTGCGAATCTGGTCTTGGTGGATTATGGAGGGTATCAGGTTGCCACGCTGCGCAATCCGTGGGACACTTTGCGCACGTTGCATACCTATGTGCTGGTGGCGCGTGGGGACAGCCTGCCGGCGGACTTACCCGAAGGGACGGTGGTGCGCACGCCGTTGGAGAAGTCGGTCGTCTTTTCGTCCGTTCATTGCGCCTTGTTGGAAGAGTTGGGGGCATTGGAGGCCGTAGGGGGCGTGTGCGACTTGCAGTACATCAAAATTCCGCGGATTCAGGAGGAATGCCGCGAGGGGCGTATCGTGGATGCCGGCAACGGGATGAATCCTGACGTGGAGAAAATCGCCAGCCTGCAGCCCGATGCCATTTTGCTCTCCCCGTTCGAGAACAGCGGTGGTTACGGTCGGTTGGACCAGTTGGGCGTACCGGTGGTGGAGTGTGCCGACTATATGGAGGCTTCGGCCTTGGGGCGCGCCGAGTGGATGCGCTTTTACGGGCGGCTGTTCGGGCGTGCGGCCGAAGCTGACTCCCTCTTTTGCGCCGTGGAACACCGCTATCGGGAACTGGCGGGTGGCGTGGAGCGCGCAAGCCGCCGGCCGCGGGTGTTCAGCGAACTGAAGTCGGGGGCGGCCTGGTATGTGCCGGGAGGACGGAGCACCATGGGCCGGCTTTATGCCGATGCGGGTGGTGATTATGTATTTGCTTATGTCGACGGCAGCGGGTCGGTTCCGTTGAGTTTTGAGACGGTGTATGACAAAGCCGGAGAGGCTGACATCTGGCTTATCAAATACAATGCTTCCACAGACAGGACTTACCGCGACTTGCGGCGCGACTATGCGCCATACGCCGGGTTCAAGGCTTTCCGGGAGCGGCAGGTCTATGGTTGTAACACGGCGGAACGTCCTTTCTACGAAGAAACGCCTTTCCATCCCGAGCGTTTGTTGGAGGATTTGGTTAAAATATTCCATCCGGACGCGGCGGAGCGGGACAGTTTGAGATATTTTCGTAAATTAGCGGAATGAAAACAGCATATAGGGCAGAGCATAAAGGTTGGGTCTGTGGCGGCTGTCTGACCGTGTTGGTGGCGTTGCTTGCAGTGGCGAACCTGTGGATGGGTTCGGTGGATATTCCCGCCGAGGCGGTGGGGCGCATCTTGCTCGGTTGTGAGGTGGACAATGAGGCATGGGCCTTCATTGTGCGCGAGAGCCGTGTGCCGCTCTGTGTCACGGCCCTGCTCAGCGGTGCTGCCTTGTCGGTGTCGGGCTTGATGCTGCAGACGGCCTTCGGCAATCCTTTGGCCGACCCTTCCATTTTGGGCATCAGTTCCGGTGCCAGTCTTGGTGTGGCGTTGGTGATGCTGGCCGGTGGGGGGACGGTGGCTGCCGGTGCTTTTTCGTTTTCGGGTTTCCTCGCGGCCGTGTTGGGAGCATTGGCCGGTGCGTTGGTCGTGATGGGGCTGATTCTGTTCTTGTCCACTTTGATACGCAGCAATGTCATGTTGTTGATTGCAGGCATCATGGTGGGCTATATTGTTTCTTCCGCCATATCCTTGCTCAATTTCTTCGCCACGGCGGAAGGCGTGCATTCTTATATGATATGGGGAATGGGTAACTTCGGTGGAGTTCCTTCGGCTCAATTGCCGTGGTTTTCCGCGGTGGTGGCGGGCGGATTGTTGTGGGCAGTTCTGCTGGTCAAGCCTTTGAACGCCTTGCTGCTGGGAGAGCGTTATGCTGAGAACCTGGGTGTGAATGTCCGTTGGGTGCGTGGTCAGCTGTTGGGTGTCACGGGACTGCTCACGGCGGTGGTGACGGCTTTTTGCGGCCCGGTGGCTTTCATCGGATTGGCCGTGCCGCATGTGGCGCGGTTGCTCTTGGGGACGTCCAATCACAATGCCCTGCTGCCTGTCACGATGCTGTGCGGTGCGGCGGTTGCTTTGTTGTGCAACCTGTTGTGCATCCTTCCCGGCGAGTGGGGGATGATTCCGTTGAATGCCGTCACTCCCGTGCTGGGTGCGCCGGTGATTGTGTATGTCATTGTCCGTCAACGGCGGATTAAATATTTCAACTGATGGGAATGCGGGTCGTGTTGGAAGGAAAACAGTTGGCCACGGGCTACCGCAAGGGGAAGCGCACGGCTGTGGTGCATCGTTCGCTGGATTTCACCTTGCGGGCGGGAGAACTGGTCTGCCTGTTGGGCGGGAACGGGGTCGGAAAGTCCACGTTGTTGCGTACGCTGGCCGGGGTGCAACCTGCTTTGGCCGGAGAGTTGGAACTCCAGGGACGGCCTTTGGCCTCATTTCCTGTCCGCGAGCGTTCCACGGCCATTGGCTTGGTATTGACCGAGCGGGTGCAGGCCGGCGGACTGACCGTCTTCGAGTTGGCCGCTCTGGGCCGCCAGCCTTATACGGGGTATTTCGGCCGTCTCACGCGGCAGGACCGTGAACGGGTGAGTCAGGCTTTGGAAGCCGTGGGAATGTCGGAGAAAGCCGGAAATTACGTGGCCGAACTGTCAGATGGCGAGCGGCAGAAAGTGATGATCGCCAAGGCGTTGGTGCAAGAATGCCCGCTGATTCTGCTGGACGAGCCGACGGCTTTTCTGGATGTGACGAGCCGCATAGAGGTGATGGCTTTGCTGCATCGTCTGGCCGGAGAAGAAGGTAAGGCCATTCTGATGTCCACGCACGATGTGGAGCAGGCTTTGGCTTTGGCCGATGGCTTGTGGCTGATGTACCCGGACGGGACCATGCCATGCGGGGCGACTGAAGACTTGGTGCTTTCCGGCGGGTTGGACGGGCTGTTTGGGACTTCTCCGGTGGATTTCGACCGGATGTGCGGCAGCTATTCGGCGCGGAACGGACAGTTTAGGCCCGTCCGTCTGATGGCGGCGGACGATGTCCTGCATCATTGGGCGCAAAATGCCCTTATGCGTCAGGGGTACTATGGCATGACGGATTCCTCGGATGCCACTCTTCCTCTTCTTGCCATAGAAAGTCCACAGGACCTCACATGGACTTGCGGAGGTGAGCCGCACCGTTTTCATTCCTTCGCGGAACTGTCCGCCGCGTTGCGGCAGGGGAGGCCGCGCAGCACCCGTTCGATGTAGTGGATTTCCTCGCCGATGCCGTCCCTTTCCTGCAGGGCTTCAGTTCGTGATACCTCATGGGGGATGGGGATTTGCGGGGCGATGCCTTTTCCGTCGATGACGATGTCCGGCCAGCGGCAGCTGCGGGTGGTGGGGATATAAAGTTTGAACCACCCGGAGGGGGACGTGATGGCGAAGACGTTGGAAAGGTCCAGCGTGCCGGAAGTCCTTTCATTGCCGAAAAGCACGACTTTCTCGCTCTCCTTTGCTTCAAGGATGTATTGTTCGGCCGAAGAGGCGTTCCGTCCGTGGATGAGCAGGCCGATGCGGCGCGGGTTCTGATAGACCGTGTCGCGCCGCACGAGCCGGATGCGTTGCATTCCGGGGCGCAGCACATAGTCTCCCAAGTGGTTTTCCATGCTGTCCGTCAGTTCCTGCAGGTAGTCTCTCCATTCCGACTGGGGATCGTGGGCGATGATGTCCTTGAAGAGAGCCAGAAAGTCCGGCGTGGCGTACTGTTCCACACCGTGGGTGAGGTACGGTCCGCTGTAGGTCAGGTCCGCCAAGGCATCGAAGTTCTGGTCGTTTCCGCCGCCGTTGCATCTGAGGTCCACGATGAGGTAGGGACGCGACGTGATGGCCTCCCAATTGTCCTTGATCATCTGGTTCGAGGTGCTGTCGCGGAACGACGGGATGCGCAGGAAGAAAGTGCTGTCGTTCATGGGTTTCGCCGTGTAGTACATGTTGGTGGATTCCGGTTTGTGCTTCGCGCGGTATCTGGCTCTTACCCTTTGTAAAAGGTCATGGAATTGAATTTGTCCCTGGTTCGTAGTGTTCACCCACAGGTGTCTGTCCTTGAAGCGTTGGATGTATTCGTCTATGAGGCACGGGAGGGTGTCTGGCCGTTGGTCGATGGAACTTCTCAGGCTGTCCGTCCAGGTTTTCCATTCACGCTCTTTTCCTTGTGTCTTTATCTTGTATCCCGGATAGTTGCGGCTCACGAATCCCGTGAACCAGTCGAATTCGGCGAGGGCTTTTTCCCGTGTCTGCGATGAGGCAGGGAGGAGGGCCATGAAGGCCAGCGTGGTGAGGAGTGTTCTTTTCTTCATGGCAAGTGTTTTTTGTGCGTTGCCGCAAAGTTAGTTTTTTTTTTTCAGATTGCCAAATGCCAGAACGTCAAAATGTCACGGGCGGTGGAGAATTCCGCCGTATTTCAGGGGTGCGGGGCGGGTGGAATGACAGCGTTTCCGGCGGGAGCCGGGCATGGTTGGCGTGTTTGTGTTTCCGCATCAGACAAGAATTATTTAACGGAAAGGCTGTTTTACGGAAAAATCCCCTGCAAATCCGTCACAGCCTGCAGGGGATAATCCAATACCATTGACAATAAATAGGAACTCTGTCGGTTGAACTATTGCATTCAAATCACATCCAACGGCGACCGCTTCATCACTAACGGATAGCGTTCGGGGTGTTTGAGGCTCTCGATTTCGAGGTCTACGTCCAACTCGGGCCATTCGATGGCGTTCGGTCCCGCCATGCGCACGTTGAGTGCACTGCTGACGCGGGCGTCGCGCAACCAGGGCACGCGGTTGTATGACACAAAATAATCCTGCCCCAGAACGGACAGCATCATACCCTGTGCATTAATCATCAACACGCTTACCGATGTGGGCTGCAAACTGTTGTTTAAAGTCGTCTTCATATTTTTCTACTAATTCGGTTATCTTTTTCAAATCCTTACTGCCAAAGCCATAATTGGCTGCCAATTCTATCTGCGGTTCCAGCCAGAACTTGGCTTCACATTCAGCTCTGACCACGTGGACATGCTTCCGCTCCTCCTCGTTGGAGTATATCTTGAATGTATATCCGTCTTCTTGTCTGAACTTGGGACTCATGGAGTATTGCTTCTATTCGTTTGCGAAAATAGTAAGAATCTATCAATTATCCAAGAAGGCATTCCAAGAAGACAGGGCTAATCCTGACGATTTTTGTTGTTAGCAAGTCATTTGTCTGTCTTGCTTAAATTATCCAGCATCTTTTTCAAATTGGCGGTGTTTTCCTCATCAGAGATAGTCGGGTCTTTTAAGAAGCGGGAGCAAGGAACTTCCGTACACTTGCCGCAATTATGCTGATGTTTCTTATTCACGCAACAATTATATACGCGACAGCAATCATCACCCGTATATTGCAACCAAAATACTTTCCCTTTAATTTTGCGGCATCCGGCGCATTGCAAGGGAAACAGACCGCACTCCACGCAGATAGCCCCGCAAGGCGATACCTCGACATATTCGTCTTTCCAATGCCACCAATGGCATTTCATTGGGTCGGGATTTTTTGTGTTCACAAAATATTCGACGGCACGATACAGATAGAGTTGGCATCGGTCAAGGGTGCATCCGCGCAGAACACATTCTTCGGTATACAGTTCGTCTGCGCTTTTGCCTTTTAGGGATTCAATAGTGGTATAGCCCATTGCCATCAAGTCTTGTTCGGTCGTTTCGCCGACGTTGGGGATTTTCCGGAGTTCGCTCATATCGTAATGTTTTTGTTGATGAGTATGCAAATATAGGGAAAAACGGGGAGCGAGGCAAGTATCTGTTTCTGCCTTTTTAGGTTGGCTTTCAGCACGACATCGGGCTGGTGGGGATTGTCCGAACCGTAAAGGATATGATTTGGAAATGATCAGTGTATAAGCCTCATCCGTTGCAGTCACTCATCCACGCCCAGGGCATTGCCGGGCATGTCGATGCCGTCATCATCGGCGATCTGATAAAGGAGGAGACGGGCAAATCCGCGCAGGAGTACATCCGTTGCCAATTGACTTCAAGTTGCGGTTTGAGCATGGCAGGCTGAGCTTCGACAAGCCCGAAGGATGGTTGGGGCGGAATATCGGACAGTCACCGCTGGTGCAGGGCCGATTCGATGGTTCGCTCCATCCATGTGGATGGATAAAAGGCCCGCTCTTTTTGTCAGCATGTCAAAATGTCACGGGCGGTGCGCGAGAATCGCGTATTCCGTCCCGGCGGGGAGGACGGTGGGGAATTCCGCCGTATTTCAGGGATGCGGAGCGGGCGGAATGACACTCTTTCCGGCGGATTCCTTTCTTTTTGACAAAAGGGCGGGCATGGCTGGCGCATTTGTGTCTCCGCATCAGACAAGAATTATTTGACGGGAAGGCTGTTTCTCAGAAAAACATACTATATTTGCAGTTGCGAAACGGCTGTTTCCGAAATGGCTGTTTCGGAAGTCGGATAAGGAAAAGGACTAAGAATATGAAATTTTTTGATAGGACGGAAGAGATGGCTTCCTTGCGTGAGATTCGCGGAATGGCAAAGGATAACGCCCAGTTCACGGTAGTGACGGGACGGCGTCGTATTGGCAAAACATCCCTTGTGTGGAAAGCATACGAGGATGAACCTATCCTCTATTTTTTTGTCGCCCGTAAAGCTGAGGGAGAATTGTGCGAGGATTATCGGCTTGAAATCGAGAACAAGCTGGGGATACCGACGATAGGGCGGACAGAATCTTTCGCCGAGGTGTTCGAGTTCCTGATGAAGTTTTCCGTGGATCGTCCCATCACGCTATTCATTGATGAGTTTCAGGAGTTTTTCCGCGTGAACAAGTCGGTGTACAGCGATATGCAGCGAATCTGGGACATGTATAGTTCCAAGGCTCGGATAAACTTGATTGTTTGCGGTTCCATCTATTCCATGATGACCAAGATATTCAAAGACAAGAAAGAACCGTTGTATAACAGGCAGACACGTTTTATGACCGTGCGGGCGTTTGCTCCTACCGTTCTGAAAGAAATTCTTACGGAGGCCTATCCCGAATACACGGCGGAAGACCTGCTGGCCTTGTATTCCTTTACGGGAGGGGTGGCCAAATATGTACAACTGCTTATGGATGCAGGTGCTACGACAAAGGAAAAGATGATAAGGCAAATCGTGAAGGCCGATTCTGTTTTTTTGGGAGAGGGAAAGGCCGTCCTTATTGAGGAGTTCGGCAAGGACTACGGGATTTATTTTTCCATTTTGTCGGCTATCGCGAGAGGGAAGACCTCCCGCTCGGAAATCGAAAGCGTTGTAGGGCGGGAAATTGGTGGCTATCTGACCAAATTGGAAAATGAGTACGAGGTTATTGCCAAGAAACGACCTTTGTTTGAGAAAAGTTCTACCAAAAATGTCCGTTATACGATAGAGGACAATTTCTTCACGTTCTGGTTTCGTTTTATATATAAGTACAGCTATATGCTTGAGATAGAGAACTATGAAAGCTTGAAAACGATTATCAAACGAGACTACGAGACATTCAGCGGGCTGATGCTTGAACGCTATTTCCGGCGTGTGCTGATAGAACGTCAGGCTTATACGCGTATCGGCGGATGGTGGGACCGCAAGGGTGAGAATGAAATCGACATTGTGGTCGAGAATGAACTGGACTGTAGAGCTACGTTTTTCGAGGTGAAACGTAAGGGCGGGAACATTGACATGGAGCTGCTGGAGAAGAAGGCCGCAGCCTTCCTGCGTACCACGGGTGAGTTTAAGGGATATGACATTTCTTATAAGGGGTTGTCAATGAATGATATGTAGTTGGTCCTTTCGTTCACTGTGGTTCGTATATGTTTGAGAAACGGTTTGTGCGGGTGCGGAAGTTTTTCTTGCCGTATTTTATGGCCGTTCGCGGAAATCTCCGTATTTTTATCCGCTAAAAGACGAGGCGATTATTTATGGCAAAAGATAAAACGGTATACGTGTGCGGCAATTGCGGACAGGAATCCCCGAAGTGGATCGGGCGTTGCCCGTCGTGCGGGGAATGGAACACGTTCAAGGAGTTCACGGTGCGGAAGGAAAGTGCGGCTGTCATGGCGGGAAGCTACCGGCAGGCGTCGGCGGCCGACCCTTTGCGGGCCGCCCCCGTGCCGGTGGGGCGGATTGCCGCCGACGAGGAGCCGCGGATGGACATGTGCGACGGGGAGCTGAACCGCGTGCTGGGCGGCGGGTTGGTGCCCGGGTCGCTGGTGCTGCTGGGCGGCGAGCCGGGCATCGGGAAGTCCACCTTGGTGCTGCAGACGGTGCTGCGGCTGGGCGGACGGCGCATTCTCTACGTCAGTGGCGAGGAGAGCGCGCGGCAGC
Organism: uncultured Paraprevotella sp.; assembly: GCA_944320765.1. Taxonomy (GTDB): domain Bacteria; phylum Bacteroidota; class Bacteroidia; order Bacteroidales; family Bacteroidaceae; genus Paraprevotella. The sequence continues at coordinate 13,376 of CALUIS010000018.1, forward strand.
TGAAGTTGCGGGCCGACCGGCTGGTGCCGCGTTCGGCGGGGCAGATGGTGGACCGCGATTCCTTCCTTTCCGTTTCCGGTTGCCTCGTGGTGTGCGAGACGGTGCTGGAGCAGATTTTCGCGCATGTGCGTAATGTGCAGCCCCAGCTGTTGGTCATCGACTCCATCCAGACCATCATGAGCGAGACGGTGGACAGTTCGCCCGGCAGCATCTCCCAAGTGCGCGAATGTGCGGCCCTGTTGCTGAAGTTCGCCAAGGAGAGCAACATCCCCGTCATCCTCATCGGGCATATCAACAAGGAAGGCACGCTGGCCGGCCCCAAGGTGCTGGAACATATCGTGGACGCCGTGCTGCAGTTTGAGGGCGACCAGCATTACATGTACCGCATCCTGCGGAGCATCAAGAACCGTTTCGGCAGCACGGCGGAGCTGGGCATCTACGAGATGCGCCAGGACGGGTTGCGGCAGGTGAGCAACCCCTCCGAACTGCTGCTCTCCGAGAACCACGAAGGGCTGAGCGGCGTGGCCATCGCTTCGGCCATCGAGGGGGTGCGCCCCTTCCTCATCGAGACGCAGGCACTGGTGAGCACGGCCGCCTACGGCACGCCCCAGCGTTCGGCCACGGGGTTCGACCTGCGGCGGCTGAACATGCTGCTGGCCGTGCTGGAGAAGCGCGTGGGCTTCCGCCTGGCGCAGAAGGACGTGTTCCTCAACATCGCGGGCGGACTGAAGGTGACCGACCCGGCCATCGACCTCTCTGTCATCGCCGCTGTGTTGAGCAGTAATGTGGACACGGGCATCGAGGACGGGGTATGCATGGCCGGCGAGGTGGGACTGAGCGGCGAGATCCGTCCGGTGAACCGCATCGAGCAACGGGTGGCCGAGGCCGCCAAGTTGGGCTTCCGCCGGATGCTGATACCTAAATATAACATGCAGGGATTCGATTCCTCGAAGCTGGACATAGAACTCATACCAGTGCGGAAGGTGGAAGAGGCGCTTCGGGCGCTTTTCGGCTGAGCATCGGGAAGGAACGGCACGGACATGGTTGCGGAGGCAAGCCGGAATCCGTAACTTTGCATCACCGTAACGCAAATTTTGGAATATGGAACAAATCAGAATAGAAGAATGGGGCGGGGAGCGCAGTGCCGGCCTCGTCGGCCAATTGGTCGGGGTGTGGCACCTTTCGGTGCGGACCAGCCACCATTTCCTGACGGAGCAAGACATTGACCATCTTGTCCCGCAGGTGGAGGCCGCGTTGCAGGGTGTCGAACATCTCATTGTGGCTTGGGATGGCGACGCGCCCGTAGGTTTTATGGGCATACAAGAATGCAAGATAGAGATGCTCTTCCTCTCCCCCTCCTGCATCGGGACGGGGCTGGGGAAAAGGCTGACAGGCCTTGCCCTCAGCCAATACGACGTGGAATATGTGGATGTGAACGAACAGAACGAGAAGGCCGAAGGGTTTTACCGCCATATGGGGTTCCGCACATTCCGGCGGGATGAGACGGACGAACAGGGTAATCCCTTTCCGATATTGCACATGAGAATGGACTGAAAGAAGCATACATATTATGATAGAAGAATACCAACTCAGAGTATTGCCGGAAACGGCAGCCAGCGAGCAGGCCTTGCGGCGGCATATCGCCCGCGAGAAAGGAAAAGACGAGCGGACACTGACGGCCATACGGGTGCTGAAGCGGAGCATCGACGCCCGCCAGCGCACCATTTACGTGAACTTGAAAGTGAGGGTGTATGTCAACGAGCAACCGGAAGACGATGAGTTCGTGCGTACGGAATACCATGACGTGAGCGGACGGCCGCAGGTGATTGTGGTCGGAGCCGGGCCGGGCGGACTCTTCGCCGCCCTTCGCCTGATTGAGGCGGGCTACCGGCCCGTCATCGTAGAACGCGGAAAGAACGTGCGCGACCGCAAGTTGGACCTGGCCAAAATCTCGCGCGAACACAAGGTGGACAGCGAGAGCAACTACAGTTTCGGCGAGGGCGGCGCGGGGGCTTATTCCGACGGAAAACTCTACACGCGGAGCAAGAAGCGTGGCAACGTGGAGAAAATCCTGAACGTGTTTTGCCAGCACGGAGCCAGCGTGTCCATCCTGCAGGACGCGCATCCCCACATCGGGACGGACAAACTCCCGAGGGTCATAGAGAACATGCGCAAGACCATCCTGGACTGCGGGGGAGAGGTGCATTTCGAGACCCGCATGGATGCCTTGCTCATAGAGAAAGACGAGGTGGTCGGGATTGAGACGAACACAGGGCGGACTTTCCGCGGGCCTGTGATTCTGGCCACGGGGCATTCCGCCCGCGACGTCTACCGCTGGCTGTATGCCCACGGGGTGGAAATCGAGAGCAAGGGATTGGCCGTCGGTGTGCGGCTGGAGCATCCGTCGCGGTTGATCGACCAAATCCAGTATCATAACAAGAACGGGCGCGGGAAGTATCTTCCGGCGGCGGAATACAGTTTCGTGCAGCAGGTGGACGGCCGCGGGGTGTACAGCTTTTGCATGTGTCCCGGCGGTTTCGTTGTTCCGGCGGCCAGCGGTCCGAGGCAGACGGTGGTGAACGGCATGTCGCCCAGCAACCGTGGTTCGCGGTGGAGCAACGCCGGCATGGTGGTGGAAATGCACCCCGGGGATTTGCAGGAGCCGTCGTTGGCGGAGCTTATGGCGGTGGCCGGCGTGCAGGCGGAAGCCGGGCATCCGTTGGCCATGATGCAGTTTCAGGAGGTGTTGGAAGAACAGAACTGGCGGCAGGGCAACTGCCGGCAGACAGCACCCGCGCAGCGGATGGCCGACTTCGTGAACGGGCGGTTGAGCTACGACCTGCCTGACAGTTCGTATGCGCCCGGCCTGGTGTCTTCGCCTCTGCATTTCTGGATGCCGAAGTTCATCACCACCCGCTTGGCCGAAGGTTTCCGCCGGTTTGGGAAAGCCTCGCACGGTTTCCTGACGAACGACGCCGTGATGATAGGCGTGGAGAGCCGTACTTCGGCTCCCGTGCGCATCCTTCGCGACGGGGAGACGCTGCAGCATGTGCGTCTCCGGGGGCTGTTCCCTTGTGGCGAAGGGGCCGGCTATGCGGGCGGCATCGTGTCAGCCGCCATCGACGGCGAGCGTTGTGCCGAGGCCGCAGCGGCTTGGCTGGAACGGTTGTGAACGCAGATGTTAGAAATCCACACCGAGGGTCATGGTGAAGTTGCCCGTACGGATGCGTCCGTCGAAGTTGTCGTAATGGTATTCGGTGTAGTTCTTCCCGGCAATGTTGAACAGCCCGATGTCGTATCCCATGCTGAAATAGAAATTCTGGAATGCAATGCCGCAGCCCACTTTCAGTCCGGCATCGAAATGTTTGTAGCGGCTGGAGCCGAACGGGCTGTATTTGGTCCGTTCGGCGTAGTCTTTCACTTCTCCGCCCACGCCCACGGCCAGGTAGCCGCCGAAGAACGGCTGCACGGTGAAGTCGTCGGCACTCGTGTCAATCTTGTATTTCAGGACGATGGGGATTTCCAGATAGCGCAGGGTCGTTTTCCGGAATCCCGCGTCTTCCGTCTCTTTGATTTCCGTACCTTTTTCCGTGTACACCAGTCCGGTTTCGAGGAAGAAGGGCAGTCCTTCGCCCAGCTTGTTGCCATAGACCAGCCCCAGGTGGTACCGGGGGTGCGGGTCGGTCTGTGCCGTTCCGCCCGTGCCACGGTAGCGTACGGTAGGAATGTTCAGTCCGAAACGCAGGCCGAAGTAAGAATTCCGCTTGTAGTCCCGCCAACGGCTGGCATATACGGGTTCGCCCTCGTAGAAATCGCTTCCGGCCCATGCGGACAGGCCTGCAAAAAGTAAGAGGATATAAAGGAAAAATGTTCTTTTTGTCATGAAACGGCTGTTTGATGTCGATGATTTATTAGGCAAAAATACAAATTAATTTTATTTCATAAGCTTTTTTAGCCAAATAATTGCTATTTTTGCGGAGCTTAACGACGAGCAAGACTATTTTGGAACGTTATGGCTTCCGGGCTGTCAACACAGGTGTTGTGAGCCTGCATACCGGGAGGCCTGATTTGTAGAAACAGATATGAAAGTATTGAAATTTGGAGGAACATCCGTAGGTTCCGTAGAAAGCATCTTGAATGTCAAGAAGATTGTAGAGGCCGAGAGAGAGCCGGTCATCGTGGTGGTGTCGGCCTTGGGCGGCATTACCGACAGGTTGATCCGGACGTCCCAACTGGCCGTGGCCGGGGACTTGTCTTACCAGACTGAATTCGAGGAAATGGCCGACCGCCATCACCGGATGATAGAGACGGTGATACCGGCGGGGCAAAAGCGGGACAAGCTGTTGGAGGTTGTCGGGGCGTTGTTGGACGAACTGAAGAGCATCTACCAGGGCGTTTATCTGATTCGTGACCTTTCGCCGAAGACTTCCGCCGCCATCGTGAGCTATGGCGAGCGGCTGTCGTCCCATATCGCGGCGGCGTTGGTTCGGGATGCCGTCTGGTTCGATTCCCGAACCTTTATCAAGACGGAAATCAAAGGTGGCCGGCAGTTGCTGGCTTCCGAACTGACGAACAGGCTGGTGAGGGAGGCTTTTGCGGAACTGCCTCAGGTGTCGCTCGTGCCGGGCTTCATCTCGACGGACGCCGAATCGGGCGAGGTGACCAACCTGGGACGCGGCGGGTCGGACTACACGGCGGCCATCATCGCGGCGGCCCTGGACGCCCGCATCCTGGAAATCTGGACGGATGTGGACGGTTTCATGACGGCCGACCCCAAGGTGATTTCCGCCGCTTATACTATCAATGAACTGAGCTACGTGGAGGCCATGGAGCTGTGCAACTTCGGCGCGAAAGTGGTCTATCCGCCCACCATCTATCCGGTGTGCATGAAGAACATTCCCATTCTGGTGAAGAATACCTTCAATCCGGAAGGGCGTGGGACGATTATCCGGCAGGAAGTGACTGCCGACCAGAAGCCCATCAAGGGAATCTCCAGCATCAGCGGAACAACGCTGATTACGGTCTCCGGCCTGTCCATGGTGGGGGTCATCGGCGTGAACCGCCGTATCTTCACGGCTTTGGCGGACAACGGCATCAGTGTGTTCCTGGTGTCGCAGGCATCGTCGGAGAACAGCACGTCCATCGGCGTGCGCGACGCGGATGCCGACGCGGCCTGTGAGGTGCTGGACGCCGAGTTCGCCAAGGAGATAGAGACGGGTGCCATGTTTCGCATGAAGGCGGAGAGCGGGCTGGCCACGGTAGCTATCGTGGGCGAGAACATGAAGCATACGCCGGGCATTGCCGGGAAACTTTTCGGCACGCTGGGCCGTAGCGGCATCAACGTGATTGCGTGTGCCCAAGGGGCTTCGGAGACGAACATCTCCTTTGTGGTGGACGGCCGTTCGCTGCGCAAGACGCTGAACGTCATCCACGACAGCTTTTTCCTTTCCGAATACCAGGTGCTGAACCTTTTCCTTTGCGGAGTGGGTACCGTGGGCGGCAGCCTGATAGGACAGTTGGCGCAGCAAAGCGAGAAACTGAAGAAGGAACGCGGCCTGAAGCTGAAGGTCGTGGGCATCGCCAGCGGGCACAACGCCATGTTCGACCGCGAGGGCATCAGCCTGGAACATTGCCGGGAGCGTCTGGCCGACAGTGCGCCGAGCAACCTGAAGCGGCTGCGCGACGAGGTTATCGGGATGAACATCTTCAACTCTGTGTTTGTGGATTGCACGGCCAGTGCCGAGGTGGCCGGCCTGTACCAGGAGTTCCTGGAGCATAACATTTCGGTGGTGGCGGCCAACAAGACTGCGGCCTCGTCGGATTATGCTACATATAAGAAATTGAAGGACACGGCCCGTGAGCGAGGCGTGAAGTTCCTTTTCGAGACCAATGTGGGTGCCGGGCTTCCCATCATCCGCACCATCAACGACCTGCTGAACAGCGGCGACAAGATCCTGAAGATAGAGGCGGTGCTGAGCGGCACGTTGAACTTCATCTTCAACAAGCTTTCGGCCGAGGTGCCGTTCAGCGAGACGGTGCGGTTGGCCAAGGAGGAAGGATACAGCGAGCCGGACCCGCGGGTGGACTTGAGCGGAAAGGATGTCATCCGCAAGCTGGTCATCCTGGCCCGCGAGGCGGGCTACCGCATCGAGCAGGAGGACGTGGAGAAACGCTTGTTCGTTCCCGACTCGTTCTTCCAAGGCTCGTTGGAGGACTTCTGGAAGAACCTGCCTTCGCTGGATGAAGGTTTTGAACGCCGCCGCAAGGTGTTGGAGAGCGAGGGCAAGCGTTGGCGTTTCGTCTCCCGCTACGAGGAGGGGAAGGCGTGCGTGGAACTCTGCGAGGTGGAGCATGACCATCCTTTCTACAATCTGGAGGGGTCGAACAACATCATCCTGCTCACCACGGAGCGTTACAAGGAATACCCGATGCTGATTCAGGGCTACGGGGCCGGTGCGGGCGTGACGGCGGCGGGAGTGTTCGCCGACATCATGAGCGTGGCCAACGTATAAGTCATATATAATAAATAGGTAAAAAGACGGATATGAAACATATTATCGTATTGGGCGACGGCATGGCGGACTGGAAAGTGCCGGCCTTGGGCGGCAAGACGCTGCTACAGTACGCCCATACTCCGAACATGGACCGGATCGCACGGATGGGGCGGTGCGGCCTGTTGCAGACCGTACCCGAAGGATTCCATCCGGGCAGCGAGGTGGCCAATTCGGCCATTCTGGGCTATGACCAGCACAAGGTGTACGAGGGACGCGGCCCGCTCGAGGCCGCCAGCATCGGCGTGGAACTGGCCGATGACGACCTGGCGCTCCGCTGCAACCTGATTTGCATCGAGGACGGGAAAATCAAGAACCATTCCTGCGGTCGTCTGGACACGGAGGACGCGGATGTGCTGGTACGTTTCCTGCAGGAGAAGCTGGGCAATGACCGTATTCATTTCTATACGGGCGTGCAGTACCGTCATCTATTGGTCATCAAGGGCGGAGACAAGCGGTTGCGCTGCACGCCCCCGCATGACGTGCCGGGTACGCCGTTCCGCGACTGCATGGTGGAGGCCGAAGTGCCGGAAGCCCGGGAGACGGCCGACCTGTTGAACCGCCTGATATTGGAGTCGCAGCAATTGCTGGCGGGCCATCCCTTGAACCTGCAGCGCAAGAAGGAAGGCCGTGACCCGGCCAACAGCATTTGGCCGTGGGGCGGAGGCTACCGCCCGGCCATGACACCGCTGACCGTGACCTATCCGCAGATTCATTCCGGGGCTGTCATCACGGCGGTGGACCTGATTCGCGGCATCGGCCGTTATGCCGGCTTGCAGGTGATTGACGTGGAAGGGGCTACCGGTCTGTACGACACGAATTACGAAGGGAAGGCGCAGGCCGCGATAGAGGCTTTGGAGAAAGGTGACTTCGTCTACCTGCATGTGGAGGCCAGCGACGAGGCCGGACATGACGGGGATGTGCAGTTGAAGCTGCAGACCATCGAGAATCTTGACCGTCGGGCCGTCGGACCCATCATGGAGGCCGTGAAGAACTGGGACGAACCGGTGGCCATTGCCGTGCTGCCGGACCATCCCACGCCTTGCGCCCACCGCACCCATACGGCCGACCCCGTCCCGTTTGCCATCTATTATCCGGGCATCGAGCCGGACAGCGTGCAGACGTTCGACGAGGAAGCCGCCAAGGCCGGCAGTTACGGGCTGCTCCACGGCGATGAGTTTATCCGCGAGTTTATGAAACATTAAAAAGACAAACGCATGAAATATTATAGTACAAACGGCAAGGCCGACCGTGCCACCCTGCATGAGGCGGTGGTGAAAGGCCTGGCGGGCGACAAGGGACTGTTCATGCCCGAGACCATCAAGCGTCTGCCAGACTCGTTCTTCGAGGAGATACAGGACCTTTCCTTTCAGGAGGTGGCCTATCGCGTGGCGGACGCGTTTTTCGGCGAGGACGTGCCGGCCGACACGCTGAAACAGATTGTGTACGACACTCTGAGTTTCGATTGTCCGGTGGTGAAGGTGACGGACACCATTTATTCGCTTGAGTTGTTCCACGGCCCCACGCTGGCTTTCAAGGACGTGGGTGCGCGCTTCATGGCGCGGTTGTTGGGTTACTTCATCAAGCAGGAAGGAAGCCAAAAGGTGAACGTCTTGGTGGCCACGTCCGGCGACACGGGCAGTGCTGTGGCCAACGGGTTCCTGGGAGTGGAAGGCATCCACGTGTATGTGCTTTATCCGAAGGGTAAGGTGAGTGCCATTCAGGAATGCCAGTTCACCACTTTGGGCCAGAACATCACGGCGCTTGAGGTGGACGGCGTGTTCGACGACTGCCAGGCGTTGGTGAAGAGCGCGTTCATGGACGAGGAACTGAACCGCCACATGAAGCTCACTTCCGCCAACTCCATCAATGTGGCGCGTTTCCTGCCGCAGGCGTTCTACTATTTCTATGCCTATGCGCAGATGAAGAAACTGGGCAAGGCCGGACAATTGGTGGTGTGCGTGCCGAGCGGCAACTTCGGCAACATCACGGCCGGGCTGTTCGGCAAGGTGATGGGCCTGCCCGTGAAGCGTTTCATTGCGGCCAACAACGCCAACGACATTTTCTACAATTACCTGCAGACCGGGGAATACCATCCCCGTGCGTCTGTCCAGACCATCGCCAACGCCATGGACGTGGGCGACCCGAGCAACTTCGCCCGCATCTATGACCTTTACAAGGGCAGCCATGCCGCCATTGCCGCTGAAATCAGCGGGGCGACCTATACCGATGTGCAGATTGCGGAGACAGTGAAGGCTTGCTACGAACAAAACGGTTACCTGCTCGACCCGCACGGGGCGTGTGGCTTCCGGGCTTTAAGCGAAGGCTTGCGCGAGGGCGAGACCGGCGTGTTCCTCGAGACGGCGCATCCCGCCAAGTTCAAGTCCACCGTGGAAGGCATCATCGGTCGGCCCGTGGCCGTACCCGACAAGTTGGCGGCCTTCATGAGAGGCGAGAAGAAGAGCGTCCCGATGAGCAAGGACTTTGAGGATTTCAAGGCTTTCCTGATGAAGGAATAGGAACAAGCCAAAGCCGGGAAGGCGTGACACGACTTCCCGGCTTTGGCTTGCTTTTTGTATTTACTTCAGTCCGCGTTCGCGGATGTATTCATTCAGTTCTTTCACGATGTCTTTGTAGTCCGCCCGGCGACCGCAGGCTTGGATGTACGTGAACGGGTCTTTGTCCGCGATGTGCGACAGGAGGTCGTCCATGGCGGGCGGTTCTTTCATTTGGCTGTATTCCTCGTAAGTGTAGGAGAGGAAGGCGGCATGGGGGGATATGCCCCGGTTGTCCAGCCAATAGCCGTTCTCCAAGGGGGTGGGGTAGGCCAGTTTGCCGTTGGTCTTCAGGTCTGTCGGGGCCGGGTAGGACACGATGCGCGTGCGGGTCTCGTCCATGAGGACAGGGACCAGACGCGAATAGTCTTTCCGCGTCTTGTAGATGTAGACTATGGGAGAAGACACTTTGTGTGCGGACGGGGTTGTATGGACCGGTCTGAAGGCCGGAGGCTGCACCGCCGCCGCTTGTGCTTCTTGTGCATTTGCTGTGCCTTCTTGGGCGGAACGGCAAGCCGTGGTGGCGGCCAGGCAAGCCGCCAGGGTGCAATAGGGCCACCAGGCTTTGAGGGTTCTTTTTCCTTTTTCCATGCAGTAGTGGTTCTTTATTCTGTTATCGGATGAATTTGAGTGTTTCCGTTCTTCCGTCTTCCGTAATGAGTTTGAGAATGTAGCCACCTTCAGGTAGTCCTTGTACGGGAATGCGGTAAGTGTCGCCGTCATGTTCCGGCGAAAGGGACAGTCCGACGGATTGGCCTGCCAGATTGTAGAGGCGGGCTGTCTTCACGTTTCCTGCATAGCGGAAACAGAGGGCGGCGGCATCCGGAGTGGAAAGGAGTGCAGGCTTTCCGTAAGGTGCGTCGGCCAGTTGGTTGCCAATGCCTGAGGCTTCCGTTACGGAGAATGGTGTATTCCAGAGGTCTTCCTGCGTTCCCCAGGTTTTCATGACGACGAATTGGTATTCTCCAGGTTGCAGGTCGGCTTTGAGGCGTTCGGAGAACGTGGCCGGGGAATCTTGGGAGATGGTGAACGGAATGATTCTTCCTGTGAGAGTGGAGCCGCCCTCGGTAGGGAACACGCCGAAATAGAGTTCGCCGGAGAAGAAATCCGCATCGCGGTCTTCTATGTATAGTTCGCCGCTGCAGGTAATCCAGCTTCCGCTTTCGTAGGAAGTGCGGTCCAAGGCGCAGTTGCGCAGGGCGATGCCGTTCGTGGAGATTCCTTGCAGGATGTTCAAGTCCAGGTCCGGACCGATAACTTCGGTGATGTTTCCGCTGGTCCAGTAAGGCGTGAGTGTATAGGTCCCTGTCACGTAGGGAAGTTGCACGTTGCAGGTCAGGGCCTGTTCCTCTCCGGCGGCGAGCAGGACTTGTTCCCGATAGATGAAGCCGTGGTCGATGCCCGGTCCGTTGAGGATGAGATACAGTTCGCCGAAAGTCTCATTGTCCGTCCGTTCATTCCGGATTCGTATGTCAAAATCCGCATACGCGTTGGGATAGAGCGGGCTGTCGGTTGAGAGGGTTGCAACGGGGAAGGCCGTGTCGCGGGCCGGCCGGAAGGTGTAGGCCTGTCCGCTGCCTACAGTGAGTATGTATTCCGGATTTCCGGTTTCCGGCCCCCGTGATTTCGACCATGTGGTTTCTTCGTCCATCCGGCTGGCCGCGTAGACGGTGTAGGTGCCGGTCTCCAGGTCGTCGAGATGGTCCAACGGGATTTCCAAGGAAGAATATCCGTACAGCGTCCCTAACGTTTCGGATAGCACTTCTTCTCCCAGCAGATGTTGGTTGCCGTTTTGTTCGGCGATGACACCTATGCTTCCTGTGAAACCATGGCCATAATTGTATATGTCGGTGATATAGGCGGTCTGGTTTTCAAAAGACAGGCCTCCTTTGAGATAGAAATATGACTGCGGGACGGCAAGCACGTCTTTGGGGGCCAGGCCGTAGAGCATGTTTTGCTGGAAAGCGTATCCGCCTCCGGTACCTCCACCGATGCCCATGGAGGAAGGGTCGAGGGAGAGGATCTCGAAGTAGCCGTTGCTGAGGCCTCCCCATCCCCAGTTCACATGTACCATCCCCTCTGCGTCATAACCGTCGAGAACAAAGGTGTGTCCGCCGTCATAAGCGTCATATCCGCCATACAGGATGGGGCGTCCGGCGGCGAGTTCCTTCTTGATGAGCGCCATCCATTCCGAAGAGGAGAATCCTTCTCGTAGCAGAATGACTGTGTAAGGGTTGACCCCCAAATTCTCGATGAGGCCGTTCAGGTTATCCTTTGGGTAGGTTCCGGATGCTTCCGCTCCGTAATCGGTTTCGGAGGCCACACCGCAGGCATACATCAGCGTGGCGATAGCCTTCGCCTGGGCGTAGGTATAATTTTCGGTCTCGTAGGACGGGAGAATATGCTCCCAGTCGAATGGGGTTCCATCAAAATCAAAACGGCACAGGATGTTATGGCTTTTCGTGGTGTATGTCCGGAAGCCGTCGCCGCAGGCGGGATATTTCCAATAACTCAGGATGGAGGCTGTGGCCGTGGGGGTGCAGCCGGTCACGCATCTGGAGCCGTCCTGTATGGGGCAACTCCAATTGTATGGGGTGTCTTGGTCGTAGTTGATGTCGCCCAGCAGAGGGGAGACGGCGGTCGGATAGGCGGAGGTAAGGTCGCGGAGGCCGACCGTGGAAGAGGTTGGTGCGGCCTGGGCCAAAGCCGTGTAGGCTCCGAGCCATGTGCGCAGGTTGTCCGGCAAGTTCTCCGTACTGAAACTGCCTTCGGTGGAGTAACCGAGGATGTCCTTCATCCCGTCGTCGCCGGAGACAATGACAAAGGCGTCTTTTTCTTGGTTGTAGACGTACCATGCGGGCGACTGTGTGTCGGTCGTGCGCTTCTCCGGTGTGTCAAGAGTTTCCGATGTGGCAACCAGTGTGAGCCTGCCGGTTGTGCGTTTCATCGTGCCGGCCTTGTCTTTCAGGAAGTTTTCGGCGATGGTCCGGGCTTGTCGCTCGGAACGTGGGGCGGCATCGGCAGTTCCGGAGGCCCAGACGGCTGCAACATACAGAAAGAGAACAACTTTTTTCATTTCCATGTGAGGTTTGGTTTCGTGTAAGTTTTCATGCGTCCTTCTTTCTTCCAAGGGAGAAGAGGGGAATGCATGAGGGCAAAGGTAAGTAAAAAGGATGAGAAAGACGCTGTTTCGTGTTACTTTTTTTGAGGATGGGGGCGGATGTCCCTGACATGTTGTCCGGATGACTGCCAATGTGTCCGTGGCTTGGCCGGGGCGTGCGTGAAAAAACGTTCTGTAGGTTAAAACCGGCAGGGGAATGTCTTAAAAAACTTTCGTTTGTTTAAAAGGCGGGACGGCCCGGCCTGTATGTCGGCTTGCGGGCATGGGGTTTGTACTATAGACGAATGAGCGGCGCGACCGAAAGGAGACGCCGCCCGGGAATGCAACTTGAATGTATAACTTAAAGAATAGGAGATTTGATTATGTCAGCTATTAGAAGGTACAATGCTCAGAACTGGTTGCCGAGTTTGTTCAACGATTTCTTCGACAACGATTGGATGGTAAAGGCTAACGCCACCGCTCCGGCCATCAACGTCATCGAGAGCGACACGGACTACAAAGTGGAAATCGCCGCTCCGGGCATGAAGAAGGAAGACTTCACCATCCATGTAGGCGAGGACAATGAACTGACCATCGCCATGGAGAAGAAGGACGAGAAGAAGGACGAGGACAAGAAGAACAAACGCTACCTGCGTCAGGAGTTCTCTTACACTCAATTTGAACAGACGCTCGTCTTGCCCGAGGATGTGGACAAAGAAAAGATTTCGGCCAGCGTGAACGATGGCGTGTTGACGATAGACCTGCCGAAGCGCACGCCGGAGGAAAAGGCCAAAGTCAACCGGATGATTGAGATTAAGTAATCTTGCAGCATTGCGAGAGAGTTTGGGTAAAGGAATGTTCCCCGCAACGGATTTCCGTTGCGGGTTTTTTTGTATCCTTATGTCTGGGAGACCGTCGTTTTTCTTCTTTCTTGCGTGCCGCAATGGAGGATTCGTGTACCTTTGCAGCCCAAAACGTGCATCTCATGAGAAAACTACATCCTTTCATGCTGGCCGGAACGGGGAGTGACGTGGGCAAGAGCGTGTTGGCTGCCGCTTTCTGCCGCATTTTGCGTCAGGACGGATACCGGCCGGCCCCTTTCAAGGCGCAGAACATGTCGCTGAATTCTTATGCCACTCCTGAGGGGTTGGAGATAGGACGGGCGCAGGCCGTGCAGGCCGAGGCTGCCGGAATACCTTGCCACACGGACATGAACCCAGTGTTGCTCAAGCCTAATTCCGACCATACGTCGCAAGTCGTGCTCAACGGACTTCCGGTGGGAAACCGCGCGGCCTATGACTATTTCCGCTCTGCCGGAAGGGAAGGCTTGCGTCAGGCGGTGTGTGAGGCTTTCGACCGTCTGGCGGCCCGTTATAACCCGGTTGTGATGGAGGGGGCGGGAAGTGTGGCCGAAATCAATCTCCGCGAGACGGATATTGTGAACATGCCCATGGCGCGTCATGCGGGTGCGGATGTGTTTCTCGTGGCGGACATCGACCGTGGCGGGGTGTTCGCATCGGCTTACGGTTCCATCATGTTGCAGACACCCGAGGACCGGAAGCGCATCAAGGGAATCATCATCAACAAGTTCCGGGGCGACTTGCGTCTTTTTTCCGACGGCGTGAGGATGATGGAGGACGTTTGCGGAGTGCCGGTATTGGGGGTCGTGCCTTATTTCCAAGGCATCCATATCGAAGACGAGGATGCTGTGGATTTGGCCGGGAAGCCTTCGCGGGCTGAAGAAGGCCGGGTTAATGTGGCGGTGGTCCGTCTGCGGCATTTGTCCAATTTCACGGATTTCGACCGGTTGGAGCGTGACGGGAGGGTACATCTTTTTTACGCTGACAGTCCGGACGTACTCCGGCAGGCAGAGATAATCATCCTGCCCGGCAGCAAGAACACGATAGACGACTTGGAATGGCTGGAACATACGGGGATGGCTGCGGCGGTCGTTCGGGCGAGGGAAGAAGGGCGGACGGTGATGGGCATTTGCGGCGGATACCAGATGATGGGCCGTGAGGTGGCCGACCCGGAGGGAGTGGAAGGAGTTCCCCGGACGAAATCGGGCTTGGGCTTGTTGCCTGTGCGGACGGTGCTGGGAAAGGAGAAGGCCACCCGGCAGGTGGAATTCCTTTTCGGTGAGCCGGAAACGCGTTGCCGGGGGTATGAGATTCATATGGGGCGCACGGCCTTTGAGGAACAGGCACAAGCCGTTCCGTTGCTCCGGTTGTCGGATGGCACGGAGGAAGGGTGTATGCAGGACCGGAAGTGCATGGGGACTTACCTGCACGGCATATTGGACAACCCTTCGTTTGTGGATTTCTTGTTGGGGCCTTATGGGTTGGAGCCGGCCGGCGGAGAGGATTATGCCGCATTTAAGGAGCGGCAGTATGATTTGTTGGCCGACCATGTGCGCCGGCATCTGGATATGGAGGCGTTCTACCGCATCCTTTCGTCAGACGAAAGATAGGGCGATGCCGCACAGCAGCATGAGGATTTCGGCTTTCCGGTTGATGCGGACCGCCATGTCGAGGTCTTTCTGTCGCAGTGCCCGGTCGTGTGTCCCGATATAAGGCTTGGGGAAACTTTTCCCGAAATATTCGTGTGGGCCTCCGAAGCGGCAGTCGAGGATGCCGGCCAGCGCGGCTTCGGGATAGCCGGAATTGGGACTGGCGTGTTGTGGCCCGTAACGCCGGATGAACCGCAGCTCCGCTTTCAGGCTGCGGGCGGGTTTGTCGTGGCGGGCAAGACAGGCGGAGAGGGCCATGAGAAAGGCGGTGAGGCGTGCCGGGATGTAGTTGGCCGCATCGTCCAGCCGTGCGGCGGCATATCCGAAATCCTTGTACCGCTCCGTGCGGTAGCCTGTCATGGAATCCATGGTGTTCACCATCTTGTAGGCCATCATGCCCGGCAGTCCGAGCAGGTAAAGCCAGAAGAGCGGCGCGATGACTCCGTCGCTTAGGTTTTCTGCCAAGGTCTCCAAAGCTGCCGTACGCACTTCCTTGTCGCTCAGCCGTGCGGTGTCGCGCCCCACGATACGGCTCACTTGGCGGCGGCCTTCGTCCAGTGAGCGGTCGGCGGCCCGGAAGACGAGGCGCACCTCACGGATGAGGGTCGTGCCGCAAAGGCAGTAGAACACCAGAATGCCTTCAATGCCCCCATAGAGCCAAATGCCTCCCGTAGTCCATGTGGCGCAGAGTCGTCCTGTGATGAAAAGAAAAGCCCATGTGAGGGCGAACACGCCGAGGACGGAAAGGCCGGCGAAAGCCAGTCCTTTGGCTCGGCGGTGGTTGCCTTGGTTGAGGCGGCGTTCCATCAAACTGATCCACCGCCCGAAGGCTACCACCGGATGGGGCAGGCGGGACGGGTCGCCCAACCATCGGTCCAACCCCCAGCCTATGAGTAAAGGAAGTATGTTTGTCATTGTCTTATTCTGAAAAGAGCCATTCTTCGATGGCGGCGAGCAGCAGGTCGTCTGCTTCGCGGGATTGTACGGCGATACGGAAATGCCGTCCGTCCAGTCCCTCGAAGTTTCCCGCGTCCCGGATGAGAATGCCGTGCCGCCGGACGAGGTATTCTTTCAGTGCGGCGGCCTTTCCCATGCGGAGCCGTGCCAGCAGGAAGTGGGTTTTTCCTGGCCATACTTCAGCCAGTCCTTTGTCGTTCAGTTGTTGTGCCACCCGGTCGCGTTCTTTTAGCAGTGAGTGGATGTCCGGACGGAAGTCGGCTTCATGCCGGGTCAGGTAGATGGCGGCTTCCATGGCCAAGGCGTTGACGGACCAGGGCATTCTGAACCGTCGGATGCGGTCGGTCATTTCCGTCCGTGCGGTCAGAAATCCGACCCGCAGTCCCGGAATGCCGTACCGCTTGGTCATGGAATGGAGAAGGATTACGTTAGGCAGTGCGGCGGCCTCTTTCGCACTGAAAAGCTGTTCCGTGGTGAAGTCCTCATAACTTTGGTCGATGACGAACAGCGTGTGCGGATACCGCATGGCCATCCGCTTCATTTCGGCATGAGGGATGACGGCTCCCGTCGGGTTATTCGGGTTGCAGAGCCATACGAGGTCCGTTTCTTCCGGCAGACGTTCGAGAGTGTAGATGAACTTCACTTCATGGCGGTGCAGGCGGCAGGCATCAGCGTATTCCGAGAAAGTGGGGGCCAGGATGCACGACCGCCTGCCGGCGAAAGCTTGCGCCGTGAGATAGATGGCTTCTGTCGCGCCGCTGGTCAGGCACACTTCTTCCGGTTGGATTCGCAGGAATCCGGCGATGGTCCGTTCCGCCGTTTCCGGTGCGGGTTCGGGATAGGAACGCACGCGGTCCCAGCATGTACCCAGATGCGCGAACAGTTCGTCCAGCCGGGGGGAAGGATATACGTTGCTGCTGAAATTGAGCGTGATGCTGTGGTCGTCGAATGGGATGTCGTCCCCGTGTCCGTGAATCATGTCGTGTCTTTTGGCGCAAAGGTAATAAAAAAACGCCCCGTCCGCAAGGGATGGGGCGAAGAGACAAAGGGGCTTTTGTCTCTTTAGAAGTTGTAGCCCAAGCGGACTGCAAATATTCCCAGTTTCGTCTTTTCACTTATTTCATTGAAGTCGAGTGCATAGCCGATTCCGACGTTGAATTTGCTGATGTCGAGCGTGGCGCCGATTTGCCAGCCAACCTGACAGCGGTTCCATTGCCCGTCTTCTCCTACTTCATCTTTGTCAAAGTTGCTCCAGTCTTCTGTCTCCGTATCACCGTCAGGACCGAACTCGTTTTTGGTCTTGGACATAAGGTTAACCCTGAAGTAGAAGCCTGTGTAGGGTTTGATGGCCAATGTCTCGTTGATTTTTACGCCATAGACCAAGTTTACGGGGATGGTCAGTCCCAAGGTTGTGGTCTTGTACTCATCCTTACCATATTCGTCGCTGAAATCTTCCGAGCAGCGTGCGAAGTTGAGGCTACCTCCGGTCTGGATGAACAAGGGGACTTTCTTGGCAACCTTGAAGGCATGTTCGTAACCTACGGAGAACCCGTTGTAGTCTTCCGCATCGTAGTCGTCGATGTCTACGTTCACGAACGTGTGGTCATACGAGAAGCGTATGCCTTTCCACGCCTCCACATCAGATTGTGCGAAGGACACTGTTGAGCAAGCCAGCAGCATGGCGGCCACTAAACACTTAAACTTTTTCATAATCATTTCTTTTTTAAGTTGACAATTATGTGAATGAACACTGTTTCGCGCCTGTATCCTTTTTTATTCCGGCAGTGCCTCTCTTCGTAAGAGAGGAGACTTTCTCTTCTTTCCTGAAAGACAGTCGTTTGACTTGACACTTACAATGAATTTGCAAAACTTCTCCAACATTTTTTTGCAAGAGTGACGTTTTTTCGTCGTTCTAATTTTGCTTTTTACAATCTTTTAGGTATTTTTGCATCGTTCGTCTCCTCTCTTACGAAGAGACGGACATTTAAACCCAATGTTTCACTTAAAAAGAAAGTATTATGAAGAAAATTCTTGTTGGAGCTTCGGCTCTTTTGTTGATGGCTTCTTGCCAGGTACGTACGGCCACTTCGGAGGTTTTGCCTATTGAAACGACTTTGACCAGTAAGAACACGGCTGAGCTGGATGTACAGCCGCAGAAGATTAGTTATGAGTATGTGCCTACGCGCACGGAGCGCAAGATGGGCAAGAATTTTGTAAAACGCAATGCCGTGGCCGTGGCTTTGGAAAAGAACGGCAACGCCGATGTGCTGGTCAACCCGCAATATGTCATCACGGAAAAGAGGCTGTTGCTCCGCAGCAAGCTCCGTTCTGTAAAAGTGACGGGCTATCCCGCTGTGTTCAAGAATGTGAAGCCGGCCGAACCGGACAAGATTATCGTTCATCAAATGGTAAAGGATTGAGGACATGAAGAAGAGCATTTTGTTACTGGCTTGTGCCGCCGCGCTGGCTTCCTGCACGGTGACGCAGAAGACGGCCGTGACTGCTCCCGTAACCGATGTCTCTGTCCGGCAATATCCCACTGTGGCGGACTTGGAGGTCAAGCCGCAGAAGGTGGAGCGGACTGAAACGTGGCCTTTCGTGCCTTTCAACTGGGGGCAGCCCACAATGAAGGTGAGAAAGGGCAACATGGTGGCCGACTTGTTGGCGGAAAACGGCGCGGACGTGCTGCTGGAGCCGCAGACGGTGTTTACCAAGCGTTTCTTAGGACCCCGCAAACTGACCGTCACGGGATATGCCGCCACGTTCAGCAACTTCCGCAAGGCCACGAAGGAGGACTTGGAGGCATTGGACATGGCAGTCCCGGCGCATGAGAAGAAGGTCTACAACCTGGCGCAGCGCGAGACCGCAGTGGCCATGGGGGAGACGGACTCTCCTGAGGCCGAAAAGAACGCTTCCAAGAAAACGGACTGGAAGCTTAGCGTGGGATGGACGGCCAGCAGGGCCAAGGGAAGTCATGATGATGGTTTTAGTTTTAACTCTGGCTACATGGCAGAATTGGAATTCCGCAAGCCGATTAAATATGGTATATTCTGGGGCATGAAGACCGGATTCTGGAGCCGTGGCTTCTATTACAATGATAATACATATTGGGATGACTATATGATGAGAATCCACGTATGGAAGTTCCAGCCGATTAACTTTGGTTACAAGTATGAATTGAACCGTAAGTTGGCATTTACGGCTCATATCGGTGCTTATTTTGATGTGTGGATGGCCGAGAGTGGCGACTCTCCATCGGGGAATTGGGATGTTTTTTCCGATTATAATGATAATGCTTGCGATGTGGGCATTCAGTTCGGACTGGGAGTGGAATATGCCCGTTGGGCCTTGGATTTCAATATCGACCGGGGCTGTAGGGAACGGATGGACGACCTCCACCAGCGTAGCATCTCATTGTCCTTGGGCTACGTGTTTTGATAGTTCCATATAAAAATAGGGAAAGGCGGGCTGGCGGCGTTCCGGCCCGCCTTTCTTGTATCAGGGCATGTGGAACTGCCGTTATTGGCGGAATTTATGATTCTTTTTCCTTCCGTCTGCATCAAGGTATGCTTTATTTCTGTATATTTGCTTCGCGATGCGGAAAGGACGCGTCGTGACGTTTCATTTAAAGAACCTGGTTTATGAAGAAAATCTTATTGACGTTCGTGGCGGCCTTCCTGATGGGGACGACCGCCGTGAACGCGCAGAAATGGGGCGGACAGTTCATCGTCCGCGGCGGTTTCGCGACCAACAATTTCAAGGGAGAACATACGCGCGGCATCGACATGCTGCCGAGCTATAACATTGGTGTGGATTTCAACAAGACGTTCCACAAGGGGGCGTACTGGAATACCGGACTGATGCTGGGCACTCGGGGGTTCGATGTGGACAAGAGCAGCGCGAAGTTCCGCGCCCATAACTTCAACATCCCTTTCACGTTGGGCTATAAGTACGACCTGACCGACAACCTGGCTCTGGACGGCCGTTTCGGCGCGTTCTTCGGCGTGGACATGGCGGGCAAGTACAAACTCGGAGACGAGGATGTGAAGATTGGGGATATCGACCACTACAAGCGTTGCGACGGCGGCATCATGCTCGGCCTGGGCGTCTGGTTCAAGCGCGTCAACTTCGACTATCTGTTCAAGCGTGGCTTCGGCGAGGTTTGGGACGAAGGACCTGCCGGGGCAGTGAACCATACCATCCGGATCGGTTACGCATTTTGAGCCATGGAAAGGGTGACTACGGTGGTGTTTGATTTGGACGGCACGCTGCTCAATACGTTGGACGACCTGGCCGACAGCACGAACCATGCGCTGGAACGGTTCGGCTTTCCGCGCCGCACGCTCGATGAGGTGCGCCGCTTCGTGGGCAACGGCGTGCGCAAGCTGATGGAGCGGGCCGTGCCGGACGGGGCTTCCAACCCTGAGTTTGAGGCGGTGTTCGACTGTTTCAAGCGGCATTATGTGACGCACTGCATGGTGAAGACGGACTTGTATCCGGGCATTCCGGAACTGCTGGAGCGGCTGAAGGCGGCGGGATATAAGTTGGGCATCGTGTCGAACAAGCTGCAGGGCGGGGTGGACGAGTTGTACGCCCATTATTTCCGCAGCACGGTGCAGGTGGCCGTGGGCGAGCGCGAGGGCGTGCGCCGCAAGCCGGCCCCCGACATGGTAGAGCTGGCCCTGGAGGAGCTGGGGGCGGCAAAGGAGGAGGCGGTCTACGTGGGGGATTCCGATGTGGATGTGGCCACGGCCGCTGCTGCCGGACTGCCTTGCATCTCCGTCTTGTGGGGATTCCGCGACCGGGATTTCCTGCTGCGGCACGGGGCTTCGTGCTTCGCGGAAACGCCGGAGGAGGTGTTCGGCATCTTGCAGTCGGGAACGTTTTTCCGGGAGAAGGGGAGATGATGAAATTACCAAGCCCTGGTAGCTCATTACCAAGGCTTGGTAATCTCGTACCAAGGTCTGGTATTTTGATTACCAGACCTTGGCCTCGTTTTTGGTAGAACGATGCGGGGGCGGGAATGTCCGGCCTGCCGCTTTGGGGTCAGTCCTCGAGCGAATAGTCGATGGTTGTCACCACGCGCACTTGTTTGATGTACGGCGTGTTCGGGTCGCGGTCGGTGATGGAGAACTGCCCTTGGTTGGCCCGCTGGATGCCGCCCAGCTTGCTGCCTGAGTCCTTGGCGAACTTTTCGGCGGCGGTGCGGGCGTTCTTGGTGGCGTCCTCGATCATCTGGGGTTTGATGTCGTTCAGGCTCGTATAGTCGTACGACACGTTGTAGCGGTAGTCGCCCGAGGTGATGGCCACGCCCTGCTTGAGCAGCTCGCTCTGTTCGTTGATGAGGTTGCGCACCAGGTCCACCTGTCGTGAGGTGACGGTGATGACGGTGGTCACGTTGTAGCGGTAGGGCTGCGGCGTGTTGTTGTAGCGGTCGGCCCGGGTGTCGATGATTTCGGGGGCGTTCACGCTGATTTCTTCCGCCTTGATGCCCTTCTCCTTCAGGAAGGCCGTGATTTTCCCGTTGGTTTCTTTGATTTCATTGTAGAGCGAGCCGAGGTCGTTGCCCAGCACCTTGTAGGTGAGCGGCCACGTCACCTTGTCGGCCTTGACTTCCATTTCGGCCAGTCCCTTAACGGTGACCACGCGGCTTCGGGAGGAGAAATCACTGAGTCCGTCCCGGACGAACCATCCGCCCACGATGAGTCCCACGGCGAGGATGGCGGCTTCAAATAACCAGTTTTTCATACGTTAAAGTTTTTACGGGGTGATACATTGCGGCGGCTGTCTGATGGTTGTGCCGCCTGGGACAAATATACGGTTATTCTTCGGGAGTAGCGGTGCGTTTTATTTCATTTTTCCATTTCTTTCCTTTTATTTGCACGTCCGGGCATAAAAAAAGAAGGTGCATCGTGGATTACGACACACCCTCTAATAACAAAGCCCCAGCTTGTGAAAGTCGGGGCTTTGTGCGTAAAAGAAAGAAGGTGTGCATTTCGACACACCTTCGGAATAGGGATGCTTACCATAGACTCCAATCATTCCGGTTCGCGTCGGCCTCGTTCACGTGGAATTCTGCCGCGCTGCCGCCGAAGCCGATTCCAAGGTCTTGGGCGTTTACGCTTGTCGGGGATGCGGCTATCATGGCCGTCGTTTCCACCGGGATGCAGCCCGTGGCGGGCGTTACATAGGCTTTCTTTTTCATGTCTGTCCGGATTTTATGGGTTAACCGTTTTCTGTCCGCCCACGATGTAGATGCCTTTGGGCAGGCCGTCCAAGGCCTGGGATTTTCTGACGTGGCTTTTCATCTTCATGCCGTTGAGGGTGTACACGTCCACGGTCTTCTCCGCCCCGGCGGCATCCCCGAGGATGGCCTCCACGCCGGTGGGTACGCCATCGATGCTGATGCGCAGGCGGTTCACCTGATTCGCCGGATTCGAGTCCAGCGTGATGTAGGCGCGGTAGCCTTTTACGCTGACATCGGTGTCGGCCAGATAGAACATGTCGTCAGCGATGAAGAACTCGCCGCTGCGGATGGTCATCGGACTGTAAGTGCCGATGAAGTTCACGCCGTCTATCGTCGTCCTCGTGCTTCCCGTGCGGGTGACTGCTGCGTCATGCAGCGTCATTTCCGTGGCGGATGCCAGAGGTTTGACCAGATAAGGCACACCGGCTTCGATGCGGTCGGCATCGGTGAAGTCCAGCGTCCAGCTGTTGCCGTCCTTCTCCACGGAGGAGAGGGCTTTCACCGCGCTGAAGCGGGCTTCCGTCTCGGCTTGGCTCAGGCTGAACGGCACGCAGAACGTGTTCCAACGGTCGGCCTCCAGCGTGCGTACGAGGTGGATGTCCGTCATGCCTTCCGTCCCCGGGGTGTAGGCTTCCGTCTCGTCCAGTTCCAGCACGGGGTTGTCCACGCGGTAGAGGCGGAAGTTGTCGATTTTGTACCATGTCTCAGCCGGAGCACCCGATGTGGCTACGCCGATGGTGAGCGGTTCGTGCGCGTCCGTCACGGTGAAGTCGAGGGCTATGGTCTGCAGCGGATACATGTCGTTGTTGCCCACGGAGAGAACCTGGTCCTTGAAGTAGGCCACGGCATTGCCGGCGAACAGGCGTTGGTCTCCCACACGCTTCTGGCCGTCCCATTTGTCGGCGGCGTGCATGTCCACCGTCAGCCGGTAGGTACCGGCGGGCAGGTTGCTGATGGCCTGGCTGATTTCGGCGTTCTTGCCGCTGTTCGCCCCGTCCCATACGCCGAAGATGTACTTGCCGTCCGTGGCTACGGGGTCGCCGTTGCCGCCACCCGCGTTCACGCCCCACCAGTTGGTGTTGCAGTCCGTGTCCCATCCCTTGGGGGCGGTTTGTGTCAGGGTTGTCCCGTCTTCCTCGAAGCTGGGATTCTGGATGTAGTCCGCCGTGATGTCTTCCAGCCCGACAGGCTGGTCCTTGCTGTCCAGCACCACTTGCGTCTCCGTCCCGTCGTACTTCACGATAGCTTCATATTGCGTGGCGTGCAGGTCGCCCGTTCCGCGGCGGGTGGACACCTTGACGATGCGGAAGGTGCGGTTTTCCAACATGCCGTCGAACTTTCCGCTGCGTGCGCCGATGGTCAGCGTCTGTGTGTCGTCGTCCCATGTGAAGGGGATTTCCGTGCAGGCACCGTTCTCGTAATTGTAGTTGTCGTTCTCGTCCTCATAGAGGGTGAAGCTGCCGTCGGCTCCCGGGTAGACGCGGATTTCGAGGTTGTCCCAAGGTTTCTCGGTGGAGTACTGCACGTCCGGTCCCCAGGGCAGGATGCTGCCGGCCTTCACGTAGAGCGGGATGATGTCCATGTTCGCCCGCTTGTTCACGGTCTGTCCGCCGTCGAGGCTTTCGCCCGTCCAGAAATCGATCCACTTCGTGCCGCCCGGCAGGTAGACATCGCGGCTGGATACGGCATCCTGTACCACAGGGGCCACAAGGAAGGCATCGCCGAACATGTATTCGTCCTTCACGTCATAGCCGTCCTTGTCGCTGTTGAAGGCGACGGCCAAGGCGCGCATGAAAGTGGCGTCGTTCTTGGACACCTGCAAGGCCGTGCTGTAGAGGTAGGGCAGCATGCGGTAGCGCATCTTCACGTACTTCAGAATGTGGTCGTAGTCGCCCAGCCCGTCGTCCGCGCTGCCGAACTGCCAAATCTCGCGCGGGGTGTTGGTGCCGTGGAAGCGCATCATCGGCGTGAAGGTGCCGAACTGCATCCAGCGCATGTAGAGCCGCCGCCAGTTGGCATCGCCGACACCTTTGTAGCCGCCCGTGAAGAAGCCGCCGATGTCGCTGTTCCAGTACGGGATGCCGCAGACGGAAAGGTTGCAGGCCGCCGGAATCTGGGCCGCGAAGTTCTGCCAGCTGGCTGTCACGTCGCCGCTCCAGGTGTTGGCCCCGTAGCGTTGCTGTCCGGCAAAGGCCGAGCGGGTCAGGATGGACACGCGCTTGCCGGCCAGATACGGGTCGCCTTGGGCTTCCAGCGCACGGTGATGGTCGGCCACGCCGCCCACGTGGGCGATGGGGAAGGCGTTGCGCAGGCTGCGCCAGGTGCGCCCTTCGCCGCTCACGTAGTCCAGGTCGGACTCTTGCCAGTTGGTGTAGTCCGGTTCGGTGGAGTCCATCCAATAGGCATCGATGCCCTTGCTGATGAGTCCGTTGTAGAGATACTTCCAATAGATATCCCGCGCCCCCGCGTCATACACGTCGTAGGGCTGCACGCCTTGGTTCCACGGGTAGCTGTTGATGGGGATGAGCCGCCCCAGGGCTTCCAGCTCGTTGCCGGCCTCGGTATCGCGCCCGAAGTTGGCCCAAATGGAAATCATCAGTTTGGCGTTCTGTCCGTGTACGTGGTCGATCATCGCTTCCGCGTCGCTGTAAGCCGGGTTCAGGAAGGCCAGGGCGTTCCATTGGTTGTCACCGCCCCAGTACTGCCAGTCCTGCACGATGCAGTCGATGGGTACGCCCAGTTCGCGGTATTTGTCGATGACTTCCCGCACTTCGGTGGTGCTGGTGTAGCGTTCCTTGCTCTGGTAGAGGCCGAAACTCCACAAGGGAATCATCGGGGACTTGCCCGTCAGCTCGCGCATGGCGGCCAGCACTTCTCCGCTTTCATCGCCGGCCAGCACGTAGTAGTCGATTTCCGTGCCGGTGGACTGGAAGCGGGTGCCTTCCGCATTGTCCGTGAACGTGGTGGGCGAGTAGTTGTCCCAGAAGAGGGCATAGTTCTTGGTGGACTGGAAGTAGGGGATGCACACTTTCATGTTGTCCTGCGCCAGGGTGAAGGTCAGGCCGCGGCGGTTCAGGTTACCGTCCTGTATCTGCCCCATGCCGTAGATTTGCTCGTCCTCGTCCAGTTCGAAGGTGGTGGCAATCTGGTAGCTGTCGTAGGGACCGTCTTTCTTGGGGAAGAACGTGGTGCCACCTGCCTTCTCGCGGAGCAGTTCGGCCCCGTTGTAGCGGAGCACTTCCACTTGCCCCGTGGCGAGATGGTAGACCACTTTCACCTTGGCGGTGTTCAGGGTCACCGTATGGTTTTCCGGGTCCTCCGTCACGTCGGACACCCGTCCGGCCTGTGGCGTGGCGATGACGGAAAGGCTCTTCTTGTCGATGTCCGCCGTGTAGTTTTTTACCACGCGCACGATGTCGTCGGCGTAGAGCATGATGTTGACGTACTGGTCGTTCAACCGGGCTTGGATGCCGTAGTCTGTTTTTTCGTAAGAATAGGTGGTGACGGTCGCTTCATAGCTGTCTGTCGCTTCACGCAACTCTTCCAGCATGTCGAAGGCCGCCGTGTAGTCCGTGGCTTCTCCGGTGGAGATGATGCCCTGGGCTTTGTTGATGGCGGTTTCCACGGCGTCCTTGGAGTCCGAGGCGGCATCTCCTTCGATGGCGGTCTGGGCTTCCTGAATGGCCTGGCCCAGCAAGTCCTTGATTTCCGTGGTCAGGCCTTCAGCCGTGTAACCGAACGTCTCCAGTAGTTTCGGATAGGCCACTGCCGCCTCATATTTTGCGTAGTAGCCTACGTTGGAGATGGTAGAGCTATTGCCTGTGGAAGTCAGTCCCATGCAGTTGATGAAGTTTTGTCCTTGGGAGGAGAGAAGGATCATGGGGCTGGTGTAGTCCATGTTCGGGTTGAGGGTGGCGGTGTTCCGGATGTCCCACAGCACGAGGGTCGTGCCATCGCCGTTGTCCACGCTGTATGCCGGGGCAGTCTGTCCGCTGTTGTTGAAGCCGTTGAACCACCAGATGTAGCTGCTGCCCGTGGCTGCGGACAAGTCGGTGCCTTGTACGAGGAACCAGTCCTGCGTGTTGTCGATGTAGTAAGCCCCGTCCTTCTGTTTGTCCATCTGGAAGGCGATGTTGTTGGTACCCGGTGCGTTGACGGTGAACGTATTGTCCTCGTCATTGTAGCTGAAGGCCGTTTGCGGGGCGCGTCCGGCATCTCCGGTCACGTAGTCGCGGCAATGGAAGCGGTAGACTTCCTGCGCGATCATTTCGTTGGCGGCCAGTCCGAGCACGCCGAGCGTGAAGCAACGGAACAGGTAACGCCGTGGAATCAAAGTCATTTTCATGCGGTAAATGTATTAAAAGGTTAATTTGTCATTTCGTTGTCGGCTTAGAGCTTGACGGTCTGTGCCTTGCCGTTGTAGCTGACGGTGCGGCTGAACTTCGTGGGGGCTTGGTCGCCCGAGGGAGACTGCCCGTCCACCACGAGGATGCGGAACGTGCGCTTCTTCAACATGCCGTCGTACGCGCCTTGGCGGTCGTCGATGGTGAGGGTGCGGTCGGCATCGTTCCAGTGGAAGCGGATTTGCGTGAACGCTCCGTTCTCGTAGTTGTAGCTGTCGCCTTCGTCCTCATAGAGCGTGAACTCGCCGTCGGCACCCGGGTAGACGCGGATTTCCAACTTGTCCCATTTCTTCTCGCCCGTGTATTGCACGGCAGGGCCGAAGGGGATGATGGAGCCGGCCTTTACGTATACCGGCATGATGTCGATGGGACAAGGCATGTCCACCGTCTGTCCGCCGTCCGTCTGTTCGTTGGTCCAGAAGTTGTACCACTTGATTCCCTGCGGAAGGTAGACCTGCACGTCCTTCACGGCCTTGGTGATGTCAGGCACGGAGTAAGCCCCGTTTTTGGTCTTCGGGTCGCGGTAGGTGTACAGGGAGTCGGTCACCGGCATGACGAGCAGGTTGCGGCCGAACATGTATTCGTTGTCCGTGCGGATGGCTTTCTTGTCTTTCGGGAAGTCCATCACGAAGGGGCGCATGATGCTGCCGCTCTCCTGGGTTACCGCGCCGCAGAGGCTATAGATATAAGGTAAAAGGCGGTAGCGGAGTTCGATGAACTTCTTCTGCACGTCGAAGGCCCAGTAGCCCGGCTCGCCGAACTTGTAGATTTCGGACTCCATCGGCGAGGAGCAATGGTTGCGCATGACGGGCATGAAGCAGCCCCACTGCATCCAGCGCACCTGCAACTCCTGCATGGCCACGTTTTTCCAGTCATTGTTGTATTCCCAGCCGAAGAAGCCGCCGATGTCCGTGTTCCAGTACGGGATGCCGCAGAGCGAGTAGTTCAGTCCGCCGGCAATCTGCTTGCGCATCACGCTCCATTCCGAGGAGATGTCCCCGCTCCAGCAGAAGGAGCCGTAGCGTTGCTGTCCGAGGTAGGAGGAACGGGTCATGAGGAACAGTCGCTTGCTGTCCGACACGGCACGCTGATGTTCATATACGCCCATGTTGCTCATGAGGGGGAAGGCATTATGCACGCTGCGGAATGTGCCGTCCGCCGTGGGCAGGCTGAAGTCGGCCTCTGTCATGTCGAAGCGGTCCGGTTCGGTGGAGTCGGTCCACCATGCATCAATCCCCAAGTCGTGGAGATGCTTCAGGTAACGCCAGTAGAGGTCGCGGGCCTTGGGGTTGAACGGGTCGTAGGGATGTACGCCCCGGTGGCGCGGCCAGCTCTCGAAAGGCAGGAGGGCGCCCATGGCTTCCAGTTCCTTGTACTGGTCGGTCCAGGGGCCGAAGTTCGCCCATACGGAAATCATGAGGTGCGCGTTGTGCTTGTGTACGTAGTCGATCATTTCCTTCGGGCTCTTGATGCGCGGTTCGGGGTAGCGGGCGTTCGGGTCTTCGTCATAGGGCAGGTATTTCATCCATTGCGGGTCGCCCATCTTGTTGATGTAGCGTGGGTTCATGAACTTCATGGCGTTCCAGTTGGAGTCGCAGCCCCAGTACTGCCAGTCCTGCACGATGCCGTCCAAAGGCACTTCCAGCTCGCGGTGCTTGTCCAGTACCTCGCACAGCTCGTCGGGACTTTTGTAGCGTTCGCGGCACTGCCAGTAGCCCATGGTCCAGAGCGGCAGCATGGTGGCTTGTCCCGTCAGCTCGCGGATGCCGGCGATGACCCCGTCCTGCGTGCCGTCCTTATAAATAAGGTAATAATCGCTCATCAGTCCTGCCTCGCTGTTGAAGCTGGTTTCTTGCGGCGTGTCGGAGAACACGGTGGGCGACGGGTTATCCCAATAGAGGCCGTATCCTTTTTCCGAAGTGATATAGGGGATGCACACGCGGGTGTTCTCGTTGCGCAGCATCAGTTCCTGTCCGCGCTGGTCCAGCTTGCCGGTCTGCTGCTGGCCGAGGCCGTAGATGGTCTCGTCGGGCGAGAGCATGAACCGCTGGCTGACGCGGTAGCTGTCGTGCGGGCCGTCCTTGCAGGGGATGAAGTTCGTGCCGAATTCCTTTTCCTGTACCAGCAGGCGGCCTTGCGCGTCTTTGAAAGTGATTTTGCCGGAGTTCTTGTCCATGACGACTTCCATGCTGGCCGTCTTCAGGGAGAGGCCGTCGCCTTGGTCCGTGTAGGTGATGTCCACTTTCTCCGGGGTCAGGATGACCGGATAGCTTTTCTTTTCCGGCATTCGGGTGGAGGGGTACTTGATGACCCGCACGATGTCGTCGGAATAGAAGCGAATCTCTTCCGTGACGTTCTGCATTCGGATAAAATTCTTGACGCCATCCGCAGTGCGTTCCACCTCTTGGGCGGACAGGCAGGCGATGAAGGCCATGCCGAAGCAAGTGATGATGGTTCTCTTCATGTATTGGAATGTTTTGATGGTAATTCGATGGTGCAAAGTTACTCCAATACATGGGGGAAACCGTAACAACTATGTTGAATCGTGTGGTAGCTATGTTGATTCTTGTGTCCGGGCGGCGTATTCGGACGGTTTGCAGCCGAATTCCTCCTGAAAACACTTGCTCATGTAGCTGGCGGAGCTGAAGCCGGCGCGGTCGGCCACCTCGGCCATGCTCATGCCGCCCTTGCGGATGAGGTCGGCGGCCCGTTTCAGGCGGACGCTGCGGATGAAGAGGCTGGGCGACTTGTCGACCAACGCACTCAGTTTTTTATACAATCCGCTGCGTTCCATGCACAGGTCCTTGCTCAGTTGCTCCACGGAATATCCCGGAGTGTCGATATGTGCCTCCACCAACGCCACGGCCCGGTTCAGGAACTCGCTGTCGGCGGCGTTGATGGGGGGCTCTTCTTTCCGGACTTCTGCTGCAGAGGCTGCCGTCCCGGCGTTCTGGCGTTCGTAGCTGTCGCACCGTTCGATGAGGTGCTGGATGCGGAGCAGCAGGATTTCTTCCTTGTGCTGTCTGAGAATGCGCCGCCGGGTCTGGCGGATGTAGAGGTAGATGCCCAGTGCGATAAGACATAGGCAGAGGAGGGTATAGAGCGTGTAGGCCAGCCGGGTGCGCCACCAGGGTGCGTGGATGACGAACGTGATTTCCGTGGCGGGGCCGTCCCAATGGCTCTCCCGGGTGGAGGCCATGACCTGCAGGCGGTAGTGTCCGGGCGGCAGGAGGGAGAAGGACAGGTGGAGGTTGCCTTTTTCGTCCACGGCTCCTCCGTCGGCTTGCGGACGGAGGACGTGCCAGACCGAGTCGTTTGCCTGCACAAGGCGGTAACGGTAATAGGTGTGGGTAGGCCAGGCGTAGTTCAAGGCCGAGAAGTCGAAGCCGATATGGTTTTGCCGATGGTTGAACTCATAATACCTCACGTAGGGCGGGGCTTGTGGCAATAGAGGCGAAGAGTCCATACTGCCGGGCGGCGTGATGCGGACGGGTTCGCCGTGCAGCGAAAAACCGATGGGCAGCGGCGCGAAGTGCTTCAGGGGAATCCTCACGCTGTCGGGATGGAACAGCGTCCATCCGCCCACGCCGCCCATCAGGATGCGCCCGTCGGACAGGGTGTGGGCTTTGCGGTCCAGGTATTCCCCTTTCAGCGTGCCGTCCTCATGGCGGTAGTTGGTGAAGCGCAGCGTGTCGGCCTTTCCGGATACGTACA
Source organism: uncultured Paraprevotella sp. (assembly GCA_944320765.1). Lineage (GTDB taxonomy): Bacteria > Bacteroidota > Bacteroidia > Bacteroidales > Bacteroidaceae > Paraprevotella. Next base: position 43,412 of record CALUIS010000018.1, read on the forward strand.
GGCAGGAGATGCCGTCGCTGGTTGAAACCCAGATGCGGCCGCGCCGGTCTTCCGTGATGCCGTGGATGAAGTTGTTGGGCAACCCGTCTTCGGTGTATAGGGTACGCGCTTCGGCTTGTCCGGGCAGGAAGAGGCGTAGGCCGTCCGGCGTGCCGGCCCAGGTGCGTCCGTGGCGGTCGGTGTAGATGTCGTTGTAACGTCGGCCTTGGAACTGTTCCGGATGCCGGCCTCGTGTGAAGTCCGCCTCCGTCGGCGGGAAGGCGACGGAGAGGGCTTCGGGGGTGGGGGCCGAGTGGAATTTGAAGCGTCCGGGATGGGCGTAAAGCAGTCCTTGATTGTCCGTGCCGATCCAGATACCTTGCTGGCGGTCCTGGTAGAGGGTGTTCAGGTCTGTCTGCAGGGGCTTTCCTTCCGTGGTGAGCAGGGTGGAGTGGAAAGTGGACTTTCCCGTGCGGAGGTCGATGGCCCAGATGCCGTTCAGGCCGCTGATGTAGGCCGTGCGGGAGTTGGGGACGATGAGGGTGTGCAGCGGCTGGTCTGTTTCCATGAGCCGCCGCCAGGTGCGGGTCTGTGGGTCAAAGTCGAGCAGGATGGCCCGTCGGCCGGTCCGCACTTGGTAGAAATGCCCGTCCGATCCCGGGACGACCAGCGACATGGCACTGTACAGCGGCCTTTCGTTGGCGGGGTAGGCGGCTTTCCAGTAGAGCCGTTTCCCGCTTTCCAGCGCGTGGCACGCCACTTCGCCGGTGTTGAAAAACAGGTAGGCGCAACCGTCCGCGACCGCCACGTCCTGCAATTCTCCGTCCTCTTCCCGGTAAGGCAGGTAGCGTCTCCGTGCGGCATCATAAAGCCCTTTTCCCGTCACGAGCCAGAGGCTTTGGCCTGCCACGAACAGGTCGGTCACGGTATCGGTCAGTCCCATCTCGCGGAACACGTCGGCTGGACGTTGCAGGTAGCGTTCGCGGCGTAGGTCGAGGCACCACATTTTCTGATAGTCTTTTACCCAAAGTCGGTCGTCCGGCCCCACGTACACGTGATAGGCTCCTTTATAGTGCGGAAGCGGACAGACATCCGAGTCGTTCCGGTGGATGTAATGGAAACGCATCCCGTCGTAGAGGTTGATGTTGCCCCGTGTGGTGAAGACCATCCGTCCGTCCGGCAGTTGCAGGATGTGTTGCACCTGGTTGTCGCTTAGTCCGTCCGACGCGTCCAGACGGCTGAACACGTAAGGCATGGCCGCAGCCGTCAGGGACGGGATGAGGCTCAGAAGCGGAAGGAGGAAGGAGAGCAGGAACTTCATGACGTTCAGAGTGAGATGTGTACGGTTCCGCCGTAAGGAGTCAGGTGTTTGAATCCGTCTTCTATCGGTACGAGGCCGGCATAGACTTGGGCGCAGATCAGCACGCCGCCATGGGCGAAGATGGCCACACGGCGGAAGTTCTTTTGCCGCAGTTCGTCAAGGAAGGAGGAGGCGCGGGCATACAGGTCGCGGAACGACTCGCCGCCCGTGGTCGGCTGGTTCAGGAAGTCGTCATACCAGATTTGCAGCCGTTCGTCGGTGATGTCGTCGAAGCGTTGCATCTCCCAGTTGCCCATGTTCATTTCCTTTAGCCGTGCGTCCCGTTCCGCACCGGGATAGCCGCAGAATGTGGCCAGTTTGGCCGCCCTGCTGAGCGGGCTGGTATAGGCTTTGTCGAAAGTCAGTCCAGCCAGACGGAGGCGGGTCGTGGCGGCCTCGTGGCGGAAAGAGGGGCGTAGGGGTACGTCCGTGAAACCATAGCATGTGCCGCGTGGCACGTCTACTGAGGTATGTCGGATAAGATAGATTTCCATAATCCTATTTTATATATAATGGTAAAGAATGACGGTAGAAAGATAGAAACTGAGTTCGCACAGCAGGAACACCGCGCCGCAGCAGTCGCCGGTGTAGCCTTGCAGCCGCCGTCTTATCCATGCGGTGAGCAGCAGCTCTGTCAGTATGGGGACGGCGAACGCCCAGTAAGGAAAGGGCATGGGGCGTGTCAGAAGCCAGCAGAGGCCCGGCGCGAGGGCGATGAGACATCGGAGCAGATGGAGCGTCAGTGTCCGGCGGTTCCACGTGGCGTAGACCACGCCGGACTTGGCTTGTTCTGCCGTGCGGGCGTAGGGCAGCTGGAGGATGATGAGGCTGGCGCAGGCTTTGGCGTACACATCGGCCGTGAAGATGAAAGCCGGGGCGATGGCCGGCGGCAAGGCGGCCATCAGCGTGACGAGCAGGGCGGTGTGGAAGAGCAGTCCCAACACGCCGTAGGTGCCGATGCGCGAGTCTTTCATGATGCTGAGGATGCGCCCGCGGTCGGTGCCGCCTCCGAAACCGTCGCAGCAGTCGGCCAGTCCGTCCTCATGCAAGGCTCCTGTCAGCAGAAGACGCGTACCCACGGCCAGCAAGGCTGCCGTCAGGGGAGGGACGACCGTCGACAAGACCCAAAACATCAGGGCTATAAGGCCGCCCGTGAGCCAGCCCGCCAGCGGCCAGTAGTCCACCACATGCCGGAAGCAGGCGGCATCCACCTGACGGATGCGCCACAACGGCAGCCGCGTGAAGAACATCAGGGCGGCCCAGAGGCGGTCGGCCTGCCGCGTGTCCTGCAGGTCAGAAGTATTTGGTGATGTGTGCATTCTCGAAGTTGTTCATTTCGTTGAGCATCCGGATGGCGGATTCCAGCAGCGGCCAGGCGCACAAGGCTCCTGTGCCTTCCCCGAGACGCAGGCCGAGCCGGAGCAGTCCCCGGGCGTGCAGGGCCTCGAGCATCCGGCGATGGCCGGCCTCGTCGCCTTCGTGGCAGAACACGGCATAGCTCCGGACGGCGGGGCAGATCCGCGTGGCCAGCAACATGCAGGCCGTCATGATGAAACCGTCCACGAGAATGACCATGTGCAGCTCCGCCGCACGGAGCATGGCCCCGATGGCGGCCACCATCTCGTATCCGCCGAAGTGGCGCATGACGAGTTCCGTTTGTGCCGGACTGAACGCTCCGGCTTCCGGCAGGCCGGGATGGAGGGCGCGGAACTGCCGGACGGACGCTTCCAATACCTTGTATTTATGGCGGATGCCCTCAGTGTCCAGCCCGGCTCCGGCACCCACGCACTGTTCCAGCGGCATTCCCGTGAGCAGGTGCATCCATACGGATGAGGGCGAGGTGTTGCCGATGCCCATCTCGCCCAAGGCGATGACGTTGCAGCCTCGCGCCTGGCATTCCGTCACCATTTGTGCGCCGGTGTCGAGGCAGCGGTCGGCCTCTTCGGGAGTCATGGCGGCCTCGTGCAGGAAGTCGTGCGTGCCGCGTCTGATTTTCCGGTTGAGGATGCCCGGCACGCCGTTCAGGTCATAGTCCACTCCCATGTCCACGAGGAACAGTTCGAAACCGTGCTGGCGGCAGAACATGTTCACCCCTCCGCCGCCCCGGCTGAAGTTGAGCATCTGTTGCCAGGTGATTTCGCGGGGCGAGACGCTCACGCCTTCGCGTTCGATGCCGTGGTCCGCTCCGAAGAGCAGGTGGCAGGGATGGCGCAGGACGGGTTCGGTGGTCTGCTGTACCAGTCCGATTTGCAGGGCCAGCTCCTCCAGTCTGCCCAATGAGCCTTTGGGCTTGTTCAGGTTGTCTATCTTGTCTTGCAGCACGGGGCGCAGGGCCTCGTTGGGTTCGGATATGTTGAAGTACTTCATGGTCATTTGATTTTGACAGGGATGCCGCTCACCATCAGGTACACCTCGTCGGCTTGTGCGGCCACGAACTGGTTGGTCCATCCCAGCAGGTCGGTGAAGCGGCGTTGCACCTCGTTGGGCGACACGCCCCCCATCCCGATTTCGTTGGTGACGAAGATAAAGGTGGCATCCTGTGCCGTGAGGCGCAGGAACTCGTCCTGGATGGTTTTCAAGGTAGTCTCCACCTGCCGGATGCCGGCCCGTGCCTGACGGATTTCCACGGTGTCCGTCTTGCCGCAGTCCGTCGTGTCCGGTTCTTGGGGCGGTGTGTAGTCGAAGAAGAAGTTGGTGGCCCAAAGGGTCACGCAGTCCACCAGCACCGTCCGTCCCGTCAGGTCGTGGCGGCTGAGCCATTTCTCCTCCTCGATGTTGGTCCATTGCGGGCCGCGCCGCTCGCGGTGGATGAGGACGCGCTGCCGGAACTCCTCGTCCCAGACGCGGGCCGTGGCCAGATAGACCGGTCGGTCGGAGAGGCTGAGGGCCAGCCGTTCGGCGTGGACGCTCTTGCCCGAGCGTTCGCCTCCCGTAATCAGGATGATTCTCTTCATGTCTGCAAAGATAGCGAAAGGTGAGCGACGAGGCAAGGAAAAGCTTGATTTTCCTTGGGTTCTATAAGCAATTGGGGATGTAGGCCGGAATGGAAGGTGTAGCAAAAAACGGAGCGGTCATGTCTCGTTGATTTTGCTACACCTTCAATCGTTCTTTACTGAATTCCTCGTTGTTATTTGATGTTCTCCCGGATGCGGGTCAGGTAGCGGTTCAGGGCTTCCTCGTCGCGTTCGTCGATGATGGCGATGAGGTCCTTCAGCTCCTGGCGGATGCGTTCCACGTGGTTCTTGGTACGCGGGTTGAAAAGAATTTCGCGCAGCAGGCAGTTGTCCTCGCTGAGTACGCCCTGGGCAATCTTCAGGTGCCGCTTGAACGTGGTGCCAGGCGCGTCCTGGTGCTTCATGACGGCGGCGAACACAAAGGTGGACACGAACGGGATACTCAGGGAGTAGGCCATCGTCTCGTCGTGTTCGTCGAACGAGTATTCGCACACATGCAGGCCGAGCCGGCTGTAGAGGTCGCGGAAGAAGATGCGTCCCATGTAGTCGCCCTCGTTGATGACGATGGCGTTCTCGTGGCTCAGGCTGCCCAGGTTGGCGAAGGTGGGGCCGAACATCGGGTGCGTGCTCACGTAGCGCATTCCCGTGGATTCGTAGAATTCCTTGAAGCCGGTCTTCACCGAAGAGATGTCGCTCAGGATGCAGTCTTGCGGCAGCAGGGGAATCACTTGCCGGAACACGTCCAGCGTGTATTTCAGCGTGACGGCGTTGATGACCAGTTCGGGACGGAAGGCCTCGATTTCGTCCGTCGCGGTGAACCGTTGCGTGTTGTACATGAAGCGCAACCGTTTGGAGTCGATGTCGTACACCGCCGTCTCATGGTCGAAGCTGAGCAGGTCCACGAAGAACGCGCCCATCTTTCCTGCACCTAAAATAAGTATTCTCATGATGCGGGTCTATTTGTTGATGATTTCCATTTGCTGGCGCACGCTCTCCTCGTGGATGGCCTCGAAGATCTTCTTCACGAATTCCGCATCCATGCCGCACAACGCGCCTTGTGCGCCGCGCTTGTCGAGGATTTCCGAGTAGCGTCCGGTCTGCACCACGGCCATGTCGTGTTCTTTCTTGTAGATGGCGATTTCTCTGCTGATGCGCATCCGGCGGGTCAGCAGGTCCATGAGGTCGTTGTCCAATGTGTCGATTTGCTTGCGCAGGGAGGAGAGGCTCTCGGTCAGTTCCACGTTCTCGCGGACGACGAGCCGGTCGAGGATGAAGTCGAGTACTTCGGGCAGCACTTGCTGTTTGGCGTCGCTCCAGGCGCGGTCGGGGTCGCAGTGGCTTTCCACGATGAGGCCGCGGAAACCCATGTCCATGGCCTGCTGGCAGAGCGGGGCGATGAGGTCGCGGCGTCCGCCGATGTGGCTTGGGTCACAGATGACGGGCAGGTCGGGGAAGCGGCGTTGCAGCTCGATGGGGATGTGCCACATCGGGGCGTTGCGGTAGATTTTCTGGTCGATGCTGGAGAAGCCGCGGTGGATGGCACCCAGCCGGGTGATGCCCGCGCCGTTGATGCGTTCCAATGCGCCGATCCACAGCTCGAGGTCCGGATTCACCGGGTTCTTGACGAGGACAGGGATGTCCACGCCTTTCAGTGCGTCCGCCAGTTCCTGCATGGCGAAGGGGTTGGCCGAGGTGCGTGCGCCGACCCACAGAATGTCGATGCCGGCCTTCAGGCTGGCCTCCACATGCTTGGGCATGGCCACTTCGGTGGCGGTGAGCATTCCGGTTTCCTGCTTCACCCGTTGCAGCCACGGCAGGGCTTCCTCGCCCTTGCCCTCAAAACCTCCGGGCTTGGTGCGGGGCTTCCACACGCCGGCGCGAAAAATCTTGCAGCCGCGGCCGGCCAGTTGGCGGGCGGTGGTCATCACTTGTTCCTCGGTTTCGGCGCTGCAGGGGCCGGCGATGACGAGGGGTCGCTTGTTGTTGTCTATCCCCGGAAGGTTCAGGGGAGTCAGTCGTAAGTCGTCCATATCTTTATTCCTTTTGTTTAGTTGTTACTTGTTGTTGGCCGTGTTCCGGAACACGTTGCGGATGCGTTCCAACGCCTCGGCGAGCTTTTCTTTCTTGGCGCAGAGCGAGATGCGGATGTAGCGTTCTCCGTTGCTGCCGAAGATGAATCCCGGGGTGATGAACACGCGGGCCTCGTGCAGCACCTTTTCCGTGAGGTCCTCCACATTCGCGTAGCGGTCGGGGATGCGCCCCCAGAGGAACATGCCCACCTGGGCGGGGTCGAAGGTGCAGTCCAGTGTGCGCATGATTTCCTCCGCCAGGGCCCGGCGTTCGGCATAGACCCGCACGTTGGCTTCCTCATGCCATTGCGCGTCGTTCCGGTAAGCGGCCGCGGCGGCCAGTTGTAAGGGGCGGAACGTGCCGGAGTCGATGTTGCTCTTCACCTTCAGGATCCATTTGATGAATTCTGCGTTGGTGGCAATCATGCCCACGCGCCAGCCCGGCATGTTGTGGCTCTTGCTCATGGAGTTGAACTCGATGCAGTAGCGTTTGGCACCGGGTACCTGCAGCAGGCTCAGCCGGTCGTGGTTCAGGATGAAGCTGTACGGGTTGTCGTTCACCACCACGATGTTGTGCCGGCGGGCGAAGTCCACCAGTTTCTCGTAAGTCTCACGGCGGGCGTTGGCTCCGGTCGGCATGTTGGGATAGTTGGTCCACATGAGTTTCACGCCCGTCAGGTCGCTCTGTTCCAAGGCGTCGAAGTCCGGTTGCCACTCGTTCTCGGGTTTCAGGTCGTAGTAGGTGATTTCCTGCCCGAGCAGTTTGCTGAGCGAGGTATAGGTGGGGTAGCCCGGATTGGGTACCAGCACGCGGTCGCCGGGGTTGGCCAGGGCCAGCGTGACATGCAGGATGCCTTCCTTGGAACCGATGAGCGGTTGTATCTCGCTGTTCGGGTCCAGGTCCACATCGTACCACCGTTTGTAGAAGTCCGCCATGGCTCGGCGCAGTTCCGGGATGCCCACGGTGGGCTGGTAACCGTGTACGTCGGGTTTCTGGGCTTCGGCGCACAACGTCTCGATGGTCTGTGGCGAAGGCGGCATGTCCGGGCTTCCGATGGCCAGGCTGATGATGTTCTTGCCCTCGGCGTTCATCCGGGCCACTTCTTTCAGTTTCACCGAGAAATAGTATTCCTTTACGGAAGCCAGCCGGTCGGCGGGCTGTATGTTCGGGTTAAATTGTTTGTCTTCCATCTTGGTATTCTCCTAATATTTTAAGTTCTTGGGTCAGCGGGGTAATGGCATCGATGCTTTGCGAGTAGCGGGTGTAATCGTCGAACCCCAGGTCTACGTAAAACATATATTGCCATTCTTTTCCTACGAGCGGGAGGGACTGTATCTTGGTGAGGTTCATCTTGTAGAACGAGAAGATGGAAAGCACCTGCGAGAGCGAGCCTTGCTCGTGGGGAAGGATGAAGACGAGGCTGGCCTTGTTGGCTTTCCGGATGTCGCGAAGCAGGTTGGCGCGTTGGGGCTGGCTGAACACCAGGAAGCGGGTGAAGTTGTGTTTGTTGGTCTCGATGCCCTCTTCCAGCACTTTCATGCCGTAGAGCGGGGCGGCGAACTTGGAGCAGATGGCCGCGTGTCCGTGCAGGCGTTCCCGGCTGATGATTTCGGCCGACCCTGCCGTGTCCTCGGCTTCTACCACCTTCAGCCGGGGATGGTGGGACAGGAAGTCGCGGCATTGCATCAGGGCCACGGGATGGGAGTTCACTTCGGTGATGTCCTCCAGATTGTCTTCCGGCAGGCAGAGCAGGCTGTGGGAGATACGCAGCTTGTGTTCCCCCACGATGGTCAGTCCGCTGTTGCAGAGCAGTTCGTAGTTGTGCAAGAGGCTGCCTGCGATGGTGTTCTCTATGGCTGTCATTCCCAACACCGTACTGTCGTTTCTTACCGTGTCGAACACTTCCTCGAACGTGGAGCAGCAGATAAGCTCAATGTCCTCGTGGTCGAAGTAATAGTGGGCGGCCATGTCGTGGTACGAGCCTTTGATGCCTTGGATTGCGATTCGTTTCATTGTCTTTGTCTTGTCGTTTTGCAAAAAAAAGTCCCGCTCCTTTGGGAAGCGGGACTTCATTGTATTTTGGGTTAGTATAAATTCCTTTCTGTAACACACACGACCTCCCGCTTCACTTTAGGGCTAAAGTAAAAGTAAAAGAAGAAGTAAAAGTATGTGTTGAACAATTCTCTCATCTTTGTTTCTTTCTTGAATGCTTTGCAAATTTAGGGATTTTTCCGTTTCCTGCCAATATTCCGCTGCTTTTTTTCTGTCTTTTTTTTGCTTTTGACAGAAAAAGCAGGATATGGGTGACGGATGGAAAGCTTTTCAGGCGGGACGGTTTTCCTCTGGGCCGCTTAAATTGGTGAATAGCCCTTCCACGTCCTTTCCGGTTTCCGGAGAGAGGCGTAAGGCTTGTTTCAGGTCGTCCATTGCGCCGTCCCGGTCGTGGAGCATGAACCTGATGCGTCCGCGTTCCTTGTACCCTTCTGCAAAATCCGGCAACAGTCGCAGGGCTTCGTCCATGACTGACAGTGCGAGGTCGAGTTGGCGTCTTTCCGAATAGGCAGTGCTGAGTCCGACGTAAGCCTGTCCGCATAGCGGATGTCTCTCCTTTGCCTTATTATAATAGGTAATGGCAGAGGGAATGTCATGATGTGCGAGCCTGAGGACGGCCTTGAGGAGCAGGAGGTCTTCCGTGGCTTGGCTTTCTCCTTCGGCGAACAGAAGGTCCACATCGTCTTCCGCTTCTTTCAGGCATCCCATGTCGTGGAACAGCATGGCCCGCATCCGCAAGGCTTCTGTCCGGTTGTGGCCTTGCGTAAGGGCTTGGGTCAGCAGGGCGACGGCCGCCAGGTCATTGCCTGCCTCATGCATCCGGCTGGCTTCTTTCAGGTAAGATCCCATTTGTCCTTCATCTTTTAGTCTGTGCAAAGATAGGCCATTTCCCAGTCTGTGATGTTCTAAAAAACTTTAAAAAGAAGGGGTTTTATGCGGGATTTCCTTTTCGGACGTTTGAAATGTACTAAGTTTGCGGTTACAAATTGAAAGGAATATGTGTGGAATCGTTGGTTATATCGGTAAGCGGGAAGCTTATCCCATCCTGATAAAAGGGCTTAAACGTCTGGAATATCGTGGCTATGACAGTGCTGGTGTGGCTTTGGTCAGCGATACGGGCGAGTTGAATGTTTATAAGGCTAAGGGAAAGGTCAGCGACTTGGAGCGGTCGGTGGAGGACAAAGATGTCAGCGGCCATGTGGGCATCGCCCATACGCGGTGGGCCACGCACGGAGAGCCTTGTGCGGAGAATGCCCATCCCCACTATTCGGCTTCGGGCAATCTGGCGTTGATACATAACGGAATCATCGAGAACTATGCCACCATCAAGGAACGCCTGATCCAGCGCGGGGTGACTTTCCGCAGCCAGACGGATTCGGAGGTGTTGGTGCAGCTTGTCGAATATATTCAGGTGAACAATGACCTGCCTTTGCTGGGGGCCGTGCAGGTGGCCTTGCATGAGGTTATCGGCGCATACGCCATAGCCATTCTCGACAAGCGGCATCCCGAACAGATTATCGCGGCGCGCAAGAGTAGTCCGTTGGTGGTCGGTATCGGGCATGACAATGACTTTTACTTGGCTTCGGATGCCACGCCTATCGTGGAATATACGGACAAGGTGGTATATCTGGAAGACGGGGACATCGCCGTCATCCGTCCGGGACATGAGCTGAAGGTGGTGGACATGGACAATACCCGGATGCATCCCACCGTGAAGACGGTGGACATCAACCTCGGCCAATTGGAGAAAGGAGGCTACCCGTTCTTCATGCTCAAGGAAATCTTCGAGCAGCCCGACTGCCTGTGCGACTGCATGAGGGGGCGTATCAACGTGGATGCCGACAACGTGACGCTTTCGGCCGTCATCGACCATAAGGACAAACTGCTGGGTGCGAGCCGTTTCATCATTGTAGCTTGCGGCACCTCGTGGCATGCCGGACTGATAGGGCAGCAGCTCATCGAAAATTACTGCCGCATACCGGTGTATGTGGAATATGCGTCGGAGTTCCGTTACCGTAATCCCGTCATCCTGCCTACGGATGTGGTGATTGCCATCTCGCAGTCCGGTGAGACGGCGGATACGCTGGCAGCCATCGAGCTGGCCCGCAAGCAGGGGGCTTTTGTATTCGGAATCTGCAATTCTGTCGGGGCATCCATTCCGCGGGCCACGCATACGGGAGCTTATATCCATGTGGGACCTGAAATCGGAGTCGCTTCCACGAAGGCTTTCACGGGCCAGGTGACGGTGCTGGCCATGCTGACGCTGGCCCTGGCAAAGGCGCGCGGCACCATCTCGCAGGATGAATATGTCAAGATGGTGCGCGAGTTGGTGGCCATTCCCGACAAGATGCGCGAGGCGTTGAAGACCAACGACCAAATCGCGCAATTGGCCAAGATTTTCACTTACGCCCACAACTGCCTCTATTTGGGACGCGGCTATTGTTATCCCGTGGCACTGGAAGGGGCTTTGAAGTTGAAGGAGATTTCTTATATCCATGCCGAGGGCTATCCGGCGGCCGAGATGAAGCACGGACCGATCGCCCTTATAGATTCCGAGATGCCGGTATTCGTCATCGCCACCCGTAACGGAATGTATGACAAGCTGATCAGCAACATTCAGGAAGTGAAGGCTCGGCATGGACGTGTCATTGCCCTTGTGACGAAAGGCGACACGAAAATCCGCGAATTAGCGGACGAGGTGATAGAGTTGCCGGAGACGATGGAGTGCTTTGACCCGTTGGTGGCGTCCGTTCCTTTGCAGTTGCTGGCTTATCATATCGCTGTATGTAAAGGAAAGGATGTGGATCAGCCGCGTAATCTGGCCAAGTCGGTGACGGTGGAGTGAAAGGGCTGCCTTTCTGTCGGACATCGGTGCGGCGGAGTGGCTTCTTTTTCTTTGCGGAGAGATGGAATGTCTCGTGGGAGGTTCTTCCTGCGTAAGGATGAAAAGGCAGCATCCCGAGAGATATGAAATGTGCCGGAATGACACCCGTTTCAGGTGGGCTTTCCGGCACGTTTAGTCATAAACTGTTCTTCCTTCGGGAACGGAGTATCAGACGAACTGTCCTTATCGGATGTCCCAGATAATGACCAGTGGATTGCCGTCAGGGTCAAATTTCTGCTTAATGTATTCCATGGTTGGTGATTGTGTTCCGTCTCCTTCACGGATCTGTTTCAATGCGCTTTCGACAGTTCTGGAGGAAACAGTGTACACTACTCCGTTGTGCCATCCTTGTGAAGGGATAATCCGCGAGCAAAATATAGGAAAAAAGTCATTATCCAAGAAACCGTATCCGTCACATTGCTTATTCTTTTTGTTCATGATGAAGGCGAAAGTTTTGTTTGTATTGAAAAGCAACAGGGAGTCCGACTCTGTCATATTCACGATAGCCCAATTGATGTCTCTGTAGTTCTTGTCGAACCACGCCGGAGGCATATCGCTTTCAACGGGATGTTCCACCAAACCATTGTCTCCGAAATCCATATTGTATTCTTCAACAAGGGTTGCATTTTTGAATTTGCAAATACGCGTGTCGAAAGGTAAGCACACATAGACTCCATCCTTGCAAGGCATGAGGGATTTACCCAACGTCCATCTTCCCATTATCACATCGTCGTGCGACAAAAGAGTTCGCGGTTTCTCCTTTATATGTGTTTTCTCCACTGCAACAAGTTTGTATCCTCCCCCGTCTTTCGGCTCATCGTAACATATTCCATACAGATACTTTCCTTCTATGGCGATCTCACCCATATAATAATCCATCGGTATGACTTTCTCCAAATTCAAGTCAAAATCAAAAACCATCATTTGGTAGGGGGCATCACAATGGACATAAAGTCTTTTTTCTTTTTCATCCATCGTGGCATCAATGATGCGGATATATTCATGATGCCCCCGGCCAATCATTTTGGCTGTAGATTTAAGGAAGTTTCCGTCACGGTCGAACATGATAATTTTGTTTCCTCCCCGGTCCATGACGAATATTCGGTCTTCAGAGAATAACAATCTATCCGGATATGTCATGACCGCTTCCGGTTCAGATGCTTCCAACCCTATGATTTCATATTTCTTCAAGAAAGATGAAAGGTTGCAGGAACGGCTTTCGTCGGACAAATTCACTTTTACATAGTCCAAATGCCCGGAAGAATTGCACGAGACGCACACGGTTCCGATCGCAATGGCTTTTATAAAATGACGTAATACCTTCATTTGCTATAGATCCAAACTATAATGTTGGCCGTTGCATGAGACTTCACTTGAACGAGCGTATTCCAATCCAAAATACATGCTGTTGTTGCCTTCCAAGTCTCCACTTCCATAAGCGACACATTTTTTCACCTTAAACACAGTAATGACATCCTTTCCATTACCCTTATGTACGCGTTCACTTACTTCTGCATCCATAATACCAGATGTAGAAAAAACGGGAACACCAGGACATCCTCCTTCATTGTCTTCTCGTTGTCCGAGAGCTTCCACGTTGGCCAGCAACAAATCACTCACTTCTGGGGTACGATAATCTTCATAGGCGAAATATCCGCAACACGCCGCTATTGTTACAACCCCAAGTCCTAACATACTTTTTGTTCGTTTTTTCATAAATTGGATTCTTTGTTGATAAAATAAATCTATAAATATGTTTGGAAGCAAAGATAGGGTAAATACGAATGTATCTTTCTTTTGGATGGAATAATATATGTTTTTTAACGATTCAGCCAAGGAACTCACTGATTATCGGATCTTTTTTTAATGGAACTGTAGTTGTTGTGGCCTTTCTTCTTGATGTCAAGCGACATGCCGGAATACCCGCCTGTGGCAGGCGAAGCATTCCGGCATGTTTCCATAAGTTAATATCGTATCTCCGGGGATTTGTATTTATAGGTAGTTGAATTCTCCGAACTCGCTCCGTATGGTCAGCGAGCGGGGACCTTCTTCTATGCGGCCGACCACTTGTGCGTCGATGTTGAAACTCTTGGAGATGGCAATGACTTTCTCCGCGTGTTCGGGTGCCACATAGACTTCCAGACGGTGTCCCATGTTGAATACCTTGTACATCTCGCTCCAGTCCGTCCCGCTTTCCTTGGCGATGGCCTTGAACAAGGGAGGCACGGGGAACATGTTGTCCTTGACGACGCGGCAGTTTTCGCCGACGAAGTGCAGCACTTTGGTTTGCGCGCCGCCTGTGCAGTGTACCATGCCGTGGATGTCCGGGCGCATCTCGTCCAGCATCTTCTTGACCACGGGAGCGTAGGTGCGGGTGGGGGAGAGCACCAGTTTCCCGGCATTGACGGGCGCACCCTCCACGGGGTCGGTCAGCCGGTAGCTGCCGCTGTAGACCAGTTCGTCCGGTACGGCCTTGTCGAAGCTTTCCGGGTATTTCCCGGCCAGGTACTTGGCGAACACGTCGTGACGTGCGCTGGTCAGGCCGTTGCTGCCCATGCCGCCGTTGTATTCTTTTTCGTATGTTGCTTGTCCGCAGCTGCTCAGTCCGACGATGACATCGCCGGGACGGATGTTCGCGTTGTCGATGACGTCGCTGCGCTTCATGCGGCAGGTCACGGTGGAGTCCACGATGATGGTGCGCACCAGGTCGCCCACGTCCGCTGTCTCTCCGCCGGTGGCGTAGATGCCGATGCCCATCTTGCGCATCTCGGCCAGCAATTCGTCCGTACCGTTGATGATGGCGCTGATGACCTCACCGGGGATGAGCATCTTGTTGCGCCCGATGGTAGACGACACGAGGATGTTGTCCACGGCCCCCACGCAAAGCAGGTCGTCGGTGTTCATGATTAGCGCGTCTTGCGCGATGCCTTTCCATACCGACAGGTCGCCGGTTTCTTTCCAGTACACATAGGCCAGAGATGATTTGGTGCCGGCCCCGTCGGCGTGCATGATGTTGCAGTATTCCGGGTCGCCGCCCAGAATGTCGGGGATTATTTTACAGAAGGCTTGGGGGAAGATGCCTTTGTCTATGTTCTTGATGGCGTTGTGTACGTCTTCCTTTGCGGCGGATACTCCGCGCATCATATAACGTTGGTTGCTCATATTGTGATGTTTTTAAGTCTTAGAATTCCACTTTGGGGGCTTCTTCCGCTCCGGAAGAGGCCTCGAATTTTTCTTTCCTGCTGAATCCGAACATGCCGGCAAACAGGTTGTTGGGGAAAGAGCGTATCAGCACGTTGTAGTCCTGTACCGCTTGGTTGTAACGCTTGCGGGCTTCCGTGATGCGGTTTTCCGTGCCTTCCAGCTGGGCCTGCAGTTCCGAGAAGTTCTCGTTGGCCCGGAGTTGCGGGTAGTTTTCCGTCACGGCCAGCAGTTTTCCGAGGGCAGAGGTGACGGCTCCCTGGGCTTTCTGGTATTCGGCCAGTTTCTCAGCGGTGAGGTCGGTCGGGTCTACCGTAATCTGTGTGGCCTTGCTGCGGGCTTCCACCACGGCCTCCAGCGTGCTGCTTTCGTGGGCGGCATAGCCCTTCACGGTGCTGACTAGATTCGGAATCAGGTCGGCGCGGCGTTGGTACTGCGTCTCCACATTGCTCCATGCCGTGGACACGGCTTCGTCTTTTTCCACCATTTCGTTGTACGAACAGCTGTTCAGCAAGACCATGCACACCATGGCGATGGCGGCGGTCATCCATTTTCTTGTCTTCATTGTCTCCTTATATATATGTATAGGGTTAAACGTTCTTTCCGGTGTCAGAATTTTCCTCCAGAGCCTCCTCCGCCAAAACTTCCTCCACCGAAGCTGCCCCCGCCTGAACCTCCTCCGAAGCTGCCCCCGCCAAAGCCGCGGAAAGGACCGAATATCGGCGGGAAACCTCCGGGGCCGCCTCCGCCGTGGTCCAATGGCTCGTCGTGGGAGCGGCATTCCGTGTGTCCGCATTGGGGACAGCGGAAGTATTCGTAATGGTGTGCCACACCGTTGAAGCGGTCTTCAACCGTGCTGGAGTTGGTGCGGTACATCGGGCGGTGTCCGCATTGCGGGCAGGTGTACCGTTTGCGCCGGGCGTAGGCCGGGATGATGATGAATCCCACGGTGACAATACCCAGGGCCAACCACACCAGACCGAATCCGCCTCCGTCATCGGAATCCTTTCCGCCTGTGTTCAGAAGCGAGGTGTCGCCTTCTATCACGCCGCATACGGCGGCCACGGTCTGCAGCATGGCGTTGTCCCAGTCGCCGGTTTTCAGGAACGGCACCATCTTGCGGTTCTCAATCCGGCGACAGATGGCATCCGGCAGCGTACCTTCCAGTCCTTCGCCCGTCAGGATCTGGTAGCAGCGGTCTTGCGTGGACAGCAGGATGATAAGTCCCGTGTTCTGCCGGCTGCCCACTCCGTAGCGGTTGCCTAACGTGATGGCGAACTCATAGCAGTCCCCGCCTTCGACGCGTTCCACGACCGCCACCACGGACTGCACGCCTTTCTCCGCCTCCAGCCGGTAGAGCATACTGTCCATCCGCTCTACGATAGATGCGGAAAGGATGCCGTCAGGATTGACCACATGTTTGGTGCGGTCCTTCAGGTACACCATGGGCAAGTTGTCCACCGTGTAGATGCCGGCATGAAGCGGCTGCATGTCCGCACAAAGGGCGAAGAAAAGGAGCAGGCTCAAAACTATTTTCATGATGCGGGCCTTTTTTGCCGGGACGGCAAGTTATTCATATCTGTTGGATTATTGTATTTCTCAAGAAAGTTTTTCACTCTTTCTGTGTATTCTTTAGGATATTTTAGGTAGGAGACGGCGTGTTCGGCCCCTTCCACACGCCAGTATTCCTTGATGCCCGGTTTGGCGGCAAAGAGCGTGTCGCCCATCCAGGTGGGGACGAACGTGTCCTCCGTGCCATGGATGAAGAGCATCGGCAGCTGGCATTTTTTCACCTGCTTCAGAGGCGAGGCCTCGCGGAAGTTCCAGCCGTAGCGCAAGTCCGTGGCCCAGCTGGCCAGGTGGAGCAGTGGGAAGGCCGGCAGGCGGAACTGTTTCTTCAGTTCACCCTTATATTCGTCCCACACGCTGGTGTAGCCGCAGTCTTCCACGAAGCAGTGTACGAACGGTTTTTGCGGCTCGCCGCTCACGTTCATCGTGGTGGCCGCTCCCATGGAGATGCCGTGTACCACCATGTCGGTGTGCGAGCCGGGGGCGAACAGGCTGTCGGCTACGTCCATCCACCTCAACACGTCTTTCCGGTCCTTCCAGCCCATCTGGATGTGGTCTCCGTCGCTCAGCCCGGCAAACCGCAGGTCGGGCAGCAGCACGTTATAACGCAGGTCGTGGTGGTAGAGGTAGGCGATGTGGAGCATCCGCACGGCGTTGTCGGTGTAGCCGTGTACGAGGACGGCCGTGCGGGGCGTCACCGTGTCGGCCCGTAGGTAGAGGGCGTGCAGGCGTGCGCCGTCATCAGCCGTGATGAACGTGTCGCGCAGGGCTTCCACCCTCTGCAGGCTGTCCACCCAATGGGAGAGGAAAGGGTAATGCTCGAACATGAACTCGTATGAGGCTTCCATGTTCTGTCCGCGTTCGTTGCCCCCGGCTTCCAGCGCGTACCATTGCAGGAACAGCGTGCTTCCGGTCAGGACGGCAAGGAGCGTAACCGATATGCTCCATGCTATTCTTTTATGTGTTTTCTTCTTCATGACGGTTTAGTCTTCGCTGTGCCAGAACTCCCATCCGGCGTATGCCTGGAGGAGGAGCATTTCCAGTCCGTTCTTGGTGATGGCTCCTTGCCCGCGTCCTTTTCTCAGGAAGAGGGTTTCTTCGGGGTTATAGACCAGGTCGTAGAGCAGGTGGTCGTGTCCGATGGCTTCATAAGGAAGCGGCGGACAGGCGTCCGGATGCGGGTACATTCCTACGGGAGTGCAGTTTACGATGACGGTGTATTCCTGCATGGTTTCCGGTGTGAGTTGGTTGTAGGACCATACTCCTTCCCGGGGGGTGCGGCTGACGAGGCGGTATTCCAACCCCAGCTGTTCCAGTCCGTAACGGATGGCTTTGGACGCTCCGCCTGTGCCCAGGATGAGAGCCTTCTTGTGCTTGGGTTCCAGCAACGGCTCTATCGAGCGGGTGAACCCGATGACGTCCGAGTTGAACCCTTTCAGGTAAGTCTGTCCCTTCCGCTCGCTGACGCGGATGACGTTGACGGCTCCTATCTGACGCGCCTCCTCGCTCAGCGTGTCCATGTAGGAGATGATTTTCTCCTTGTACGGGATGGTGACGTTGAGTCCGCGCAAATCCGGATTTTCCGTGAGGATTTCCGGGAAGCGGCTGATGTCGGGGATTTCAAAATTGACATACTCGGCATCAATCCCTTCGTTCCTGAACTTCTCGTTGAAGAAGTCGCGGGAGAAGGAATGTCCGAGCGGATAGCCGATTAAACCGTATTTGTCCATGATGTGAAGTCTTATTTGGTGGCAAGGTACATGGTGCTGATGCCAAAGGTGAAACGCTTGAAGCGCACCTCGCGGAATCCGGCCTTTCTCAGGATGCCCTGCATGACCTCGCCTTGCGGGAAGGCGGCCATGGTGGCCGGCAGGTATGAGTAGGCGCTGTGGTCCTTGGAGACCAGCCGTCCCACAAAGGGCATGACGATTTTGGCGTAGACGGAGAAAAGCTGCTTCATGGGGAAGCGGCGGGGCGAACTCAGCTCGATGATGAGCAAGTGGCCTCCCGGTTTCAGTACGCGGCACATTTCCCGCAGGCCTTGATCCAGGTCCTCGAAGTTGCGTACGCCGTAGGCCACGGTCACGGCATCGAAGGTGCCGTCCGCGAACGACAGGGCCGCGCAGTCCTCCCGTTGGAAACGGATGAGGGAGTCCAGCCGTTGCTCCTTCACTTTCTGCCGCCCTATCTGCATCATGCCTTCCGAGATGTCCACGCCTACGATGGAGCGTGGCCGGAGGCGGCGGGCCGACAGGATGGCGAAGTCGCCGGTACCCGTGGCCACGTCCAGAACAGACTGGGGGCGGAAAGGCGACAAAGAGTCGACGGCTGTGCGCCGCCAACTCTTGTCGATGCCCCATGAGAGGCAATGGTTCAGCAGGTCGTAGGAGTGCGCGATGTGGTCGAACATGCGTTCCACCTGCTCGCGCTTGTGTCCGTTGCCTTTATAGGGCTTTATCTTTTCTTGTTCGTACACGCCGGGGAGTCTTATTTCTGGTTCAGGTAGTCCGTGACGTTCTTTTCGATGCGTGCGGCCAGGTCGTCATGCTCGTCGGCCTTCCGGAACTTCTCGCCCACGATGTGTTCGTAGAGTTCGATGTAGCGTTCCGACACGCTGTCCACGTACTCGTCCGTCATCTCCGGCACCTGCTGTCCCTCCTTGCCCATGAAGCCATGGTCGATGAGCCATTGGCGCACGAACTCCTTGGAGAGCTGCTTTTGCGGCTCGCCCTTCTCGAATTTCTCCTCGTAGCCGTCGGCATAGAAGTAGCGGCTGGAGTCGGGCGTGTGGATTTCGTCGATGAGGTAGACCTTGCCGTCCTTCTTGCCGAACTCATATTTGGTGTCCACCAGAATCAGGCCCTTCTGTGCGGCCATTTCCGTGCCACGGGCGAAGAGGGCGTAGGTGTATTTTTCCATCAGTTCGTAGTCTTCCTTGCTCACCAGCCCCTGCGCGATGATTTCTTCCTTGGAGATGTTCTCGTCGTGTCCGGCCTCGGCCTTGGTGGTCGGGGTGATGATGGGGGTGGGGAACTTTTGGTTTTCCTTCATGCCTTCGGGCAGCTTTACCCCGCAAAGCTCGCGGCAGCCGTTCTTGTACTCACGCCAAGCGGAGCCGGTCAGATAGCCGCGGATGATCATCTCCACGCGGAAGCCTTCGCACTTCAGGCCTACGGTCACCATGGGGTCTGGCGTGGCGAGTTTCCAGTTGGGTACGATGTCGCTCGTGGCATCGAGGAACTTGGCCGCGATCTGGTTCAGCACCTGTCCTTTGAAGGGGATGCCTTTCGGGAGTATCACGTCGAAGGCCGAGATGCGGTCGGTGGCCACCATGACCAACAGGTCGTTGTTGATGTCATATACGTCGCGCACTTTGCCGTGGTAGACGCTTTTCTGTCCCGGAAAATGGAAATCAGTCTGTGTCAATGCTTTCATGTCAGTTCTTTTTTATTTGTTTGTGATTACGGTTTCTGGGTGATGCTTCTCGTAAGCCTCCACAATGCGGGTCACCAGCTTGTGGCGCACGATGTCCTTCTTGTCCATGTGGATGAAGGCGATGCCTTCCACATCCTTCAGGATGGAGGTGGCGTCGGCCAGGCCGGAGCGTTGCGAGGGGGGAAGGTCGATTTGTGTCATGTCGCCCGTGACAATCATCTTGGTGTTCGTACCCATGCGGGTGAGGAACATCTTGATTTGTGCCGTGGTGGTGTTCTGCGCTTCGTCCAGGATGACTACGGCGTCGTTCAGCGTCCGTCCGCGCATGAAGGCCAGCGGGGCAATCTGGATGATATTCTGTTCGATCATCTCCTGTAGCCTGGCGGTGGGAATCATGTCTTCCAGCGCGTCGTAGAGCGGTTGGAGGTAGGGGTCTATCTTCTCTTTCATGTCGCCGGGGAGGAATCCCAGTTTCTCTCCGGCTTCCACAGCGGGGCGGCTCAGGATGATTTTGCGGATTTCTTTGTTTTTCAACGCTTTTACGGCCAGTGCGATGCTGGTGTAGGTTTTGCCGGTTCCGGCTGGTCCAATGGCGAATATCATGTCGTACTTGTCGTATGCCCGCACCAGCCGTTGCTGGTTCTCGCTCCGTGCGGTGATGGGCTTACCGCCCACGCTGTAGACGATGACCCCTTCGATGTTGTCTTTCGCGGTTTTCTTGCCCTTGATGATGTCCAGAATGTCTTCCTCGTTGAGGCTGTTGTATTTGACGCAATGCGCCTCGATGTGGTTGACGTGTTCCTCGAAGGCGCACATCTCCTCCTCGTCCCCCATCACCTTGATGATGTTTCCCCGCGCCACGATGCGCAGTTTGGGGTGGAGTGCCTTGATCATTTGTATGTTGGCGTTGTTTGCTCCGTAGAAAATCACCGGGTCTACGTCTTCCAGTACGATATGCTTTTCTGTCATCCGCTTAATTTTGCCGCAAATTTAATCATTAAGTTTTGATTTCGCCATGTTTTCGCTATCTTTGTGCCGCAAAAGACCGAAGAAAAGTTGAGAAAGCTCAAGAGGGAGATATTCGTGGGAATGGCCGGGCTGGCCGTTTGTGTGCTGGGTGTGGTGCGTTGCGCCCGCCCGGAACTGGCGCGGGGGCCGGTGGAGATGTCCGTCGCGGAGGATTCCGTGGCAGAAGGGGAGGGCGGAGACCGGACGGTGACGGAACCTATGGAGGTCCGGACGGCCGGATTGCATGTGCCGTACGCCATGCCGACGTTCAGGAACGCCGCCGGAGAGCCTTTGAGGCATCGGGTTTACAGTGTGCCGGGTTTCAGGCGGACTTTTCCCGACCTGCAGGACGTGCAGATTGTGGCGGCCCGCAGGTGGGGTGTCTCTCCGGTAGAGGACCGCAAGGAGGCGGAGCGGCGGAAGGATGAGCTGGTGTATGTGGGGAGCAACCCTTATTATATTATGGATAAGGGCATGACCCATTCCATTCCCTATCTGGTGCCGCGGGCCAGCGACCTGCTGCAGAAAATCGGGCGCAACTTTCTGGACTCGCTGGCGATAAAGGACGTCCCGCTGCATACGTTGATCGTGACTTCCGTATTGCGCACGGAGCATGACGTGCGACGGCTGCGCCGCTTCAACACGAATGCTTCCGAGGCCAGTTGCCATCGTTTCGGCACCACTTTCGACATTTCTTATAACCGCTATCATACGGTCAGCCCTCCCGGCGGGCCGGAACGCCGTGCCGTGCGGAGCGACACGTTGAAGTGGGTGTTGTCCGAAGTGTTGCGGGACTTGCGCGAGGACGGGCTTTGCTACGTGAAGTATGAAGTGAAGCAAGGCTGTTTTCACATCACGGTGCGTTGAGGCTTCATTTGATGCGTCATTGTTGTTACGCGGAGGATGCAAAGCCGTGAAAGGCATCCTTTTTTAGGCTTTTTAGCTATGTCGGCATTCTGAAAACGGAAGATATTGCTTATATTTGCTCTTGTTAATTACTAACTAAAAATATGAGCGTATGATGAACTTTACTTCTTTAAAGAGTTGGATGCTGACGGCGGCGCTGTGCGTGGCCGGGGCGGCATCGGCACAGACGGAACTGTTGCAGAACGCCAGTTTCGAGGAATGGAATGGAGAGGAGCCGACGCATTGGGCTTCTGTGTCTTCGGCAAGCAAGGCCACATTGTCAAAGTCTGCGGATGCCCGGACGGGGGCGGCTTCAGTGATGGTGGCCGGAGCCAATTCAAACCAACGTCTGGCTTATGAGGAAATGACATTGTTGCCGGGTACGTATACTTTTTCTGTCTACGTTAAGGCGGCGACGGACGAGAATGCGTCAGCTTGCCCCGGATATGCTCCTATCAAAGCGGATGGTAAAACAGGGACATATTCTTATGGGGAATATGTCAATGATGTGACGAACACGGAATGGAAGCAGGCGGTTTATACGTTTACATTGAAGGAAGAGACTGAATTGTGCTTGGTCGTGATGAATCCGGACGGACCGAATGGTGAAGACGGAAAACCGACGAAAGGGGCCGATTTGTTGCTGGATGACGCTTCGCTGACGACTATGGACGGCGGCATCGTGGATGAACCGGAGCCTGAACCGGAGCCTGAACCTTCAGCCGTGATTTTCGAGGAGGCTTTCGATGAGAGCCTCGGTGGGTTCACGGTGAATGAGGTGAAGCCGGCCGAAGGGTTGGGCAGTGAGGTTTGGACCTTCGACAGCAAGTATACTTGTGCCAAGGCCACTTCGTATACAGGTGGACAAGAAGGGGTGGACATTCCGGCGGAAAGTTGGTTGATATCTCCTTCCATCGACTTGACGAATGTAGAGGCTGCTACTTTGACGTTCGACCACGCCTGCAACTACTTCAACGACGTGAAGACGGATGTGACCGTATGGGTGCGCGAAGGTAGCGAGGGTGAATGGGTTTCGTTGGAGATTCCCGTTTATCCGACAAGTTTCACGTTCGTCGGTAGCGGCGACGTGGACTTGGCCGCTTACATAGGCAAGACCATTCAGGTGGGTTTCAAGTATGTCTGCACCGAAAAGGCCGGAACTTATGAGGTGAAGAATTTCAAGGTCGAGGAACGTGTGGCGGAAGCCGGCCCCGAATTGCCCGAGAACGAGAGCAGCAAGGAGAAACCTTACAGCGTGGCCATGGCCATGGAAAAGTACGATGCAGAGCTGACGCAGCCTGAGGTTTGGGTGAAAGGCTTTATCGTAGGATACATCGACGGTGCCAGTCTGGAGAACGGTTCGGTGTTTGGGGCTGTGGCTCCGGAAGGTGGAGAGGTTTCCGCTACGAACCTGTTGATTGCCGATAATGCAGAGGAGACGGATTATACAAAGTGTATCCCGGTTCAGTTGCCCAGTGGAGATTTGCGTGAAGCCTTGAACTTGCAGGCTCATCCTGAGAATTTGGGCAAGTCCGTCACTTTGGTTGGAAGTCTGGAGGCTTACTTTAGAGTCTGTGGATTGAAGAGCGTTACGGATTATGTCTGGAACGAGGGAGCTTCCGTAGACGGTGTGAACGCGGATGTGGCAGGTGCGCCGATGGAGGTTTACACCTTGGGCGGCGTGAAGGTCGGCGACAGCCTGGACGGCTTGCAGAAAGGTATTTATATCGTCAAGCAAGGCAACGAGGTGAAGAAAGTGCTTAAGTAACGGGCATCTTTTGAGGTGAAATATGATGGCTGCTTCAGTACGAAGCGGCCATTTTTTATTTCGCCGCCTATATAATAATAGGTGTATTTCCCTTTTTTGGAAGAAAAGTTGTTTTTCCCTGAAAAAAGTTCCCGCTATGTTTGGCGGTGAATGAAAAAGGGCGTACCTTTGCACTCGCTTTCGGGGACGACCCGGGGCGGATGAAAG
>CALUIS010000019.1 GCA_944320765.1 uncultured Paraprevotella sp.
CTTTCATCCGCCCCGGGTCGTCCCCGAAAGCGAGTGCAAAGGTACGCCCTTTTTCATTCACCGCCAAACATAGCGGGGACTTTTTTCAGGGAAAAACAACTTTTCTTCCAAAAAAGGAAAATACACCTATTATTATATATAAGCGGAAGCCATTCTTACAAGAAAGCGGGCAGTTCGTACAGTTTCGTGCTGTGACTGCCTTTAACCAGGATATAATATCCTTTCGGCTTTTTGACCGCCAACGCGGCCTTTACCTGCTCCACATTGTCGAAAGTACGAAACGGGTGATGCACGGCCTTGAATTCATTCCCAACCAGCCAAACATGTTCAAATCCCGATTCCATCAATAAATTCGCAATCTCTTGATGAGCCTCCCAACTTTCATGTCCCAGCTCGCCCATCTCACCCAAAATCGCCATGCGGCGGCCTACCTTCATATCACGGAAGTTCTCAATCGCCGCCCTCATGCTGGTCGGATTGGCATTATATGCATCCACAATCAACTTGTTGTCAGGAGTCTCCATCAACTGAGAACGGTTGTTCTGAGGCACATACTCAGACAATGCTTCGTTGACCGACTTCACGTCCACCCCAAAGGTCCGCCCGATGACGGCTGCAGCCAGCATGTTTTTCAGGTTATAGCTACCAATCAAACGTGTCTGGACTTCCTGCCATTCCCCGCCCGCCGGGCGCCATCGGAATTTCAGGAACGGGACACACTCCAGCACCTCGCCTTCCACATTCAGCGTCTCGCCACAAGGGCTGCCATAATAAATCTGATGCAAGCCATCAGCGATGCGCCTCAACACGCCGCTGTCATAGTCCACAAACACCGTCCCGTGCTTGGCGCGCAGATAATCATACAGCTCACCTTTGGTACGCACCACACCCTCGAAAGAACCGAACCCGGCCAGATGCGCCATTCCCACATTCGTAATGATCCCGAAATCAGGATCCACGATTTCGGCCGAAGCCAGAATCTCTCCCGGATGGTTGGCACCAGTCTCCACCACGGCGATAGTATGTTCCGGCTTAAGCTGCAACAACGTTTTCGGCACCCCGATATGATTGTTCAGGTTTCCCTGAGTATACAACACCTTGTGCTTCTTGGAAAGCACGGCGGCCACCAGCTCCTTAGTGGTCGTCTTCCCGTTGGTCCCCGTCACCTGTATCACCGGAATCCTGAACTGCTCCCGATGATAATGAGCCAACTGCCGCAAGGCATCCAACGCATTTTCCACCTTTATATATCGTCCGTCTCCCGGCACTGCGGCTCCCGCCTCATCCACTACGGCATAAGCGCACCCCTGCGCGATAGCCTGTGACGCGAAAGTATTCCCATTGAAAGTATCCCCCCTCAAGGCGAAGAAGATGGAACCTTGCGGGCAGTCGCGGCTGTCGGTCGTCACCACCGGATGCTGCCTATAAAGTTCATAAAGTTTTGCAATCTCCATAATTCTATCATTTTGCTGCCACAAATATAATGAAAAACCGAATTATCTATGTACATTTGCATCATAATTGAAATAAAATAATGGACACGCACACGGAATACGCCATCACGGTCAACGGCAAGCTCATGGAGTTTTCCACTCCCAGAATCATGGGGATCCTCAACCTGACCCCGGATTCCTTTTATGCCGTAAGCCGCAAGGAAACGGCAGAGGACATCGCCGCACGCACGGAACAAATCCTCAACGAGGGTGCGGACATCATAGACGTCGGGGCATACTCTTCCCGCCCGGGGGCCGAACACGTTTCTGCGGAAGAGGAGATGTCCCGGCTGCGCAAAGGCCTCGGAATCATCCGTTCGATAGCCCCCGACGCGGTCCTTTCCATAGACACATTCCGTGCCGACGCGGCCGCCATGTGCGTGGAAGAATACGGAGCCTCCATCATCAACGACATCTCTGCCGGGCAGCTGGACGAACGGATGTTCGACACCATAGCCCGCCTGAACGTCCCCTATGTCATGATGCACATGCAAGGAACTCCGTCGGACATGCAACAAAACCCGCTTTACGTCAACCTCCGCATGGAAATCATGCAATATTTTGCCGGAAAGATACAAGAACTGCACAGCCGGGGCGTCAATGACATCATCCTGGACCCCGGATTCGGTTTCGGGAAGACCGTGGACCACAACTACGAACTGCTCAAGCATCTGGAGGATTTCCACATGTTCGGCCTTCCCGTCCTGGTGGGCGTGTCACGCAAGTCCATGATATACAAGCCGCTCGGATGCACTCCGGACGAAGCCCTCAACGGCACGACCGCCCTCCACGGCATCGCCCTGTCCAAAGGGGCCGACATCCTGCGGGTACACGACGTGAAAGCCTGCGCGGAAGCCGTCCGCCTATTCAACCTGATGAACGAACAGATTTAAAAGGGACCCATGCCATTAGAATTCGGACTGAAAGACTTCGTAGACATTTTCCTTGTAGCCTTGATCCTGTACTACTGCTACAAGGTCATGAAAGAATCACGCTCGCTGAACGTGTTCTTCGGCGTGCTTATCTTTGTGGTGTTCTGGCTGTTCGTCTCCCAGATTCTGGAGATGAAGCTCTTAGGCTCCATTCTCGACAAGCTGGTCAGCGTGGGAACCCTGGCGCTCATCATCCTCTTCCAGGAAGAGATACGCAACTTCTTCTTCACCATCGGCACGCACCGCCAGGTGGAAAACCTCCTCAAACACTTCCGGCGCAACAAGAAAGGCAAACAAAAGAGCAACAAGGACGACATCATGCCCATCGTCATGGCCTGCATGAGCATGAGCAAACAAAAAATCGGCGCACTTATCGTCATCGAGCGCAACCTGCCGCTCAACGACATCATGCGGTCCGGTGAAATCATAGACGCCAACATCAACCAACGTCTCATCGAAAACATCTTTTTCAAGAACAGCCCGCTGCACGACGGGGCCATGGTCATCAGCAAGAAACGCATCAAGGCGGCCGGATGCATCCTGCCGGTGTCCCACAGCATGGACATCCCAAAAGAACTCGGCCTGCGCCACCGTGCCGCCAAAGGCATCTCGCAAGAGACAGACGCCCTGGCCGTCATCGTGTCGGAAGAGACCGGCAACATCTCCGTCGCCTACAAGGACATCTTCCACCTGCGCCTGTCGGCCGAGGAGCTGGAACGCTTCCTCACGGAAGAAAGCGTCTGAAGCCGCCCCGGCCTTTCCGCAGCCCTTCCTTGTCCGCACTTTTTTGCGGGAAGCCCGCAAAAAGAATCCCATCTATACTTTTTTTCGCCCAAAAAACCGTAATTTTGCATACGCCTACCGTTTGCTATGTAGAGTTGTCATTTTAAAGAACCAAGATATGGACATTATCAAAGAAATCATTGCCCGCGCTCAAGCCAACAAGCAGCGCATCGTACTTCCCGAAGGCACGGAAGAACGCACCTTGAAAGCCGCCAACCGCATCCTGACCGACGAGGTCGCCGACCTGATTATCCTGGGCAACCCCGCCGAAATCGAGGAAGCCGCAAAGAAATGGGGGCTGGGCAACATCCACAAGGCCACCATCATCGACCCGGCCGACAGCCCCAAGAAAGAGGAATACGCACAGCTGCTTTTCGAACTGCGCAAGAAGAAAGGGATGACCATCGAAGAAGCCCGGCAGAAAGTGCTTGACCCGCTCTTCTTCGGCTGCCTCATGATCAAGGCCGGAGACGCGGACGGGCAGTTGGCCGGCGCGCGCAACACGACGGGCAACGTGCTTCGCCCCGCCCTTCAAATCATCAAGACGGCCCCGGGCATCACTTGCGTCTCGGGTGCCATGCTGCTGTTGACCAAAGCTCCGAAATATGGAACGAACGGGGTGCTGGTCATGGGCGATGTGGCTGTCACTCCGGTGCCGGATGCCGAGCAACTGGCCCAAATCGCGGTCTGCACGGCCCGCACGGCCAAAGCCGTGGCCGGCCTCGACCCGAAAGTGGCGATGCTGAGCTTCTCCACCAAAGGGTCGGCCAAGCATGAAGTGGTGGACAAGGTAGTGGAAGCCACCAAGCTGGCCCGCGAGATGGCACCGGGCCTCAGCATCGACGGCGAGCTTCAGGCTGACGCCGCACTGGTCCCCAGAATCGGAGAGAGCAAGGCGCCGGGGTCTGAGATTGCCGGACACGCCAACGTGCTGGTCGTCCCGAACCTGGAAGTAGGCAACATCTCCTACAAGCTCGTGCAGCGGCTGGGCAACGCCGAAGCCATCGGTCCCATCCTCCAAGGCATCGCCCGTCCGGTCAACGACCTGTCACGCGGCTGCTCCATCGAGGATGTGTACACCATGGTCGCCATTACGGCCAACCAAGCCATCGCGGCCAAAGAACAGAAATAAACGGAAGCTTTTTCTTATACCACGACATATATGAAGATATTAGTATTGAATTGCGGCAGCTCGTCCATCAAATACAAGCTGTACGACATGGACGACCACTCCGTCATGGCCCAAGGCGGCATCGAGAAAATCGGCCTCCCCGGCTCGTTCCTGAAAATGACCCTGCCGGACGGCACCAAGAAGATTATCGAAGAAGACATCCCGGAACACACCAAAGGCGTGCAGTTCATCTTCCATATCCTGACCGACCCGGAACTCGGGGCATTGAAGTCGCTGGACGAGCTCGGGGCCGTAGGCCACCGCATGGTGCACGGCGGGGAGAAGTTCAACAAGAGCGTGCTGCTCACGCCGGAAGTGCTGGAGGCCTTCGAGGCCTGCAACGACCTGGCCCCTCTGCACAACCCGGCCAACCTGAAAGGCGTCCATGCCGTTTCGGCCCTCCTGCCTTCCATCCCCCAGGTCGGCGTGTTCGACACGGCCTTCCACCAGACCATGCCGGACTATGCCTACATGTACGCCCTGCCGTATGAGATGTACGGGAAATATGGCATCCGCCGCTACGGCTTCCATGGGACGTCCCACCGCTACGTGTCGCAACGTGTATGCGAATACCTCGGCATCAAGCCCGAAGGCAGCCGCATCGTCACCTGCCACGTGGGCAACGGAGGTTCCATCTCGGCCGTCAAGGACGGCAAGTGCGTCGACACCTCCATGGGCCTCACCCCGCTCGAAGGCCTGATGATGGGCACCCGTTCCGGCGACGTGGACGGCGGAGCCGTGACGTTCATCATGGAAAAGGAAGGCTTGAACCCCACGGAGATGTCCAACCTGCTGAACAAGAAGTCGGGTGTATTGGGCGTGACGGGCGTGTCGTCCGACATGCGCGAGGTGATTGCCGCCGCCCACGAAGGAAACAAACGCTGCCAGTTGGCTCTGGAGATGTATGCCTACCGCGTGAAGAAATACATCGGCGCGTACGCCGCCGCCATGAACGGAGTGGACGTCATCCTCTTCACCGGCGGTGTGGGCGAGAACCAGGCCGACATGCGCGAGGCCTTCTGCGAGGGGCTGGACTACTTGGGCGTTTCGCTCGACAAGGCGAAGAACAACACCGTGCGCGGCGAAGAGGCCGTCATCTCCACGCCGGACAGCAAGGTGACCGTCTGCGTCATCCCGACGGACGAGGAACTGATGATTGCCAAGGACACCATGGCTTTGATTTAAGGGCATGGCATGCTTCCGTGCGAGCAAAATAGCCCCCTCCGCCCCTTTCAGGCGGAGGGGGCTTTTGCTACATCCTCCTTTTTAGCTTACAGTTCCGTGTCCCCCTCCACGTAGTTCTCCATGAACAGGTTCTCGCCGTCAAACACGGCGTAGGTGAACTGCGTGATCCAGTCGCCGAGAATCAGGAGACGGCTGGTGCGCGAAAGCATCAGGTCCAACTCGATATGCCGGTGCCCGAAGATGAAATAGTTGATTTCGGAGTGGTTCTTCAGGTATTCCTTGGCATACCGCACCAGATACTCCTTGTCCTCTCCCATGTACGGCGGGTCCCCGCCTTCCATGCCATGCTTCAACCGGTTGTGCGCCGCCCACGACAGCCCGAAATCCACCGCCCAACGGGGATGGATGCACGCGAACATGCGCTGGCAGAGGCGGTTGTGGAACACCCGCCGGAGCAAACGGAAACTGCGGTCGGGGTCGCCCAACCCGTCGCCGTGCGCCAGCATGAACACCCGGTCGCCGAGTTCCACCGTCACCGGCTGGGTATGCAGGACCACGCCGCACTCCTTCACCAGATAGTCGCCGCACCAGATGTCATGGTTGCCTGTGAAGAAATGCACCTCCACGCCCCGGTCGGCCAGCTCGCTGAGCTTGCCCAGGAAGCGTGTATAGCCGCGCGGCACCACCGTCTTGTATTCATACCAGAAGTCGAAGATATCCCCCAGCAGGTACACCGCCGAAGCCTTGTCCTTCACGCTGTCCAGGAAACGCACCAGCCGGCGTTCGCGCGTCCGGTCGTGCGGGATGGACCTGCAGCCCAAGTGGGCGTCGGAAAGGAAATACACGCTCTTCATCACAAGAATCCCAGTTCCATTTTGGCTTCCTCGGTCATCATGTCCTTGTCCCATTCCGGCTCGAACACAAGATTGACCTCCACCGATTTCACATGCTTTATGCTCTCCAGTTTCTCCCTCACGTCCTCCACGATGAAGTCCGCCGCCGGACAGTTGGGGGCCGTCAGCGTCATGTCCACGCTCAGCGCGAAGTCGTCCGCCAGGTCAATCTTGTAGATCAGCCCCAGGTCGTAGATGTTGACGGGTATCTCCGGGTCGTACACGGTCTTCAGCATCTCCACCACCTTTTCTTCCACTTGCACCTTCTCCGGTTTTTCCTTTTCTTCCATATCAAGCATTTATAAATTATCCATTCAGTTTCCCTTCTTCGCAATAGCTGTAGAACCCGCTGTCGGCCACGATGATGTGGTCCAGCAGGCGGATGTTCATCATCCGGCAGGCCTTCTGCAGCCGGTCGGTCAGCCGGTCGTCCTCCATGCTGGGACGCAGGTTGCCCGACGGATGGTTGTGGCAAAGCGCGATGACCGGTGCGCGGCGCAGCAACGCCTCGCGCAGGATCAGCCGGATGTCCACGGCCGTCTCCGTCAGCCCGCCCTTGCTCACCAGCATCTTTCCTGTCACCCGGCAGGCCTGGTTCATCAGCAAGGCGTAGCATTCCTCGTGGAACAGGTCCTGCATCTGGGGCAGGAAATAACGGTACAGGTCCACGCTGGAACGGATGGACGGCAGCTCCACCGCGTCCTCCTCCATCCGACGGCGGCCCAGCTCGCAGGCCGCCATGATCGTGACGGCTTTGGCCTCGCCCAGTCCCTTATAGCGGCGTGCCAGCTTCTTCTTCCCGGTCTTCGGGTCCTCGGCCTCCACGTTTCCCGTCAGTTCCTCGAGCGACATGCGTCCCAAGGTTTTCAGCCGGTTGCCGCAATCCGAAAGCAGCCGCTTCATCAACGCCACCGCCGTCTCGTCCCCGCTTCCCGACCCGATGAGGATGGCCAGCAGCTCGGCATTGCTCAACGCCGCCGCCCCTTTCTGCATCAGCTTCTCGCGCGGGCGGTCGTCCTCGGCCCATTGCTTGATGTTCAGCCTTGCGGTCTCCATATACCTTATTATATTATTTATAGAAGTTCTTCTCGAAGGCCGCGAACTCGTCCTTCCCCCGCACGCAACGTTGCCACCAGGCGCGCAGGAATCCCGTGCCGTAGCCCGTCAGCTGTACGAAAGAGGCGGCAATGGCCATCACCCCCACCTTCAGGCTCCGGCTCACCCTCGTGGCATCCGCCCCCACGAGCAAGGCAAACAGCAGCAGGGGCAGCAGGGGAATCCACGACAAGGCGTGCAGCACGGCCGCATGGCGCAGCAGCCCCGGCAGTTCCACGGCATACACATAGCTGTGCGTCATCTGGAAAATCCACACCGACCCGATCCATCCGGCCAGGGCAAGCAGCAACAGCACGGCCGTCCCCACGGTGAACACCATGGGCAGCAGGTGGACCAGCTTCAAGGATTCGGGGTATTTCTTGTAGAGGTTGATTCGCGCGATGCCGGAGTTATGCACCTGCTTGAAGAATTTCTTCAGGTCCGTGCGCCGCTTGTGCCACACCCACGCCCCGGGGAACAGCCTGCAACGGTATCCGGCCTTGAAGATGCGGATGCTGAAGTCGATGTCCTCGCCGAAACGCATCTTGGAAAAGCCGCCCAGGCGCAGGTAGACCTCCTTCCGCACGCCCATGTTGAACGAGCGGGGGTAGAACTTGTCCATCTTCTTCTTCCCGCCCCGTATGCCTCCCGTGGTGAAGAACGAGGTCATGGCGTAACTGATGGCCTTCTGCATGTCGGTGAAAGACTCATGCGCCCGGTCCGGCCCTCCGAAGGCGTCGGCAGGCTCGCGCTGCAGCTCGTCCTCCACGGCCTGCAGGTATCCCGGCGGCAGCACGCAGTCCGAGTCCAGCACGATCAGGTACTCCCCGCTGCTCCGCCCCGCCCCGTAGTTGCGCGTCTGCCCCGGCCCGGAATTAGGCTTGGCATAATACTCCATGAACAGGAGGTCCTCATACTTCGCCGCCACCTCGCGGCAGGGGCGGTCGGAACCGTCCTCCACCACCAACACCTCAAAATCGGTGAAAGTCTGCTTCGTCAGGCTTTCCAACAACTCGTCCACCTCTTCGGGACGGTTATAAACCGGTATGATTAAAGAATATCTCATCGCTCAAACAATGCTTCACCAAGCAAAGATAAACAAAAAAGCGAACAACAAGGCGCAAAACGCCTCATTATTCGCTCTTGTTCCTGAAAAAACAGGCCGCGCCCTTATTTCACGCGCCCCAGGTAAGAACCGTCGCGGGTGTCCACTTCGATCATCTCGCCTTCGTTCACGAAGAGAGGCACGCGCACCGTGGCGCCCGTCTCCACCGTGGCCGGCTTCAGCGTGTTGGTCGCCGTGTCGCCCTTCAGGCCCGGCTCAGTATAAGTGATTTTCAAGACCACCTTGGTCGGGACGTCGGCATAAAGCACCGTCTCCGTGGAAGCGTCCGAAACGACGTCCACCACCTCGCCTTCCTTCATGTAGTCCACCCCGTTGATCTGGTCCTTGGCAATGGGGATTTGCTCGAACGTCTCCTGGTTCATGAAGATGTAGTCCTCGCCCTCCTGGTACAGGTACTGGTACGGGCGGCGCTCCACACGCACGTCCTCCAAAGCCTCGCCGATGTTGAAACGGCGGTCGAGCACGTAGCCGTTGACCACGTCCTTCAGCTTCGTACGCATGAACGTGTTGCCTTTGCCCGGCTTCACATGCAGGAAGTCGATACAGAAATACAGTTTCCCATCCAGGCGGATGCAGGTTCCCTTCTTAATGTCTTGAGCGTTAATCATAAAAACTTGCTTTATAATCTATATTTTATTTTGTTTGAATGTCATGCGGACGCTTTCGCGCTGCAAAGTTAATGGAAAAAAGAAAAAAAACACAAAAGTTTGAGAGGAAAATGTCCGAACGCTTGCTTAATTTGAAAAAAGTGCCTAATTTTGCACCCCGAACCGAAAGGAAAACAAACAAAAACAGTATAAAGCGATGAAAAGAACATTTCAACCCCACAACAGAAGAAGAAAGAACAAGCATGGTTTCCGTGAAAGAATGTCCACGAAAAACGGGCGCAAAGTTTTGGCCGCACGCCGTGCGAAAGGCCGCAAGAAACTGAGCGTGTCCAGCGAAAGGCACAGCAAATAACCCCACGGATGTCTTTTTCCGCAAGAAAACAAAAGAAGTAAGGCCCGCCTTACTTCTTTTTTGTTTTTTATCACTATCTTTGAAGCCAAATTAAGACAACATCCCGAAATGACCCTGAAAGAATTCTTCGGAAAACTGACCAGCAAGATCCTATGGGTGAACCTGCTGGCCATGTTCCTCCTCATAGTGGCCATCGCCGTCGGCACCTGGATCGCGCTGGACCGCTACACCATGCACGGCGTGGAAATCACCGTCCCCAACGTGAAAGGAATGCGCATCGCCGACGCGCGCCGGGCCTTGGAACGCCAAGGGCTGGCCCCCGTCGTGACCGACTCCGGGTACAACAAGACCCTGCCCTCCGGCACGGTGCTCGAGCAGACCCCCGTCAACGACAGCCAGGTGAAGCCTGGAAGGGAAATCTACCTGACCATCAACACCACGCGCACGCCCACACTCCCCATGCCGGACATCGCCGACAACAGCTCGATGCGCGAGGCGGAAGCGCGGCTCAAGGCCATGGGCTTCAAGCTCACCCCGCCGGAATATATCGAAGGGGAACGGGATTGGGTGTACGGGGTCAAGTTCCGGGGGCGCAACCTCTTCGGGGGCGACCGCGTCCCCATCGACGCCGAACTGACCCTGCAGGTGGGGAGCGGAAGCTTCGGTGACGACTCGCTCTACGTGGACAGCTACGCCGCCATCCCCGCCGCGGACGGATTTGACGAAGGAGGACAGGAAGATTCCGCCAGCGACGAATATGGAAATTGACGAGATAACAGGAACGGGAGAACCGGACGAGGAAGGCACGTCGGTGTACGAACACCACCGCCTCGCCGTGGACAGCGGGCAGAAGCCGATGCGCATCGACAAGTTCCTGATGGAACATCTTTATAACACGTCGCGCAACCGGCTGCAGCGGGCCGCCGAACAGGAATTCATCCTGGTGAACGGACGCCCCGTGAAGAGCAGCTACAAGGTGAAGCCGCTCGACGAGATTGTCATCCTGCTCGACCGGCCCAAATACGACAACGAGATTGTCCCGGAAGACATCCCGCTGGACATCGTGTACGAGGACGACGACCTCATCGTGGTGGACAAGCCCGCCGGGCTGGTGGTGCATCCGGGATGCGGGAACTACACCGGCACGCTGGTCAACGCCATCGCCTGGCACCTGAAGGACCACCCGGAATACGACCCGAACGACCCCACCGTGGGACTGGTGCACCGCATCGACAAGGACACGTCCGGCCTGCTGGTCGTGGCCAAGAACGCCGACGCCAAGACCTGCCTGGGTCGCCAGTTCTTCCACAAGACCACCCGCCGGCTCTACAACGCCCTGGTGTGGGGCAGCTTCGCGGAAAGCGAGGGCCGCATCGAAGGCAACATCGCCCGCCACCCCAGGGACCGGATGCAGATGGCCGTCTTCCCGCCGGACAGCGGCGTGGGAAAGGCCGCCGTGACGCACTACCGCGTGCTGGAGGAGTTTGGCTACGCGACCCTCGTGGAGTGCCGCCTCGAGACGGGGCGCACCCACCAGATACGGGCCCACATGAAGCATATCGGCCACCCGCTCTTCAACGACAGCCGCTACGGCGGCGACGAGATCCTGCGCGGCACGCCGTCCGGCAAGTACCGGCAGTTCATCCAGAACTGCTTCGCCGCCTGCCCCCGCCAAGCCCTTCACGCCCGCACGCTGGGATTCACCCATCCGCGTACCGGACGGGAGATGGACTTCACCTCGGAACTCCCGCCCGACATGGCCGGGCTGCTGGAACGCTGGCGCAACTACACCGCCGCCCAGAACACGGACATATAAGGAGAAAGCTTTTTATACGACACATAACATCAGCAAGGAAATGAAAAGAACGATTGCGATTGTAGCCGGAGGGGACTCCTCCGAACACGACGTTTCCCTTCGGAGCGCCGAAGGCATCCACTCTTTCCTCGACCAGGAAAGGTATGAAGTGTACACCATCGAAATCAAAGGCATGACGTGGGAGGCCCACCTGAAGGACGGCAGCCGCGCCACCGTGGACCGCAACGACTTCAGCTTCATGGAAGGCGGCCGCCGCGTGCGCCCCGACTTTGCCTACATCACCATACACGGCACCCCGGGCGAGAACGGCATCCTGCAGGGATACTTCGACCTCATCCACCTGCCCTATTCCACCTCGGACGTCCTGGTGGAGGCCATGACCTTCAACAAGTTCACCCTCAACCAGTACCTGAAAGGCTTCGGCGTCAGCGTCAGCGAGAGCCTCATTATCCGCAAAGGCTTCGAGAACCTGGTGACCGACCGCGAAATCGTGGAGAAAATCGGCCTGCCCTGCTTCGTGAAGCCCAACGCGGGCGGCTCCAGCTTCGGCGTGACCAAGGTGAAGGAGGCCGGACAGCTCCACGAGGCCATCATGAAGGCCATGCACGAGAGCGACGAGGTCATGGTGGAAGCCTTCATGGAAGGCACGGAAATCACCTGCGGCTGTTACAAGACGAAGGAGAAGGAAGTGGTGTTCCCCATCACCGAGGTGGTCACGGACAACGAGTTCTTCGACTACAACGCCAAGTACAACGGCCAGGTGCGCGAAATCACTCCCGCACGCCTGAAAGAGGACACCGCCGAGCGCGTGCGCCTCATCACCTCCACCATCTACGACATCCTGGGATGCAGCGGCATCATCCGCGTGGACTACATCATCACCCCCGTGAAAGGAGAGGACGGGCAGGAGAAAGAACGTATCAACATGCTGGAGATCAACACCACGCCGGGCATGACTGCCACCAGTTTCATCCCCCAGCAGGTGCGGGCCGCCGGGCTGGAGATGAAGGACGTGCTCACAGACATCATCGAAGACAAGTTTTCTTAAATCCATACCGACTATGCGTACGCCTGAAGAATTCGACGAAATCCGTCCCTACGACCCGGAAGAGCTGCCGGGCGTCATCGAAGAACTGGTTGCCGACCCGGAATTCCGCGCGGCGGCGGAGCAGGTGCTCAAAGGCATTCCTTATGAGAAAGCCTGCGACATGCTGCGCTCCTGCCACACCAACCTGGAAGTGCAGGTCAAGATGTTCTACCCCCTGCTCAAGGAGCTGCTCGCCAAGTGTTCCGACGGTTTCACGCTGGAAGGCACGGCGCAAGTGGACAAGCACACGCCCCACACCTACATCACCAACCACCGCGACATCGTGACGGACTCGGCCTTCCTCTCCGTCGGGCTGCTGGACAGCGGCTTCGGCAACACCGTGGAAATCGCCATCGGCGACAACCTGCTCATCCGCCCGTGGATCCGCAAGCTGGTGCGCGTGGACAAGGCCTTCATCGTGCAACGCTCCGCCGGGCTGCGGCAGATGCTGGCCTCCAGCGCGCGGATGAGCCGCTACATGCACTACGCCGTCGCCGTCAAGCACGAGAGCATCTGGATTGCCCAGCGCGAGGGGCGGGCCAAGGACTCGGACGACCGCACCCAGGACGCCATCCTCAAGATGATGGCCATGGGTGGCGAAGGAAGCGTCGTGGATCGGCTCAAGCAGCTGGACCTCGTTCCCGTCGCGCTCTCCTACGAATATGACCCGTGCGACTACCTGAAAGCCCAGGAGTTCCAGCAGAAGCGGGACATCGAGGCGTTCAAGAAGAGTCCGGCAGACGACCTGTTGAACATGCAGACGGGCATCTTCGGCCGCAAGGGACGCATCTGCTTCCGCATGGCCGGCAGCCTGAACGGATGGCTGGACAGCCTCCCGGCAGACCTGCCCAAGAGCGAACTGTTCGCCGCCGTCGCCCGCCACATCGACCGGGAAATCCACCGCAACTACGAGCTGTACCCCGGCAATTATGCCGCCGCCGACCTGCTGCGCGCCACGGCGGACTTCGCAGCGCATTACACGCCGGAGGAGAAAGCCCGCTTCGAGGATTACCTGCAAGGACAGCTGCGGAAGGTGACGCTCCCCCGACCCGACACGGACTTCCTGCGCGAACGCCTGCTCACCATGTATGCCAACCCGGTGTTCAACCACGAAGCGGCCCTCCAGGAATAAATATGCCCGCGTTCAAGTCAAACCCTTCAGGCCCTGCGGACCAGCTTCCCTCCAAGGCGGAGCAGTTCCTTGCAGCCGCCCCGCGGCTGAAAAGGCTGTTGCCGCTCGCCGCCGGCCTGTTCCTCCTCGCGGCCTGCGACAAGGAGGACGACGGCTACTTCTACCCCTCCCTCATCACGGAATTCGCCGAGCTGCAGGCCGACGGCACGGGGACGGGCGTGTCCTTCACCACCGACGGCGGCGAGGACTACGCCATC
Organism: uncultured Paraprevotella sp.; assembly: GCA_944320765.1. GTDB lineage: Bacteria > Bacteroidota > Bacteroidia > Bacteroidales > Bacteroidaceae > Paraprevotella. The sequence goes on from CALUIS010000019.1 coordinate 13,931, forward strand.
AACAGCCCCCTGGGCGGCCTGCAGCCCGACGCCGTCTACCGGGTGGTGTGCGGCTACGAGCCTACGGGCGGCCTCCGCGACGGACTGCCCGTGGCCCGTCTCTACACCCTCGAGAACGCCGTCCTGCTGCAACCGTCCGAAGCCCCCTCCGCCGAGGACGAGCCAACCGGCGTGACAGCCGTCTGGCGCGGCGGCGGCTACCTGAACCTGCAGCTCACCCCCAAGACCCAGGGCGGCACCCAGCTTTGGGGCTACCGCACGGACTCCGTCCGCACCGCCGCCTCCGGCCAGGCCTTTTACCACTTCTCCCTCTACCACCGCCAGCCGGACGACCCCTATTCCTACTCCGCCACCGTCTATGCCAGCCTGCCCCTTTTCCAGGTGGACGGCCTGCAGCCCGGCGACAGCCTTTCCTTCACGGTTCTCACTTTCGAGGGTCGCAAGACGTGGCGGTTTCTGTACTAAAAGGCGGCCTATCTGTTAAACAATGCTAATTACCCCCCCCCCGTTAACTTTCGTTAACTACGGAGCTATGTAATATCTCCGCTTTTCACCCCATTTTTGTGCTATAGTCAGTGGGGCGGCAACTTGCAGAAGCCGCACCCCGCCCTTCCGGAAGCTTCAGTACCCAACGGGCAACCGGAACATTTAAACTTGTACGATTATGGACATTCTTTACCCGGAACAGCATCGGGGCTGCATGGAATACCGCAGGCAGGGGGCCACCAGGTTCCGGTTTTCGGCTTTTCCCAACCCGCATTTGCCCGAATCGTTGGAAATCCAACGCTCCACCGTCTTATTCCTATTGGACGGGGAAATTTCCGTCACGTGCGACAACTTCTCGGACAAGAGCCTCCGCGCAAACGAAATGGCCCTGTGTCCAGCTCGTTCCTGCACCTACGTCCGCATCATACAGCCCGGGCATTTCATCAGTTGTGCCTTCACGGAGCTGCAAAACCTGTGCAACAGGCTCTCTTTCCAGAACCTCCATAACTTCGTCCCTAAAAATTTCCGTTACGACTACACCGTCCTGCCGGTACGCCCCAGGATCCGGGAATACCTCACCCTGCTACGGCACGGGCTGGAGGACGGCCTGGGCTGCACCCACTTCCACGAGATGAAGGGGCAGGAGCTTTTCCTGCTCCTCAGGGCCTACTACACCAACGAGGAACTGGCCTCATTCTTTTTTCCCCTGCTGGGCGAGGACCTGGACTTCAAGAACTGGATCCTCATGAACTACCAGCTGTTCCTCCCCATCAAGGACTTCGCCGCCATGGCCAACATGAGCGTGGACACGTTTAAAAGGACGTTCAAAAAAGAGTTTGGCATGCCCATCCACAAATGGCTCACCGAGCAGAAAGCCCATCTGGTCTGCCGCGACATCATGCTGGGCAAGCACACGCTGGCCGAAATTGCCGACCGCTACCGCTTCTCTTCCCAGGCCTATCTTTGTACTTTCTGCAAGACCCATCTCGGCAAAACCCCGCAGAAATTGCGGACACAGCAGCCCGGCCACCCGTTCCTGGCCTTATAAAAACGCCGAAAATAGCCCGTTTGCTTCTTTTTTGAAAAAGAATGCTCCTTTTTCGTAAGGGCGCGCGCGCCTTTGCACCCTACTTTTGCAGTGTTAAAAGAACTTTAAACGGTTTCCGAATGAAGCATTCAATCTGTTATACCATATTATACTGCGCCTTCTGCGCTTGCACCCTGCCCGGCAAAGCGCAGGAAGTGGCCGTCAAGACCAACGCGCTCTATTGGGCCGGTGCCTCTCCGAACGCCGGAGTGGAAATCGGGCTGGCCCCGCGCTTCACGCTGGACCTCTCCGCCGCCTACAACCCCTGGAACTTCAAGAAAGGAATGCTCCACTTCTGGCTGGCACAGCCCGAGGCCCGCTATTGGTTCTGCGAGAAATTCGAGGGGCACTTCGTGGGTGTCCACGCCCACGCCGCACAGTTCTACGGGGAAATGAACGACAACCGCTACGACGGCTACCTGGCCGGCGGGGGCCTCACCTACGGCTATGCCTGGATCCTCTCCCCGCATTGGAACATGGAGGCCACCGTCGGCGTGGGATACGCGCACCTGTGGTACGACCAGAGCGAATGCCTGCCCTGCAACAAGGACAGCCGTCCCGAACACAAGAATTACGTAGGCCCCACGAAAATCGGCCTCGCCATTTCATATATCTTCTAAATCTTGACGAGCATGAACCACTCATTGACATATGCCGCACTGTTGGCCGCATCTCTCGCGACGCTGTCGGGATGCGTCTCGCGCAAAGCCGTCCGGCAGGGGGTGCAAGTCACCCCGAAACCGGTGGCCGTATTCCCCGACAGTGCCAACCAGCTGAGACTTGATGTGGAGTTCCACGTGCCGGAACGCTATTTCTCACGGCGCAACCGTCTGGTCATCACCCCGCAGTTCATCGCCGGGAACGGGACGGCCGACTTCGCCCCACTCGTGGTGGACGCTCCGGCCTACACCAAGAAGCAAATGCGGAGGCAGGCGCTTGAAGGCTATACTGACTCCCTGACCGCCGGAGCCTTCCGGCAGGAACGGGCCGGAAAGGCCGTCGACCTGGCCTATTCCGACAGCATCCTCCTGCCTTTTGACGCTACGGACGGACGCATCGTGGCGGTGGTGTCGAAAGACGGCTGCGGCGAATGCACCGGCATCGACACGGTGGACATCGGCCTTGTGAACAACCCCGTCACGCTGATCGACCCCAAGAAAGGGCTGGACCTTTCCTGGCAAGATCCCCAGTTCGTCATCCGTCCCAAAATCATGGAGGGGCGCGGCACGGCCAACCTGCAGTTCAAAATCAACCAATACGACATCGACCTCGCCTTGGGACACAACCGCGAGGAGATGGAAAAGATGACGAACACCCTGCGGCCCATCCTCGACGACACGCTGGCCACGTTGAAAAGACTGGCCATCACCGGTCTGGCCTCGGCCGACGGTTCGCTGGCCCTCAACACGCGGCTGGCACGCAACCGCGCCGCATCGGCACGCGCTTGGCTGGTGGAACACTTGAAAGGCACGCGCACCGCGTTGTCTCCCCGGATGATCACGGCCGACTCGCGGCCTGAGGGCTGGATGCCCGTAGTGGCGGCCATGGCCGCCGACGGCAATCCAGACAGCGTGAAGGTGAAGGCCATCCTCGAGAAATACGCGGACAACAACGACGACGTGCAGGAAAGCCACATCCGGCAGCTGGACTGCTGGACGGACATCCGCGAGAAATACCTGCAAAAGGACCGCAAGGTGGAATACGTCTACAACTATACCATCCGGAGCTTCACCACCGATGCCGAACTGCTGGCCATGTACGACAAGCGGCCCGACGCCTTCAACGAAGAGGAGCTGCTGCGCGTGGCCACGCTCGCCGAGGGAGACGACCGCAAGATGGAGGTCTACCAGACGATTACCCACTACTTCCCGCAATCCCAAGTGGCCGCCAACAACACGGCGGTGCTCTACCTGCGCCAGGACCGCCCCGAAGAGGCCCGCAAGGTGCTCGAACGCGTGAAGGACTTCTCGCCGGAGATGCTGAACACGATGGCCGCCACGTATGTTTACCGCGACGATTACGAACGGGCCGTGGAACTGTTGCAAGACGTGCAACTGCCTGAGGCGCGCTACAACCTGGGGCTGCTGAAGGCCAAGCAGCGCAAGCTGCAGGAGGCTTACGAGCTGTTGCGTCCCTTCGGCGACCTGAACAGTGCCATCGCCGCCTTGAGCGTGCGGCAGGACGAGGAGGCCAAAGCCATGCTGGACAAGCTGGACGACCCAAGCCCGCGTGCCGAATATGCCCGTGCCATCGCCTGCGCCCGCCTGGGCGACACCGCAGCCGCACGGGAGCATCTGGAAAAGGCCTGCGCCGACGAGTCACTGGCCCGCCGCGCCGCCACCGACCCGGAATTCATCGCTAATCACATCCAACCATGAGCATGACGATAAAACATTGGTATTGGCCGGCCTTGTTGTGGACGGCAACGGCAGTACTGACCTCCTGCATCCGCAAGGATGTGGAAGACTGCCAGCCCCTCTCCGTAAGCATCGCCGTGGGGGACAAGAACTACAGCAACATCGATGAGATGGCCGCGCTCGGGGTTTCCCTGCAGCCGGAGGACGAGAGCCAGCCTTTCGTACACTACGTGAAGAAACTCTACTACGTGCTGCAGGACAAGGCCACAGGCAAGACGGTCTACACCCGCCACCTGCACGATGTGGCCGGCGACCGCGCCATGGCCACGGCCTACCTGCCCGCCGACCTGCCCTTCGGGGAGTACGTGCTCACCGTGTGGGGCAACATCCAGAGCGAGACACCCATCAGCGAGGACGGCACGTCATACAACTTCCACATCGACCAGTCGCCGGGTTATGACGTGTACATGACGTGCGACACGTTGCTCTACGACGCCTACCACGCACGCCACACCGTGTCGCTCCGCCGTCTCAAGGGCAAGCTCGTCATCGAGGCGGAACAAATGCCGGACGGCATACGCCTGTCGCGCAAGACCATCGACGGGCTGTCGGCCACGGTGGGGCAGGACATGGAATACGGCGGCTCGGCCACGGTGGCCACCGCCATCGAATGGGACGGGGACACGGCGGAGGAGATGAGCAGCCAGACGTTCCTCTCCCCCACCTCCGAAGGCCGGCAAAGCCGGCTGGACATGGCTTTCCACGACGACCCGGAAGACACGGTCCCCCTCATCGCGCCGGGCAGCATGCAAGTCCGCATGGAACGCAACGCCATCACCTATGTGCGCTACGTCTACGACCATGCCGCCGGACGGATAGAAGCCTACCTGGCCGTGGACGGCGGATGGAAGCAAATCTACGATCTGGAAATCGGAGAGGCTGAAAAGCCCTGACGCGGACCGGCAAAGAGAAACAAAACCCTATATAATCATCTTTTAAATTACAAATCACTATGAGAATCGGAAGATTATTTCTTTTATTGGCGGTGGCCGGCATGACGACCTTCACCGCTTGCAGCAATGACGACGAACTGACGGTGACGGAAAGCACGGAACAAGCCCGTCCCGTTACCCTGGACTTCGACTTCAACCTGTCCGCAGGAGGACTGAAGCGTGCCGGACGCCCGCTCTACAGCTCACAGGCCTTGCAGCAGGTGAACGACATGATGGTGTATGTGTTCAAGGAAAATAGCGGCAGCTACACCTACACCGGAACGTCCTATGACATCACGGCGTTCGACAATGCCGCCGCAACCGGCGACGAAAACCACTCCCTGGAAATCGAAACGGCCCTGACCGACGGCTCTTACAAATTCCTCGCCGTGGGCCTGGAGGACGCGACGACTTATTCGCCTATCGCGTTTACGGCCAACACCACGACCCTTGAGGCCGCCGAGATCCAACTGGCCGATGCACAAAAAGCCGGCGAATTCTTTGCCGGCTCCACCAACGTGTACGCGGTAAACGCCGAGACGCAAAGCCTGGGTGTCAGCATCACGCTGACCCGTGTCGTGGCCGGTGTGCTGGGCTATTTCAAGAACGTGCCTTACCAGCTTATCGCTGCCAACGGCTCGATGAAGCGCGTGACGAAAGTGGCCGTCCAGCTGAACCAGAATGCCAACAAGGCCGCATTCGTAGCTCCGGGTACGGAACTGACCTTCGGCGACGGTTCCGCCTATACGGAACTGATGAGCATCGCATTTGACGATCAGGCCGCCAAGGACGAGGCCAAGAACATCTACACCTGCGCCGAGGTCACTACCGGCAGCGAAGGCAATCCCGCCAAAGTGGAGAACTCCTTCCTCGTGGGCGGCTATTCCCTGCCCTGCGCCGCCCTCACGGGCAAGGCTACCATGAAGGTCGTGCTGTACGCCGGCGACGAAGCCCTGAAGACCTATCCGGTACAGATGGAAAGCAGCCAGACGGACTTCGCCCTGAGCCGCAACACCTTCTACGGCATCGGCCACAAGGAGGCGGACAACAACACCACGGGCGAAAAGGATCCGGATGATGGCGACGAGGATGACCCCAACCCGGGTGAAGAGGACGATCCCATCGACCTGAGCAAGGACCAGATCATCACCATCACGGTCAACGCCAACTGGGAAGCCATCCACGACCTGGGACTGGGAAATGCCGAATAATCCTCTGAAAAAGAGACACTCAACATCACATAAGTTTTGTTTTCTTTCTCCGGCGCATGGAAGCGCGAGCCTCGCCTTACGCCCATGCGCCGGTATTTTTACTTTTAAAAACCGCAACCATAAAGATGAAAATCAAAAAACTACTCCCAACTCTCGCGGTCCTGCTCCTGGCCGCCTGCGATTCCGGCACGCCCGTGGCACCGGAGACTGCGCCCGGCCCCATCCCGGCCGGCACGGTGGCCGTAGTGCTGCAAACGACATCGGCACCGGAGAAACGCACCGTTCTGGAAAACAGCGAGAACGTGCAGCATGTGGCCTACATGCATCTTTATGTTTTCGCCGGGACATCGGACGATGCCGTCTGCGTCGCCTCGGAAAATGTAGGCTGGAGCCAACCCGCCGGGGGCAACGCCAAGCAGTACTACCTGCTGCGCACCCCTCTGCCCCAACTCCCTGACAGAGAAAACCAATACACGTTCCTGGCCGTGGGACTGGACAACACGGAAGCGGAAATCACCGGCACCGACACGCCCACCGAAGGGTCGGCCTTCGCCTACGGCCTGCCCGGCACCATCCGCACCGCATCGGCGGACGGACAGACCGTCGCCACCACGCTGGGCGAAGCGAAAGCCTCGCTGGCTTCCGGACGCTCCGCCGAAGACATGGCCCGCGCGGAACTCTTCTCCGGCAGCTCGCAAATCGCGCCCCAGGACCTGAAAAGCCCCGTGGGCATCGAGCTGAAACGCAAGGTGGCCGGCGTCGCCTTGTTCATCATCAACATCCGGGAAGAGGTGGAGACGCTGGAAGTGACGCTCCACACCAACCAAAATACGGAAGCCGACCTCCGCACGGACATGGACGCCCCCATCGCTTCCGCCACGGCGGATGACAGCCGAGCCCTGATTTCCATCTCCAAGGATGCCTTCCTGGCCGGAGGCGTGACCACCGGAGGAGCCTACCTGCTCCCGCTTGCCGCCCCGACCGATGCCGCCACGGCCACCCTGACCCTCCGGCTGCTGGATGCCGGGGGAAGCGAAATTGCCACCCGCACCATACAAGAGAACAGAGACGGCACGCCCGTGCTGAACTTCGCCCTCGAGGCCAACCATTACTACGGCATCGGCTCGATGGACAACCCCGTGGACCTGAACGACGGAAAGAACACGGCGGACATCATCGTGCATCCGGACTGGGAAGCCGTCTATGGCGAAGGCGAGGACGACGCCATCACCGCGCAACCCGAATCCCCCAAACCTTAACGAACGACCTTATACGACAATAAAGATATGAACAAGCTGATACAAAGACTCATCTTCTGGCCGATGGCCTTATTGCCCCTGGCCGCCTGCCAGAACGACCTCCCCGAACCGCCGGCCTCCGGGCCGGCTTCGGCGGAGGAAACCATCACCGTGCCCGTCACCCTCACCGTGGGGGGCGGAACTCCCCTCGTGCGCGACCTTCCTCCCGGTATGGAGCAAGACCTCGTGTCCGGCCAATGCGATGTGGACCGCGTGCGCCTCATCATCTTCCGCCGCGATGAGACCCTTGAAAGCGAGGAGACGGCCCCGTTCGTCTATCATCAGGAGGACAACCAAGTGGTCAATGAACACAGCCAGACTTTTAACGAGATTGTGCTGGAATGGGATTTGAACAATGAGGAGTGCAAAGGCGACAATGGAGAACATATCTTCCACTATGAGCTGACCAAAAAGAAAGGCTACCAATACAAAATCATCGCGCTGGGATACAATGAAGCATACGGCAGCGTGTCCAATTACTATGCGAAAGGCCGAAACGAGAAGACCCTCTTCAACCTGAACCTGGAAGACGGCGTGACCACCCCGCAAACCCTCGCGCTCACCCTGGACACGAAAAACCAGCAAGGCGAAACCTTCTTCAACAGCTTGGGAACGGCAGAGATGGAACGGCCTTTCGGCACAAGAGGGGGGAATGCCAGTGCCAACACATCGCCCTACTATTGCTTGATGGGCGATGGCGGAAAATACAAATTCCTCAGCAATGACGACGACGAGAATGCCCCCTTGAACCTCGTGGCCGCACCCGCTCCCGAGATTTTCTACGCCATCTGCACCAACGAGAACGGGGAGGAAACCATCAGCTACAACGACATCAATCCCATCAGCGGCCATCTCTACCGGGGTGTGGCCAAAGTGACGGTCAGCATCACCGACGACTTGAGCGAAGACGATCGTTTCGACCGGTTCTGGGTGGCCTTACTGGCCGACCACGTCAACACGCACACGGGGCTTTCCGACTATGAAGATTTCCACGATGCCGACCTGCCCGTAGAGAAACGGGGAAATGCGGGCGAATGGACCCTCATCGGCATAAATGCCTGTAGCGGGACAAACAGGACCGCCCAAATCACGACCTATGTGTTGCCCACCATCACCAGACTGGCCATCCGGTTGTTCTCCACTGGCGACGGACATGTAATACTTTATTACAACAACTACCGCCTCTACACCAACGCCTATTCCGAGGCCGACAACGCCACGGGCATCATCACGTCGGTGACGGACGGCGAGCAGTTCTACTTCCGCCGCAACAAGTCGTACCGGATTACAGGCAAACTTTCGGATATCGAAGAGAGTGACGAACTCCCACAAAAATAACCCACGGACAAAAAGCAAAAAGATATGAAGACATCAAGACTGATATGCACCCTGGCCGCCTTGTGCTGGCTCGCCCTGCCGGCCGCCGCACAAAGCCAGGAGGCGCCGCTGACCCAAAAGGACCTGGGCAACCGCAAAGCCCTCGTGGGGAACGGATGCGTCATCAACCAATACGGCAGTGCCGCGCAACTGCTCACCAACTACGGCGACCTTGAAGCGGTGACGGACGAGGATCTGAACAACTTCACGACCATCACCGGGGTATCAGTGGGGACCGGCGTGCGCCCCATCTTCGGCGTGCGCGACACGCACCACACCTATGCCCCGGGCGTAAAGGCCGGATTCACCATCGTGTCCCCCCAGCAAGGCGGACTGCTCGGACTGAACCTGGCCAGCACGTTCACCATCATCACCTATCTGGACGGGGAAATGCAAGAATCATTGTCCATCGACGAGGAACTGGGTACGGGCGTGGACCTGAACCTCATCAAGATTCCCGGATCGGACAACGTGTCGGTGGACCTGACCGTGACTCCCACCAAGGAATTCGACGAGGTCTATCTGCAAACCGCCGGACTTGACGTGGAAGCCATCTCCCAACTGGGCATCAAGTACGCCTTCGTGGGCGAAAGCACGGAGTATCCCCTCACAACCAACGGGGTAAAGGATTTCAACGACAGCCTGGCCATCAACCTGGAGGGCTGCGAAGGCATGCCCTGGCCGGTGGACAACTGGATCCGCCACGACGACCTGGTGGAGCGGTTCTACGATGACGATCTGACCGACAAGCTGACCACCGGAGGCATCGCCATCGGCGAGTGGTGCCACGTGCATACGGCCTTCAACCAGACGCTCGAGGCCGGCACGGAAGTGGGCTTCGTCTATTCCAACAAGGGGCTGCTCGACCTGAGCCTCGGCGGCTTCACCACCATCTCGTTCTACCGCAACGGTGACAAGGTGCAGGAAGAACGCCTCGAGGCCAGCGTGCTGGGACTGGGAGTCATCAACACGAGCGACCAAATCAAGTCCGCCGCCACGGCCAACGTGGAATTCGATGCCGTCCGCTTCACCATCGGCGCCGGGGCATTGGCCGTCAACGCAGGCGAGCTTGCCGTCTATTACGGTTTCATCAAGAAGAAGCCCATCGTGGACCACCACTGCCCCATCAACGCCAATGTGGGGACGAACATCTGCGACGCGCAGACCACATTCCAGCTGCTGTCCAACGCAAGCATCCCCGTGGTGTGGAGCATCACCGAAGCCCCCACGGACGAGGCCAAGGACGCGGTAAAGATTGACGGCAACGGCTACGTCACCAATCTGACCGAAAACGGCGACTACACCTTCCGCGCCACGGCCACCGACGGCTGCTACGAGGAAGTGGTGCTGAACAAAGGCACGAACCTGGAGTATATCGACGAGGCGACCTGCAGCACCCCGCTGGTGAACGACGGCACCCTGGGAGAACGGTTTGAGCTTTCCGAAGAACCGGAGAACCAAGGAGCGTTGATTTCCATCTCCGATTTGAAAGACCCGAACAATGTGCTGAGCGGTGCCAGCGACGCGTATGCAACGTTCACCAACCTCACCGTAGCCGGAAACATCAGCATCATCGGCGTGAAAAGCAAAGACAGCGAAAGCTTCTCCGGCATCATGCAATGGGAGGCCGGAGAGTCCCTCCGCACGGGTTTCATCATAGAGAACACCTCCACCTTCCTCAATGCCAACGTACTGAACTTCTACCGGATTCTGCTGTACAACGACGGAGAGGAGATTGACCCGAGCCTGTACAACGAAGGGGTCATTGACGAAAGCAATGCCGTAGGCGTAGGGCTTATCGGAGACCAGCAATCCCAAAAGACACGTTTCAGCATCCAGGTGCCTGCCGGTATCGAATTCGACGAAATCCGGCTGTGGACTTCCGGCGTGGCAGACATCGGCCTGACTGAACTCCGCATCTACAACGCCTTTGTCGAACGGGCTTCGGACAACTGCTCCGACCCGCTGGGGCAGGACGGCTGCATCATCCCCATCTCCATAGAGAACGGGGCCACGGTGATTCCGCAAATCGACTTTCAGACCGTCAGCGCGGCTTCCGCCGTGACCGACATCTCCCACCTGGTGGACAATGACATGAACACCTGCATGTTGGTGGCCACCACCGCAGAAGTGGGCGGCGGGACCATCTTCCGCGTCAAGCTGGGACGCACCGCCGACTACCACCAGCAGTTCGGCCTCGTCATGGACAACGCCACTTTCGTGGCCGGCATCGGAGTCGCAGGCTGGATGACCATCGAGACTTACCTGGACGGGGAACCCACCAGGGACGAGTTCACCAACTGGAGCGTGCTGGGACTGGATGTCATAGGCTACGGCGACAAGAAATACCTCATCTCACGCCCCAAACAGCCGTATGACGAAATCCGCATCACGATTGCCGGAGTGGCCACCGTATTGGACTACCAGCGGTACTACGGCCTCTTCTTCCGCAACGACACGGACTATGACGGCCTGCCCGACTGCCAGGACTCCGAGTCCTGCACCACGGGCTTCGACATCGAGGCGCAAAACCAGATCTGCGCCAACTCGGGCGTGGACCTTGCCTTCACGTTCAGCGGCGGGGTAAGCGGAGTGGAATACACGCTCTCCTGCCCGGCCCTCGGATTTGCCCAAAAGTTCAAAAACGCCCAAACGGCCGGCGACCCCATCGATGTCACCATACCCGACGAGACGTTCAAGGAAGCCGGACGCTACAGCTTCCTGATCCAGGACGGCAGCGGCAACACCGTGAACAACTTCATGGTCTACGTCTATCCCCAACGGACCACCTGGCGCACCAACGCCGTCGACCAGGACTGGAACAACTGGAGCAACTGGACCAACGGCTCGCCCTATTGCTGCACGGACGTCATCATTCCCTCGGGAGCCGAACGCTACCCCGTGCTGCCCACGGACGAGAACGGCGAAATCTTCTGCTGCGACGGCATCCACTTCGCCCCGGGGGCGGAAGTGGTGAACACCCTGCGACTGGCCTACGCCAAGGCTTGGGTGGAGACCGCCCTGCGGCCCAACCGCTACTACCTGTTCACCCCACCCCTCCAGGCCATGATCACGGGCGACATGTTCATCCCCGAAGCCCTGAAAGGCGGGGCCATGACGGACTACTTCGTCGCGCTTGACGGCACGACGGCCCCCGAAAGCCGGCTCAACCCGAGCGTCTACCAGCGCGTATGGCAGACTTACGTGAACGGCAAGCTGCTCAACAACCAAAACGAGGCGATGCCCGTGGAGACCAACCCCGAGGGGCTGGCAGGACAATGGTCGCGCAACTTCAACGCCCTCCTCAACCGCTACAACGCGGGCAACGGCATCGCCCTCTGGGTGGACAACGGCAACCTGCCCGCCGGCCAGGACTTCGTGTTCCGCTTCCCGAAGGAGCATACGGCCTATTCCTACCGGACGGACTACAACGAGGTCATCGAGGACATGAAAGACCAGTCCACCACGCAGGCCGACCCCTCCATCGTAGATTACGGACGCCTCGGCACGCCCGGACGTTTCGCCTACGAACTGGCCGAAGGCATGGCCGCAAGCGCACCGGACGACAACTATCCGGAATCCAAGGCATACGCCTTCCCCACCACGGCTGAAAACAAGCCGCAGCTCACCCTGAAGGTGATGAACGACGCGGAAATCCTGACCGGCGGCAGCGGCAACTCCGGCTTCAACAAATGTTTCCTTGCAGGCAACCCCTTCATGTCCTACATCGACATGAAAAGCTTCCTGGAAGCCAACGCCGGAACGGTCGGCGAAATCAGCGTCTACGACGGGAACTCCTACTCCAACGCGTCGCTGGACGGCGAAGGCAACCTGGTGTTCAGCGGCACGGGACAGCCGCTCATCGCCCCGATGGAAGCCTTCCTCGCCACGGTCAAGGACGAAGCGAACATCCCCACGGAACAAATCAACTCCGACGGCGCAGACAGCTATAAGGACAAATACGTGCTGAGCATCACCTTCACGCCGGACATGCTGGTGGACGGCCACAGCACACAGCCTGCGGCCAATGCCCCGGCCGCCACGGGCCTCCGCGTCATCGCCCAAACGGGCGACACCCGGAGCGCGGTGTGGATTGACGGAGAGCAGACGGACGACGCCACCGGCGAACTGATGACGGACGGCGAGGTGACACCCCGGCTGGCCCTGTTCGCCGCCGTGGACGGCAAGGCCCGCGTCATCACCTCCGCACAGGCACCGCAAATCGCCATGGGCATGATGATGGAACGGGCGGACAGCGTCACCCTCTCCTTCGAGCCTGCGGGCGGCTTCGACCTCTCGGCCTGGCAGCTGGAGGACCGCGAGACGGGCTTCACCTATGCCCTCGACGCGCCGGCCGAACTGCCGAAGGTGGGCACCAACGCGGGACGCTTCGTCCTCACCCGCACCGCCACGGACGCGGCCACGAGCAAAGGCACGGACGTGTACGTGGAACTCACCGCGCAAGGCACGGCCATGGTGAAGAGCACCGCCACGGGCATCGCCCGCCTCTCGGTGCACGACACCGCCGGCCGTCTCCTGAAGCAGACCGCCGCCCACGGCAGCCTGTCGGCGGAAGTGGCGTTGCCGCAAGGTGTCAGCCTCCTCACGGCGGAACTGTCCAACGGCAGCCGCCAGACGTTCAAACTGATGCGGTAACCGTTCATCCCCTTCAGGGGGACAAAAGAGAAAAGCCCCGCCTTGCAGACCCGACTCCCTGCAAGGCGGGGCTATAGCATTCCGGTGGGGAGCAATCTCCGGCCGCGAAGTGCCGGAATGTCGCCAAATCCAGAGATTTCCTGTCAAAATGGAAGGTTTTCCGCCAGATTCCGCGCCCGTGCGGCGGGATGGCAAGGCGGAAATAGCCCCCGAAGTGTTAAAAAACGGGCGCGGGAACTGTCCGTATGGAACATTTCTCCGCCACGGCGGGCGTTTTCGTGCGGCAAAAACGGAATTTCTTTGCTGAAAGAAATTTCTTTCTTGCCGCAAAGACGCAAATTTCTTGCCGCAAAGAAATTCCCGGAAGTGTGGAAAGCGGGGAAAAACGAGGCTTCAGGCCACCTTTCCTGTCTATTTGGGGCTTTCATCCGCACAAAATCCGGCTGACTTTTTGTCCGGCAATCCCCCGCCCGGCTGACGCGCCCCGCCGGTTGTCCGCACAAGTCCTCCCCCGCCGCGACAGGACGGAAGCGGAAACGGGAAATCCGTGTCATCCTGCCCTCCCGCCACGCCGCGAGAATCGCGCGTTTCCGTCCGCGCCCCGTCCCGCCCCCGTCTGCGCGATTCTCGCGCCCCCGATTTTGACATTCTGACAGAATGACACCACACGAAGGAAAAGGCTGGCACCGGACACAGCCGAAGAGCGAACCAAGACAAGCTGCCCCCTTCGCACGTGTCCCGTCAGAAAAAAGTATGGGAGGAGAAAAACAGTCGCTCTCTTGGGGGGAGAGCGATAGCCAGGACTTCTTCAATAGGTTTACCGGTGGCAAATGTATGGATTTGCAATGAGATAAGCAAGAAAATCGGACAAGAATTTTGCATCCGCCCGCGTTTTTTTGTTTTGTGTCCGTTACCATTCAAAACGTTTTGCCGGACTTGAATGGCTTTATATCGCTGGTAATAAGCGTGATGGGCCTCCCTGTGCGTCTCCCCCCAAGAGAGCGACCTTAAATCCGGCGGGAAACACAGGCTGATTAGGCGGAAGAAGAACAGTGATTAACGACTGATATACATTAACTAATTTCTAAATCAAAATGAAAAAACAAGTACTTAGTGCCTTGGCATTATGCACATGCCTTGGCGTGGCGCAAGCCCAGACCGACGTGACGAGCCAGTATCTCGTCAACCCGTCGTTCGAGGAAAATGTCTCCTATACGGCAGACGCACAAGCAACAAACATTGAAACGGGGGGTAAAATCCAAAATGATTATGCAGACAATGGCTGGACAAGGACATCTGCAATCCAAGATTGGGGAATCTCTACCACAATGGCATACGGGACAGCCGTCACACTTGATAGCAAATCCATTCCGGCAACAGCCCCGGAAGAAAATGGAACTGCAGGCTTGGCCATGATGGCATCATGGGGCGGAGCCATCACTTACCAGCAAGATGCAAAAAGCGAATTGCCGGCAGGGTGCTACAAGTTACAATGCAACGTCTACAACGCCGGAAGCGGAGATGTACTTCAAGCCTCGAATTTTGGTTTCGTGACAGACAGCAAAAGCTACCTCTCCCCCAAATCCTCATTTACCAAAGCCACATGGAGTACAGAAGAAATCACATTTTACTTGCCAGAACAAACAAGTGGCAAAATACAAATAGGAATTACCACACGGAATGCCGGCGCAGCAGAACAGCCGCTTCTCATTTATGATAATGTGAAGCTTTACACTCTTACTCCGTCTTTGGAGGAACCTGCCGATCTTACACTTAATGTAGGAACAGACAAAGATTCCTGGAACGGCAGTGGTACAACTACAGTAGGAGGAATTTCTGTAGTTGAAAGATACAATGAAAATCACTTTACAGGAAATGCTTTAAAACAGACTGTCTCTGGACTACTGAGCGGAATCTACAAAATGGAACTTTACGCCAATGCTTCTTGTGCAGATTGGAATTGTACGCCAGTGGCTGACGAAGGATCTACCGAATGTACGTACGTTTCTGTAAATGGAGAAAAAAAAGGAATTCCTGTCTATACGAGAAGAGGAATTAGTAGCCCAGACATTATCACGTTCTATGGCATTGAAGTCTCTGAGGATGGGACTCTCACCATCAGCATTGACAACGAGAAGCAAGGGGCGAATTGGATTATTACCCAAATCAAATCTTTAACTTACCAAGGAACCACGGATAAAATTACAGCCTTGGAATATGAAGTGGAACCGCGTATAGCCAAGGCAAAAAAATACGTGATCGACTGCCCGAAAGGTGTCGCAGCCATTGTAAATACAGCTATCTCACAGGGCGAGGGCGCAGTGAGTGGAAACGATGCCAATGAAATGAACGTTGCCATTGTTTCGCTGGACAACGCTATTGAACTGGCAGAAGCGACCATTCCGGTTGCGGAAGATTTGGAAGCCTTAATCGTAACTTGCGAAAACACCAGTGAACATTCTTATGCCGCAAGCAATGTAGCTACTACATTCCAAACTGCTATTAAGGACGCCCAACAAGTTTTGAATGAATCTACTAAAAAAGATGAATTTTCTAATGCAACCCTCAGTTTGGAGAAAGCACGTCAAGAGTATCTACTCAACGCAAAACCGAAAATTGACCACTCACTCGACTACAGCTTCCTCATAGACGGTGCATGCGACTCCAAAGACGGATGGACCAAAACTTACAAAACAGTGTTGGAGAATGCACAAGACAATTATGGAATACAGAACAATACAAATAAGAACAACGGCGAACTCACCAGCAACTCTTATCTGGAAACTTGGACTCCAGATTCAAAAGACGGACAAGCCAACATGTACGGCACAGGACAACTGTACTACACGGCCAAAAACCTGCCCGCTGGACACTACAGAATCTCAGCCTATACATTTGATGATACCAAAAGTGGCGTAGTCAATTTCTTCGTGAACGATCAGAAAGTACAAATAGATGCTACAACAAACTTATTTTCTCTCAGCGTCATTGATGATATCGCTATCAACTCAGACACCGAGACCAAAATCGGACTGGAAATTACAGAAGCTGGCAAGACACATTGGGTCGGTATCACCCACATAAAATTGGAATATCTATCCGCCCTCGAATCCGAAGTATCCCTCAACATCACCGAAGCCGGATGGGCAACCCTGATTCTGCCGTTCGAGGCTGAAGTTCCAGAGAATGTAACGGCTTATACCTGCGATGCGGTAGGCGAAGTAGAAAACGGCGTGGCCACCCTGACACTGACGGAAGCCGACAAGCTGGAAGCCAACACCCCGTACATTCTGCAAGGCACGGAAGGAAAATATGAATTCCAGGGAAAGAGCGTGGCTGCGGAAGATTCTTACACAGAAGGATTGCTCACCGGTACACTGGTAGAGATGACAGCAGAAGAAGGCACTTACGTACTCCAGAACCAAACCAAGGGCGTAGGCTTCTACAAAGTAGGAAGCGATGCAGCCTCACAGCCTACAGTCGGAGCTAACCGTGTATACCTGAAAGCCGAAGCAGCCGCAGCCGGAAGCAACGTACAAGCCTTTATCCTGAAGAGCATTGACGGCGACGGCACGACCACGGGTATCGACAGCACCTTGGCTGAAGAAGACGCCACGGTGAACGTGTACAACCTCAACGGCATCCTCGTGCGTGAGAACGTGAAGATGAACGAAGCTCTGAACGGCCTGCAAAAAGGCATCTATATCGTGAACGGTACAAAGAAAGCTGTGAAGTAAACCATCCGATTAATATAACCCTTAAAAACAAAAAGAAATGAAAAAGAAACAATATATTCAGCCAGAAGTTGCTGTAAGTCTGTTGGAAACCAGTCAGATGATGGCGTCAAGCCTCGGACGCTTTGAAGATTCGGCAGATGCCCGTCTGGACGTATTAGTAAACGAGAACAGCTTCACCGACATCTGGGGAAATTGATGCGATAGCTTGACATCAATGTAAAAGGAAAGGCGGGCCTCACGCGGTCCGCCTTTCTTACGTTCTGTCCAAAGGAGAGGAATCACAACGCCTCCAACATGCGCTTGAGTACCACCGTGGCCGAAATCTCGCGGTTGGCGGCCTCGGGGATGACCAGCGACTGCGGACTCTCAATCACGTCGTCCGTCACAATCATGTTGCGGCGCACGGGCAGGCAGTGCATGAAGTAGGCGTTGTCCGTCACGGCCATGTGGGCGGCATCCACCGTCCAGCCCATGTCCTTGCTCAGCACCTTGCCGTAGTCCTCCGGGCGCGTCACGCCGGGGCAGCTCCAGTTCTTGGCGTAGATGAAGTCCGCGCCCTCGAACGCCTTCATCTGGTCGTACTCCACGCGGGCGTTCCCCACGAACTTCGGGTCGAGTTCATAGCCCTCGGGGTGCGTCACGACGAAGTCCACGTCGGCGGCGTTCATCCACTGCGCGAAGCTGTTGGGCACGGCCTGCGGCAACGCCTTGGGATGCGGCGCCCAGGACAGCACCACCTTGGGGCGCGGCTTGCGCTTGTACTCCTCGATGGTGATCAGGTCGGCAAAGGCCTGCAGGGGATGCACCGTGGCACTCTCCATGAAGAACACGGGCCGGCCGGAATACTTGATGAACTGGTTCAGGATTTTCTCCTCGTAGTCGTCCTTGCGGCTCTCGAAGGTGGCAAACGAGCGCACGCCGATGAGGTCGCAATAGCAGCCCATCACGGGAATGGCCTCGAGCAGATGCTCGCTCTTGTCGCCGTCCATGATGACGCCGCGCTCCGTCTCCAGCTTCCACGCCCCTTGGTTCACGTCGAGCACGATGACGTTCATGCCCAGGTTCATGGCCGCCTTCTGCGTGCTGAGGCGGGTGCGCAGGCTGTTGTTGAAGAAGATGAGCAGGGCGGTCTTGTTGCGCCCCAACGCCTGGTATTGGAAACGGTCCTTCTTCACCGCCGCCGCCTCGGCCAGAGCCGCCCGAAGGTCGCCCAGGTCCTCTACGTTCTGAAATACTCTCATAATTTTTCTGAATTTGATGATGATACATAACCGTTATTTGGGGCGCACCTGCCCGTCGCCCCGAACCAGCCACTTGTAGGTGGTGATTTCCTCCAACGCCATGGGGCCGCGGGCGTGCAGCTTCTGCGTGCTGATGCCGATTTCAGCCCCCAGCCCGAACTGCGCCCCGTCGGTGAACGAGGTCGGCGCGTTGACGTAGACGCAAGCCGCGTCCACCATCTGCTGGAAGCGGGCGGCGGCCTCAGCGTCTTCCGTCACGATGCACTCGCTGTGGCCCGACCCGAAGCGGGCGATGTGCGCCAACGCCTCATCCAGCGAGGCCACGGTCCGGACGGCCATCTTGTAGTCCATGAACTCCGTGCCGTAATGCTCATCCATGGCCGCCTCCAGCAGGTCGGCGGGATAATGGCCGTCCAAGGCAGCCAAGGCCGGCGCGTCGGCATAAATCCGCACCCGGCTCTCCGCCAAGGGGGCGCACAAGGCCGGCAGGTCGGCCAGGCGGCTTTCATGCACCAGCAGGCTGTCCAGCGCGTTGCACACGCTGACGCGGCGCGTCTTGGCGTTGTTCACGATGGCCGTCCCCTTCCGCAGGTCGCCGCCCGCATCGAAGTAAGTGTGGCAGACACCCGCCCCCGTCTCGATGACCGGGATGCGGGCGTTGTCCCGTACATAGTCAATCAGCGAACGGCCTCCACGCGGGATGAGCAGGTCCACATAGCCCCGGGCCTGCAGCAGCGAGGCCGTGGCCTCCCGGTCGGCCGGCAGGAGCGTCAGCGTGTCGGGGTTCATCCCGAAACGCTCCAGCACCCCGTGGATGACCTCCACGATGGCCCGGTTGGAACAGTCGGCGTCGCGCCCGCCTTTCAGCACACACGCACTCCCGGCCTTCAGGCAGAGGGAGAAAACGTCGAACGTCACGTTGGGCCGCGCCTCATAAATGACCCCGATGACCCCGAAAGGCACGCTCACGCGCTTCAAGTCCAGCCCGTTGGGCAGCACGGTGTGCTTCAGCACCCGTCCCAGCGGGGAGGGAAGCTCCGCCACGTGCCGCGTGTCGGAGGCAATGCCTTGGATACGTTCCGCCGTCAGCTTCAGGCGGTCGTACAACGGGTTATCCGGCGACATGCGGGCCAGGTCGCGGGCGTTCTCGGCCAGGATGTACTCCGTCCGCGCCACAGCCTCGTCGGCCACGGCCCGCAGCACCTCGTTCACCCGTTCCACCGGCCACTGCAACAAGCCGCGCCCGGCCTTCTTCGCTCTCTCATATAAATGTGTCAAGTCCATAAGCTTCTGTCTTTATTCCAAATACAAATAATCATAATGCACCAGCGGCTTGCAGTCGTGCCGGCCCAGCAGCCGGCAGGCCTCCGCGCTGCCGTAGGCCGCACGACCCACGCCCAGCTTCCGCCCGTCCGGCGACATGACGCACACCAGGTCGTCTTTCTCGAAATCGCCCTCGATGCGGGTCACACCCACGGGCAGGATGCTCACGGCACGGTCGCCGCACACGGCCTCCACGGCCTTCTCGTTCAGGAAAATCCGCCCCTTGGCGAATCCCGAACTGTGGGCAATCCACTTCTTCACGCTCGACACGCCGCCCTCACGCGGCGCAAAACGAGTGCATACCACGCTGCCGGGATGGAGCATCAAGTCCACCAACACCTGCTCGCGGCGGCCGTTGGCGATGACCACCTCAATCCCCTCGTCGGCCACCTTGCGGGCGATGCCGCACTTGGTCTGCATCCCCCCGCGGCCGAAGCCGGACTTCTCCGTGCGGATGTATTCGCTCAGGTCGCGGTCCGGCTCCACCTCGCGGATGACCTCCACCCCCGGCTCGCCCGGCGTGCCGTCATAGATGCCGTCCACGTTGCTCAGGATGACCAGCGCCTGCACGTCCATCATCGTGGCAATCAAGCCGGACAGCTCGTCGTTGTCCGTGAACATCAGCTCGGTGACGCTGATGGTGTCGTTCTCGTTCACGATGGGGATGACCCCGTTCTCCAACATCACCATCATGCAGTTCCGCTGGTTCAGGTAGTGGCGGCGCGTGCCGAAGTTCTCCTTCATCGTCAGCACCTGCCCCACGTGCAGCCCATGCTCGCGGAACAGCTCGTAATAGCGGTTGATGAGCTTGGCCTGACCCACGGCGGAAAAGAGCTGGCGCTGGTCCACGCTGTCCATCTTGCGCGAGGCGACGCCCTTCAGCTCCCCCCGCCCGCTGGCCACGGCACCGGAGGAGACCAGAATCACCTCGATGCCGGCCCGGCGCAGCTCGGCCACCTGGTCCACCAGGGCCGACATGCGCGTGACGTCGAGCGCCCCGTCCTTGCGGGTCAGCACATTGCTACCAATCTTGACGGCTATACGTTTATACGGATGTGACATGCCCATCGCCTACTTTTTCAAAGAGGCTCTCAACCCCTTGATGACACTCTGGGTGAACCCGGCCTCCTCCATCGCGTTCAGGCCGCGGATGGTCAGCCCGCCCGGGGTGGTCACCTTGTCAATCTCCTCCTCGGGATGCTGCCCGCCCTCGGCCAGCAGGGCCACC
The DNA here is from genome assembly GCA_944320765.1 of uncultured Paraprevotella sp. Classification (GTDB taxonomy): domain Bacteria; phylum Bacteroidota; class Bacteroidia; order Bacteroidales; family Bacteroidaceae; genus Paraprevotella. The sequence goes on from CALUIS010000019.1 coordinate 34,924, forward strand.
GCGCCCTTGAGGGTCTGCATCATGACGCGCTGCGCGTCGCGGGCATAGAAGCCCAGCTCCACGCCGCCTTCCGTGGCCGCACGGATGTAGCGCATCACGTAAGCGATGCCGCACGACGACAAGGCCATGCCGGCGTTGATCAGCCGCTCGTCCACCAGCATCGCGTCGCCCAGCTCCTTGAAGATGGCCAAAATCCGCGCGTCCATCTCCGGCGTGGAGCATACGGACGTGATGAACGTCATGCCCTCCATCACGGCGATGGCCGTGTTCGGAATCAGATAGTACACGGCGGGATACTCGCCGTCGCCCCGGTCCAGATACTGGCACAACTGGGCCGTGCCGATGCCGCCGGCAATGGAGATGACCGCCTGGTTGTCGTAGTCCAACAAGCCCTTCACCTCCTCGATGACCTCCTGCAGCAGCCAGGGCTTCACGGCGAACAACACCACGTCCACGCCCTGTACGGCCTCCTTGTTGCCGGAAGCTATCTTCATCCCCGGAAATTCCTTCAGCAACGCATCGGTCTTCTCACGCGACGGGTCGGCCACCGTGATGTCCGACACTTCCACCAAGCTTCCTTTCGCCAGGCCGCGCGCCAACGCGCCTCCCATGTTCCCGGCACCAATAATCGCAAATTTCATACTCGTTTTCCTCCTATTTTTAATATCTAATAAAGGACGCAAGCGACTGCTCCGCCTTGCAGGGGAGCTGGCCCATAGGGCCTGAGGGGTCTCACACCCACGAAAGCATCCACAGAAAGAATGCTTTTGCTGACGTGAAACCCCTCAGTCGCCCCGCGACAGCTCCCCTTTCAGGCGGAGCAGTTGTCCCTTTCATGTCCTTGACACGTTCCCTGTCTCCTTATTCCCGTCCGCTTTTCAGCACGCGCTCCAGCCGCTTCAGGAAATCGGCGGCCTCGGCCTCGCTCAGGCAGAGCGCCGGCAACAGGCGCAACACGTTCGTCCCGCTGCAGCCCGTGAAGCAATGCTCCTCGAAGAGCAGCTTGCGGCGCACTTCCTTGTAGGGCATGTCCAGTTCCACACCTATCATCAGGCCGCGGCCCCGCACGTCCGTCACGTGGGGAAGCTGCAACGACCGGATGCCGTCCATCAGGAACCGCCCCACCTTGGCGGCGTTCTCCACCAGATGCTCCTCCCCGATGATGTCCAGCACGGCCAACGCTGCGGCGCACGCCAGATGGTTGCCACCGAAGGTCGTCCCCAACTGCCCGTAAACGGGCTTGAACTTGGGCGAAATCAGCACCGCCCCCATCGGGAAGCCGTTGCCGATGCCCTTGGCCACGGTAATCAGGTCGGGCTTCACTCCCAAATATTGATGAGCAAAAAACTTGCCAGAACGCCCGTATCCGCATTGAATTTCATCGCAAACCAGCACCGTGCCCGTCTCGTCACAGGCCTGACGCAGCCCTTGCAGGAATTCCGGAGTGGCCAGCCGGATGCCTCCCACGCCCTGGATGCACTCCACGATGACGGCGCAGACATCGCCCTTGGCCAGCTCGGCCTTGAAGGCGTCCAGGTCGTTCAGCGGCAGGTAAGTCACATGGCCGTTGGCGTTGACCGGCGCGATGATTTTGGGATTGTCCGTCGCCTCCACGGCCAGCGACGTGCGCCCGTGGAACGCCCCCTTGGCCGACAGCACGCGGCTGCGACCGTTATAGAAGCTGGCCAGCTTCAGCGCGTTCTCGTTGGCCTCGGCACCGGAATTGATGAGGAAAAGCTGATAATCCTCATAACCGCACGCCTTGCCCAGACGTTCGGCCAGCTCCACCTGCAACTTGTTAATCACCGAATTGCTGTAGAAGCCCAACAGGTTCAACTGCCGGGTCAACGCCTCTATATAATGGGGATGGCAATGTCCCACACTGATGACAGCATGACCGCCATAAAGGTCCAGATACTCCTGCCCTTTGTCATCCCAAACGTGGCATCCCTTGCCTTTGACGATGTTGACGTCGAAAAGCGGGAACACATCGTACATTTTCATTTTCTTTCTCTTTTTAAGTTTACCCGTTAAAATGCGGAAGGCTTCAGCCGAAGTCCCGCCGTCTCGTCCAGGCCGAACATCAGGTTCATGTTCTGCACGGCCTGGCCGCTGGCCCCTTTCAGCAAGTTGTCGATGGTGGACGTCACCAGCAGCTTTCCGCCGAACTTGTCCACATGCACCAACGCCTTGTTGGTGTTCACCACCTGCTTCATGTCGATGGCCTTGTCCACGTAGTGCGTGAAGGCCGCATCCTTGTAAAAGTCCTTGTAAAGTGCCACAAAATACTCCACATCCAGCGACTCGTCCACCCGCACCACTTCCGTGGCAAAGATGCCCCGGGCGAAATCGCCGCGGTAAGGGATGAAATCCACCGCCCCGGCGAAGCCCGGCTGCAGGGTCTTGAGCGACTGCAGGATTTCCGGCACGTGCTGGTGGCAGAACGCCTTGTAGACGCTCAGGTTGTTGTTGCGCCAACTGAAGTGCGTGGTCGCGCCGGGCTTCACCCCGGCCCCGGTGCTGCCCGTGATGGCATTCACCGCCACGTCGCCGCGCAGCAAGCCTTTGGCCGCCAGCGGCAGCAGTCCCAGCTGGATGCAGGTGGCGAAGCATCCGGGATTGGCCACATGGGCCGCCCCGGCAATCGCGTCGCGCTGCAGTTCCGGCAGGCCGTAGACATAGTCGTTGCCCGGGGCCGCCAGACGGAAGTCCTGCGCCAGGTCGACAATCTTCACCCGTTCCGGCACCTTGTGCGTGGAGAGGAACTCCGCGCTCTTGCCATGCCCGAAGCAGAAGAAAATCACATCCACCTCGTCCAGCGGCAACTGGTCCGTGAACACCAGGTCCGTCTCGCCATACAGCCCTTCGTGCACATCGGTCAGCTTGTTGCCCGCGTTGCTCGAACTGTTGACAAACACCATCTCAGCCTCTGGATGGTTCAGCAGGATGCGGCACAGCTCGCCGGCCGTGTATCCTGCCCCACCGATAATTCCGACTTTCACCATGGCGCACGCTTATTTGATACGTTCTTCATCCTCATGGTTGGCATAATACAGGCGCAGCGGCGTGGAGGTCACCTTGATGAAGCCCTTGGCATCCTCGGCCGTCCAGCCCTTCTGCGTCTCGCCGTACTCGCCGAACTTGTTCTTCACCAAGTCGTCGGGCGAATCCACGCCCACGGTGCTGAAACCGTAAGGCCGGAGTTCCAGCGTCACCACGCCGTTCACGTTGCGCTGCGAACTGGTGAGCATGGCCTCGATGTCCGGCATCACCGGCTCCAGGTACTGGCTCTCGTGGAGGAACATGCCATACCAGTTGGCCACCTGCTCCTTCCAATACTGCTGCCACTTGCTCAGCGTGTATTTCTCCAGAAAGCGGTGCGCCCCGATGATGAGCATCGGCGCGGCGGCCTCGAAGCCCACACGGCCCTTGATGCCGATGATGGTGTCGCCCACGTGGCAGTCGCGCCCGATGGCGTAGGCCGCCCCTATTTTCTCTATCTCTTGGATGGCCTTGATCTTGTCCTCGTATTCCACGCCGTTCACGCTGCAGATCTCGCCCTTCTTGAAACCGATTTTCAGCAGTTCCGTGCCTTCCTTCGTGGGATGTTTCAGATAGGCGCTCTCGGGCAGGCCTTGGTTGCTGTCGAGCAGCTCGCCGCCGCAAATGGACGTACCCCAGATGCCCACGTTGTAGGAATACTTCAGCTTGGTGAAGTCCGCATAAAAGCCATGGGCGTTCAGGAAGTCCACTTCCTCCTGGCGGCTCAGGTTGTTGTCGCGGGTCAGGGTGATGATTTCCATGCCCGGCGCCATGACCAGGAACGTCATGTCGAAACGGATCTGGTCGTTGCCGGCCCCCGTCGAACCGTGGGCGATGGCGTCGGCCCCTATCTCGCGGGCATAACGCGCGATGGCGATGGCCTGAAAGATGCGTTCCGACGACACGGAGATGGGGTAACAATTGTTGCGCAGCACGTTGCCGTAAATCATGTAACGGAGGCTCTTCTCATAATACTCCCTCGTCACGTCCAGCGTCACATACTCCTTGGCCCCCAACTTGTAGGCGTTCTCCTCGTTCTTACGGAGCTGTTCCTCGCTGAAACCGCCCGTGTTGGCGCAGGCCGCATAAACCTCATAACCTTTCTCCTTGGCCAGATACATGACCGTGTACGACGTGTCCAGCCCTCCGCTGAACGCCACTACTACTTTCTTTGCCATAATGCTATCTTGTTTTTTATTCCTATACCTATTATATATATGTCACCGCAGGTTCTTCGCCGCCGCCTCCTTGGCCATCTTCACCACGTCGGGCGGAAGCTCCACCGGGAGTTTCTCTCCGGGATGCATGGCGGGGTCGTAGAGCATGGCCGTGCAGACACAATACTTGCGCCCCGTGCGCTGCAGGATGTCGTAGTTGATGCAGCAAGGATGCTCGGGCGTGCCGCAACCTTTCCAGTAAGCCTCGTCGTCGGTCAGCTCGGCGAACGTCACGGGCACATAGCCCAAGGCCGTGTTGATTTTCATCACCGCGCTCTGGCTCGTCAGTCCGAACAGCTTGGCATGGGGCCATCGCAGGCGCGAGAGGGTGAAGGCCGTCTGCTTGATGCGCGTGGCCAGATGGTGGCGGCGGAACTTCTCCACCACGATCAGTCCCGAATTGGCCACATACTCCTTGTTGCCCCAACTCTCGATATAACAGAAACCGGCGAACTCCTCGTTCTCGCCCTCGCCGGCCAAGGCGATGACCGCCTTGCGTTCCTTCATCTTGGTGGCCAGGTACTCATGCGTGCGCGACGCGATGCCCGACCCGCGCTTGCGGGCCGAATCCGCGATGGTGGCCAGAATTACGTCCACGTACTTCTCATGGCTGGCATCCGCCACGACCACCCTGATTCCATCATTCTCTTCCACTGTCTTTTTGTTCTCTGCTTGTTCCATTTTCTTTTTCAGAATCAGTCTGTTTCTCTATTGTTCCATTCCCGGGAGAGCCTCGGCCAGCAAGCGGGTCACCGTGTCCGGCGCCACCCCTTCGGCCAGCACCATGATAATCGTGTCATCGCCCGCCAACGTGCCGATAATCTCATCAAACCGTTTGTTGTCGATGTCGTAGGCCACATGGCTGGCATGGCCCGGCAATGTATGCACCACGGCCAAGTTGCCGGAGAATTTCACCGACAAGACTCCGGCCTGACGGGCCGCTACCGCCGTCAGCGCGGTATCCGACACCCGGCGGTAAGCCGACACGCCAGGCAACCTGTACATGTACTTTCCCGACGGGCTGATGGCCTTGGCCACCTTCAGACGATGCAAGTCGCGCGACAGCGTCGCCTGCGTAGGGGTGAACCCCATCAGGCTCAACTCGCGGAGCAACTCGGCCTGACTGGAAATCTCCCGGGACGACACCACCAACTTGATTGCCTCCAAACGGCTGTCCTTGTTTCTCATTCCTCCCTGTTTCTTGGTTATTCCAGCGCAAAGGTATACATTTTAGCGATACCGCGCTGCATAATATACGGATATTTTTCAGTTTTTATTCAAAAACATGCATAAAGCACCGCGACAAGCAATTCCCCGCCCGCTCCCGCCGACATGTTAAAAAAACAATCACCCATTGGCCGGTTCCGCGAAAGGCACTACTTTTGCACCGCTTTCCGGAACATCGGTCCGGAAAAAAGCCAATGGCACAAAAAGGGAACAACCATGAACCGCGTATTAGAAAAGATAAAAGGACATCCGCAAGTCGCGGAAGGAACGGCCTATGCCATCCTGTTCACCATAGGGACCTGCCACCTGCTGAACGACATGATCCAGTCGGTCATCCCGGCCTTGTACCCGCTCCTGAAAGACAAGTACAGCTTCACTTTCGCCCAAATCGGAATCATCACGCTGGTGTTCCAGTTGACCTCGTCCATCCTGCAACCGTTCGTGGGACGGTACGCCGACCGGCATCCGCAACCCTATTCCCTGGCCGAAGGCATGTGCTTCACGCTTGTCGGGCTGGTTGCCCTGGCCTTCGCCCCGAACTTCCTGCTGATTCTCCTGTCCGTGGCCCTGATCGGCTGCGGCTCTTCCGTATTCCATCCCGAAGCCTCACGGGTGGCCCAACTGGCTTCGGGCGGGAAAAAGAGCCTGGCGCAATCCATCTTCCAGGTGGGCGGCAACGGCGGAAGTGCCATCGGCCCGCTGCTGGCCGCCCTGATTGTGATTCCCTACGGCCAGCACGCCGTGGGATGGTTCGCCCTGGCCGCCCTGCTGGCCTCGCTCCTGCTGACCCGCATAGGCTATTGGTACAGCCTGGTACTCACCCGCATCCGGACAACGGCCCGCAAAAGGGCAACCGCCCCCTGCCACCTGCCGGAACGGACCGTACGCCGCGCACTCGCCATCCTCGTGCTGATGATTTTCTCGAAATACTTCTTCAATGCCTGCATGACAAGCTACTTCACCTTCTTCCTGATAGAGAAGTTCGGACTGACCGTGCAGCAATCGCAATACTGCCTCTTCGCCTACCTGGCCGCCTTCGCGGCCGGCACGCTGCTCGGCGGGTTCCTGGGCGACCGCTACGGACGGAAATACGTCATCCTCTTCTCCATCCTCGGCGCGGCACCCTTCACGCTGGCCATGCCTTACCTCAGCCTGCCGTGGACCATCGCCATGTCCGTCATCACGGGACTGGTCATCGCCTCGGCCTTCTCCGCCATCGTGGTCTATGCCACCGACCTGAAACCGGACAAGGTGGGCATGATTGCCGGCATCTTCTTCGGACTGATGTTCGGACTGGGCGGCATCGGGTCGGCCTTCTTCGGCTGGCTGGCCGACCTGACCAGCATCGAGTTCATCTTCCGCGTCAGCACCTGGCTGCCGCTGCTGGGCATCGTCGCGGTATTCCTGCCCGACGTGCGTCCGGCAAAAAGCCTCCTTCAAGAAACCGCAGATGAAAAGTAAGATCCTGATACAACGCTACTCCGCGCCTTGCGGCGACTTGTGGCTCGGCTCGTCCGGAGACCGCCTCTGCCTGTGCAACTGGACCGTGGAGAAACATCCCGGCAGGGTGGACCGCCGGCTGCAAAGGCTCCTGCACGCGGAATACGTGGAAACCCCTTCGGACCTCACCCAAGAAGCCGCACGGCAACTGGACGAGTATTTCCGCCGTGAACGCCGGACATTCGACCTCCCCTTGCTCTTCGCCGGCACGAGCTTCCAGAAACAGGTCTGGCAAAGACTTCTGGAAATCCCCTACGGACAGACCCTCTCCTACGGCGGACTGGCCGCAAGGCTCGGGCAACCGAAAGCCGTGCGAGCCACAGCCAACGCCAACGGGGCCAATGCCCTCTCCATCATCGTACCCTGCCACCGCATCATCGGCAGCGACCATTCGCTGACGGGTTACGGCGGCGGCACAGACACCAAGAAGTTCCTGCTGGAGCTGGAACGGGAATAAACGACATTATTCGCGGATTCTCCCCTTTTCCTTCGCCCGTTCCGCTTTTTTTTCGTAAGTTTGCACGGAAAAGAACGGAATTATAAGCAAATCACGTCAAAACAAAATAAACAGTCATGGAAAAAAGAAAAAGATATTTCCTCAGCGAGGACGAGATTCCTCACTACTGGTACAACATCCAAGCCGACATGGTGAACAAGCCCATGCCGCTGCTCAACCCGAAAACCCACCAGCCGATGAAGCCGGAGGACCTGTTCCCCATCTTCGCCGAGGAAGTGTCGCGCCAGGAACTCAACCAGACCGACACATGGATTGAGATTCCCGAAGAAGTGCGCGAAATGTACAAATACTACCGCAGTACCCCGCTGGTACGCGCCTACGGGCTGGAAAAGGCCCTCGGCACGCCGGCCCACATCTACTTCAAGAACGAGAGCGTCAGCCCCATCGGCTCGCACAAACTGAACTCAGCCCTGGCCCAGGCTTACTACTGCAAGAAAGAGGGCGTGACGAACATCACCACGGAGACAGGCGCCGGACAATGGGGGGCCGCCCTGGCCTACGCCGCCAAGGTCTTCGGGCTGGAAGCCGCCGTCTACCAGGTGAAAATCAGCTATGAACAGAAACCTTACCGCCGCAGCATCATGCAGACCTTCGGCGCACAAGTGACCCCCTCGCCCTCCATGTCCACCCGTGCGGGAAAGGACATCCTGACCCGCGAGCCCAACAACCAAGGCTCCTTGGGCACGGCCATCTCGGAAGCCGTGGAACTGGCACGCGAGACTCCGAACTGCAAGTACACCCTCGGTTCCGTCATGAGCCACGTCACCCTGCACCAGACCGTCATCGGCCTCGAGGCGGAAAAGCAGATGGAAATGGCAGGCGAATATCCCGACGTCATCATCGGCTGCTTCGGCGGAGGCTCCAACTTCGGCGGCATCTGCTTCCCCTTCATGCGCCACACCATCAAGGAAGGGCGCAAGACGCGCTACGTGGCGGCTGAACCGGCATCCTGCCCGAAACTGACCCGCGGACACTTCCAATACGACTACGGCGACGAGGCGGGCTACACGCCGCTCCTCCCGATGTTCACCCTCGGCCACAACTTCATGCCGGCCAACATCCATGCGGGCGGCCTGCGTTACCACGGCGCGGGAGTCATCGTGTCACAGCTCCTGAAAGACAACCTGATGGAAGCCGTGGACATCCAGCAACTGGAATCGTTCGAGGCCGGCACGCTCTTTGCCAAGAGCGAGGGCATCATCCCCGCGCCGGAATCGTGCCACGCCATAGCCGCCGCCATCCGCGAGGCCAAGGCCTGCAAGGAAAGCGGCGAGGAGAAGGTTATCCTCTTCAACCTCTCCGGCCACGGCCTCATCGACATGAGCGCCTACGACCAATATCTGGCCGGCAACCTGACAAACTACGAGCTATCGGACGACTACATCCAGCACAACCTGGACGAGATAAAGGACTTGTAGGGCCGCATTATATTAAGGTAGAGACGTACACACGCCTCTACCTTCCTTCCTCCAAATCCAGATTGGTGGAACGCCTCGTCGGGCAGAAACCCAAATCCGGATATTCAAAGAACGGGAAGCGGCGTTCGGTCTCCCCCTCCGTATAATCCCACAGGCTGGCATATTCCCCGATGTCCTCTCCCATCTCCCGCAGCTGGAGCAGGTAACGGTATAGCGACTTGTTTTCCTGGATGTAAACCTCGCCCATACGGTCGATAATGGGACTGTGCCGCCGCGTGCGGTCGTGGTCGAAACACAGTATGCGCCGCCCGTCCGGTCCGATTCCCACCAGACGGGAAGTCATACTCTTGCCGATACCCGGCAAATTAAGCACATTACGGTCCGTGGCCAAGAATGGCACTCCCTTCTCCGTACAGAAACCCCGTATGGCCGCAGCCGGGGAAACAGTTCCGTCCAAGCGGGACAAGAACTCACGCTCCTCCTCCGGAGACAGCCGGCCCAAAGCCTTCTCCTCACAAGCCTCCTGCATCGAACGCGCATTGGGGGCGAACACCTCGTAATTCTCTTCAAACCCCTTCACGGAGAACGTGTAATAACAAATCACGCCCAAACCGTTCAGCACACGGCGGAGCTTGGCCGTATGCCCCCGCCGGGAGGCCGCCACATTATACACCAGCTGATTGGTGACCGACCATCCGGTAGAAAGAATCCGCCGCAGGGCCTCGCGTGCCTCCGGCGTCACCTCCAGCGGCGACTGGAAATGCGTCTGGATGAAGAACTGACGCACCCCGACGGCCGAGGCCTTCGCCCGGAACTGCCGCAAGATGTCCAGCAGCTCATCGTCCACACGCATCGGCAGATAAACCGGCAGCCGCGTCCCCAGACGCACCCGCTGCAGCTCGGCATACTTCTCCCCGTCCGGCCGTCCCCGGTTGGCCTCCCGCTTCCGCACGGCCATGCGGTAGACGGCCTCCAACAGATGCCGCAACGTGGCGTTACGGCTCATCAGCGCGTCACCGCCGGTGATGAGGATGTCACGCAACTGGGTGTCCTGCTCGAAATATTCCATCAGCCGCCTGAGCCGCATGTTCCATGTCCCTTTCGGCTTCAAACCCTCAAATTCAAAATTCAGCCGCCTGCTCTGGAAGTCATACATCCGCTGGCAGGAAGCACACAATCCTCCGCAAGCCCGCCCCATCGTGTCGGGAATCAGGATGGCCACATCCGGATAACGGCGATGGATGTTATGTCCGTCCGGCAACAACCACCCGGCCATGTTGGGCTTGCCTGCCTCCACCACATCCTCGCGTTCCCATGCGCGTATCCGCCCGAAAGTGTCCACCAGACTGGCAGAATAAATCACATAGCTCCGGATGGCCGTATCATCATACCCTGTTCCCGTAGGATTCAACAACGAAAGATAATAAGGCGTGACAAAGATGGGAATGCCCTTTTCCTGCGCCCGATGATAGACGCGCAAAGTCTCCTCATCCAAAGAGCCTCCCAGCATTCTGTCCAGTTCGGCCGGTGTCTTCACCGCCATGGCCAGATGGAAACGGTAATCCTGCCACCACCGTTCCACCAATGCCAGCTTCTCGTCCTCCCCGCATCCGTCGGGAAACACATACCTTCCGGAAGCGGACTGCCGACGCTCGATTTTCCGCACCAACAACGCCATGATGCGGCGTTTGTTCTCCCTGCGTACGGCCAGCACATGCCCGTTCAGCCCGTCCGGCCACCGGCGCATCCAACGCCGGAGTTCGTCCTTGCCAGGCCCGGCCTCCGGAGCCTTCCGCACCCGCATGAAAAGATGATAGACATCCAACGCGAAGTCGACCGACACCCGTTCCGCGCCAGGGCCACCCGAGAGGAACTGCCACAGCAAAGCAAAGGTCTGCAGGCGCACCTCCTCCTCCCGCGAAAGCTCATGCACCGTCTGTCCTTCAAGTTCCAGCAACCTCCTCAAAGTCCTGACCGCCCTTCCGTCATCCGACAAGCCTTCCAGTCCTTCACCCACCCGCTGCCGGAACTCTTCCGCATTCCGGCTCTGGTCCGCCCATACGGCCACTTCCGGCAGGTCCTGCCTGAACTTGCCCCTCATCTCGTCCCACGTAATCTCTTTCACCTCTCGTCTCATACGTATTCCGTGCTTTTCCATCCTATTCCGTAATTGCTCTAAAATTAAGCAAAAAAAGGCAGACAGACAAACTTATAAAGATGATTTCCGCCTTTTTATAGAAGTTTGAGACAAGACGTGGCTGTAAAAATGGGAGCTTTATCCGTAATCGGGTTTGCCACATATCCGGAAAAAGCCACTATCTTTGCAGGCGGTAAAAGCACCCCCAATTAGAGAAAACAAGACATGACGACAAAACGACTCACTTTCGCCCTCATGGCCATAGGCCTCCTTCCGGCACAAGGGCAAACGGCAGAATCCGATTCCCTGAAAACCGCCACACGCCCGCTGCACGAGGTCGTGGTGACCGGCACACGCAACGAGGCCGACACCCGATACCTCACACAAACCGTATCCATCATTGACCGCCGGCAGATTGAACAGGCACACAACCCCTCCCTCCTCCCCGTCCTGACGGAACAAGTTCCGGGACTTTTCGTCACCTCGCGCGGCATCCTGGGCTACGGCGTGTCCGGCGGGGCGGCCGGCGGCATCAGCCTGCGGGGCCTCAGCGGCGGCTCGGGACAGATAATGGTACTCATCGACGGCCATCCGCAATACATGGGCCTCATGGGACACCCCATCTCCGACGCCTACCAGTCCCTCATGGCCAACCGCGTGGAAGTGCTGCGCGGTCCGGCATCCGCGCTCTATGGGTCGAACGCCATGGGCGGAGTCATCAACATCATCACCAGGAAGATGCAGGAAGACGGGGTGAAGACGGACATCGACTTGGGATACGGCTCCTACAACACCCTGCAATCGGAAGCCACGAACCAAGTGCGCAAGGGACGGTTCACCAGCATCGTCAGCGCATCCTACAACCGCACCGACGGACACCGGCCCGACCTGGAGTTCGAGCAATACGGAGGTTATGCCAAGCTGGGATACGAACTGACGAAGACATGGGACGTGCGGGCCGACCTGGACATCACCCACTTCAACGCCTCACAGCCGGGCAGCCTCGACGCCCCCCTGCTCGATGCCGACCAGCGCATCACGCGCGGCATGGCTTCCGTCGCCGTGGAAAACCGCTACGAACGCACCTCGGGCGCACTGAGCTTATTCTACAACTGGGGACGGCACAAAATCAATGACGGATACAACCCGAACGCGGGAGAAAGTCCGCTGGACTACCGTTTCCATTCGCGGGACAACATGATGGGACTGTCTTGGTACCAAAGCGCACGACTCTTCCAAGGCAACCGTCTGACCGTCGGCGTGGACTGGTACCGCTTCGGCGGAGAGGCTTGGAACAAGTTCATCGCAGGCGAACGGGACGGCGAACGGGAAGACATCGTGGACAAAACGCAGAACGAAGTGGCGGGATACGTGGACTTCCGCCAAGACATCGGCTCGTGGCTGGCCTTCAACGCCGGTGTCCGTGCAGACCATCACGAACAGGTCGGTACGGAATGGATACCTCAAGCCGGACTGGCCTTCCTCCTGCCTCGCGACGCCAATATCAAACTGACCGCCAGCCGTGGCTTCCGCTACCCCACCCTCAGGGAAATGTATATGTTTCCGCCACAGAACCCGGACCTGAAACCCGAATCCATGTGGAACTATGAAATCGCCTTCAGCCAGGAACTGTTGGAGGGACGCCTGTCCTATGGAGCAAACCTGTTCTATATCGATGGAAAGAATCTGATTATGACGCTTCCCACCCCCCACGGCAGCGGCCGCATCAACCAGAACTCCGGCAAGATAGACAATTCCGGAGTGGAGGCACAAGCCGCCTACCGCATATCCAAGAGTTGGGCAGCGAACGCCAACTACAGCTTCCTGCACATGGAGCGTCCCGTCATCTCCGCCCCCGAACACAAGCTATACGTCGGAGGCTCGTTCACCCAAGGACGATGGGACTTATCCACGGGCATACAATATATAAAAGGACTTTATACGGAAGTGTCGACAAACGGCAATGGAAAACAAGAAGACTTCGTGCTGTGGAACATCCGCGGCTCTTTCCGCGCCACCAACTTCCTCGACATCTACGTGCGGGGCGAGAACCTGCTGGCCCAGCGGTATGAGATCATGGCCGGCTATCCCATGCCGAAGGCCACGTTCATAGGCGGCGTGAAAGTCCGCTTCTAAAGCCGCCCAAACAGAAGAAAGGTCTGATTCTCTTGAGAACCAGACCTTTCCTGTCGGAAAGAGGCGACTCGAACGCCCGACCCCTACGTCCCGAACGTAGTGCGCTACCAACTGCGCTACTTTCCGTTTTGCGAGTGCAAAGATAGAGCTTTTTTCCGAAACAGAAAAACATTTGCAGATTTTTCTTTGAAAATTTTGTCCGAACCTCTTTTTGTCTTACCTTTGCACTCGCAAACGGAAAACGTTGGTGCCATAGCTCAGTTGGTAGAGCAAAGGACTGAAAATCCTTGTGTCCCCGGTTCGATTCCTGGTGGCACCACTTTGAAAATCAGAAGAAAGTAGTTAGCTCCCGGTTAACTACTTTTTTGGTACATAAAGGAAACTACGAACTTAACCATCAACACGCAAGACCCATGATACAATTCCTACAAGCGGCCAAAGACAGCCTGCAGACAGCCAAAGACAGCCTCAACGTGGCGAAAGAAGTAGTCACGGCCATCGAGACCGGACACGCCGACCAAATTATAGAGAAACTCATCGACCTCTGCATCTCGGCGGGAAAGAACATCCTGATTGCCATCATCGTCTACTTCGTGGGACGGTTCCTCATCTCGCTGCTCCAGCGCGTCATGACCAACATGATGGAACGCCGCAAGGTGGAAATCAGCGTGCAGACGTTCCTCAAGAGCATGGCCAGCATCCTGCTCAACACGCTCCTGATTGTTTCCATCGTAGGGGCGCTTGGAGTCAACACCACCTCCTTTGCCGCCCTCATCGCATCGGCGGGCGTGGCTATCGGCATGGCCCTCTCCGGCAACCTGCAGAACTTCGCAGGCGGACTCATCATCCTGGTGTTCAAGCCCTACAAGGTGGGCGACTGGATTGAGGCACAAGGCGTGTCCGGCAGCGTGACCGCCATACAAATCATGCACACCATCGTCACCACCGTGGACAACAAAGTGGTCTACATCCCCAACGGGGCCATGAGCAGCGGGGTCATCACGAACTACAGCCGCATGGACACGCGCCGCATCGAATGGATTGTCGGCGTGGACTACGGGGAAGACATCGACAAGGTGAAGTCCATCGTCAACGGCCTCCTGCAGAAGGACAGCCGTATCCTGAAAGAACCGGCCCCGGTCATCGCCCTCCACGCGCTCGACGCCAGCAGCGTCAACGTCACCATCCGCGTATGGGTGGCGAACAAGGACTACTGGGACGTGTACTTCGACATGAACAAGAACATCTACGACGAGTTCAACAAGCAGGGCGTGGACTTCCCGTTCCCGCAACTGACCATCCACCAGTCGTAGGAAGAAACGCCAAGAACCATGATACAACAGACAGAAATCATATTGCGCGAAAGGCCGCGCGGTTTCCATCTCGTGACCGGCGAAATCACCGGACAGCTGCCCCCGTTGCCCCGGACGGGACTGCTCAACCTGTTCGTCAAGCATACGAGCTGCGCCCTCTCCATCAACGAGAACGCCGACCCGGATGTGCGGAGCGACATGTCACGGATTTACGACCGGCTGGTCAAGGAGAACGAACCCTACTACAACCACGTGCTGGAAGGGGCCGACGACATGCCGGCCCATGCCAAATGCACCCTGACGGGCGTGAGCCTCAGCATCCCCGTCACGCGGGGACGGCTGAACCTGGGCACGTGGCAAGGCATCTACCTCTGCGAGTTCCGCGACTGCGGCGGGCCGCGCAAAATCGTAGCGACCCTCATAGGAGAATAGCCTCATGATAGACAAAGCGACGGTAGACCGGATTATGGAGGCGGCACAGATTGTGGATGTCGTCTCGGATTTCGTGACCCTGCGCAAGGCGGGCGTCAACTACAAGGGACTGTGTCCTTTCCACGACGACCGCACCCCTTCTTTTGTCGTCTCTCCGTCCAAAGGCCTCTGCAAGTGTTTCGCCTGCGGGAAAGGCGGGAACGCCGTGCATTTCATCATGGAACACGAGCAGCTCTCCTACCCCGACGCGCTCCGCTACCTGGCCCGCAAATACCACATCGAAATCAAGGAACGCGAGTTGACGGACGAGGAGAAGCAAGCCCAGAGCGAGCGGGAAAGCATGTTCGTCGTCAACGAGTGGGCCAACCAGTTCTTCCAGGACCAGCTCCGCGACACCGTGGACGGGCGGGCCATCGGGATGGCCTACTTCCGCTCGCGCGGTTTCCGGGACGACATCATCCAAAAGTTCCAGCTGGGCTACAGCCCCATGCAAAAGGACGCGCTGGCCCGCGAAGCCCAGGCCAAAGGATATAAAGAGGAATACCTGCTGTCCACCGGTTTGTGCTTCAAGCGGGACAACGGCCAGCTCGTGGACCGCTTCCACGGGCGCGTCATCTTCCCCATCCACACCCTCAGCGGGAAAATCGTGGGGTTCGGCGGCCGCGTGCTGGACGCCGCCACCAAGGGAGTCAACGTGAAGTACCAGAACTCTCCCGAATCCGCCATCTACTCCAAGAAGAAAGAACTCTACGGTCTGTTCCTGGCCAAGCAGGCCATCGTGAAACACGACCTCTGCTTCCTGGTGGAAGGGTACACCGACGTGATTTCCATGCACCAGATGGGCGTGGAAAACGTGGTATCCTCGTCCGGCACGGCACTCACCACGGAACAAATCCGCATGATCCACCGCTTCACGGAGAACATCACCGTGCTTTACGACGGCGACGCGGCCGGCATCAAGGCTTCGGAGCGCGGCATCGACATGCTGCTGGCCGAAGGCATGAACGTCAAGCTGCTGCTCCTGCCCGACGGCGACGACCCGGACAGCTTCGCCCGCAAGCACAACGCCACCGAATACCAGGCCTACCTGAACGGACACCAGGTGGACTTCATCAAATACAAGACCGACCTGTTGCTGCAGGAGGCACAGGGCGACCCCATCAAGCTGTCGCGCCTCATCAGCAGCATCGTGCATACCATCTCCGTCATCCCGGACGACATCACCCGCTCCGTCTACATCCGCGAGACGGCCGGCATGATGCAGATGGAGGAACGGTTGCTGGTGTCGGCCGTGGCGCAGGAAATCGCCAAGGCCAAAGAAGAGAAAAGGAAACAGCGCGAAAACGAACGGAACCGCAACGCCGCGACGACGGAAAACCGGACGGACGGGACCATGGCGGACAACGCCGGAACGGCCTCCGCCCCCGAAGCCCCAGGCCCGGAAACGCCGCCCGCGCCATTCCCGGACGGGAAGGACGCACCTGCGGAAGACCGTCCCGACGGCACGGAAAGCCCGTCGGCCCTGGCCTTCATCCCCGGAAAGGGGGCGGAAGAAATGCTCTTCTACCGGAAGGAGCTGCTGCTGGTGCAGGTCATCATCCGCTACGGGGAGAAAATCGTGTGCTACGCCGAGGACGAGGAGGGGAAGGAAGTCCCCATCAGCACCGCCGAGTTCATCCACTACGCCCTGCAGGAGGACGGGCTGCTCTTCCACAACCCGCTGCACAAGCGCGTCCTGCAAGAGGCCATCGACCACATCCGCGAGGAAGGCTTCAGGGCCGAGACTTATTTCCTGAACCATCCGGACAACGCCGTCAGCAGCCTGGCCTTCGAGCTGTGCGACGACAAGTACCAGCTGAGCAAGTACCACTCCAAGCACCAGAAGATAGCCAGCGACGAGGAACGGCTGGACGAGCTGGTGCCGCACCTGATTTCGGACTTCAAGCTGGCCATCGTGGACGAGGAACTGCGGCAAATCCTGCTGAAGCTGCGCCAGCCCGGCATCCTCACCCGCAAGGAGGAGTACACGGCCATCATGAAGCACTATAAAGAGATGAAGGACATCGAGCGCACCCTGGCCAAGGAGAGGGGCGACCGGGTCATCACCTGAGAAAATCACCTATAAAAAACAAACCGATATGAGACGACTGACACAATACTTATGGCCGGTGTTCCTTTGCCTGCTGGCCGGCTATTCCACCTCCCTGTTCCGGCAGGAAGCCTTCGCCGAATGGTACATCTTCTTGTTCAAGCCCGCGTTCGCGCCGCCCATCGGGGCCTATCCTTACGTGTGGACCGCACTCTCTTTCCTGATCGGCATCTCCGCCGGCAGGATTTGGGACAAAGGCTTCAGGCAAAGCGTCCGGGAATGGTGGGCGCAGCTGGCCCTCGTCTTCTGCTGGGGCGTGGCTTTCTTCCTCCTGCAGGAAGCCCTCTGGGCCGTGGGCCTCATCCTGGTCCTCGACGCGGTGGTGCTGGACTACGCCTTCATCACGTTCAAGAAAGACCGGTGGGCCTCGCTCTGCTTCGTGCCCTACGCCTTGTGGCTGCTCTGGCTCACCTACCTCAACATCTACCTCTATCTCTGCAACTGAGGCAGCGAAGGGCCGCAACGGTTACCTTCCACCGACACGCCGCCGCAGTTCTCCCAACGGAAAAAGTCCTCTGCCGTGCGGTCGTCCTCCCCGCCGTATGAGATAGAGTTGTCGCGGATAGTCAGCCCGTCCGTTGCCCGTGCGCCCACGGCATCCCCCTGCCGGATGACAAAACGGTTCTCCTCCACCCTCACGTTGCGGTGCACGGCTCCCTCGTAACGGTCCACCTCCGGCATGACGGCCACCACCGGCGAGCCGCATTCCACGAACAGGTTGCGCCGTATCGTGACATCACGCACCGGGCCGGACTCGTACCATCCCCGGGCATCGTCCGACACCAGCACGGCACTCATCGGCAGGCGGTAGAACACATTGTCCTCTATCACCACACGGCGGCGGGTCGTCACCAGAATGCCCCGGGTGGGCACTCTGGCAAAATAATTGTTCCGGATTTCCACTTCCGGAGTCCAGGTCACGTTCTCCACCGCCACGTTGTCCGCCGTCCTGGCCCGCTCGTCCACGTCGCGGTCCAAGGTCAGCAGCGTCTCATAGTTGTCCACGCGCTCCACGGCCTTCACTTTGGCCGGCTGCAGGCACAGCAGGGAATGGGCATCCACCAGCTCCACCTCGTCCCCCGGGGAAAAGGCCTCGAAACCATACGACTGCCCGTGCATGAAACGTACCTTGATTTGACGGGGCGAGATGAAACCCGTCACCTTCAGGTGCGTGCCATGGATGTTGACCGGGTCGTCCTGCGCCCCCTCGAAATAAGAATTGAGAATCCGGACTTTCCCCCTGCAGCCGGACATCTGCACGAAGTCCGCGAACCCCGCACACGTCCGCCCGCTGCCCCATTCGGGCGCGCAATACAGGCGGTCGTAGGTCAGGTTCTCGGAATATTGGCCTACGATACCGAAGTTCCCCAGGAAATGGAAACGCACGTTCTCCAGCCGCACGTCCTTGCTGCGGTGGATGAACCCGCAAGCCTCCGTCCGGATGGAATGGCGCATCTGGTAGACCTCGCCGGGCTTGAAGCCATGGGGCTTCCCGTATTTGAACCGCACCAGCCCCCGTTCCAGCTCGACAGCCCGTTCCACCCCCGTCAGGGGCGACTCGCAACGGTTCGTCACGTTCGTCTCCGGATGGAACACCTGCGCGATGCCGCCGCCGAAACGCCAGCCTTCTCCCTTCCAATAGAACGTGCCGTCCACTATCTCATAGTCCGAACCCGCCGCCACCCGTGCCGTCAACGAACGTTCGTCGGCCGCCACGACGGTCATCTCCGGCACGGACGGGTCGGCTGCCACAAGCGAGAAGTCCTTCATCACCACGTTCTCGCAGCTGTCCACCACAAAGGCGGTCATCTCGCCGTGCGTCACCAGCCGCGCCCCGCCCCCGTCGACGGTCACGTTCCTCATCCCCTTGAGCCAAAGCCCGATATGCTTGGTTGGGTCGGGATTCTCCTCCGCCGATGCGGTATTGGAGATGTAATAGACCTGCCGGGACGAGGAAGAACGGTAAAGATGGTAATCCCCCTGCCGCAGGCGGAGGACGACCGGCCCCTTGCAGGCGGCGGCCTGCGCAAGGGCCTGCCGGAGCAGCGGAGTGTCATCGCCGCCGGAAGGCAGCACGTCGATAGTCACGGGACGGGCGGCATAAGAAACCGCCACGAGGCAAAGTCCGAGGAAAGACAGGAAAAACTTCTTCATACGCTTCAATCAAATCATTCAAAATGATGACGCAAAATTAAGCTGTCCCGGCCCTCCCTCCTGCACCGGACAAGGCAAAAAATAGAACGTTTGCGGCAAAAAGGGTTCTTATTCCAACCGGACCGCCGTGCCGCTGCAGGTCACCATCAGCATGCTGCCGCTCGCCCCGACCGTCTCATAGTCCAGGTCGATGCCGATCACCGCGTTGGCACCCAGCCGTTCGGCCTCCTGCCCCATCTCCTGCATGGCCGTGTCCTTGGCCTTGCGCAGCACCTCCTCGTAAGAGCCGGAACGCCCGCCGAAAAAGTCGCGCACGCTGGCAAAGATGTCCCGGATGGCGTTGGCCCCGATGATGGCCTCGCCCGTCACCACTCCATAATACGTCACAATCCTCTTTCCTTCCACCAAGGATGTCGTCGTCATCAACATAGCTTCTTTCTTTTAAAATCCAACAATCAAAGATACAAATTCCCCGCATCACCCGCCGGGCTTTCACATTAAATAACGTCAAACCGCCTCACGTCCCTGCCGGATTAGCCCGAAAAAGCATAACTTTGTGGGAGAGACATTACAAACCTTCAACAAAGAACCGCGACATGGAAAAGATTTATCGCTCGCTGACCGAACTGATCGGCCACACGCCCTTGTTGGAAATCACCCATATAGAGCAAGAGGAACGGCTGTCCGCCCGCGTCCTCGTGAAACTGGAAAGCTTCAACCCCGGCGGAAGCGTGAAAGACCGGGCCGCACTCAGCCTGATCGAGACGGCGGAGCGCGACGGACGGCTTCGCCCCGGAAGCCTCATCATCGAACCCACCAGCGGCAACACGGGCATCGGGCTGGCCTGGATCGCCGCCGTCAAAGGCTACACGCTCGTCCTCACCATGCCGGAGACCATGAGCCTCGAGCGCCGCAAGCTGCTGCAGGCCCTCGGCGCACGGCTGGTGCTCACGCCGGGAAGCGAAGGCATGGCCGGTGCCATCCGCAAGGCGGAGGAGCTGCGCGACGCGACCCCCGGGGCCTTCATCCCCCAGCAGTTCGAGAACCCGGCCAACCCCGCCGCCCACGTGCATACCACGGCGGAAGAGATCTGGGCCGACACGGACGGGAAGGTGGACATCTTCGTGGCCTCCGTCGGCACGGGCGGCACGCTCAGCGGGACGGCACGCGGGCTGAAAGCCCACCGGCCGGACCTGAAAGCCGTGGCCGTGGAGCCGGAGGCCTCACCCGTGCTCTCCGGCGGGAAGCCCGGGCCGCACAAGATCCAGGGCATCGGTGCCGGCTTCGTCCCCGGCAATTTCGACCGCTCCGTGGTGGACGAGATTGTCCGCGTGAAGGACGACGACGCCATCCGCGCCTCCCGCCGCCTGGCCCGAAGCGAAGGGCTGCTGGCCGGCATCTCGTCCGGCGCGGCCCTGCACGCGGCGTTGGAAATCGCCCGCCGCCCGGAAAACGAAGGCAAGACCATCGTGGCCCTGCTCCCCGACACGGGCGAGCGTTACCTCTCCACCCAGCTCTATGCCTTCGAGGACTATCCGCTCTGAGGTCGGAAGGCCGCAGCCGTGGATGACAAAAAGCAACCAGAATAAGCGAAATTCCGCCAAGAAGGACGGATTCCGCCGCTTTTGCTGACAAGCGAACCAGGCTGAACCCTTGAAACTGGAAGCCAAACGTTAAAAAACGGGCCGGAGAACTGCCGTATAGGAGCATTTCTCCGGCTTTTCCGTCATTTTTGACCGCACAAAACGAGAATTCTTTGCTGAAAGAAATTTTCTTCCTGCCGCAAAGACGGAAATTTCTTGCCGCAAAGCGGAGAATGCCACTGCTGAAAAAGGAGGAAATCCAAGCCCCGCCCGCCTTTTTTCCTCTATCCGGACCGCCCGCGCATACAAAATCCGCCTGACAGATTGCAGGCATTTCCCCCTCCCCCGCCGACACGCCCTCCCGCGTCATGCGCACAACCCGCCGCGCTTCCGGACAAAAAGAAAGCGGAATCCCGCTTCCGCCGCCATCCTGCGTCCTGCCAACCCGCAAAATACGCGCGAATTTCCGGCCCGCACGTCCTTCGGGGGCGAAATACGCGATTCTCGCCGCCCCCGCCCTGACGTTTTGACAGAATGACACTTCAACCCGTGAAAGCCTTCAGGCGGTAGGCGCGGGGCGAGAGGCCCGTGTTCTTCTTGAAGAAACGGGTGAAGTAGGACTGGTCCGCGAAATTCAGCTGGGCGGCAATCTCCGTGACGGAAAGGTCCGGCTCGCCCAGCAACACCTTGATTTCCGCCACCAGCTGCTCGTCTATCAGCTGTTTGGGCGAACGCCCGTTCATGTAACGGCTCGTGACGGTATGCAGGTAGCGCGGGGTGACACAAAGCTTTCCGGCATAGAAAGCCACCTGGTGTTCCCGCGTCCCGTGTTCGCGCACCAGCTGCATGAACCTGTGGCACAGCACCTGCTGGCGGCTGTACTGCCTGCCCACCGAGAGCTTCTCCTGGATGGTGTTGAACAGCCACATCAGCAGCCCCTGCAGGAAGTTGTACTCCTGCTGCCGCCGGAACGGCGAGCCATGACCGGAGAAGAGCATCCGGGCCATGTCCATCCACAGGTTCACCTCCCGCCATGTGCCTTGGCTCCGCTCGTCCGCCGTGTGGCGGTAGCAAGGATGCTCGTGGGTATAGTTGAAATAAGGCGTGTCGATGGGCAGGACCGCCTTGAGGAACACTTCTTTGGGGAACATCAGCACCCGTGCCTCGAAATCGGCCGATGCCCGAAGCACCTGCACCAGGCTGCCCGTCAGGAAAATCAGTTCGGTCTGCTCCGCGAACTCATACTCCTGCACGCCCGTGGACACCACGGCCCGGCCACGGACGCAAATCAGGTAGACCCCGCAGCGGAAATGGCACGGCCTCTGCCGCAACGAGGCCAGGGCAGTCTCCTCATAACGGATGCACGCGGTGTCGGAAGGTAAGGGTTGTGACATAAGCTATTCCTTTTTATACTGCAAAAATACCAAAAAGTGCCGTATGGGGAAGCATCTGTTCCTAAAATGAAATGTTTTGTGCATTTTAGGACAAACAAGAAACGCCCCAAATGGCGTACTTTTGCAGCCGGAAACAGAAACGAGATGGAAAAGGAAAGGAAACCGCAAAACTCAAAGGCATTCATCCTGGTATTCTTAGGGCTGCTCAGCGCCTTCGGCCCGTTTGTGATGGACATGTACCTGCCCACCCTGCCGGCCATGCCCGCCTTTTTCCACACCACGCCCTCCATGGCGCAGCTGAGCCTGACCGCTGGCATGATTGGCCTGGCCGCAGGCCAGCTGGTATTCGGCCCGCTGAGCGACAGGTTCGGCAGGCGGCCCGTCCTGCTGGCCGCGCTGGCGCTGTTCCTGCTCTCCACCGCCGGATGCATCTTCGCGGGCAGCATCCACCTCTTCATCGCCGGGCGGCTCATGCAAGGCATCGCCGGCTCCGGCGGCGTGGTCCTCTCCCGTTCCATCGCCGCGGACCACTACTCCGGGCGCGAGCTGGCGGGGGTGACCGCCGTCGTCGGCGCCGTCAACGGAATCGCCACGGTCGCCGCCCCAGTGGCAGGCGGAGTCCTGGCCGGAGACAGCGGCTGGCAGGGCATCTTCTGGTTCCTCTTCGGCATCGGCATCCTCCTGTCGGCCGGAAGCCTCCGGCTGAAGGAGTCATTGCCCGCCGCGTCGCGCACGGCCTGCGGCCCGAAGGAGATGGCCCGCCATTTCAAGGCGGTGTGGGGCAACCCGCACTACAAGGGCTACGTCCTGCAATACGGGTTCACGATGGGAGTGCTTTTCACCTATATCGCCTCGGCCCCCCACGTCATGCAGCAGCACTACGGCCTCTCCCCCATGTCGTTCAGCCTCTGTTTCGGCATCAACGCGATGGCCATGGCCATCGCGTCCACCATGGCCGGCCGCTTCTCCAGTCTGGAGAAAGCCCTGCACGCGGGAAGCCACGGCATGGTGCCGGCCTCGCTCCTCCTCGCCGCCACGTTGTACGGCGGAGGCGGCTTCTACCTCTATGAGGCGTCGGCCATCCTCCTGCTTTCCGCCACCGGCATCACCTTCACGGCCTCCAACGCGCTGGCCATGGACAGCGAGCGCGGGAACGCCGGAACAGCCTCCGCCCTCCTGGGAGCGGCCGGGTTCGCCGCCGGCGGCATCGTCTCCCCCCTGGTAAGTCTCGGCGACATCCTGTCCTCCACCTCGCTCCTGCTGCTTGGCGGCTCGCTCCTTGCGTGCCTGTGCCGCCATCCCCTTCCCTTGCGTTCCCTCCTGTACGGCGCGTGGAAAGCGGGATATACCTTCCCGTTCCGGCAGAAGGACAACCGCCCGGAACAATGACCGCACTATAATCCTTACGAAAGGTATCTGCCAATTTTCAAAGAGTGAGTTTGTACTTTTAATTGGACATTTTATGAGATAAAGTACAAACTCATTGATACGGCATGATGCTGAGTTGCTACTTTATCGATGATTTTTTTATGAGATAAAGTAATGGCTCAGTATGTGATAGTGTTCCATATTAGCCAGATATCCAGTCCACAAACACGCTTCCTTTGCGCCGGGAAAACATATGCACTCCAGAAACGATGTCCGACCTTGTCCCTTTTCTTTTAGCCACTCTCATCAGGCATGATTCTGCGGCAAAGGTAGCAAAACAAAGTCAAACATCCGCCCTATTCTGACGAAATTTCAATCCCATCAAATCTCAACGACATACGATTGCATCGTGCGCAGGTCTATCGTCCAGAGCCGGCCGTCCAGCACGTCGCCGTAGCCGCACACCAGCTTCAGCACCTCGTGGGCCTGCACGCCGCCCACCACGGCCGGCGTCATCCCCACCACGCCTTTCGAGGCCAAAGCCTGGCGGGCGGCGGCCTCCTCCTCCGGATACAAGTCACGGTAGGTGCGGCTGCCGGCGGTCCGGCAAAAGACGGCCACCTGCCCGCAGAACCCCTCTATGGCCCCGTAGACATACGGCCTCCCCAGGGCCACGCAGGCGTCGCTCAGCAGGTAGCGCGTGGCATAGTTGTCGCACGCGTCCACCACGATGTCATAGCGTTCCACCAGCCCGCGCACATTGTCCGCCGACAAACGGCACACGTAAGGCTCCACCTCCACCTCATGGTTCAACGCCCGCAAGCGGCGGGCAGCCATCAAGGCCTTGGGCCGACCCACCTCGTCCTCGGCATACAGCACCTGGCGATGGAGATTGCTCCGCCCCACACAGTCGTCG
Source organism: uncultured Paraprevotella sp. (assembly GCA_944320765.1). Lineage (GTDB taxonomy): Bacteria > Bacteroidota > Bacteroidia > Bacteroidales > Bacteroidaceae > Paraprevotella. The sequence goes on from CALUIS010000019.1 coordinate 59,427, forward strand.
TCCACCAGGCCGATATGCCCCACGCCGGCCCCGGCCAGATAAAGCGACACCGGAGAGCCAAGCCCCCCGGCGCCCACTATCAAGACCCGGGCGCAGCGCAGGCGTTCCTGCCCTTCCGCCCCGATTTCCGGCAACATTGTCTGGCGGTCGTACCGCCCTTCCCGATGCTCCATGGCTCAAGCGTGACGACAGGCCTTCAGGTCGAAACTGGCATCCCAATCCTTCCACACCGGCTCGCGCCCGGCCCGCTTCAGTGCCTTCTCCACCTCTACCGCCGTGCGCTCGTCGCTCACGTGGAACTGCTCCAAGGCCTGGGGATAGGTGTAATAGCCGCCCGGCTCGGTCTTGCTCTCCGCGCTCATCGTGGTCACGCCCAGCGTGGCCATGTGGTCGCGGATGGCCGCCGGCTCGCGGGTGGAATAGGAAATGTCCACGTCGTGGTCGAAGATGCGCATGGCAAAGGTGACCTGCGCCAGCTCGCGGTCGGTCATGACCACGTTGGGCTGGAAACCGCCGTTCTCCGACGGACGCATACGGGGGAAGTTCACGCTGTACTTGGTGCGCCAGTAATGCTTCTGCAAGTAACGGAGATGGTAGGCCATCATGGTGATGTCCGTGCGCCACTCCTTCTCCAGCCCGATAAGCACGCCCATGCCGATGGAATGCACCCCGGCCTGCCCCATGCGGTCGAAACCGTTGAGCCGCCACTCGAACTTCGACTTCATGCCGCGCGGATGGTAGATGTTGTAGTGCGCCTTGTTGTAAGTCTCCTGGAAACAGATGACGCCGTTCATGCCGTGCCGCGTCAGCTCCTCGTACTCCTCCGTCTTCAGCGGCATCACCTCTATCTTCAGGTTGCTGAAGTAAGGCTTGGCCAGGTCGAGGGCGCGGGCCAGGTAAGGCACGCCGGCCTTGGCGGGGTTCTCGCCCGTCACGATGAGCAGGTTCTCGAACGGGGCCAGCTTCTTGATGGCCTTGTATTCGTTCTCTATCTCCTCTTCCGTCAGGATGGTGCGGCGCATCGGGTTGCTGATGTGGAAGCCGCAATAGACGCACGAGTTGGTGCAGGAATTGGTGATATACAACGGGATGAACATGGACACCGTCTTGCCGAAACGCTCCTCGGTGTACTTGCGGCTCAGGCGGGCCATGGTCTCCAGATAAGGCTCTGCGGCCGGAGACACCAGGGCCATGAAGTCCTCCACGTCGCAATGCTCCTTCGAGAGTGCGCGGCGTACGTCGGCATCCGTCTTCGCGAGGATGCGCTCCGTGGTCTCATCCCACGAGATTTTCTCTAATTCTTCTGAAAACATTCCGCTCCTCCTTCCTTATTCGTCCAAGAATGCCGTCAGAGGCGAACTGGCCTCCGCCACAAAGTTGTCGGCCTGCAGTCCAAGCCCGGCCTCGTAGGCCCTGCGTCCGGCCTCCACGGCCTGCTTGAAGGCTTCCGCCATCGCCACGGGGTCGCCCGCCACGGCAATGGCCGTGTTCACCAGACAGGCCGAAGCCCCCATCTCCATGGCCTCGGCGGCATGGCTGGGCGCACCGATGCCGGCATCCACCACCACCGGCACGTTGGACTGCTCGATGATGATGCGCAGGAAGTCGCGGGTCTGTAGCCCCTTGTTGGTGCCGATGGGAGCCCCCAGCGGCATCACCGTGGCCGCGCCGGCCTCCTCCAGATGCTTGCACAGCGTGGGGTCGGCCTGGCAGTAAGGCAGCACGACGAACCCCATCTTCACCAGCTGCTCGGTGGCCTTCAAGGTCTCCGTGGAATCCGGCAACAAGTAGCGGGGGTCGGGATGGATTTCCAGCTTCAGCCAGTTCGTGCCGAAAGCCTCGCGGGCCATCTGCGCGGCGAACACGGCCTCCTCGGCGTTGCGCACGCCGGAAGTGTTCGGCAACAGCTGTATGTCGGGAGCCGTGATATGCCGGAGCATATCGTCCTCCTTGTCCTCCAGTTCGATACGTTTCATGGCCACGGTCACCATCTCCGTGCCGGAAGCCTTGATGGCCTGCGCCATCAGGTCGTTGGAATTGAACTTTCCAGTACCCAAAAACAAGCGGGACGTGAACTCGCGTCCGGCTATGACCAATTTTTCCATTATATTATGCTTTATCGTCTTAATTTCCAAAACTATCGTCAGCTACCCGCCGCAGGCCGCCTTGATGACCACGAGGCTCATCCCCTCCTTCAAGGCATAATCCTTCCAGTCCGCACGGGACACCAGACGGTTGTCCACCGCCACGGCCACTCCCTGGGCCGGGAGCGACAATTCCTCTACCAAAGCGGCCACCGAAGAAGCTGCGGTCTCCACTTCTTTGTTGTTCACCTTTATCTTCATATCTGTCACCTATACCTATTATATATATAAGGAAAGAACAAAGAAGCACCGCCCGTTGCGGCATTGCCCCAAACTTGAAATCCAATCCCTACGGCAGTACGAACTGCATCAGGTCCGAGGGTATAATCTCAGCCCCGTTCCGGGCACCCCTTTGTCTTCACCTTGCAAAGGTAGCGAAAAAAAGGAAAGCGCGAAACATTTCGCGTCATAAAAAGGCCCCGCCCCGGAGGGAAAGTTCCGGGACGGGGCGCGGCCGACAAGGCAAAAGGGGCCTTACCTCACCAGCACTTTCTGTCCGTTTATGATGTAAAGGCCATCCGGCAGGGTCCTGAGTTCACGAACATCCATGCGGGAGCGCACCAACACACCGCGCACGTCGTAGACATCCACCAGCCCGCCGTCGCGGACAATTTCCTGTATGCCGGTCGTGAACGAACCACTGACCTCCACGTCGTGCGCCGGCATGGTTTCCGGCACATTCTGCCATCCGCTGAACACGCTTCCGGGCCTCTCCGGCGCGTCTATCGGGACAATCTCGCTGCCGTACGGCACTTCCACCGTGGTGTAGACCTCGCCGTCCACCACGTAGGTCAGCGTATAGCTGTTCACCGTGAAGCTGCCCGTCACCTCCACGTCGCGGGCCGGCA
>CALUIS010000020.1 GCA_944320765.1 uncultured Paraprevotella sp.
TAATGCTGCGTATCTCCCTGAAAGCCCAATAGTTTACATTATTCTTCCTAAATCCATCCGAAATCGGGCGAGTTTGCGTATATTTGCCCAAGTTCCCCATTGCAGAAGCCTCATCGGAGGCGGTAGGGTGCATGGGGGCGGTATACATGGAAAGGCGTTTACTGGGACGCTTTGTTCTTTTGACTGCTCTGAATCTCGCAAGTTCAAGAAAATCCGGTCGGAGGCAAGGCAACGGTAGATGCCCTGTCGGGTGTGTTTTATGCCGCCTTGTTCCTTGTCCATGGCTTGCGCTGTGGGAAGGGGGTGGTATAGGCATATCGGCGTGGGCTTCTGCGTTGCTCGTTCGGACTGGATTGGGCAATGCGAGAGCCTTGAGCAGCGGGACGTGCAACTGGTACAGACTCCCGCGCCATTTTTTTGTTATGCCTGATTTCCTTATTGTTTTTTGTGTCAGTCCTGGCCGGGGAGTCTGCCGGGGGGCTTGGCTTGCCAGGTGCCGGCGGGCGCGAGGTACGAGATAGAGGCGATGAAGGTATCGGGGGATTTGGACGGGACGGACCTGCTCCTGCTGCGCGACATGGCCGGGCGGGACATGTATGGCGGCGAGACTGCCGGCAGGTTGCGGCATCTGGATTTGTCGGAGGCCCGGCTCAGGCGGGGCGGGGCGGTTGCCTGCGGGAATGTCCTGCTGAGGCAGGAACGCGACGACAAGCTGGGGGACTATGCCTTCTACGGGTGCGGCGCGTTGGAGACCCTCTGCCTGCCGGACACTTGTGTGGAGGTGGGGGAGTCGGCCTGCTGTTCATGCAGGGTACTTTCCGTGTTGGAGTTAGGCCGGAAAACCGGAAGAGTCGGGGATGACGCTTTCGGGGGATGCGCCCTCTTGTCGTCCGTGGAGCTTCCCGCGTCGTTGGTGTCTTTGGGGAATTATGCTTTCGCCCGTTGTGCGTCGCTGTCCGCCGTGTCAGTCCCGGGCCGCGTGGATGAGATCGGTTTTGGCGCGTTCTGCAACGTCCCGGCCGACGTGCGCGTTGAAGCGGAGTGTCCGCCGCGGCTGTGGCGTTCGGACGGTGAGCTTGGCGCGTTTGACGGTGTCCGTTCCATCCGCGTGCCTGCCGGGTGTGTCGGTCGTTACCTGGAGGCGGAAGGGTGGAAGGATTACGCGGGGCTGATTACCGGGGAGAGGTAAGGCCCGGCTCCCCCCCCGGCGTGGGGCACAGTTCGCCGTATTGCGGGATGTCGGGCAGGAAGCGGTAGGCGTGCGCCTCATAGTCCATCCGGCAGCAGTAATGCTGCAGGCCGTTGGACACGATGAGGTAGTCCACGTGCAGCGCCATGTTGTAGCGCGAAATCTGGCTGAAGACTTTCTGGGTGATTTCGATGTGCGGGGCCTTGTACTCCACTATGGCGCGTGGGCGGGCCGTCCGGTCGTAGACCACCGTGTCGCACCGTTTGGCCGTGCCGTTCAGCGTGAGCGGAATCTCGTTGGCCACCAGTCCCTTCGGATAGCCTTTCTGGTGGATGAGATAGTGTACGAAGTGCTGCCGTACCCATTCTTCGGGCGTGAGGGCCACGTACTTGCGCCGGAGCTCGTCGAAGACGACCGTCCGTCCGTCCCGCTTCGTCACTTTTATCGGGAATTGTGGAAGGTTTAATGCGAACATTTGCTAACTTTGCATGGATTCAAGCCTCTTCCCGGCGGACATTTGCCGGGGATGGCGGTGCAAAAGTAAGCAAAAAGCGATAAAAACGAAAGCCGATGGCAGCGAAAAAGGAAGGTGTCACTTACGAAGAGATTGTCCGGGCCGTGCGGGCCGGGAATTTTGCCCCCGTGTATTACCTGATGGGGGAGGAATCCTATTATATAGACAAGGTGAGCGAGTTCATCGTGGATTCCGCCCTGAAGGAGGAGGAGAGGGATTTCAACCTCACGGTGTGCTATGGGGCGGATGTCACGGCGGACGAGGTCGTCAATGCGGCCAAGCGTTTCCCTATGATGGCCCAAAGGCAGGTGGTATGGGTGCGTGAGGCGCAGAACCTGCAGGGGAAAGAGCGGCTGTCGTTCTACCTGGAGCATCCGCAGCCCACCACCGTCCTGATCCTGTGCCACAAGCACGGGGTGCTGGACCGGAGGAAGAAGCTGGCGTCCGACATCCAGAAGGCCGGCGTCCTTTTCGAGTCCAAAAAGCTGTATGAAAGCCAGCTCCCGGGTTTTGTGTCCGCCTATCTCCGCCGGAAGGGGGTGGCCATGGAGCAAAATGCCGTGATGATGGTGTGCGAGTCCGTAGGCAGCGACCTCTCGCGGCTTTCCGGCGAGCTGGACAAGCTGGTGCTGGCGTTGCCGGAAGGGGAGACCCGCATCGGGGCTTCCTTCGTGGAGCGGCACGTGGGGATAAGCAAGGAATTTAACAACTTTGAATTGGTGTCCGCCTTAGTGGTGAAGGATGTCCTTAAGGTGAACCGTATCGTGAAATATTTTAACGATAACCCGAAGAACTTCTCCCTACAGCTGACCTTGTCCGTGATGTTCGGTTTTTTCAGCAACCTGATGTTGGCGTATTATGCGCCGAAGCGTACGGAGGAGGGGATTGCGGAATGGACGGAGCAGCCCCGCTGGCAGGTGGGGCGGAATATCCTTCCGGCCATGCGGAACTACACGGGCGTGAAAGTGATGCAGATAATTGGGAAACTACGTGAAACGGACGCAAAATCGAAGGGAGTGGGCAATACAATGGCCACTCCGGGCGACCTTTTAAAGGAATTGGCCTACTTTATTCTGCATTAAAAGGCCGTTTCCCGCTCTATTTCGGCCTTTCCTGAATTTGTTAAAAAGTAAGCTATATCGTTTGGGTATAGCGGGTTATGCTGTTTTTCACGCTCTGAGATTTTGATATTTCCGCACGGACACGCCCTTGTCCCTGAATTTTTGAGTATTGAAAAAATCTCCGTTTTTTCATTCTGAAAGGATTTACGTTATATTTTATTAGCTTTTATGTTTGTGGACACGAGATTCCGGTTTGTAAATTGTGATTTACGTTTAGCAAACATTTCATATATGCGAATCAGCGACGGGCTTGTTTTATAGACGTGAATTCATGTACAATGGGAACGCGTCCGTACCGTTCCGGTTTGTGAATGTATAATCCATGCAAAAATTATTGCTCGTGTTATATTGTTGCAAACCAATTATTTATAAAATTTTGTTGTTCGACTTAACGATGTTGGACGGACGTTTTGAAGATTTTGTGCATAATGGCAGGTGGACAAATCCTTATGGCAGTGATAAGGTTTGTAAAGCCATAAAATTAAGTTTGATAAGTGTGATTTTGCTTTAATTTGCTTTATGGATGTAAACCGGCATTTGGTTTATATTCATAAAGCGTTGTCGCGCTCGGATTTATGATGGTGAATTTTATGTTTACGCTATATTTATGAGATTGAATTCAATTTTGTGGTTTACATTTGTTGCGCATCCCGTTTTTTGTTTTTACCTTTGTAAACGTGAAGAAAGCCTTTTCTGATGTGGAATTATAGAGGACGAGCAAAAAATGATGAAAGAACGGATATTGCAAATCATGAGGCAGGAACATATGACCCAACAGGAGTTTGCCAAGGCCATTGAGGTATCCCCCGCTTCGTTGTCAAACATTTTTAATGGTAAGACCAACCCTACCAATAACCATGTGAGTGCCATCCATCGCCGGTTTCCCAATGTCAACGTCAATTGGCTGATGTTTGGCGAGGGAGATATGTACACAACTGTTTCAGGTGAAACGAAGCGGGATGACGGCGGGGCGGCGGATTCTTCTCCGATGGGTGCTGATCCGGACGGCAATGACGGCGGAGACGACCCGGCTTTGGTGGACGTTTCAGACTCGAGGCTTTATGCCGACTGGCCCCGGATGGAGAGCATGGCAAGGGAGTGTGAGGAGAAGATGGCAAGTCCGAAAGTTCGAGAAGTGATAAAATTTGTGGACAAACCTCAGCGTAGAATCACGGAGATAAGAATCTTCTTCGATGACGGTACTTTTGAAGTGTTCAGCCGATAACCGGAATAAATATTGACGAATGCGGATACGGGGACGCGGCATTTATCTTATCCTTGAAAGAATTACGCGGAGCATGTCGGGTGTTTGGCGGAAAAAGCTTACCTTTGTATAAGTGCAAACAGAAATCACATATTATTCAATGAAGAAATACATTTTGGATTTGACCGTAACGGCCAACGAGCATTTGCGTGAGGGCTACGCGCTGCTGAGACTGACGGACAGCCGCCCGCTGCCGCCCATGCTTCCCGGGCAATTCGCCGAGCTGAAGGTGGACGGTTCCGAGACCACTTTCCTGCGGCGTCCCATTTCTATTAATTATGTGGATGAGGAAAAGAACGAAGTGTGGTTCCTCATTCATGAGGTGGGAGACGGGACCCGCAAGCTGGGCGCGTTGGGTGCGGGCGACAAGCTGAATGTCGTCCTCCCTTTGGGAAACGGATTCACCCTGCCTGCCTCTCCGGACGAGAAAGTGCTGCTGGTTGGCGGCGGCGTGGGGACGGCCCCCTTGCTTTATTTGGGGAAGAGGATGGCGGAGGCCGGCAACCGGCTCGCGTTCCTGCTGGGCGGCCGTTCTGCGGGCGACCTGATGCAATTGGAGCTGTTCCGGACGTTGGGAGATGTGTATATCACCACGGAAGACGGTTCGGAGGGCGAGAAAGGCTTTGTGACGCAGCATTCGGTGTTGCGGGACGGGCCGCGCTTCGACCGTATCGCGACATGCGGGCCGAAACCGATGATGATGGCGGTGGCCCGTTATGCCAAGGCGGAGCGTATCGTCTGCGAGGTCTCGCTGGAGAACATGATGGCTTGCGGGCTGGGAGCCTGCCTGTGCTGTGTGGAGAACACCACGGACGGCCATGTGTGTGTATGTAAGGAAGGTCCGGTTTTTAATACAGACAGATTATTATGGCAGATTTGAGCGTGAATATAGGCGGGTTGGAACTGAAGAATCCCGTGATGACCGCATCCGGCACTTTCGGGTACGGTCTTGAGTTTGCCGACTTTGTCAACCTGGAGGACATCGGCGGCATCATCGTGAAAGGCACGACGCTGAAGCCCCGTGAAGGCAACCCGTACCCCCGCATGGCGGAAACGGCGCAAGGGATGCTGAATTGCGTGGGGTTGCAGAACAAAGGCGTGGATTATTTCTGTGAACACATATATCCTCAGATTAAGGACATCCGGACGAATATGATTGTGAACGTGTCCGGCTCGTGCTGTGAGGATTACGCGGAATGCGCCGCCCGTATCGGAGAACTGGAACGCATCCCGGCCATCGAGCTGAACATCTCATGCCCGAACGTGAAGCAGGGCGGCATGGCTTTCGGGGTGACGGCCGAAGGGGCTTCCGCCGTGGTGAGAGCCGTGCGCGAGGCCTACAAGAAGACTTTGATTGTCAAGCTGTCGCCGAACGTGACGGATATTGCCGGCATTGCCCGTAGCGTGGAGGACGCCGGTGCCGACGCCGTGAGCCTGATCAACACGCTGATGGGCATGGCCGTCGACATAGAGAAACGCCGTCCCGTGCTGTCCATCGCCACCGGGGGGCTGAGCGGACCGGCCGTGAAGCCCGTGGCCTTGCGCATGGTGTGGCAGGTGGCCAAGGCCGTGAAGATACCTGTGGTGGGACTGGGCGGCATCATGAACGCGCGGGACGCGGTGGAGTTCCTGTTGGCGGGTGCCTCTGCCGTAGAAATCGGTACGGCCAACTTCATCGACCCGGCCGTGACCGTCAAGGTGGCGCGGGGCATCGACGAGTATCTGGAGCGGCACGGTTGCCGCAGCGTGCGCGAGATTATCGGGGCATTGGAGGAATAAATAGGATTTTCCCTATCCGGTTGTGGGGATTTTCTGGCGTCCCATGCCGTATTTATGCCTATCTTTGTGCAGGAAACCCTTAAAAGAAGACAGATTATGAAATGGTTTAAGTATGCGAAGCTGGTTGTAGTCTGCTGTCTGGCGGCGGTATTGGGCGGGTGCGAGAAGGATGATGACTATCGGGGATATCTGTTGTCCGGGCGTTGGTTCGGCGACTTGGGGATGATGGTGGACGGCCAACCGGCAATGGGTTCTGACTTGGAGTTCATCCCCCAGGACTATTGCGGCTACTCCCAAGGATACGGATACGAGACGGATTATTACCGCGGATGGCGCGGCAGGATAGAGATGGTGGAGCATTATTTCACCTGGACCGTCCGGAACGGCATCATCTATCTGCGTTTCGACAATCCGGACCTGGACTGCAACATCCGGGACTACAGCCTGTCGGCCGACTATTTCGAGGGGTACATGGACGGGGTTTATTCTTCCACGTGGTTCTCGTTGCGCAATTACGACCGTTACTGGTATGAATACGGATATTGGGATGACGGTTACTATTATTATTCCAGAAGCATGGATAGTATGGGAAACGCGGGAACGCCGCCTTATAGGACGGTTCCGCACTGCACCCGGAAGGTGAACATGGAGGAGGCGGTCGGGGAATGACCGCCTTTTCCTTTATATAAGGAATCAGGTATGAACCGTCAGTTCCGCAAGCTTATCAACGGCAGGAGGAGATAGCGGGGAACTTTTGAATCGCGGCTCGTTGCTTCTTAGAAGCCGGTTTCGGTATTCCGATGGATAAAGCCCGGTCCGCTTCCGCACGTAGCGACTGAAATAAGAGAGGGACGAGAAATTCATGCCTTCGGCGATTTCTGCCAAAGTGAGATTCTTCCGGCAAAGCCGCCGGGTTATTTCCAGCAGTGTGAAGCGGTCAATCCAATAAGACGCGGGCTGCCCGCTTGCCTTCCTGCATATTTCGGACAGGTAGTGCGGGGTGATGCAGAGCTTCGAGGCATAGTAAGGCAAATCCCTGTGCCGGACGTATTCTTTCTGATAGAGCAGTCCGATAAACCGGCTGAGCAGGATGTGAAGCCGTTCTGAAGGTTCTTTCAGCGTGTGGGAACGCGCATGGATGTCATATAGGTCGAGTATGTGCGCCATGAGCAGATGGCTGATCATCTCTTCCTTGAAAAGATGCGTGCTGTCGTCCAGCCTTTCGCGGATGCGGAGCAAGTCAGCCCGGCATTTTGTGAAATCTTCCCGCGAGAGTTTCATGATCGGATCCTGCAGCAGGGACAGATGCCCGGTGATGCCGTAATTGCTGCGCAACGCCATCGAGGCTACATACGATTCAGGGAAGCACATGAAAATGCCTTTGAAGTTTTCCGAGCGGACGAAGCCGGACGCGAACGACATGTGGGTAAGGATGACGTAATCCCCCACCGCGATATTGTAACGCGTCTCGCGGAAGGTAAAGCTCATGCAGCCTTCCGTGCAAAGTATGTGGACAACATCTTCCAACAAGCTCGCAACGTTGCAATCGTCAACCGAATCGATGAAGAACACTTTGTCTTTTGCTGTATGGTCCATGCCAAGTTCCGTATGATGGGTTCGTGCCGCAAATTTAGCGATAAACCACGAAAAGTGAATCATCCCCAACGAATTTCATAACGGAATCTCCATCTGCCGGAGGTAATTTTGCGCATCAAAACTTAGACGAGATGAAAGAAGTAAGACTGAACAACGGCGTGATGATGCCGGCCTTGGGATTCGGCGTTTACCAGATTCCGGCGGAGGACACGGAGCGTGCCGTCAGCGAGGCACTCGGGACGGGCTACCGCATGATTGACACGGCGGCGTCCTATTTCAACGAGGAGCAGGTGGGGGATGCGCTCCGCCATAGCGGTTTGAAACGCGAGGAAGTGTTTGTCACCACCAAGCTTTGGGTGCAGGATTATGAATATGAGGACGCGCTCCGCGCTTTCGACAAGTCCGCCAGGTTGCTCGGGCTTGACTATGTAGACCTCTATCTGCTGCACAAGCCTTACGGCAACTATTATGCGGCCTGGCGTGCGGCGGAACGGCTCTACAAGGAAGGGCGCGTCAAGGCCATCGGGGTGACGAGCTTCTCTGACGAACGTTTGCAGGACTTGTTCCTGCACAATGAGGTGAAGCCGGCGGTCAACCAGCTGGAGACCCATCCCTTCTTCCAGCAGGAAGCGTCCAATGCGTTCCTTTCGCAAGAGGGCATACAGCACGAGGCATGGGCGCCGTTTGCCGAAGGGAAGAACGACATCTGGAACAACCCGGTGCTGAAAGCCATCGCCGGAAAGCACGGGCGGACTGTGGCACAGGTTGTACTCCGTTGGTTGAACCAGCGGGGCGTGGTGGTTATCCCCAAGACCGTGCGCCGGGAAAGGATGGCCGAGAACCTGGACATCTTCGGCTTCACGCTTACCGGCCAGGAGATGCAGGCCATCGCCGGGCTTGACACCGGGCGCAGCTCCATCTATGACGACACGGACTTGGCCACTACAAAGTATATCGGGACGCACAGGATCCACGATTGATTTGTCCGTACGAAAATTCAAATGAACAAGAAAGTAAAACCGAAAAATGAAAAAGACCATCACATTGAACAACGGCGTCGAAATGCCCATGATGGGCTACGGCGTGTGGCAAATCGCTCCGACGGAGTGCGAGCGTCATGTATCGGAAGCCTTGGAAGCCGGATACCGCTCCATCGACACGGCACAGGCTTATTATAACGAAGAAGGGGTGGGCGAGGCCGTCGGCAAGAGCGGCATCCCCCGCGGGGAACTTTTCCTGACCACCAAGGTGTGGATCAGCAACGCGGGCGAAGAAAAGGCCGCGAAGAGCATCGACGAATCCCTCCGCAAGCTGAAGACGGACTACATCGACCTGCTGCTCATCCACCAGCCGTTCGGCGACTATTACGGCACCTACCGCGCCATGGAGAAGGCGTACAAGGAAGGGAAGGCACGCGCCATCGGGCTGAGCAACTTCTACGACGCCCGTTTCGTGGACTTGGCGGAGAATATGGAAGTGAAGCCTGCCGTGGTGCAGCTGGAAACTCACGTCTTTTCCCAACAAGTGAGGATGCGCGGGCTGATGGAGGAATACGGCACGCGCCTCATGGCATGGAGCCCGCTGGCCCGCGGCATGAACAACCTGTTCGGCAATGAAACGCTGCAAGGCATCGCGGCCCGCCATGGCAAGGACATCGCCCAGGTGTGCCTGAAGTTCCTGACGGACGAAGGCATCATCGTCATCCCGCAATCCACCAAGCCGGAGCGCATGGCGAGCAACTTCGACCTTGACGGTTTCGAGCTGTCGGACGATGAGCGGGAGGCCATCCGCCGCCTGGACGCCGGGCATCCCCTTGCGGCCGACTTCAACGACCCCGCGCTGGCGAAATACTTGTTGGGCTACGACGAGCAGTTCAATCCGGCAAAGGACTGAACCCGTGTGTCCACGTGCATCTGCCATGAAGGCCGCTCCCATGCCGGGCGGCCTTTCCCGTTTTCCGCCATCAGTAAAAACGTCACAAAATTCCGTGAACCGGTTATGCCCTTTTGCGTTTTATATTCGTATCTTTGCCCCCGGACCCGGAAGCAAGGACCGCCGACGGGGCTGAAGGATAAAGACAGGAACTTTTATTAAAACGCAATGATATGACCATCAGGGAATTCAAGGAATATGTGAAGACAGGACGCGCGCTCAGCACGGACGACATCCACCGCTTTATGGACGAGATGAGCGATTCGGCCCGCCGCATCACCTTCCGGCTGAACGCGGCCTACCACACCCCGGACGAGGTGCGCGCGCTGCTTTCGGAACTGTTCGGCTACGGTGTGCCCCGATCGCTGCGCGTGTTTCCGCCGTTCTATACTGATTTCGGGCGGAACATCACCCTCGGGGAGAACGTGTTCATCAACGCCTGCTGCCACTTCCAGGACCACGGGGGCGTCGCCATTGGCGACGGATGCCAGATAGGACACAATGTGGTGTTCGCCACGCTGAACCATGGCCTGTCCGCCGAAGACCGCAAGAACACGTATCCTGCTCCCATAGTATTGGGCAAGAACGTATGGGTCGGCTCGAACTCGACCATCCTGCAGGGGGTGACCATCGGCGACAATGCGGTGGTGGCGGCCGGGGCCGTCGTGACCCGGGATGTGGCCGCCAATACGATAGTCGGCGGCGTTCCGGCGAAAGCCATCCGGAAGATTGCGGCGGGGGAGTGAGCGTGTTCTGCCGGTTTCCGGAACCAGCAGGGCATCGCGTGCTGGTGCCGATAAGGACTTAAAAACCAATGACAATGAAGACAGAACTGGAGAAATGCATGTCGGGCGAGCCTTTCAACGGAGGGAGGGACCCGAAGATTGTGGAGATGATCCTGCGGACAAGGCGGTTGCTGGCCCGGTTCAACGCCACGGACTATGCCGACCACGAGCGGAGACAGGCATTGCTGCGTATACACCGCCACCCATTCCACCGACGTGCGCGAGCGGATGGTTTGGGACTGGAAGGAAGGCGATGACATCTGCAACACCATAGCCCGCCCCGTCAGGATCGAGGACGGCGTATGGATAGGCGGGGGCGCGATATTGCTGCCGGGCGTGACCGTCGGGAAGAACACGGTCGTCGGCGCGGGGAGCGTGGTGACACGTTCCATTCCGGCCAACTGCGTGGCAATGGGAAACCCGTGCCGGGTAATCAAGAAGCTTTAATTCCGTAGCCCCCAGGCGAAACTCCGGCGGGTGACATCCTTTTGCCTCCTGAAAATCCGGGATGACATTCTGTCAAAACGTCAAAACCGGCCCCGCGAGAATCGCGCGGACGGATGCAAGGACGGGAACGGACGGGAATGCGCGATTCTCGCACGGTTGCGGGAATGCAGGATGAAAGCCGGAAGCCCGCTTTCCGCGACACTTCGCCGCCCGCCGCGGAGCGTCGTGCGGACGGATGCCGCCCCCGCGTCAGCCCGTGAAGGGGAAAGCTTGCAAAAAGACAAATGGATTTTGTGCGCGGAAAGTCTCCAATTAGACGGAAAAATCCGCCCGAAGCCCCGTTTTTCCCCGCTTTCCACATGCCCGGGAATTTCTTTGCGGCAAGAAATTCGCGGCTTTGCGGCAAGAAAGAAATTTCTTTGCGGAAAGAAATCCCGTTTTTGCCGCACGGAAACGGACGCCGAGGCGGAGAAATGTTCCATACGGACAGTTCTGCCGCCCGTTTTTTAACACTTCGGGACTTATTTCCGCCCTTCCGCCCCGTCGCACAGATGCGGAATCGGGCGGAAAACCTTTCTTTTTGACAGCGAATCGCGGGGTTTGGCGACACTTCAATAAAAGGCGGGTTATGATGCCTGCAACTTGGACATGAACTTGCGGCGGTCCACCACGAAGCGGATGTGTGTCCCCTCGCCGATGAGGCCGTCCCCGTCTTGCGCGGTGACTCTGAACGTCAGTTTCCGGCCCTCGACGGATTCCAATACGGCGGTGGCCGTGATGGTCCGCCCTAAGGCCGTGGGCTTGAGATGTGAGGCACTGATGAATCCGCCTACGGTTGTTGCCCCTTCGTCCAATGCGTCCTTTACGGCTTCCATGGCGGCGTTCTCCATCAGTGACATCATGACGGGCGTGGCCAGTACTTCCAAGTCCCCGCTGCCTACGCGGGCAGCCATGTGTTTCTCTTCCACCGTGAGCGTGCTGGTGTGTGTCAATCCGTTTTCCATTCTTGTTCCTGTTTTATAATGACGGGACAAAATTACGGAGAATCTGTGGAATATCCGATAGATTTCGGCAGAAATGCGAATTTGGAATTAAGGTCGTTTTCCACGCCTTTCACTCCTTCCTTGGAATTGCGCACCTCTTGCCCGGCTCTTTCATCAGTTCGGGTATCTTCTTGCCGCCGGCATATTCTTCTTTGATGATGCGCAACGCCTTGATAGCGGCGGGGAAGCCGATGTAGGGCAGGCACTGGATGACGGAGGCGGTCAGCGTTTCGGGCGAGTTGCCGACGTTGATGTTGCCGTGATAGTGCGAATGGAGCTGGCTCTCGGCTTCCAACGTGGTTAGTACGCAGTAGCCCAACAACTCGCGCGTCTGTAAGTCGAGTGCGTCGCGGCTGTAGATATCGCCGAAGAAATAATCCGTGAGGAACTGCTCCACGTCCTTGCCCATATCGCCGGGCACACCTTCCATCACCGAAGCGGTACCGCCGGGATAGAGTTTGTCTTGAATGGCTTTGCCCGCTTCGTGGCGTGTTTCTTCTGTTACCGTGTCTTGCTTTTCCAACGGCAGGGAGATGCCACGCTCCTTGAACACTTCGTTCACCGTAGCCACGGCATTCAGCATCTTGGGAAAGCCGATGAACGGGGCGGTAAGATACATCACCTCGCGCAGTTCCTCCGGGGTGACACCCACATTAAGTGCCGCCCCGGCATGGGCTTTCAGTTGCGGGAGCGTCTGCATCGTGGCGAGGGTGATGCAGGTAATCATTTCGCGCTGTTTCAGCGTCAATTCGCCCGTCTGGAATACTTCACCAAAGATGAACTTCTGAAGGATGTCCATCATTTCCGGGTCTGTACCCTGTCCGGTCAGGGCTTCGCCACCGAACAGGGTGCGGTAATTCTGCTTGCATACTTCGATTCTATTCATATTGTCTGTTGTTTGTGCCGTCGCGGACAGGCTTCCTGCCAGTGCGAGGGCGATTGTTGCTATTATATTCTTCATTTTTCTTTTGATAATGGGTTATAAATTCTTGCCCAACTGGTAGGCTTGCTGCGGATAATCTGTATTCCTGATGCTGCCCGCCGTCCACACACCCGGAGCCACCACTTCGCCCACGCTTGTCCAGCCGAGATAATCCATCATCGTATGATAATGTACTAACATCGGTTCCGCTTCTTTTTTAGCGGTATCGGCGTAGGTCATTAAGAAGGCAGCTTTCTTCCGTGCGCCCTTGATTTGTCCGTTGATGGCATAGAAGCGGTCTATCACCCGCTTCATCTGCGCCGAGATGCCGAAGTAATACATCGGCGTGGCGAACACCACCATGTCCGCGTCTATCAGGTGCGGACGGAGTTCCTGAAAGTCATCGTTGAATATGCAAGGCCCGTCCATGCCGCAACGGTTGCAGGCGCGGCACGGCTCCACCTGTTTGAAAGCACAGTCGAAGCGGAATACCTCATGCCCCTTTTCTTCCGCGCCTTTGATGAACTGCTCCGCCAGATAAGCAGAATTTCCGTTCTTACGGGGACTGCCTGTCAATACTACTATCTTCATCTTGTTTGTCTTTGATTCGTTATCGTTTATGTGGTTGAAAGCCTGCACAATCCCTGTTCCGGCTACGGCTGTACCCAAAGCAGCCAGTGCAGACTTCTTCAAAAATTCGCGTCGTTCCATAGGTATCCGGGATTAAAGTCCTGTCATCTTCTCCTGGTCTTCGGGATAACGCCCTCCGACTATCTCGATGTTGTCCAAATGGCGGCGAATGTCCGCCAATTCTTCGAGCGTGAATTGTATGTCCGCACCACCTATGTTCTCCTCGATACGCTCAATGCGTTTCGTGCCGGGAATGGGGACAATCCACGGTTTCTGTGCCAGCAGCCAGCCGAGGGCGATACGGGCAGGAGTGGTTTCTTTCCGTTTGGCAAGCTCTTCCACATATTCCACCAACTCCATGTTGTGCTTCAGGTTCTCGCCTTGGAAACGGGGAATGGCGGAACGGAAATCGGTCTTGTCAAACTTCGTGTCCTTGTTGAAACGCCCAGTCAGCATCGCCTTGCCCAGCGGACTGAACGGCACGAAGCCAATACCCAGTTCTTCCAATGTAGGCAATAATTCCGCTTCGGGTTTCCTGTACCACAGGGAGTATTCGCTCTGCACAGCGGTCAGCGGACATACGGCATGGGCACGGTGCACGGTGGAGGCGGCAGCTTCGGACAACCCCCAATGCAATACTTTGCCTTCCTTTATCAGTTCGCCTACGGTCTCTGCCACTGTCTCGATAGGCACATTCGGATCCACGCGATGCTGGTAATAAAGGTCGATATGGTCGGTACGCAGACGGCGCAGCGAACCTTCCACTGCCTTACGAATGGTCTCCGGACGGCTGGACAACGAAACAGGACGTGCCGATGTGGTCAAGTCCGGCGTTTCGGACAAGTCGTAACCGAACTTGGTGGCAATGACTACCTTATCGCGCACGGGCTGCAACGCCTCGCCTACCAAGTCCTCGTTTTGGCCATAGCTGTACACTTCTGCGGTGTCGAAGAACGTAACACCTAAGTCCACCGCCTTGCGGATGGTATTTATCGCATCCTTTCGGTCTGGATACGGGGGATAGCTTTGCGTAAAGCCCATGCAGCCCAATCCGATGGCGGACACTTCCAGTTTGTCTTTTCCCAATGTTCTTGTTTTCATTGTTGTTCCTCCTTTTTATTATATGTTTTCCCGAAACTGGTGCATTTGCCGATGGTTTCGCCCGTGCGTAGGTAGGTGTAATTCGGCATCTCGAAGAGCACGGGTTTCAGCTTGTCATAATCGGGCTTGCCTTTTTCGTTCAGACAATCTTCGTCCACGTAGGTGTTCGTTATCTTGCAGATGAAGTTGTCGAAAGTCTCCGTCTCGTAGTTGTCCACCACCTCGCACTCCATCACCAGCGGACTTTCGTCGATGACGGGCGTTCCGGCTTCGCCTATGTGATATACAAATACATCAGACTTGTCCGCCTTCGCTCCGCTTGCGCAGCCCACATAGTCGGCTCGTTCCAGCATCGCTTCATTCACCATATTGACCGACACTTTGCCTGTCTGCTTCACCCCTTCGTTGGTGTAATGCTTCTTGAATAAGCTCAACATGATTTGGTCATGCCCGATGATACCCACGTGGGCGACCAGCAGCCAGTTCACTTTTCCGTTCACTTCCGTACCCACGACTACTGCGGGCGTGGGGTACAATGCCAATACATTTCCAATGTTCTTCTTCATTGTTGTCTTGTTTTTATGTTTATAGTCTTATCATCTTTAATCAGTTCGGACAATCCTCTCAGTATCTCCACTTCGTTAGCCTCCAAGGGGATGGATGCCTCCCCGCAAAGGAAATGGCGCAAGAGCTGTTGCGGTGTGACGTGGTGACGGTATGCGATGAAGCACACCGCCTCATCCGCGCACAAGTCTTCGGGTAATTCTGTTGTCTGTTTCATTGTATTCTTATTTTTATCTGATGCAAAGTTACGGTGGAACAAGGAGAGGATTTGTAATCATAAGACGGCAAGATATACCATTTTTACAGATATTGCAGTCGGCGTAAATTATTGTCCGTGAAATGCTTTATCTTTGTATAGGTTTAACGGAAAGAACTATGAGCAAGATACTGAAAGTAAGGAACGTCAACGACTATGCCCGCTACGTTGGATGCAAAGAGCAGCACCCGCTGGTCAGCGTCATCGACTATGCCGAGGTGTCGCCCGTGCGCCACAGCCTGAACGATTACGGCGTGTACGGCATCTTCTTCCACGACGAGGCGGAGATAGACCTGGCATACGGCTGTGGCAAGTATGATTACAAGAAGGGTACGGTCATCTGTGTGGCCCCCGGGCAGATAGGCGGCAAGGAGGACAACGGCGAGGAGGTGATGCTGACGGGATGGGCGTTACTTTTCCACCCCGACCTGCTCCACGGCTTCCCGCTTGAAAAGCGCATCCGGGAGTACTCCTTCTTTGATTACCGCATTAACGAGGCCCTGCACATGACCGACGAGGAACACGACATTCTGACCTCCCTGATGCGCCGGATGCGTGAGGAACTCGCAGAGAAGCCGGACGAGCTTCAAAACGCCATTCTCGTGGGCTACATAGAACTGACGCTCAACTTCTGCCAGCGTTTCTACAACCGCCAGTTCGTCACCCGCAAGATTGAGAACTCTGACATCCTCGTCCGATTCGACCGCCTGCTCCGTGAGTATTTCGAGGACAAACTCCAACTGACCCTCGGCCTGCCCACCGTGCAGTATTGCGCCGACAAACTGTGTATGTCCGCCAACTATTTCGGCGATGTCATCAAGAAGACCACCGGCGACACGGCGAGCAGCCACATCCGCCAGTTCGTCATCCAGCTTGGCAAGAACGGGCTGGCCGCCGGAGAAACCATCTCCCATGTGTCCGACCGCCTCGGTTTCGAATATCCCCAGCACTTCAGCCGGATGTTCAAGAAGCAGGAGGGGGTTACGCCGTCGGAATACGTCGGAAAGCTATATGACAAACATTTGTAATTGCTGCGCTCTTATTTCCATTACCATACTAAACAGGATTAGAAAGATGCTTGCCAATGCTTTGAATGTTCTCATTTTACCTATCTTTGCAAATGAAACAACCTGTAAAAATATGAGTATCATAAAGCCACAAAATATATTATCCATACAAAGCCGCGACGAATTTCGCCAATGGCTTATGACGCATCATGCCACCGAGAAGGAGTGTTGGGTGAAAGTCAAGCGCGGGCGTCCTATGGACGATGGTACATTCTGGTATATCGACGCAGTGGAGGAAGCGATGTGTTTCGGCTGGATTGACAGCACTTTGAAACGGCTGGATGGCGAGGCATACCAACGTTTTGCGCCACGCACAAAAGGTAGCCTGTGGTCGGAACTGAACAAGGAACGATGCCGCCGCATGGATCGGTTGGGGCGCATGACAGACGCGGGACGCGCTGTACTGCCCGACATGTCACCCGGAGGTTTCACCATCGACAAAGAAATTTTGTCAGCCTTCCAGCAAGACCCCATCGTGTGGCGGAATTTCCAAAACTTCCCACCCTTATACCGGCGTGTGCGCATCGACACGATACAAATCAAGAAAAAACAACGTCCTCTCTTTGAAAGCCGTCTGAAAAAGTTCATCGACAACACCCGTCTCGGCGTGATATATGGTGAATGGAATGATAATGGCAGATTGCTATAAAGTGATAATGTTTCTTGCCCGCGTCAAAAAATCCTCCTATCCGCCCCGGTAACCGCCGTCCCCAGCGGGGACAGCCCGGATCCTGCCGGAGAAGTGCTATTAATGATCAATCTGATAGTGTTACTTTCCATATTCGTCTTGTTTTGATTGTTATCATTTGCTATAAAGTTATTGATTCGGTTGTCAGGATTGAGCGGTGTCTGGTCTGACAATACCAATGGCTTGACCATGTGCAGCGTCCCCTGTTTGTATTTTTGGAAGTGCGCGGAAGCGATGTGTTTTGTTAAAGTATTCAAATCGGGGAGCGGGCAACTTTATTTCCCCATCGTCTCTTTCACCCTCGTTAACAGAGCGGGAATATCCAGATGCAGCGGACACTTCCACATCAACGCCAAATGCTTCCATGATAGCACAAAGCGATTGACTTTCCGGAAAGAGGTGTTTGAGGAAATGACGGCGAAGTTCAGCCGTTTCACGGGACGGGTGGATGCCATCCTTGCCAAGCAGGTGGCAAGTCTGTGAACCTTTTTCTCCTGAAAAAGGTGGGAGGCTTACAAAAAAACGCGGCGGGTGGAGTGAGATGAGAGCCATCTTCGTCCATCCGCCGCGTGATTCCCGGCTTTGCGAGCCTATGCTTTTTCTATGTTCCGAATTTCTGTGCGTTTTAACATGCGGCTGTGGCGTGGAAGTCGCCATTGCCGAACTGCATGGAGGTGCTGGAGGTGAAGAAGTCCTTGTTCAGCTTGGATTCCTTGTGCATACCGGCCAGCATGACCACTGCGAAAAGCACCACAAGCACTGCTGCCATAAGTATTACGGCAAACAGCATAATACCCATTGTCATCATAATCTTTTTACCTTTTAGTTAAACAATCTTTTTTACCTTTTCAAAACCTCTACCCTAAGAGGTTCTTTTCAGTCTTTCTGTTTATGACACTGCAAAGTTATGGCCAAAAGAGGGGGGAAGCAAGGGTTGCTGCCTTGAATTTCCCGTTTCCTTGGAATATATTGACGCAGGTCAAGAAAAACGGGGATGTTTGTTGCTTTATGATTGCAAGGCTGACAGAACAGTCCTGTTTGCTGACATAATGGCAGAGAACCAAAGCGGGAATGGCCGCTCAACGCACTTTGTTGCGGTGGAAATGGGGGCTGACGTAAAGGTTGAAGAACAGCATGGAGGCCAGGCACAGCAGGCTGCCAAACAAATAGACGGCACTGAAGGCGTAATGCTGCGCGATGTAGCCGCCCGTGGAGATGCCCAGCCCGATGCCCACGTCCCATGAGGTCAGGTATGTGCTGGTGGCCGTACCCCGCTGGTTGTTGGGGGCAAGGTTGACATACAAGGTGTTGTAGGCGGGAAACATCACGCCGAAGCCGATGCCCAGCATGAAGGGCACCAGATAGAAGATGAAGGCGCACCAGGCCGTGCTGTAGCCGATGACGGTGGCACAGCAGGAAAGAAGGAAGAATGCCGCGATGACCACGTAGAATCCGTATGAGATGGTTTGCGTGATATATCCGCGGTCCACGAACTTTCCGGCAAAGATGCGGCTGACGCCCATCCCCACGGCCATGAGGGTGAAGAAGAAGCCGGTGGGTACGTCCAGGCCTATCTCGCGTGCATAAACGGCCACGTAGTTGGTCGTGGCGCCATAAGGGATGGACAAGAGCAGGAGGGCGATGCCGGCGGGTATGCCTTTCAGCAGGATAAAGCGGTCCAACGAGACGGGAGGACGGCGCACGGGGGCTTTCCGCGGGGCCTTGACGGACATGGCCGCCATGAATCCCAATGCGCAAGTGGCCAGTCCGATGCTGAAGATATGCTCATAACTCAGGTGGGTGTCGTGCAGGAACAGTCCGGTCATGGGGCCGATGCTCATGGCGATGTTGTTGGTCAGTCCGTAATATCCGAGCGCTTCTCCCCGGCGGGAGGACGGCGTGATGTCGATGACCAAAGTGTTCCCGCCG
Organism: uncultured Paraprevotella sp.; assembly: GCA_944320765.1. Classification (GTDB taxonomy): domain Bacteria; phylum Bacteroidota; class Bacteroidia; order Bacteroidales; family Bacteroidaceae; genus Paraprevotella. The sequence goes on from CALUIS010000020.1 coordinate 18,828, forward strand.
ACTGTCACCGTGCCAAACGCCACGCCGTGTACCACGCGCAGCATGATGAACACGGCCAGCAACCCCGTGAGGACGTATCCCGCGAAAATCGCCGTAAACAAGAGGTAAGCCATGAGGTAGATGGGCTTGCGGGGAAATCCGTCGTACAGGTAGCCCATGAACGGACGGGTACACAGGGCCGATACCGTGTAGCAGCTTAGGATGGTGCCGATGGCGGCTTCGGTGCATGAGAACGTCTCTTTCAGATAGAAAGGGAGAATAGGAACAAGCAGCCAAAATCCGAAATAAAGTAGGAAATTGGCTGCCAGTATGCAGATATAACTCCGTGTGACTAACCGGTCTTCCACGGCGTTTTTTTAGTTGGCGGACTTGAATTCTTCCAAGAAGCGGGTGTCGTTCTCAGAGAACATACGCAAATCCTTCACTTTGTATTTCAAATTGGTGATGCGTTCGATACCCATGCCGAAAGCATAGCCCGTATAGACGTTGCTGTCGATGCCGTTGGCTTCCAGCACCGCCGGGTCCACCATGCCGCAGCCGAGAATCTCCACCCATCCCGTATGTTTGCAGAACGAGCATCCTTTTCCGCCGCAGATGTCGCAGCTGATGTCCATTTCGGCCGAAGGCTCGGTGAAGGGGAAGTAAGAGGGGCGAAGGCGTATCTTTGTTTCCTTGCCGAACATTTCCTGGGCGAAGAGCAACAGAACCTGCTTCAGGTCGGTAAATGATACGTTTTTGTCCACATACAGGCCTTCCACTTGGTGGAAGAAACAGTGCGCGCGGGCAGAGATGGCCTCGTTGCGGTATACGCGTCCCGGGCAAATCACGCGGATAGGCGGCTGCTGGCGTTCCATGACGCGGGCCTGTACGGACGAGGTGTGCGAGCGGAGCACGATGTCCGGATGGGCTTCCACGAAGAAAGTGTCCTGCATGTCGCGTGCCGGATGGTCGTCGGCAAAGTTCATGGAAGAATACACGTGCCAGTCGTCTTCTATTTCAGGACCTTCGGCCAAGGTGAAGCCGAGGCGTGAGAAGATGTCCACGATTTCGTTCTTGACGATGGTGATGGGGTGGCGCGTGCCGAGCTGGATGGGATAAGCCGTGCGCGTCAGGTCAAGGTCGTCTGCCACATGGTCTTGTGAGTCTGCCGCTTCCTTGAGGGCGTTGATTTTCTCTTGGGCTTTGTTCTTCAGTTCGTTCAGTTTCATGCCCACTTCCTTCTTCATTTCTGCCGGCACGTTTCTGAAGTCTGCCATCAAGTCGTTGATGAGTCCTTTCTTTCCTAAATATTTGATGCGCAATGCCTCGGCTTCTTCTTTGGTGGAGGCTTGCAGCTGTTCGACTTCTTCCAGAAGTTCTTGGATTTTAGCTGTCATATAAGTCTTGGATATGGTTCTCTATAAAAAAACAATGCAAAGGTAATCATTTATCCTCTAAAATGAGACAAGGATTGAAAATAAAAGTGTACTTTTGCATGTTTTTAAAGAGGATTCTGTCCGATTGTTGGTATGAGGAAAAATTTGATGTGGTGCATGGCGTTGGCCTTCATGCTGGTGGCATGCGGCCGGAAGAAGACGGTGTCTCCGGTGGATTATACGGCTGAGCTGCCGGTGGATTCAGTGGCCGGTTCAGCGGACTCGCTCTTTTTTTCTCCTGAGGCGCAGGATGAGGAACTGCCCGAAAGTGCGGACGAGTTGTTCGACGATTTCATTTTCGAGTTTGCCGGACGTAAGAAAGTGCAGGAACGCCGGGTCAGGTTTCCTTTGCTTGTGGTGAACCGCGGGGACTCCGCTTGGGTGTCCCGCGAGGAATGGAAATATGAGCCGCTCTTTGAACATCAGGATTATTACACCGTGTTTTTCAATACGGAAGAGCAGATGGAACTGGAGAAGCGGACGGATTTGAACCATGTGGACGTGGAACAGATAGACTTGGAACGGAAGAGGGTGAAGACATGTCATTTTGAGCGTCTGGAAGGCGAATGGAAACTGACGGAGGAGAGTTTCCGTGATTTCACCCCGGCATATCCTTTGGACCGTTTCCTTGAGTTTTACCACACATTTGTTTCCGACGAGGACTTCCAACGGGCGAGCATCATGTCTCCCTTGCGGTATGTCACGACGGATCCGGACGACGACTTCAATGTCATAGAAGGGACTTTGGATGTGGACCAATGGGACGCGTTCAAGCCCCAGCTTCCTTCGGGAATCATTACCAACATCCGTTATGGGCAGACTTACGACCGTCCGGGGGAGATGGTGCTGGTCAAGTCCGGCATATCCAACGGCCTGATGGACATATTGTTCTTCAAGAAGATGGGCGGGAGCTGGAAGCTGGCCGCTTATGAAAATTAGGGTTGACATGATAAAGGAGAAAACAAACTGTTCTTTGCGGGCGCATAACACTTTCGGGCTTGAGGTGCGGGCGGACCGTTTCGTGGAATATGACACGGTGGAGGATTTGCAGCAAGTGGTAGGCCGCATCCGTGCGGAAGAACCGGACAAGCCGCTTTTGCATATCGGGGGCGGAAGCAACCTCTTGTTCTTGGGGGATTATCATGGCACGGTGTTGCATTCGGCTATCCGGGGCGTGGAAGCACACGATGAAGGAGAGACGGTGTTCCTCAGGGTCGGCGCGGCGGTCGTGTGGGACGATTTCGTGTCCTATTGTGTGGAACACGGATATTACGGTGTGGAGAACCTTTCTTTGATTCCCGGCGAGGTGGGAGCTTCGGCCGTGCAGAATATCGGAGCATACGGTGCTGAGGCAAAAGATGTGATTGAGAAGGTGGAGACGGTCGATTTGCGGAACGGGGCTTTCAGGGTGTTTGACGTTTCGGAATGCCGTTATGCCTACCGGAGAAGCATATTCAAGGAAGAACTGAAAGGGCGTTATGCCGTGACGAATGTCAGTTTCAAGTTGTCACGCCGCTTTACCCCCAATTTGGATTACGGGGGAGTGCGCGAGGCCCTTTTGGCTTCCGGGACGGAGGGGGGCAGGGTGACAGCCCAAGCCGTACGTCGGGCTGTCATCGGCATACGGAAAGCCAAGCTGCCGGACCCTAAGGTCTGGGGGAATGCCGGGAGCTTTTTCATGAACCCGGTAGTGGACCGCAAGGTATATGAGATGTTGAAGACGGAATATCCCGATATGCCTCATTATGATTTGGGAGAGGCCGGAGTGAAGGTCCCGGCGGGATGGCTTATCGAACGCTGCGGGTGGAAGGGACGGTCGCTGGGACATGCGGCAGTGCACGACCGGCAGGCTTTGGTGCTGGTGAATAAGGGAGAGGCCACGGGACGTGAGATCATGGATTTGTGCAAGGCGGTCCAGACGGATGTGTATGACAAGTTTGGCATATCCATCCGTCCGGAGGTCAATATAATAGGAGGGGAAGCATGAAGATTACCTTTTTAGGTACCGGGACGAGTACGGGGGTGCCGCAAATCGGTTGCCGTTGTAAAGTGTGCGGCAGCAAAGACCCTCGCGACAAGCGTCTGCGGACTTCCTTGCTGGTAGAGACGGAGCGGACCCGTATCCTGTTGGATTGCGGCCCGGATTTCCGTCAGCAGATTCTTCCGCAGGCGTTCCGCCGGATTGATGCCGTGTTGCTCACCCATGAGCATTACGACCATGTGGGCGGGATTGACGACTTGCGTCCGTTCGGCAAGTTCGGCGACGTGCAGCTTTATGCGCTGGGACGCACGGCGGCCCAATTGCGCCAAAGTCTGCCTTATTGTTTTGTGGAACATAAGTACCCCGGCGTGCCTTTGCTCCAGCTGCATGAGGCCCGTCCGCATGAAGGTTTCGACATAGGAGAGTTCCATGTCATGCCGGTGGAGGTGATGCATGCCAAGCTTCCCATTCTCGGATTCCGCATCAATGATATGGCTTATATCACGGACATGAAGACCATTGCGGACAGTGAGCTGGACTATCTGCGGGACTTGAAGCTTTTGGTGGTGAACGGCTTGCGTCATGAACCGCACTATTCGCACCAGACGATAGAAGAGGCTTGCGCTTTTGCGCGGAGGTTGGGGGCGTCTCAGGCCTATTTGGTCCACATGGGGCATCATATCGATGTGCACGCCATGGAGGACGCCCGTTTGCCGGAAAGGGTGCGCATGGCTTACGACGGTTTGGAGGTGGAACTTCCTGAGTGATACATGCAAAAGAAACAAGTCCCTATGCTCACGCACGGGGACTTGCCAATACCTTTCTAATACCTTTAAACTAATTGTTCTGAATTAGAACTCCCAAAGGTAGTCATTTCTTTGTTCTTGCAGAAGCCCGTGAACTCTTTTTTGCTTTTTTTTGTGTTTGGTAAGCATCTGCTGTTCAGGACGCCGGATGCCCGGACTGTCGGAACCGGATGAACTTGAACAGTTTGCTGGCCAGGACGGAACTGCCGGGGCAGAAGCATATCGTCCGGACGACGATGTAGGGCAAGGAATACCAGCGGGCAGGGAGGGGATAGAATCCTGCTTGCCTCATGCGTTCCAGTGTTTGCCGCAGGAACGGGATGTCCGGACTGTCGTTTAAAAGGGTGTACACCAAGCTCATGCACAACAGCCATATTTGCCGCTCCAGGGCTTTGGCGCGGCCAGTGTCTTGCGTTTTCCGCCTGATTCCGTCCAAACGGATGATGATATCCAGAAAATCAGAGAATCGTTTCTCCACGGTCGTTCTTTCCCGCCGGTGGACAATGGAATCCTGACGTTGGAAATAGGCATAGACCGGAAGGTCTGTGGCCAGGATGTCGCGGGCGTTCAGGAAAAGCAGAGGCTTGAATTCTTCGTCTTCATGATAGATGCCGGGCGTGAATCTCAGTGTCCCTAAAATTTCTTTCCTGAACACGCATCCCCAGGCTCCGCCTCGCAAGGTATGCTTGCGCATGAATCCGCATCCGTCTCCTCGATAAAGGATACGGTGATTGTAAGATGTGGGGTCGTTTGTGCCGTATACTTTCCGGGAGTCGAAGGCCAGTAATTCAGGCGTGTAGGTTTCCAGCATTTGCAGCATCTGCAGTGTGGGCGTGAGAAAGAGGTAGTCGTCGGCATCCAAAAATTGGATATACTCTTTCCGGGCCATGCGGATTCCCGTGTTCCGGGCTCCGCTGAGTCCCATGTTTTGCTGGACTACGCAATGGATGCGGGGATCATCCAGCCGGCGGACATATTCGCTCGCCTCTGGAGCCGGCGTGCCATCGTCGATGATCCAGATTTCCCAATCGGCGTGGCCACCCAGCCGTACTACGCTTTGGACAGCCCTGTCGAGGAGGGGAATCCCTATATTATAATAAGGAATAATGAAACTGACGGATGGCACACTCATGAACGTAACGCTTTGGGAGTTTGTGCCACGATGGGGCAGTAACGTTTTCCGCATACAGCTTTCAGGACAGCCTTGATGTGGTAGTTCCAAGGACGCCGGGCGAAGAGGGCCCGGCTGAGGGGGATGGAACGTTCGGGGATGTGATGCGGTATGCCAAGCCGTATACTGAGAATCTGCGAGTCACACAGCCGGAGGTAGATTTCGTCCAGATCGTTTTCCATCAGTCCGGTCTCGTCTTGCGACATGCGGTAGAGCTGCAGGCGCGCCTGCAGCAAGTCCTTGACGCCTTTTTCGCATAAGGATCTGGAGATGGAGCCTTTGCGGTCGCAATAATAATAGAGTCCTTGGTCCGAACTGATGATACGCCGTGCCTGGCGCAAGACGGAGGGGACGGTGAAAAGGTCCTCAAACCACCGCCCTTCCGGAAACCTGACCTCTTTCCATAAGGAGCGTCTGTAGATTTTGTTCCAGGCATAGCTGTGTATGTAGCCTTTTCGGTGGACCCATCCCGCGTAATCGGAGACTTCGCCGTGTCCGGGTTGGTATTGGTAGGCTTTTTCCGTACCGTGGTGGACGCGGACGGGATATTCCAGCACATCGGCTTCCGGATGTCCGGTCAGGATGTCCAGGTTCGTTCCCAACGTGCGGGGGGACAGGTAGTCGTCGGAGTCCACGAAGGTGACGTATTCTCCTCGCGCCGTTTCCAGTCCTTTGTTGCGGGCGACGCTCAGTCCCTTGTTTTCAGTGAGATGGACGGCTTTGAAGCGTGAGTCCTTTTTCGCCCAGTCGTCACAGATGTCTCCGCATCCGTCAGGCGAACAGTCGTCCACCAGGATGACTTCATAATCGTCCAGATTCTGCTGCACGATGCTTTTCAGGCAGAAGTCAAGGTATGGCTTGACCTGATATACCGGGACGATGACGGACAGTTTCATGCTCCTCTTGTGGTTAGTCCTGTCGGTCCCAGAAGTCCAGATACTGCTGTGCCACCTTCAGGTAATCGTGATGGCGGCGGACATATTCGATTCCTTCCGCCGAGCGGCGGGCGAGGTCTTCTGGGTGCAGAATCAGCTGCTCCAATTGCTGGTACACGTCTTCTTCCGAAGGTTGTACGTTGACAATCGGGCGGAGTTCCTTCTCGCCCAGGATTTCATAATTTTCTTCCTCTCCGCCGCCCACGGCCACCAGTCCTTTGGCCATGGCCAACAGGGCGTTCATGGCCGGAGTGTAGGAATAGAGCTGGTCCAGCAACACGTCGCACTGGTCCATCATCCGGCTGTATTGTGCGAAAGGGACGGATTCTGCCTTTACGATCTCGATGCGGTCCGGGTATTGCCGGGCCAGGCGTATCAGGGCTTTGTACATGATGTCCGTGCCTTTGTAGGCATCCCTTGTCCGTTGTATGCCGATGAAGAACCGTATGCGCGGATTGTCCGGATGGGGGATGCGGGGCGTGACGCTTCCCGTGTCGATGGGGAAGGGGATGAATCTTGTCTTTTGCGGGAACGCCGGGCGGTAGCAGGCGTCATATTCATAAAGTCCGCTGACTATGCCGTCGCAGTCTTCCGCGATGAAGCGGTTCAGCTCTCCCTTCGGCCCGTCGAGCCATTCGGCGATGAAGCGGTCGTTGTCGGGGTTGTGGCGGATGTCCGTCCCGATGTTGAAGTCGGAATAGCGGAACGTGTGTCCGTCCAGTCCGGTCTTCACCCAATAGTAGTCCATGCCGAATGCTCCGAGGAATGTTTTGGCGTTGTTCCGGCGCAGGTAACGGTAAATCGGGAACAGCCGTTCCGGGCGCAGTTCCATGAACACCGGATTGATGAGCTGCACCACGTCGTAGTCCCTCATGGCCGGCAGGGCGCGTCCCAAGCGGAACAGGAAGTCCAGCGTGTCGAGTTTGCCGGTCGATTTGCGGCGGAGGTCGATGTCACGCGGATAGTCCTTCCAGCCGTCGCCGTCGGAAGCCACGGTGACGGAATGCCCCAGTTCGCGCAAGCCCTTGGCCAGCGTGGAATGCACGTTGCTGTATTCGCCGAGTAGTAGGATTCTCATGATATTGTATTTTGTGGGCAAAGTTAGGAAAAACTATGGAATATCCGCCGAATTTCGGCGGATATTCCATAGTTTTGATAAGTAGGACGTATTATGCTTTCCGGGTTCAATGCTATTCAGCCTGTCCCCGCCCGACGAAGGTCACCAGCGAGCGGGCGGGGATGACGGCGGGTTTTCCGTTGCGTACCTTGCCGAGCGGGCGCAGGTCGTTTCCTTCCCCTTCGGCCGTCAGGTAGGGTTGCCATTGGCGCACTTTTCGGTCGTCCACGTGGAAGGTGATGTTACGGTCTTCGGGCGCGTAGTTGAGGACCACCATGACCCACGAGCCGTCGGCGTTGCGGTAGGCCGTGCACATGATGCCTTGGTTGTCCGTGTCTCCTTCCTCCACGGTATGGCCGGAAGCGTCGGTGGCCGTGATGCCCATGCGGACGGCATCCGGTCGCACGAAGCGGCTGTAGTTGCCCAACGCCCAAAGGAGCTTGGAGTCCACCACGCGGCCTTGGCTGCCGTCGCGGTTGCCGAACTCCCTCAGCAGCCCGTCCTTGTAGTCGCCTCCCACGGCACGCCACCATTGCCAGCTGCGTGCGCCGGCATAGACGATGTCGTGGTGGATGATGCGGGCCACGTAGAGGGCGGTCTTCATCGTGCGGTCGAATCCGCCTCCTCCTCCGATCTCCTCGTCGTTGCTCATGATGCAGGTCTCCGTCTGCCAGAACTGCACGCCGTACTTGTCCAACGTGTCTTTCAGCTGGACGCGGATGTCGCGGAGCGACTTCAGGGGCGTGTTGGTCCAGTAGCTGTGTCCGGCCATCAGGCGGGGGACGTTCGGCGTGTCGCCCAGATAGGTCTCCGTGCTGTCGGGGCAGAAGAAGGACTGTATGGCGTACCCCCGTTGCCATCCGGCCATGTGCGTGGCGAACATGCAACGGTAGTCGGACGATTCGTTGACCAGAATCCGGGTGTCCAGCCCCTTGTCCGTGAAGGCTTGGCTGAAGGCGCGGGCCAGCCGGGCCACTTCCCGGTTGGTGGCAGGCGAGCCTTCCTGTTTAGGTCCCAGCCAGTTCCAGTGTCCGTCCGGTTCGTTGACGGGACACACGTAGGAGAGGCGGATGCCGTCGTGCCGTTCCAACCCTTCCACCACGTTGGCGGCGAAACGGGCGAAGTCGTCGTAATGCTCCGTCTTCAAGTTCAGCGTGCCGCCCCGTCCGGTGTTGGTGGCCATGCCGTTTTGGGTGTAATAGACCGGGGGCGAGTTGAAGAATCCGATGAAGGTCCGCACGCCCCGTTCCCGGGCCAGGTGCAGGAAGTTGCGCTGCCCTTCCTGCTTGGTCCAGTCGTAAGTGCCGTCCGGACGGAGGAAGCATTCCGTGCGTGTGCCCGGCGCGATGCCGCTCTCCCGTCCTTGCTCTTGGCTGCCCGCGCCAATGTTGAAGCGCCAGATGGATAGGCCGATGCCGAGGGGTTTCCCGCCCCGGTCGTTTTCCGTGCTGAACAGCCAGTCGGCGGTCTGCCGCCTTACGCTGTCCGGCCACAGCCCGATGCGCTGCATACTCCAGGCATCGGACGCTCCGAAGCCGTCCATGGTCTGGAGGGGCGTGCCGGTTTCTATCTCAAAGTGTGAGGCGGTCTGTTGCGCCTGTATCGTGGAAGCCGTCAGGAAGACTCCGAGGGATATGACTGCTGTGCGTTTCATGTGAAAAAATCAATTAGAGTGATAAGAATGTTCAAAGATAGGCGGTTTCATCCGGACGCGCGGTGTCCTTTATGCTTTTTTGATTATTTTTGTTTCATTCAAACCGTAAACAAGGAAAATCTGTATGGTGAACGCGATTTATTCCCCGGCGGCCGACCGGTATGGAAACGGCATGGGCTACCGCCGTTGCGGGCGGAGCGGAGTCTTGTTGCCTGAAATCTCTTTGGGCTTGTGGCACAATTTCGGGGATGTCAATCCTTTGGCCAACTCGATGGCGATGGCGCATTACGCTTTCGACCACGGTGTCACGCACTTTGATCTGGCCGACAATTACGGGCCGTCGTACGGGAGTGCCGAGGAGACCTTCGGGCAAATCATGAAGAAGTCCTTCAGGCCTTACCGGGACGAGCTTTTCATCGCCACGAAAGCCGGCTATGACATGTGGCCCGGCCCGTACGGCAACTGGGGCGGCCGCAAGCACCTCATGGCCGCCATCGACCAGAGCTTGCAGCGCATGGGGCTGGATTATGTGGACGTGTTCTACACCCACCGTTACGACCCGGACACTCCGCTCGAAGAGACCTTGCAGGCGTTGGTGGACATCGTGCGGCAGGGCAAGGCCCTTTATGTCGGGTTGTCCCGCTATCCGGCCAACAAGGCCGCGGAGGCTTACCGCTACCTGGAGGCCCGCGACGTGCATTGCCTGCTGTATCAGGGGCGTTACAACCTGTTCGACCGTGGGCCGGAGGAGCAGGGCATATTGGAGCAGGTCCGTGAGAACGGGGTGGGGTTCATCGCTTTTTCTCCTCTGGCGCAGGGATTGCTCACGTCGCGCTACCTTCACGGAGTGCCGGAGGATTCACGGATGGCCCAAGGGCGTTTCCTGAAGCGGGAGACGCTGACAGACGCGGTCTTGGATAAGATCCGGGCTTTGGCCGAGGTGGCGGCCGATCGCGGGCAGACGTTGGCGGAGATGTCGCTGGCTTGGGTGCTGCACCGCGAGGAAGTCACTTCCGTGATTGTGGGGGCCAGTTCCGTGGCGCAGCTGGAGGACAGCCTCAAGGCCTTGCGGAAGCCGGACTTTACGGGGCAGGAACTGGAGCGGATAGACGCGATATGCCGTTTGCCGGATGGCGGGCAGCAATCTTAAAAGGGGACAGGAGCCGTGATGCGCATCGGTTTTCCGGTCACGACATGCCGGAAGCAGACGGATTCGGCGTGCAGGTAAAGGCGGTTGTCCGGTTGCCCGTACAGGTTGTCGCCCGCGATGGGGGAGTTCAGTCCTTCGGAGTGGGCCGCATGTACGCGGAGCTGGTGCGTGCGCCCCGTCTCGGGGTAGAAGGCGATGCGGGTGCGCCCCCCGTTCCGTTCCAGCACCTCGAAACGGGTGACGGCCATTTTCCCATGAACGGGGTCCACCACTTGCCGCGGGCGGTCGTCCGGATTGGGGCGGAGCGGCAGGCGGATGAAGCCACGGTCTTGCCGGACTTCCCCGTCAAGGAGAGCCACATACCGTTTCTTGACCGTCCTGTTTTCAAACTGCTGTTGTAGCAGGCGGTGCGCCTCTGCCGTCTTGGCCAGCAGCAACACTCCGGAGGTGTCCATGTCGAGGCGGTGTACGATGAGCGGCCCTTGCGCTTCCGGGCGGTAGGCTTGTACCCACTCTTGTACGGAAGGGGCGTTCCCCTTGCCGGGTACGGAGAGCATTCCGGCGGGCTTGTCCACGGCCAGAATCCATTCGTCCTCATACAGCACGCGGGGAGCGTCGGCGGCGTGTTTGGCGTTTTCCTGCGGGTTGGGTTCCACGTCCAGCCCTTGCAGCATGTGGCCGAGTATGGGGCCGCATTTGGCGTGGCAGGCCGGATAGAAGTCCCCGTGGCGGCGGATGTCGTGCCGGGGAGAGCTTCCCCACCAGAATTCGGCCATGGCCAAGGGGCGGAAGCCGTGGCGGTAGGCGTACTGCAGCAGTTTGGGGGCCGCGCATTCGCCGGAGCCGGAAGGCGGGGCCTGGCGGCGGGTCTCCTGGAATATCCGCCATACCGTCTTTTCCTCTCCCCGGGCGTTCAGCACGTGGTACTGCCCGAACAGCCATTCCTGCAGGGCCTCGGAACGGTGCTTGCGTTCCGTCTTAAGCGTCTGGATGCGGGCTTCCAACCGCTGTAGTTGCCGGTCCAAGTCCTCCAGCCGGTCGTCCCATTGTTTTTCCAACCGCTTGTATTCCGCTTTCAGAAACTTGCTTTCGCGTACGAGTGCGGCTTCATCCCGGTTTCCGGACGTGGCGCGGAGTTCGTCCCGCCGTCTTTTGGCCTCTTTCATGGCGGCACGTGCGGCGGACAGTTCTTTCTCTCGTTCGTCCCGGCATGTGGTTATCCGCCCGGTGAGGGCTTGGTGCAGGTTGCCCTCTTTCAGGGCGCGGATGTGCCGGTTGATGCCCGAAATCTTTTGTTCTTCCTTTTTGAAGTGGCCGTCCGGCTGGAGCAGGTCGTAGACGGGCGGCACGAAATACGGCAGGTCGTTGCGTCCGGCCAGCAGTCCGGAGTAGGCCGCGAGGAATCCGGTCCGGCCCTCTTTTTCCACGATGAGCACGCCGAACATCTTTCCTTTTCCAGCCTCGCCGTTCCATTCCCCGCTGCGGGCGATGTGCCGCTTCACCTCTTCCGCCGCACGGACGGCCAGCGGGTGGGGATGATAGAAGAACGGGCAGGTGAACAGTCGGGGCAGCTCCCCGGGGGAAGGCTGGGGGACGAACGGGTGGAAGGGGGATGCTCCGGCAGCGGGGGCGGTTTTCTGAATATCCAAGGACAATTCTTTATGCGGTTTCGGGATAGAAGCAATCCCAGTTTAACGTATCTGTTGTATTCTCAATCGGCAGTTTGGAGTACAGCCAGTTGCTGCCCTGTTGCAGGATGTATGATGTCGAAGGTATAGCCTCCAGGTTTCGTGTTTGCGGAGTTTCCCGGGTAAAACACGCCCTTTTCATCCACGTAGTCATAATGGGAAACGCCGGAAAGGTCGTATTCGTTTGATTTCTTGTTCTCCTTTATCCAAGCCTTGAGTTTTTTCCGGATTTCTTTCAGGTCTGTGGTCCCGCTGTTTACAATCTCTTCGTATTTGGCTTTTATAATCGCCGCCTTGTCGGATGTTACGCTCCACTTTTCCAGATTGTCCCGATTCTTGGCATAGCACAAGACGAATTCGTGCACCGTTGATATTTGGGTGGGGTTGTTGTCCGTTGCGGTTTCCCAGACTATCTCCCCTAAGAAGTTGCTTTCAGAGAACAGTTCCGGGGCATCGCATAAGTTCCTTAGGTTTGCGGCCTCATTGTCATCAATCGAGATGAAAATCACGCCCTTGTCCGAAAGCAGCTGCTTGGCGATGCGGAGCCGCCGGCTCATGAACGAGAGCCACTTGGAGTGGCGGTAGGTGTCCTCGCGGTCCACAAACGAGTCGTTGTAGACGAAGTCCTTGTTGCCCGTGTTGTAAGGCGGGTCGATGTAAATCACGTCGATGCGCCCGGCATGGGTGTAGGCCAGCGCGGTGAGGGCTTCGAGGTTGTCCCCCTCTATCAGGATATGGTTGGGCGCGTCCCCGCTGTCGCTGATGAGTGCGCGGCCTTTTACTTCGGTCAGCACGGGAAGCTCGTCGCGCAGCCGTTCTTCCGCCGCTTCGGGCTTGTCCTCCCACACCAGCCCGTAGGTCTTGCCTTTGCGGAGCAGCCCGAGCAGGGTGCTGCGCTCGCGGTCGGTCAGCCCCTCCAGTTCGCTGACGCGGCGTATCAGGTTTGTCCTATCGTCGTTGTTCATTTACGGTATTGTCTTGGTTCTGCCTGCAAAGGTATGAAATATCAATTATAAAGAGGGCGGAGAGGAGGAAAAGTCTTCAAAAAGGTTGCGGCGGCACACGGGCATCTGCAGATTTGTGGGGGAGCGTATGGAGGCTTCGCGAAAAAAGCACTAACTTTGCGGGAAAAGCGGACGAACTGAAAAAACATAAGATATGGAAACCAACGCAGAATTGATCATGGTGCGCATCACAGGCGAGGACCGGCCGGGCCTGACGGCCTCCGTGATGGGGGTGCTGGCGCGCTACGGCGTGACGATATTGGACATCGGGCAGGCCGACATCCATAACACGCTGACCCTCGGCCTGCTCATACGGGTGACGGAGGAGTATGCCGGGTACGTGATGAAGGACCTCTTGTTCCAGGCCACGGAGCTGGGCGTGAACATCCGCTTCTACCCCGTGAAGAAGGACGAGTACGAGGAGTGGGTGGACATGCAGGGCAAGAACCGCTACATCCTGACGCTGCTGGGACGCAAGCTATCGGCCCGGCAGATCGCGGCGGTGGCCACCGTGCTGGCGGAGCAGGGGCTGAACATCGACGCCATCAAGCGGCTCACGGGGCGCATCCCCCTGGACGAGCGGAAGGAGAACATCCGGGCGTGCATCGAGTTCTCCGTGCGCGGCACGCCGAAGGACCGCGAGGCCATGCAGTCGGAGCTGCTGAAGCTGTCCAGCGAGCTGGGGATGGACTTCTCCTTCCAGCTGGACAACATGTACCGCCGCATGCGACGCCTGATCTGCTTCGACATGGACTCCACGCTGATCGAGACGGAGGTCATCGACGAGCTGGCCGAGCGGGCCGGGGTGGGCGAGAAGGTGAGGGCCATCACGGAGCGGGCCATGCGCGGGGAAATCGACTTCAAGGAGAGCTTCACCGAGCGGGTGGCCTTGCTGAAGGGGCTGGACGTGTCCGTCATGGAGGACATCGCCCGCAACCTGCCCATCACCGAGGGGGTGGACCGCCTGATGTACGTGCTCAAGCAGTACGGCTACAAGATTGCCATCCTCTCCGGCGGCTTCACCTATTTCGGGAATTACCTGAAGGGCAAGTACGACATCGACTACGTGTACGCCAACGAGCTGGAAGTCGAGGACGGCAAGCTGACGGGACGCTACGTGGGCGAAATCGTGGACGGGCGGCGCAAGGCGGAGCTGCTGAAGCTCATCGCGCAGGTGGAACACGTGAACCTGGCCCAGACCATCGCCGTGGGCGACGGGGCGAACGACCTGCCCATGTTGTCCGAGGCCGGGCTGGGCATCGCCTTCCACGCCAAGCCGCGCGTGGCGGCCAACGCCAAGCAGTCCATCAACACGATAGGCCTGGACGGCGTGCTGTACTTCCTGGGCTTCAAGGATTCTTATCTGGACGAGAGGGGACGGCTGTAAAAACGGGACTGTATGGAGGAAGAAGCATTGACGCTGAACGCGCACAACAAGGCGGAATACCCGCCCATGCACACGTGCGAGCATATCCTGAACCAGACGATGGTGAGGATGTTCGGGTGCGGACGCTCGAAGGACGCGCACATCGAACGGAAGAAGAGCAAAATCAACTACGACCTGCCGGAAGAGCCTACGGGGGAGCAGGTGGCGGAAATCGCCCGGAGGGTGAACGAGGTCATCGCGGCCGACCTGCCCGTGACGTATGAGTACGTCGGGCGCGGGGCCGTCCCGGCGGGCGTCCCGCTGGACCGCCTGCCCGGCGCGGCGGAGGACACGCTGCGTCTGGTGAGGGTGGGGGACTACGACGTGTGCGCCTGCATCGGGGCGCACGTGGAGCATACCGCCCAGATCGGGACGTTCCACATCAACAGCACCAGCTACCGGGACGGCCGGTTCCGCATCGTGTTCAAGCTGCTGGACAGCACGTGGGGATAGCGTCCGCAGGTAGTTCGTTCCGAAACGCCATCCCCGATGCCGGAATGTCGCAAAATCCCCTGAAATCCTGCCAAAAAGTAAGGTTTCCCGCCTGATTCCGCGTCCGTGCGGCGGGCGGTAGAGACGCGATTAATCGCGTCTGTACATAAAAAACGGGCGGGAGAACTGCTCGTATGGAGCATTTCTCCGCCTCGGCGGGCGTTTTTGTGCGGCAAAAACGGAATTTCTTTGCTGAAAGAAATTTTTTTCTTGCCGCAAAGACGAAAATTTCTTGCCGCAAAGACGTCAGCGGGCGTGTGGAAAGCGGGGAAAAACGGGGCTTCGGACGGCCTTTTCTTTCTAATTGGAGACTTTCCGCGCACAAAATCCATTTGTCTTTTTGCAAGCTTTCCCCTTCACGGGCTGACGCGGGGGCGGCATTTGTCCGCACGGCGTCCCGTGGCGGGCGGCGAAGTGTCGCGGAAAGCGGGCTTCCGGCTTTCATCCTGCACTTCCGCAGGGCCGCGAGGCTTGCGTATTTTCGTCCGCCCCTGTCCTTGCGTCCTTTTGCGCGATTCCCGCGGGGCCGGTTTTGACGTTTTGACAGAATGATATTTCAGGCTTTTCTTCCCGGAGCGTGTCCTGACAGGCAAGACAAGAAAAAGGCTCTCTCCCGAGAGCCTGATTCCCAATTTAAATCCAAAACGATATAAAGAAATTGTATGAATGTGGTTATGCTTGCTTGTCTTGTATGACAGTGCAAAGATACTATGGAAAACGGGAACCCGCAATCGCTTGTTTCAGTGATTTTGCAGGTTCCCGTTTTTACCTGAAAAGGATGAGTGCCCGCCGCCTTTTTAAGGATGCGCCGGCATTCAGAGCCTGACCTTGAGTATCTTGCCGCTATATGCGGGTATGTCCGTCACCAAGGGCTGCCCGGCATTGAGCGTGACGCATTCCTTGTCCCCGCTCAGCAGGTCCGTGGCGATGACTTCCGCCTTCTCCTGGATTTGGAAGAACTCGAACAGGTGCCGGGGCAGGTTGACGGCCGTGTGCTGTTCCGCGTCGCCGAAGTTGGCGACGACGAGCAGGAGGTCTTTGTCCTTGCGGCGCACGAAGGCGTAGCACTTGTCCGCACAGAACAGGTCGGAGCCGTTGTTGGCGTACATCAGGTCGTAGAAGTCCCCCTCGCGCAGGGCCTTCTCCTTGTTGCACAAGCCGAGCACCCGGCGGTAGAAAGCCTGGAGGCCCAGTTCCTTGGCCGTGAGTTTGTCCGGCGTGAAAGTCCCCTTGTTGCGCCAGCGGCGGATGGTGTCCACGCTCCAGTAGTCGAAGATGGTGGTGCGCCCGTCCCTGCCGCTGAACCCTTCCTCGTCCATGCCCCGTTCCCCGAGTTCCTGGCCGAAGTAGACCATCATCGGGTTCCGCCCCATGCAGGCGCTGACCAGCAGGGCCGGGCGGCCTTTCTCGCCGTCCCCGGCAAAGAAGTCGGAGGCCAGGCGCTGTTCGTCGTGGTTCTCCAGGAAGTTGACCATGTGGTCCCTGATGTCGTCCACTCCCTGCCAGCAGCCGGTGATCTGGCGTGCGGAAGCGTGGCCGCAGGTGACCCCTCGCAGGGTGTCGTAGAGGCCTACCTTGTCGTAGAGGTAGTCGAAGCCCCCCTTGTGGATGTAGTTGCGGTATTCGTTGGGGTTGTACACCTCGGCGATGAAGATGACGGACGGGAAGTGGCACTTCACTTGCGGGATGGCCCATTCCCAGAATTCCACCGGCACCATCTCGGCCATGTCGCAGCGGAAACCGTCGATGCCATTCCCGGCCCAGTGGAGCAGGATGTCGCGCATCTTCTCCCATGTGGAGGGGCTGGGGGAGAAGTGGCATTGCCGCCCGTTGCAGTAGTCCACGCCGTAGTTCAGTTTGACGGTCTCGTACCAGTCGTTCCGTCCCGGGCTGGGGGAGAAGTTGTCGTTGCCGGTGGCCTTGGCCGGATATTCCTCATAAGGGGCCGCGGCGCCGGCCTGCAGGTCGAAGCCGGGGCGGAAGGCCTGGCCGGGGATGTAGTAGAAGTTGTTCTGGGGGCTGAAGGCGCGGTCCTTGTCGTCGTCCTCCCCCAAGTCCTTGACTCCCTCCGGGCGGGCGATGGAATGGTATTGGCGAGCCACGTGGTTGGGCACGAAGTCGATGATGACTTTCAGGCCGGCCTCGTGCGTGCGGGAAACCAGGTTCTGGAACTCTTTCATTCTCTTTTCCGGTTTGACGGCCAGGTCCGGGTCCACGTCGTAATAGTCCTTGATGGCGTAGGGCGAGCCGGCCTTCCCCTTGACGATGGCCGGATGGTCCTGCGGGATGCCGTACTGCGTGTAGTCGGTCTGTGTGGCGTGGGCGATGACGCCGGTGTACCAGACGTGCGTGACGCCGAGCCCGCGTATCTCGTCCAATGCCTTTTGGGTGAAGTCGGCGAGGTGCCCGCATCCGTTGTCTTTCTTTGTGCCGTTGGGTATGTGTGAGGCTTTGTCGTTGCCGAACAGCCGCGTGAATACCTGGTAGATGATAAGCTTGTTTTTCATTGTGCCTGTTTTTGTATAAGGAAAATCCCCTTGCCTATGTTCCGGGAGGCAAGGGGATGCGTTTCAATGGATTCTTCATGCTTGGATGCCATGCGCGGTGACAGCGTCGTTGCCCTTCGCTATCTTTCCGATCATGCCTTGCAGGGCCTTGCCCGGCCCGCACTCCGTGAAGTCCGTGGCCCCGGCGGCAATCATGTTCTGCACCTCCTGCGTCCAGCGCACGGAGGCGGTCAGCTGCGCGATGAGGTTGGCCTTGATTTCGCCCGCATCCGTATGGGCCTGGGCGTCCACGTTCTGGTATACGGGACACTTGGGCGTGTTGAACGAGGTGGCCTCGATGGCGGCCTGCAGCTCCTCCTTGGCCGGCTGCATCAAGGGCGAATGGAACGCCCCGCCGACGGGCAGGACCAACGCGCGCTTGGCACCTGCTGCCTTCAGCTTCTCGCAGGCGGCCTTCACGGCCTCCACGTTGCCGCTGATGACCAGCTGCCCCGGGCAGTTGTAGTTGGCCGGGACGACGATGTTGCCCTCCTCGCTGGTCTCGGCGCATACCTTCTCGATGGTGGCGTCGTCCAGCCCCACGATGGCGGCCATGGTGGACGGGGCGGCCTCGCAAGCCTTCTGCATGGCCATGGCGCGGGCGTAGACCAGCTTCAGCCCGTCTTCAAAGTCCAACGCGCCTGCGGCCACCAGGGCGGAGAACTCGCCGAGCGAGTGTCCGGCCACCATGTCCGGCGCGAACGCGTCGCCCATGCACAGGGCGGAGATGACCGAATGGAGGAACACGGCAGGCTGGGTCACCTTGGTCTGCTTCAGTTCCTCGTCCGTCCCGCTGAACATGATGTCCGTGATGCGGTATCCCAAGATGTCGTTCGCCTTTTCAAAGAGTTCTTTGGCCAGCGGGTTGTTGTCGTACAGGTCTTTGCCCATCCCCACGAACTGCGCTCCCTGGCCGGGAAATACAAATGCTTTCATACTTTCTATATATTAATAATGTATATTGCCGTTTGTTCGGTTTGCAAATTTAGCAAAAACTTACCGAACCAAGAGCTTTTTGGGATTAAAAAAATGATTGAGCGGGCCGTGGCCTTTGCCTGTCCTTGCGTCTTTCCCCGCAATCAGGGCTTCCGTGAGGTATTTTTTGGCTTGGCCCACGGCTTCCGGCAAAGGACGGCCTTGCGCCATGTAGGCCGCGATGGCGGAGGACAGCGTGCATCCCGTGCCGTGGGTGTTGGGCGTCTCGATTTTCGGGGAATGGTAGGAATACTCCCCGCCCGGGGCTGTCCCCGTGAGCAGGAGGTCGGCCATGTCATTGCCTTCGAGATGCCCCCCCTTTACCAGGACGGCCCGTGCGCCTTCCGCAAGGATTCTCCTTCCGGCTTCTTTACGGTCGCCCGGTGTGCGGATGGGGCATCCGGACAAGAGTTCGGTTTCCGGTATGTTGGGCGTGACGAGGGCGCAAAAGGGCATCAGGCGTTTGCGCAGGAGTTCCAACGCATCCGGCTCCACCAGCGGATAGCCGCTGCTGGAAACCAGGACGGGGTCGAAGACGGCGGTCACCCGCGAGGCCTCCAGAAAGTCCGCGATTACGGAGATGATGCCGGCGTCTGTCACCATGCCGATCTTCACGACGTCTATCCCGAGGTCCTCGCTTACGGCTTGGATTTGCCCCCGCACGATATCGGGCGGGACGGGATAGACCTGTTGTACCCCGCAGGTGTTCTGGACCGTGACGGCCGTGACGGCCGTGGCCGCATAACAGCCTAAGGCCGAAAGGGTCTTGATGTCGGCCTGGATGCCGGCCCCTCCGCTGCAATCCGAACCCGCGATGCTCAGTACGATGGGGTATCTCATCTTTTTTAGTGCAAATGTAAGCCAAAATCAGGCATCCGCCATGCCTTTTGCGAAAGAAAATGGAAAATATCCCGCATGTTTATATACCGTTTTGGGAAAATAGTCGTAAATTTGTCCATTAACTTATTCTCGTGAATGTTGAGCCATGGAAAAAAGTAACAATCATTTGGTAATTATGGCGGGGGGCGTCGGTAGCCGCTTCTGGCCGATGAGCACGCCGGAACGCCCCAAGCAGTTCATTGACGTGTTGGGGTGCGGGCGCACGCTGTTGCAGCTGACGGTGGACCGTTTCAAGGGGATTTGTCCCAGCGAAAACATCTGGGTCGTGACATCGGAGTCCTATGCGGGCATTGTCCGCGAGCAGCTGCCGGAGATTCCTGCCGCGAATATCTTGAAAGAGCCTTGCCGCAGGAACACGGCTCCCTGCATCGCTTACGTGAGCTGGCGTATCAAGAAGCTGAACCCGAAGGCGAACGTGGTGGTGACACCGAGCGACCATATCGTGATGGATGTGCCTGAGTTCGAGCGGGTCATTGCTTCCGGGATGAAGTTCACTGCCGAAACGGACTCCATCCTGACACTGGGCATGAGGCCCAACCGTCCGGAGACGGGATATGGTTATATCCAGGCTGATTTGGGATTTGCCTCGCCGCGCAACAAGGAAATCTACCGGGTGGACTCATTCAAGGAGAAGCCGGATTTCGCAACGGCCAGCCGCTACATCCAAAAGAACAACTATTTCTGGAACGCGGGGATTTTCTTGTGGAACGTGAGCACCATCGTGAATGCGTTCCGGGTCTACCAGCCTGCCATCGCGCAAATATTCGAAGGCCTGATGCCATTATACGGGACCGACAGGGAGCAAGAGGCCATCAACCGCGAGTTCCCGCAATGCGAGAACATTTCCGTGGACTATGCCATCATGGAAAAGGTGGACGAGATATTCGTGCTGCCGGCGAACTTCGGGTGGAGCGACTTGGGGACGTGGGGGTCCTTGCACGGGCATGTGCCGCAGGACGCTTACGGAAACGCGTGCATCGGGAAGAACATTTCGGTGTATGAGACGCGCAACTGCATGATTCATGCCACCCAGGAGCGCAGGGTGGTCGTGCAGGGGCTGGACGGGTTCAT
Organism: uncultured Paraprevotella sp.; assembly: GCA_944320765.1. GTDB lineage: Bacteria > Bacteroidota > Bacteroidia > Bacteroidales > Bacteroidaceae > Paraprevotella. The sequence continues at coordinate 39,159 of CALUIS010000020.1, forward strand.
CGTCGCGGAGAACAATGACACCTTGTTGATTTGCAAGTTGTCGGAGGAACAGCGTATCCGCCAGTTCAGCGAGCAATGATTTGCAGAGGCTGAATGCGGGGACGCAGGAGGGGGATGCGCTGTGCGGAGGCGTGTCCCCTTGTTGCATGGGCCCGTGGGGCGGACGTCATGTAAAAGGTTAGGTTAAAAAAGATAAACGCCGCATATTTTCTTCTTCGGACCTGTCCTTAGTTATTAAATAAGTGCTACATTTGCGCTGATTTTGCTATATAGAGTTTACAATATGGCGCAGACCATCACACATCGAGGTACCGTGAAAAGCGTGGATGGAAAACACATCAGCGTGGAGATAATGCAAGCTTCAGCTTGTGCGGCTTGTATGGCCAGGAAGCTGTGTAATTCATCGGAGAGCAAGAACAAGCTGGTGGAAGTATATGCCGGTGACGCCTTGTCCTACAAGGTGGGCGAGGAGGTATGTCTGACGGGGAGCCTTGAAATGGGGCTGTCCGCAGTGTGGTGGGCTTATCTTGCCCCGCTGGTATTGTTGGTGGCCGTTTTGCTGGCCGCGTCGAAGGCGACGGAAAACGAACCGGAGGCCGCACTGGCCGCATTGGGAAGCCTGGCGGCATATTATGCCGTCCTGTACTTCAACAGGGGGAAGTTGGCGAGGAAATTCTCATTTACTATTAAACATATAAAATAAGTTTCGTTATGAATGTGATTTGGATTGCAGTGATCATTTTGGGAGCCGTGGGGCTGGTGTCCGCCATCATGCTGTATGCGGCATCCAAGAAGTTTGCTGTGAAAGAGGATGAACGCATCGGGCAAGTGGCCGAGGTCTTGCCTCAGGCCAATTGCGGAGGATGCGGTTATCCCGGATGTTCCGGTTTTGCCGCCGCGTGCGTGAAGGCTGCCGACGGAGGGTCTCTGGAAGGTAAGCTTTGTCCCGTCGGCGGACAGGCCGTGATGGAGAAGGTGGCCGGCATCTTGGGCATGGCTGTAGCGGCCAGCGAGCCGAAAGTGGCTGTGGTGCGGTGTAATGGCACGTGTGCCAACCGCCCGCGTGTGGTGGATTACGACGGAGTGCGCAGTTGCCGTGTGCAGTTGCTTTCCGGTACGGGCGAGACGGCATGTGCCTTCGGTTGCCTGGGAGGTGGCGATTGCGTGGCGGCTTGCCAGTTCGGAGCTTTGTCCATCAATCCTGAAACGGGTTTGCCGGAAGTGGACGAGGAGCGTTGCACGGCTTGTGGAGCGTGTGTGAAGACGTGTCCGCGACGGGTGATAGAGCTTCGTCCGAAAGGGCCGAAAAACCGCCGCATGGTGGTGTTGTGCGTCAACCGCGACAAGGGGGCTGTGGCCAATAAAGTCTGTAAGGCTTCCTGCATCGGGTGCGGGAAATGTGTGAAGGCCTGTGCCTTCGAGGCCATTACCCTGAACAACAACCTGGCTTATATCGACCCGGAGAAGTGCAAGATGTGCCGCAAGTGCGAGGAGGCCTGCCCGAAGGGGGCTATCCATGCCGTCAACTTCCCGCCGCGCAAGCCGAAGGCGGAAAAGCCTGCGACTGCGGCAACGGGCGTGCCGGCAGAGACAAAGGAAGCATAACTAATTTGACAGACATTTAAAACAAGAATATCGTGAAAACGTTTAAGATAGGTGGAGTCCATCCATCTGAGAACAAATTTTCCGCCAACGCCCCCATCCGTAAGGCCGGGTTGCCCAAGCAGGCCGTATTCTCGCTTTACCAGCATATCGGCGCGCCGGCCAAACCGGTCGTGGCCAAAGGCGATGTGGTGAAGGTAGGCACGGTGTTGGCCGAAGCGGACGGCTTTGTGTCCGTCCCCGTCCATTCTTCCGTGTCGGGCAAGGTGAACAAGATTGATGCCGTCGTGGATGCCAGCGGTTACCGCCGCCCGGCCATCTTCGTGGATGTGGAGGGGGACGACTGGGAAGAATCCATCGACCGCACTCCTGATTTGGTGACTTTGGCCCAACGTCCGGATTTGACGGCTGAAGAAATCGTGAAGAGGGTCAAGGCTTGCGGCATTGTCGGCATGGGCGGGGCCACGTTCCCTTGCCATGTGAAGCTGACCCCGCCAAAAGGGACGAAAGCCGAGTGTGTCATCATCAACGCGGTGGAATGCGAGCCGTACCTGACCGCCGACCATCGCCTGATGTTGGAGAAACCGGATGAAATCCTGGTGGGCGTGACGCTGATTATGAAGGCCGTGGGTGTGGACAAAGGGTACATCGGCATAGAGAACAACAAGCCGGATGCCATCGCGCTCCTGACTGAAAAGGCTAAAGCCTATCCCGGGATTGAAGTCGTGCCGTTGCGGGTGAAGTACCCGCAAGGGGGAGAGAAGCAGCTGATTGCCGCCATAACGGGGCGCGAGGTGCCGGCCCCGCCTGCTTTGCCTATCCATGTGGGGGCAGTGGTACAGAACGTGGGTACGACGTTTGCCATTTATGAGGCGGTGATGAAAAGCAAGCCGTTGTTCGAGCGGGTCATCACGGTCACGGGAAAAGACGTGAAGACTCCGTCCAACTTCCTGGCCCGCATAGGGACGCCGATGGCCCAGCTGATTGAAGAGTGCGGCGGGTTGCCCGAGGCTACGGGGAAGGTCATCGGCGGAGGCCCGATGATGGGAAAGGCGTTGATGAATCTGGATGTTCCGGTCTGCAAAGGCTCTTCCGGGTTGCTGCTCATGACCGAGAAGGAGTCCCGCCGGGGGGAACCCCAGCCTTGTATCCGTTGCGGCAAGTGTGTGGGGGCTTGTCCCATGGGACTTGAGCCTTACCTGCTGGCCACGGCTTCCGCCTTGCGCAAATGGGACTTGGCGGAGGAACACGACATCACTTCTTGTATCGAATGCGGGTCGTGCCAGTACACTTGTCCTTCCATGAGGCCGATGCTGGACAATATCCGCATGGGAAAGACCACAGTAATGGCCCTTGTCCGGGCCCGTAATGCAAAATAAAAAAAGAAAGATATGGCAAAGAAATTGATCGTATCGTTGTCGCCCCATATTCATGGGCGGGACAGCGTGCAAAGAAATATGTACGGGGTGTGCGTTGCCTTGATTCCGGCACTGCTGACTTCCCTTTATTTCTTCGGGATTGGGGCGGCCGTCGTGTTGCTCGCGTCCGTGGCGGCCTGCGTGTTCTTCGAGTGGGCCATCACGAGATTCATTTTGAAAAGTGACCGTTTGACAATAACCGACGGCTCGGCCGTGCTGACGGGGTTGTTGCTGGGGTTCAACCTGCCGTCCAACTTGCCGGTTTGGATCATCATCATCGGTGCGTTGGTCGCCATCGGTGTGGGCAAGATGACTTTTGGCGGATTGGGTTGCAATCCTTTCAACCCGGCCCTGGTGGGACGAGTGTTCCTGCTGGTGTCTTTCCCCGTGCAGATGACCACCTGGCCCGTACCCGGACAGATGGGGGCTTATCTGGATGCGGAGACGGCCGCCACTCCGCTGGCGGTGATGAAGGAGGCCATCAAGAGCGGTGACGCTTCGGTGCTGCAGAAACTCCCGGACGCCATAGACCTGCTGGTGGGGCAGACCGGCGGTTGCCTGGGCGAGGTGAGCGCCTTGGCTTTGCTGATTGGGCTGGCTTATATGCTGGCACGCCGTATCGTGACCTGGCATATTCCGGTGTCCATCCTGCTTACAGTCTTTGTGCTGTCCGGCTTGCTCCACCTGTATAACCCGGTGTATGCCTCGCCTGTAACCGTACTGTTGACCGGAGGCTTGATGCTGGGTGCTTGTTTCATGGCTACGGATTACGTGACTTCGCCCATGACACCTAAGGGGCAGGTCATCTATGGCGTGGCCATCGGGTTTCTTACCGTGGTGATCCGCACATTCGGGGCTTATCCGGAAGGCATGTCTTTTGCCATCCTGATTATGAATGCCTTCACGCCGTTGATTAACACCTATTGCAAACCAAAAAGATTCGGGGAGGTCGTAAAGAAATGAAAAAGTTAGAATCGTCATTAAAGAACATGGTCTTGGTGCTGACCATCATTTCCATTGTGGCCGGTGGAACGCTGGCTTATGTCAACGAAGTGACGCAAGGGCCTATTGCCGAGATTAATGCCAAGAACCTGCAGGACGGCATCAAGAAGGTGATTTTAGGTTCTGCGGACGGAAGCCTGAAGGTGGAGGACCCGGTGGAGAAAGACGGGTATACGATTTATGTGACCGACAAGGGAACAGCCGTAAAGGCTGTGGCCAACGGCTTTGGCGGCCCGCTGGAGATCCTGGTGGGATTTGACGAGTCGGGTGACATTCTGGGATATACGGTATTGTCAACAGTGGAAACACCGGGGTTGGGCGTAAAGGCGGACACTTGGTTCCAGAAAGGCGGAAAGGGAGACATCATCGGAAGGAATCCGGGCGAGCGTGAATTGTCCGTCACGAAAGATGGCGGGGAAATCGATGCCATCACGGCCTCCACTATTACGAGCCGCGCCTTCTTGGGAGCGGTGAACGCCGCCTATCATGCATTCAAGGGGAACTGGAGCGACGCCACCAGCGGGGCAAGCCAGAAAGCCGGAACGGCCGATGTCCCGAATGATTCAATCCATTAAAGAAAGGAGGAACAAGTATGAATAACTTTAAAGTGTTGATGAACGGTATCATCAAAGAGAACCCGACGTTTGTGCTTCTTTTGGGCATGTGTCCTACGTTGGGGACGACATCTTCCGCATTGAACGGTATGTCTATGGGCCTTGCCACAACCTTCGTGCTGGTTTGCTCCAACGTGGTCATCTCGCTCTTGAAGAACCTGATTCCCGACATGGTGCGCATTCCCGCGTTCATTGTGGTCATTGCTTCGTTCGTGACGGCCCTGCAAATGTGTATGCAGGCTTTTGTCCCTGACATTTATGCCACGTTGGGCTTGTTCATCCCCTTGATTGTGGTGAACTGCATCATTCTGGGACGTGCCGAAGCCTTCGCCAGCAAGAACGGCGTGGTGCCCTCGTTCTTCGACGGCCTGGGGATGGGACTGGGGTTCACCATCGCCCTTACGCTTTTGGGAGCCGTGCGTGAGATTCTCGGGACGGGCAAAATTTTCGGATGCGAGATATGGCCGGAAGACTATGGCATGTTGATGTTTGTGCTGGCTCCCGGGGCTTTCATCGTATTGGGATACCTGATAGCCATTGTGAACAGATTCAAGAAAGCGTAACAGTAAATAAGAGAATGATATGGAAACTGTATATCAATATATAATCGTCTTTATCACGGCCATTTTCGTCAACAATGTCGTGTTGTCCCAGATTCTTGGCATCTGTCCGTTCTTAGGCGTATCCAAGAAAATCAATACGGCATTGGGCATGGCGGGGGCCGTGGCCTTTGTGCTGGTCCTGGCCACTTTGGTGACCTATCTGTTGCAATACTACGTGTTGAACCCGCTTGATCTGGGCTACATGCAGACCATTGCCTTTATCCTGGTCATCGCGGCATTGGTGCAGTTGGTGGAAATCATCCTGAAGAAGGTTTCCCCTTCGTTGTATCAGGCGTTGGGAGTTTTCCTTCCTTTGATTACGACCAATTGCGCCGTGCTGGGCGTGGCCATCTTGGTGATCCAGAAGGACTTTGACCTGATGATGGGCGTGTGGTATGCCTTGAGCACTGCGTTGGGCTTTGGCCTGGCCTTGGTCATCTTTGCCGGGATCCGCGAACAGCTTAACTTGGTGTCCGTACCCAAAGGTATGCAAGGAATGAGCATTGCCTTGGTGACAGCCGGTTTGTTGGCTATGGCCTTTATGGGGTTCAGCGGAGTGGACAGCGGATTAAAGACTTTTTTAGGCATCTGACAGCCGATTTTACCTTGAACGGGCGTGGCTTGCGAAGAAAATGCAGGCCACGCCCGTTTTTTATGCGATGTAAATGTACAACTTATGATTTATTTTACTACATTTGCTACTGCTATAAAAACAACAATAAGAAACTTACTAATATGAAAGAAACGATTTTGGTGACAGGTGGTACCGGTTTTATCGGTTCGCACACTACCGTGGAGCTTCAGCAGGCGGGATATGATGTAGTCATTGTGGACAATCTGTCCAACTCGCGTGAGGATGTGTTGGACGGGATTGAGCAGATAACGGGGATTCGTCCGGCGTTTGAGAAGGTGGACTTGCGTGATTTGGAAGCGACTGAGGCCGTTTTCAAGAAATATCCGAAAATCAGTGGCATCATTCATTTTGCGGCCAGCAAAGCCGTAGGCGAGAGCGTGCAGAAACCGTTGTTGTATTACCATAACAATATCGTTTCTTTGATTAACGTGTTGCAGCTGATGCCGAAGTACGGTGTGAAAGGCATCATTTTCTCCTCTTCCTGCACGGTATATGGCCAGCCGGACGTGCTTCCCGCTACGGAAGAGACTCCGATCAAGAAGGCGGAGAGCCCTTATGGCAACACGAAGCAGATCAACGAGGAAATCATAGAGGATACCATCAAGAGCGGTTCACCCATCCGGGCAATCCTTCTCCGTTATTTCAATCCTATCGGTGCCCATCCCACGGCACTTATCGGAGAGATGCCGAACGGCGTACCCCAGAATCTGATTCCTTATCTGACCCAGACGGCCATTGGCATCCGCGAACAGTTGAGTGTGTTTGGCGACGATTATGACACGCCCGATGGCTCCTGCATCCGCGACTATATATATGTAGTGGATTTGGCAAAGGCTCATGTCTGTGCCATGACGCGCATTTTGGAGGACAAGACGACAGAACCCGTGGAGGTTTACAATATCGGTACGGGCAAGGGTACTTCCGTACTCGAACTGATTCATGCATTCGAGAAGGCTACCGGCGTGAAGCTGAACTACAAGATTGTAGGACGGCGTGCGGGTGATATCGAGAAGGTATGGGGCAATGTGGACAAGGCCAATAAAGTGCTGGGATGGAAGGCGGACACTCCGTTGGAAGATGTCCTGGCTTCGGCATGGAAGTGGCAGTGCGCGTTGCGCGAAAAAGGAATCATGTAAGAAAGGAGAAAACACAGAAAACGCTTTATGCGTGTTGCGTGTTAACCCATGTGGTAGGCCAATATGTGAATAGTCGGACTTATATCACGCTTTAACAATCTTTTAAGGCAGGTTAGTACGCAAAATAGTTTTGTCGTGTTTTATTTTGTGTTTGTGTTGTTACTCTCTTCCGACGTGAGTCGGAAGAGAGTTTTTGATGTAGGGAAAGTGCGAAACTGTCAGCAGACATACGGATTGTTCCGTTTTTCAAATCCGATTTGGGTGTGCGGGCCATGGCCGGGATAGGCTACCGTATCGTCAGGCAGCGTGAAGAGCTTACGCTTGATGCTGTCCATCAGTTGTCTGGCACTCCCGCCTGGCAGGTCGCTCCGTCCTACGCTGCAATGGAATAAAGTGTCGCCTACGAACACGGCATTTTCTTCTTTGCAATAGAAGCAAATCCCGCCAGGAGAATGTCCCGGTGTGGCCAGGACTTTCAGTGTGTGCGTGCCGAACGCGACCTCGTCTCCATCGGAAAGATAACGGGCCGCCTTTGGGGACAGGCCATTTTGCATGGTCTGTACCAACGGGCCAAAGATTTCAGATCCCATGCCTGCATAAATATTCTCATCTTCGCGGCAGAACTCCGGTGCCGCATGATAGTGTTCCCATACGAAAGCCGCTCCGAAGCAATGGTCGTAATGCATGTGTGTGCAAAGATGGTGCTTGATGTTGAGCCTGTTGTCCGCCACATAATTTGTGATACGCTTGCGGTCGATGTCCGTCAGGGCGCCACAGTCGATGATGACGGCTTCCAAGGTTTGGTCGCTCACCACATAGCAGTTTTCTTCCAGCATATTCACCGGAAAAGTCTGTATTTTCCACATAGTATTCTCTTTTATTCTTTATAATGGGACATAGATGACTTTTTTGGTCTCAAAGAACTCTTCATTGAAAAAGCCGCTCAGGGGGGTGACTTCGGCTATGTGCTTAAACGGCAGGATTTCCGGATTGACTTCTCCTCCTTTGAGGCAAATCAGTCCGTTGGGCAAGGCGTTCCGTTGTTCCTTGGCTATATTTTTGCGTATCAGCTTGACAAGGTCAGGCAAGGGCATGACAGCCCGGCTCACGATGAAATCGAATTTTCCTTTCTCGTCTTCACCACGTTCGTGGCAGAAAGTAACGTTTTCCAGCCCTATGCCTTGGGCCACCTCCATGCACACTTTGATTTTCTTGCCGATGCTGTCCACAAGATGGAAACTGGCTTCCGGGAACAAAATGGCCAAAGGGATTCCCGGGAATCCTCCTCCCGTTCCGATGTCCATCACCTTTGTGCCGGGGCGGAAGCGGATGACTTCCGCGATGCCCAATGAGTGCAGGACATGGTGTTCGTACAGGTTGTCGATGTCCTTGCGGGAGATGACATTGATTTTGGCGTTCCACTCATGGTAGAGGGTGTCCAGTTTCGTAAACTGTTCTTTCTGCTTTTCCGTCAGGTTGGGAAAGTATTTCAGGATAAGTTCCATATCAGTTGTTTTGAGGTTTCATGAAAGTTTCCATCTCCTCGTAGGAGAGGGTAATCGTGATGCTGCCCGTCTCGTGCGGGGCGATTTCATCGGTATTATATATAAAGGTAATGCCGTCTTCTCCGATTTCGTAGTTGGCCGGAATATAAATCCCGGCCAGTCGAAGGATACCTTTGTCTTGCAGCTCTTCAAGGCTTTGGCAGTCGAAGTCCGCTTGCAGCCTGCGTTGGATCAAGGGAGGGAGCAGGATGCGGTAAGTGGGAAGGAAAACTTCGTCCAGCTGTATCAGATTTCCGGTGTTCAAGTCGAAATTCAGGCTGATTGTCTCCTGATATTCGCGTGCGCCGCCTTCATACCGGGTCTTATGGATGAGATAGCAAAGGCACCCGTCCCTTCCGCTACGGTGTTCCGTGGTGAGTCTGAACCTATAGTCATACCATGACGCGTCGGCTCCATGGCGGATGTCCGCAAGATACAAGGGATACAGTTTTTCCTTGTATTGCCGGACATAGGTTTGACTGAAAGAGTCTGCGGCGGCAGACAAAGAGCGGGACATATTCCCAAAGGCGGCTTCCGCAATGGCCTGGTTGATTTTTCTGGCGACGAGTGAGGTGTCATTGGCCTCATCTATGGCGATGCCTATTTGGCATGTGGGGGAATGGCTTTCCGGCCCTAAGGCCGCTTCTTCCTCTATTTTCAGGAGATGGAAGTCCAAAGAGGCCGTCCCGATATCGTTTTGACATGCATACATTCCCCAAAGGACCATGATTAGGAGACCGGTCTGCCAGTTTTTCTTTCTGAGTTTCATGCTGAGATGATGGATTCTTCGGTGCAAAGATAGGAATTTGCCGTTATATAGGAAAACTCTCGGAGGCTTCAATTCGGTTGGTCAGGAGTACTTTTTCGGGTAGCGGAACAAAATGCTCAGCAAGGCACAGACGCCCATGACGAACGGGTAATACAGATAGGGCATGATTTCGATGGGGTTGATGGCGGCCAGTCCGGCTCCCATCAGTATTTGCGCCCCATAAGGTATCAGTCCTTGCGTGAAACAGGAGAACGTGTCCAAGATGCTGGCGCTCTTGCGCTTGTCTACGTCGAATTTGTCTGCGATGTCGCGGGCAAGCGGACCTGTGGTGATGATGGCCACCGTGTTGTTGGCGGTACATAGGTTGATGAGGCAGACCAGGGCGGCGATGCTCAGTTCCGCTCCCCGCTTGGTCCGGATATGCCGGGTCAGCTGTTCGAGGATGAAGTCGACCCCGCCGTTGTGCCGGATGATTTCCATCAGTCCTCCGGCCATCATCGTGATAATGATGAGCTCGCCCATATCGGCGATGCCTTTTCCCATGGCGGCAAACCAACCGAACCAGTCATACATGCCGGTGAAGATGCCGACAATCCCGCTCAATGCCAGTCCGAGGACCAGAACGCTCATGACGTTCATGCCCATGACGGCCGTAACCAACACCACCAGATATGGCACCACTTTAATCCAGTCCACTTCGGGCAATTGTTGTGGAACGTGGGTGTGTACGCCCATAAAGATGTAGAGCATGAAGGTTAGGACGGCTGCCGGCATGACAATCTGCGAGTTGACCTTGAACTTGTCTTTCAGGTTGCAGCCTTGCGTGCGGGTGGCGGTGATGGTCGTGTCGGAGATGAACGAAAGGTTGTCGCCGAAAAACGCGCCGCCCACGACAATGGCCACCAGCAGGGGCAGGCTGGATTCCGTTTCGCGGGCGATGCCGGCTGCAAGGGGGGTAAGGGCTACGATCGTGCCGACGGAGGTGCCGATGGATAAAGAGATGAAGCAGGCGGCCAGGAAGATTCCGCCCAGCAGCAGGTTGTCCGGCAAAAGTTGCAGAGAAAGATGGACGGCCGCATCGATGGCCCCCATGGCTTGGGCAGAGGCCGCAAATGCGCCGGCCAGCACGAATATCCATATCATCAGCATGAGATTGGGCGAGCCTGCGCCGTGCGAATAGACTTTGACCCTCTCGTCCAACGGGATGCCGGTCGTGGTCCATACCGCGTAAACCGAGGAGACGAGAAAAGCCACGGTGATAGGAACTTTGTAGAAATCGCCGACCAACAGGCTGGTCGCCAGATAAAGGCATACGAAAACCAGTAAAGGGCTAATGGCTGCTATGTTTCTTTTGTTTCCTCTCATGGTCCGGTCTGTCACTTTTCATCGGCGGTGTAATAGATATAGTTTTCTGCGGTGAGCAGTTCCAACGGCATATAGTTGTACTGTTGGACTTCTTTCTTGAGTACAATATGGTTGAACAGGGCCTTCACGCTGTTGTAACCCTGTTTCCAGGGATGCTGGGCGATAAGGAAGTCTATGCTTCTGTTCTTGAGGCATTCCACGTTCCGTTCCACCATGTCGTAGCCGAACAGGTGGAAGTCTTCCAGCCCGTTCTGACGGAAATACTCCCCGAGGATGTATGCCCGCGAACAGAACGTGATGCAATGGCGGATGTCGGGATTGCCTTGCAGGAAATCCCGGATTTGCGGCCCGTACTGTTCGTTCCCGTCTATTTGAAGAAGAAGTTCCTTGATTTCGCATTGCGGGAAATGCTGTGCCATGTATTTCCTGAAACCGACTTCCCGGTTGGCCTGTTGCCGTGAGGCCACCCTTCCTTTCGACATGAGCTTCATCAGCAGGATGCGCCGCGCCTCACGTCCGGCTTGCATCATAAAAATGCGCCCGGCGAAATAGCCGCTTTTGAGCGAATCTTGCCCGAAGAAGGCCAAGGGGGTGATTTCCGGGATATTGGAGTCTAAAAACACGAACGGTATGCCCTTTTCCTTCAATTGGGAACAATATGCAAGGGTCATGTCGTATTCTTGTGGGACAATGACGACACCGTCCGGCTGTTTCTCTGAGATGCGGCGGGCGGCGGCGGAAAAGGATTCCCCCTCGAACTGGTCGTAATATTCGGTGGTCAGCGAAAGGTGGAAGTCCCCCCGGTTGAGGATGCATTGCCGCAATCCTTTTTCCACGTTGGTCCAGTAGGCGTTGCTGTCGTGGTCCGGCAGAAGACAACCGAAAGCGTACTTGCGGTTGTAAGCCAACGCGCTGGCATACATGTTCGGCTGGTAATGAATGGCTTTCAATACCGCTTCCACCTTGTTCCGTGCCTTTTCTGACACGTTCGGGCGGTTGTGCAGCACACGGTCTACCGTGCCTACCGATACGCCGGAACGTTCGGCTATATCTTTAATCCTGATTTTCTCGGAAGAGTGAATTTCCCACATTTTCAAATGACGGTTGGACGTAAAAACGTCACGAAGATACATTATTTTGGCGGGCTGCATAGCACGGAGGGAGCAAAAACTCCACTTTTCGGAATATTTTTGGATGAAAACAAGGACATGACGGAAAAAATGCTTATTTTTGCCCGTGCTAAAGACAGCTGTGCGGGCTAACAGGAAAGAGGAAGCCCCGGATATAATAACCAAAACCGAACGTAACGTATGGGAAAGATAGTAACGATGGGGGAGATTATGCTCCGTTTGTCCACTCCCGGACAATCCCGTTTTGTACAGACAGACACTTTTGACATCAACTATGGCGGCGGGGAGGCGAATGTGGCGGTAAGTTGCGCCAATTACGGCCACGAGGCCTATTTCGTTTCCAAATTGCCGGCTCATGAGATAGGGCAGGCGGCGGTGAACGCCTTGCGCCGCTATGGGGTGCATACCGATTTTGTCGCACGGGGCGGCAGCCGTGTCGGGATTTATTATCTGGAGACGGGGGCTTCCATGCGCCCGTCAAAGGTGATTTACGACCGTGCGGGGTCGGCCATAGCCGAAGCCCGTCCGGAGGATTTCGATTTCGACGCCATCATGGAAGGGGCCGACTGGTTTCATTGGAGCGGCATCACGCCGGCCATCTCGGATGCCAGTGCCGAGTGTTTGCGCCAGGCCTGCATCGCGGCCAAGAAAAAGGGCGTCACGGTGTCGTGCGACCTGAACTTCCGGAAAAAGCTGTGGACGTCCGAGAAAGCGCAAAGCGTCATGAAGCCCTTGATGCAGTACGTGGATGTATGCATCGGCAACGAGGAGGACGCGGAGCTTTGCCTGGGCTTCAAGCCCGATGCCGATGTGGAAGGCGGCAATACCGAAGCGGAAGGGTACAAAGGCATTTTCAAAGGCATGATGGACACATTCGGGTTTAAATACGTGGTCTCCACCTTGCGGGAATCCTTGTCGGCCACCCATAACGGATGGAAGGCGATGATTTATAACGGAAAGGATTTCTATGTGTCCAAGCACTACGACATCAATCCGATTATCGACCGCGTGGGCGGAGGCGACTCTTTCTCGGGCGGCATTATCCATGGCCTGTTGACGATGGACAGCCAGGAAGAGGCGTTGGAGTTTGCCGTGGCGGCATCGGCCTTGAAGCATACCATTCCGGGAGACTTCAACATGGTGTCGGCAGAAGAGGTGGCCGCCCTGGCCGGAGGCTCTGCCAACGGGCGTGTACAAAGGTAAGTGTGAAGTCTGATTTAAAGAAGTAGTAAGAAATGGCAAGGTTTGACAAAATTGCAGTCATGCGGAAAATAGGGGAGACGGGCATGGTCCCCGTCTTCTATCATGCGGATGCCGAAATCGCCAAGAAAGTCATCAAGGCTTGTTACGAGGGAGGTGTGCGTGCGTTTGAGTTTACCAACCGCGGCGATTTCGCCCAAGAGGTGTTTGCCGAATGTGTGAAGTTCGCGGCCAGGGAATGTCCGGAGCTTGCGCTGGGAGTGGGTTCCGTGGTGGATGCTCCCACAGCCGCGCTCTACATCCAGCTGGGCGCTTGTTTTGTGGTGGGGCCTCTGTTCAATCCCGACATCGTGCCGGTATGCAACCGGCGCCTGGTGCCTTATTGCCCCGGATGCGGCACGGTGTCCGAGATAGGCAAGGCGCAGGAGTTGGGCTGCGACCTGTGCAAGCTTTTCCCGGGGGATGTCTATGGCCCGGCTTTTGTCAAAGGCATGATGGCGCCTTGTCCGTGGACCAAACTGATGGTGACGGGGGGCGTGGCTCCCACGAAAGAGAATCTGACGGCATGGGTGAAGGCCGGTGTCTACTGTGTGGGCATGGGGTCCAAATTGTTCCCGAAGGATGAAGTGGCCGCCGGAAACTGGCAGTACATAACGGACAAATGCCGTGAATCTTTGGGCTACATTGCCGAAGCACGGTCGAAATAGCGGAAATGCTCCACTGCGGTGGGGCATTTTTTTTGCGCCGTGACTTCTCTATTCCGGTAAAAAGCATTAATTTTGTGTGCTGAAAATGCTTTTCAACAATTAATTAGAATCACAGTATGGAAAAAAGTGCATTGCAAATTGCCAGAGCGGCTTACCAGCCCAAGTTACCCAAAGGTTTGCAGGGTAATGTTTCTGTAAAGGAAGGCGCACCCACTCAGTCTGTGGCCGACCAGGAGGAAATCAAAAAGTTGTTTCCCAACACTTACGGGATGCCTTTGATTGAGTTTGTCCCGGGTGAGGGGAAAGCTTATGCTCCCTTCAATGTGGGCGTCATCCTTTCCGGCGGACAGGCTCCCGGCGGACATAATGTTATCTGCGGTTTGTTTGACGGAATCAAGAGGCTGAACCCTGAAAGCAAGCTTTATGGCTTTATTCTGGGCCCTGGCGGTTTGGTGGACCATAAATATATGGAACTCACGGCTGACATCATCGACGAATACCGCAATACGGGCGGTTTCGACATGATAGGTTCGGGCCGTACGAAGCTGGAGAAGGAGGAACAGTTCGAGAAAGGATTGGAAATCATCAAGGAATTAGGCATCAAGGCCGTGGTTATCATTGGCGGTGATGATTCCAACACCAACGCCTGTGTCCTGGCTGAATATTATGCGGCCAAGAAGTGTGGCGTGCAGGTCATCGGTTGCCCGAAGACCATCGACGGAGACTTGAAGAACGACCAGATTGAGACCTCCTTTGGCTTCGACACGGCTTGCAAGACTTATTCGGAAGTTATCGGCAACATCCAGCGCGACGCCAACTCCGCCCGCAAGTACTGGCATTTCATCAAGTTGATGGGACGTTCCGCTTCCCACATCGCCTTGGAGTGCGCCTTGCAATGCCAGCCCAACGTATGCCTCGTGTCCGAGGAGGTGGAGGCCAAGAACCAGACGTTGGACGACATCGTGACTTACATCGCGCAGGTGGTGGCCGACCGTGCCGCCGACGGCAACAACTTCGGTACGGTATTGGTGCCCGAAGGCCTGATTGAGTTCATCCCGGCCATGAAGGCGTTGATTGCCGAGCTGAACGACTTGTTGGCTACTCCGGAAGGCGCGGCTTTGGCCAAGGATGAGCAGCGTGCCTGGATTTTGGGCAAGCTTTCCGCCCAGAACAAGGCCGTTTACGAGTCCCTGCCTCTTGGCGTGGCCGCCCAGCTTACGATGGAACGCGACCCGCACGGGAATGTCCAGGTGTCTTTGATTGAGACGGAGAAACTGTTGTCCGAGATGGTCGCCAACAAGCTGGCCCAGTGGAAGAAAGAAGGCAAGTTCAACGGCAAGTTCTCCGCCCTGCACCACTTCTTCGGTTATGAAGGCCGTTGCGCCGCCCCGTCCAACTACGATGCGGACTACTGCTATGCCTTGGGTACGAGCGCGGCCATGCTGATTGCCAACGGCAAGACCGGTTATATGGCTATCGTGAAGAATACCACGGCGCCTGCGGCAGAGTGGGTGGCCGGCGGTGTGCCCATCACGATGATGATGAACATGGAGAAGCGCAATGGCGAGATGAAGCCCGTCATCAAGAAGGCTCTGGTCCGCCTGGACGGCGCTCCTTTCAAGGAATTCGTGTCCAAGCGCGACAAGTGGGCGCGTGAGACTTGCTTTGTCTATCCGGGCCCGATTCAGTATTTCGGCCCGTCAGAGGTTTGCGACCAACCGACCAAGACTTTGCAATTGGAACAGGCCAAGTAATTCATTTACAACATACAAGTCCCTTCATCCCAATGGTGAGGGGACTTGTCATTTTCTGAACGAAGAGAGATATGTGTCCCCAAACACAGCGAATGGTTAAGCCCGCCAAAACGGCGGCCTCGCGAACTCCCCGCAAGGGTGGGAACCCTTCCGGCAGGCGGAAGGCCGCATCGCGGGGCCGTAAAAAGAAGACCGCCAGCAAATGGCTGTTCTTCAAGCGTTGGCCGTCGTGGGTGATTTGGGCCGGTGCCGTTTCGTTGTGCGCGGCCTATATCCTTTTCTTCTATTATTTCTTCATCGGGCCTTATTCGTTCCGTTGGAAGGCCATTTACGGAGACCCGGTCTATCCCGAAGGCTTTGACGTGCATGGGATAGACGTTTCGCATTACCAGGAAGAGATTGACTGGGAGCTGCTGCGCAATGCCAGCCTTGACACTTCGCCCGTCAGCTTCGTCTTCATCAAGGCGACCGAGGGGACGACCTTGCTGGATGATAATTTCAACCTGAACTTTTATGAAGCCAAACAAAACGACTTTGTAAGAGGGGCTTACCACTTCTTCTTGCCGGATGTGGATGCTCGCGCACAGGCGCGTTTCTTCTTGAAGCAGGTCCATCTGGAGCCGGGAGACCTGCCGCCGGTCCTTGATGTGGAAAAGACTGGCGGCCTGACGGTGGCGCAGCTTCGGAAGGCGGTGAAGACCTGGCTTGACATCGTGGAGGCCGAATATGGCGTGAAGCCCATCATTTATACCGGATACCGCTTCAAGCTGGACTATCTCAACACCCCCGTCTTCAACGAGTACCCCTATTGGATTGCCCATTACTACGTGGAGCGGCTGGAGTACAAAGGGCCGTGGCATTTCTGGCAGCATACGGACTGCGGGCGGGTGGACGGAATCCGCGGCAACGTGGACTGCAACATTTTCAACGGCTCGATGGAGGAGCTGATGCGGCTTACCATCCCGGAACCAGACTTGTCCGTGGAACCGGAGGACACCTTATGAATCTTGCCTGATGAACTGCAGGGAGGCCCAGCCGTCCCTTTCTGTCCGGTCCGTGTAGGATAATCCCAGGCTTTGCGCCTTTTGGATGAGGAGGCCGCAATCCGCCGTATAGAACCCGCTGAGCAGCAGGCGGGCGCCCCCGCGCATGGCTGAAGCGAAAGCCGGAAGGTCGTTCAGCAGGATGTTGCGGTTGATGTTGGCCAGCACGAGGTCGAAAGTTCCTTTTCCCGCCAGAATGGATGAGTCCCCTTCCACGACTTCCATCCCTTGCCGTATGCCGTTCAGCCGCATGTTCTCCATGGTGTTGCGTACGCTCCAGCCGTCAATGTCGTAGCCCGTCACATGCCGTGCGCCTTTCATGGCGCAAAAGATGCCCAGTACGCCGGTGCCGCATCCTGCATCCAGCACTTCCTTGCCTTCCAGGTCCGTTCCCAACAAGCGTTCGAGCATCAGGCAGGTGGTCTGGTGCGTCCCGGTGCCGAAAGCCTGGTGCGGGTCGATGACGATGTCGTATTCCTTGGGCGGAAGGCCGGTATGTCGCGGCCCGTGCACCCAAATCTTGTCCGACACCAGCACAGGCTCGAATCCCTCCCGCTCCCATGTCTCGTTCCAGTTCCGGTCCTCGGCTTCTCTCGTGTGGTAGGTGATTTCCACCCCCTCCATGGGGAAGTCCCGGATGGCGGCATCCAGCGTGCCGGGGTCAAACAAGGCGGCCTGCACATAGCCGTTGAAACCGCCGTCCGTATCCACGTAGCTTTCCAGTCCGGCTTCCGTGGCCAATGCCATCATCAGGTCCGCAGCGTCTTTGCTGTAAGGCGCGAGGTGGAATTCCAATTCTAAATATTTCATGTCGTTCGGGTTATGATAGTATCTGTTGGTTCTGCAAAAATAGCAAAAAAAGAGTTATAACCGAACTTTTCTTGGCAGAATGGCCTTGCTCGTGTAACGGGAATCCAGTATATTTGCAAATATGATATGAAAGGTAAGGAGGAATAACGATGAACCATAGGATATTGTTTTCAGTCATGATGGCACTCTTGCCGTTCGCCGGGTTTGCCCAGGTGGACGACATGTATTTCATTCCCCGCAAGGAAGAGCCGAAGAAGGCGGAGCCGGTGGCCGCCCGTGACGTTCCGCGGCCGTCGGCGGTAGCGGACACCGGCGTCCCGGCAGAGGAACCCGTCTATGCCACGGGGGAAATCCGTGACGTGGACGAGTACAACCGCCGGGGATATGAAGCCTGGGCGGATTCCCTGTCCGAAGACTCCGTGGAGGAGGCTTCGGAAGAAAGCGGGGAGGATTACGCCTGCTCCAAGCGCATCCTGCGCTTCTGCACGCCGACTATCGGCGTGGCGGTGAGCAGCCCTTTGTATTGGGATTTGTGCTACGGCCCCAATGCCATTTACTGGGACGTGTACGATGACGGTGTCTACGCCTACGCCTTCCCGAGCAGTTGGAGCACGTTCTATTGGGGACCCTACTTCTCATGGAGTTGGGGCTGGGGATGGCCTTATTATCATTGGGGCTGGGGCGGCCCGTGGTATGCCGGATGGTACGACCCGTGGTATTGGCGTCCGCACGGACATTATCCTCCTCATTGGGGGCATCCCGGTCCGGTGCGTCCGGGACGTCCGGTCGCCCGTCCGGGCCTGACCCACCGCCAACCGAGTTCTTTGGCACGGGGAAGCGCGCGCAGGAGCGGGACTGCCTATCGCCCCACACGGAGCGGCGGCACGTCTTACCGGCGGGGCAACGCGGGAACGTCCTCTTTCCGGCCGAACCGTTCTACATCCACCACGACAAGGCAGCCGTCGCGCAGCCAGCGTTCCACCTACACGCCGTCGCGCAGCAGCCAGTCGTTCAACAGGGGAAGCAGTTTCACGCCGTCTTCCCGCAGCAGCTCGTTCCGTCCGTCGGTCAGTTCGCCCAGCAGGGGCGGGGGAGGCTTCTCGCCTTCCCGTGGCGGAGGCGGCGCACGTGGCGGACGCCGTTGAGAGTAGCAGACAGAAGTTCAAGAATCCTTTAAAAACAGACTAAGATGAAACGAAGATATGTATGGTTTGCGAGTGCTTGCCTGGCATTCCAGATGGCCGGGGCGCAGACCCCCTATATGAACGAGAACTATATGCCGACCGACCTGATCGGTTCGGCGCGCTATGTGGGCATGGGCGGCGCTTTGGGCGCATTAGGGGCGGACATATCTGCCGGCTCGTCCAATCCCGCCGCCCTGGGTTTGTACCGCCGGAGCGACGCGGCGCTGTCGTTCAGCGTGCTGACCCAGAAAGACAAGCCGGACTTGAATGCGGACATGACCCATCTGTCGTTCGACCAGCTGGGGTTCGTCATCAGCATACCCATCATGGGCAAGGCCGTGCGGTATGTGAACTTCGGCGCGAACTACCAGAAACGGGCAAATTTCAACAACGCCTTCATCGCCGACAACGGGCGGCTGAACGGCCTTTCGCAGACGCAGCAGATGGCGGACATCCTGAACAACACGCAGTACTCCACGCCGCTGGCGGACCTGATGTACAATGCCTGTCTGGTGAACCCCGTCTACATCCGCGACGGCCAGAACCAGGTGGTGACGGACGGGGAGGGGAATCCCCAGTACGACCGGTACGACGCCTTGTCTTCGGACTATAACAATTACGACCGGGTGACGGAGGGCGGCATCGCAGGCTACGACTTCAACGTGTCGATGAACATCAAGGACCGTGTCTACCTGGGGCTGACTTTGGGCGTGAACGATGTGGACTATTACAGCTACAGCACTTACCGCGAGTTCGGCACCATCAGCGACGGGACTGTCACGATACCCGATTTCGAGAACTATTCCTTATATAACACGCAGCATGTGAGCGGCTACGGGGTGAACGTGAAGCTGGGGGCCATCGTCCGCCCCTTCGAAAGCTCGCCGTTCCGTATCGGCCTTGCGGTGGAGACCCCCACGTTCTACCATTTGGAGTCCTATTCCTCCTATAGCATCGATTCGCCGATGTACGAGGATGCGGATTATAACGTCCTTGTGGACCAGAATCCGAACGGGGATTTTGTCTACACGAACTATCTTCCGGAATATGACTTGGACAACCTGCACCTAAAGCTCACCACGCCTTGGAAAGTGCGCGTGTCGCTGGGGCATACCATCGGGAAATACGCGGCTCTCGGCGCGGAGTACGAATATGCCAACTATGGCAAGACCAAGCAGGGGTACGACGACTTTTATTATGACGAGTGGGGCTATTCCTACGGCAACACCGTGCGCGACAAGGACATGAACGCGATGCACAAGGCCACGATGCGCGGCAGCCATTCGTTCAAGTTCGGCGCGGAACTGAACCTGACGGACAACCTTGCCTTCCGCGTGGGATACAACTATTATTCCAGCATGTTCAAGAGCGAGGCCACGCTCGATCAGACCGGACCCTCCCCGGTCTTCGGCTATCAGACCACGACCGACTTCATGAACAAGGGAGACGTGAACATCTTCACGGCAGGCCTGGGCTACCATGGCCGCCATTTCTATGCCGACATGGCTTACAAGTACCGGATGCAGTCGGGGGACTTTTATGCCTTTGATGACACTTACATTGGCGACGGGATGCTGTCGCCCGTGGAGGTCGGTTTGGACACGCATCAGGTATTCTTCAGCGTAGGATATAAGTTCTGAGAAGAAAAAAATGAGGGCGGGAACGAGAAAGTTTCCGGAAAAGTTTGGAGTTTCGGAAAATATGCCTACCTTTGCACCGTTGAAACAACGCTGGGGTATTAGCTCATCTGGCTAGAGCGTTTGACTGGCAGTCAAAAGGTGGCAGGTTCGAGTCCTGTATACTCCACGGCTATTAGGAAGCGGGCGACTGTGACATTTTCACGGTCGCCCGCTTTTTTAGACCTGTCCCCTTCCTGCGCCGCCCCATGAATTCATTTTGTCAAAACGTCAAAACTTGGGGGCAGTAGAAATTCAGTGGGGACAGCCATACAGCTTAGCGATTCTGAAGAGGAAAAACTTTTTGTCCACGACTCCATGCAGGTTAGCCCTGAATAGTTTGATTTTGGCATTGAATGACTCGGCAGCCGCGTTTGATGGGGGCAGTAGAAATTCAGTGGGGATTTATTTTCCAAAATCCCTAATAATTCCGACCTTTGCCTTATGGAAAAGGAT